>JBGTNJ010000032.1:0-73271 GCA_041743145.1 Nitrospira sp. | reverse complement strand
ATTTTCTTTCAGAACCGGCCCTTTGATTTATGGTGCGCGTCTCGAATAGTCCGGCAGGACCCTCTTCGGTTGCCCTACCCAGCCGTCAAGTTTGTGCTTTTTCCCTTCTCGTTGAAATGCCGCAACCAACGCACGGGCTCTCGTCGTTCGAATGCGTCGACTCAAGGCCAGCTCTCGAACTTCCGCCATCACACGGTGCCGAATCGACCGACTAAAACTGTCGATTACTTTTTTCCAGAATGGCTCATAGGCCTGATCGCGATATCCGACGAAATCGTAGATTTCCTTTAATGCGTACGCTCTGTCTTCTGTTTCTTCAGAGATATCGAGACCGAACTTCGTGGCATCATCCTGCTGGACAATGACCTCCTGCACAGGTCCACGTTCAATTTCCTGCAACTTCTCCCGCTCATGTTGATACACTTCATGCCATGTTGGGCCCGCTTCCCAGACAATAAGATATTCCTTTGTCTGTGACGGCATCAGTTCCAATGACCATTTCCCAATAAATCCAAGTTTGAGCAACTCATCATGCGCAGGCTTCAATTGGCGCCGAATTTCAGAGATGGCTCGCAACCGCTTTAAACTCAGGTTCATGGATAATTCTGAATAGGACTCACTCGCAGCTCCACGCCCTACCCTAAATAAGGCATGGAGATGTTGATAAAGAAGCTTCGTCAGATCTCGCTGCAGCGCCCAAAAGATCCGTTGATCCTGGATATGACAATGAAAATTATTCAAGTTGGCCCAATACCAATCCGCTAGGCGAATCTGATGGGTCCATTGTCCTTCGTTCCGATCACCAGCTGACATCTCCTCCCGATCAATGCGCTCGAAGATATGGACCCCTGTTTCCGCGCGTCGCCCTTTCGCATTCTTCCGATGCTCTTGCAACACCAAGCCACTCAGTCGATCTAAAAATTCACGCACTTCCTGCTGTCGATCACCATTCGGCGTTCGACCAGTCAATCGGATCAATTCGCGGCCGCTAATTCTTAAGACATCGGGGACCATGCCTTCCCGCTCCCACATCATAGTCAGGGCACGTTCGAATCCCCGAAAATATTCCAAGTCCAAAACTGTTGGGTATCCCCATTTCGCACTTGGCATAATTTCAATCTCAACCTTACGTGGGATCCCGTCTCTTTCCATCACTCTGGTCACGACCTTCGACAGAGTGTCTGGACTGACCTTGCCCTTACCTGGGAGCTGCCACATAGGAATTTCTGAGATTGAGACCTCAGAATGGACTAAGCCATCTAACACAGGAGCTGTTTTTTCTTTCTTTTGAAGAGTGGTACCCATCAACGTGGCCGTAACGTATTCTTCTCTTCAACGTAAGGGTTTACGTGGGAAAAGAATATGGAGAAACAAGTCAGAGATAAGATACTGAAAGATATAAGAAATTGCATGTCTGGTATTTGTGGCAACCCTCTCACTTTGTTCCAACCCTCTCTAGTGTTTGTGCGAAGCCTCTCACTTATTTCTTGTGCGAACCCTCTCGCGGTTGTGCCAAGCCTCCCAATTTGTGGTCTGCTTCTTGTGTGAATCCTCTCACCTGGGGATAAACAGCTGGGAACGGCTGTCAGAGGCATGATGGCAGAGTTCATATCTTTGCGTGTAAGCGCAGCAGATAAAAGGTTTTCGGATAAGACAAGATATTTGTCGAATGAGGATAAGCACGAAAGTGGGAAGAAAACCTTCACCCGTGAGAGGGTTGGAACAAGAAGTTCACGATGAGACATTGTCACCAGACATTGTGAATGTTTAATGGTGAACGGTAAGGAGAATTTAATTAGGAGGAGTCAGTTCGCTGAAAATTATCCAAGTGTTCTTGTGCCTTCCGTAACCCCTCTTCAATAAGCCTGATGTCATGAGCACGGTTCGGGTGAAAACGGATAACAAGGCGAAATGGACCATCGGTTCCCCTGGCATCAAATCGAACTGACTGAGCGCCCTGGTTGGTACGTGGAACCCGTGTCACCTCCTCCCGAATGCGGCGAGCGGTCCACCCGCCCTCGATTGCTTGGCGCGCTACTTTCTGTAGTCTGACGAGATTGGACCGTAATGGAAGAAGCTCCTGAACGTGTGTCAATGTTAGGGGTGATCCTGCTCCAAGCGTGAGCTCAATGATGTGTTCGGGTAAGTCGAGAACTTGGAGCGCACGCGTGATCCGCGTTTTATCACACCCCAGGCGTTGGGCCAGTTCCGATTTCAAATAGCGGTGCTGTTCAATCAGCCGCTTATAGCCTTTCGCTTCCTCATAACCGGTTAATTCTTTTCGCAGGAGATTGTCGATGAGGGCTTCAGCTGCTGCAACGTCTAGATTGTCATGCCGGATTAACGCTGGGATTGTTGCCTTTCCAAGAATCTGACATGCTCGCCATCTCCGTTCGCCCGCCACAATGTGATAACGGCCGTTGGCCACAGGACGAACATGAATAGGGGTTCGCACGCCGAATAAGCGGATGTTCTCCAAGAGTTCAGGATCAGGTTCAGCCTGGAGTCGTGGTTGGTCCGGGCTCGGATCGAGAAGCTCGAGTCGGAGATTGTGGACACGCTCCCCTTCCGATTCGAGAGAGAGAGGGGTTTCGAGAGAACCCGAGGGGGCAGTTGTTGCTGAAGCAGCGACTGGAGCACGTGGGGGGCTTGGTGGGATCTCAGATGCGGCAGGGTGAGTCTCTGATGGCGGAGGAGTCTTATCGGTCGATGGCGAGGATGTGACGGAGGGTTTTGGCTGTGGTGAATGGGCCGTGACCCCGAGTGTTTCAGCAAGGACTCCGTGGATTGCGGTCTCATTGGTAATACCCAATCCCATCAAAGCTCTGCGGCTTTGTTCCTCGAGCTCTTGGCGTTCTTTGGATACTCGCTGCTTTCCACTCATCAGCTCACCACGACCTCAGCGGAGGGTGATTCTGATTCCGGCGCTAGTTGAGCCTCCAAGAGGTCTCTTTTCTTGCTGGCCTTCGCCACACGCGATACGACTTCAGTGGCGAGCCCAGCATAATCTTCAGCGCCCGAGGCGCGCAATTCCTGTTGGAAGATCGTCTTGTTCACCATGATGGCTTTACCAAACTCTGTGTTCTCGCGGATGATGGTCGAAAAGACCTGATCTCCGAATGTATCCCGCATAGTCTTGACGATGGTCTTCGCCACGTTTGTACGCATGTCACATCGGGTTAAAAGGTATCCCAATAATTCGGTCTTGCGTTCCGTCTTCACGACGTTGACCTGTTGAACTTTGTTCTGTAAGGAGCGCAACCCGTCCAGGGCGTATTTGTCTCCGGCTGCAACGGGCACAATGACGTAATTGGCCGCATACAAGGCGTTGGACATAAAGGTGCCGAGATTCGGAGGGCAATCAATGATGACCATGTCATAGTTAGTAAGTAAGGCAGACTGCCGAAACGCGGCATCCAAACCAAGCAGTGCACGGGGAGTTCCTTGGATATAACTCTCTTGTTCAAAGAGATCGATATGGGATGGAATGAGATCGAGATTTTTGGTGGAGGTTTCAACGATGGCTTCATCGAGTACCGCAGAGCCTCCAAGGACATGGGCCAGCGTCGTCTGCCCTTTATAATCCCGACGTTCGTGAGGGAACAGGGTGGCTGTGAGGTTTGCCTGCGGATCAGCATCGACCACAAGGTATTTCTTCCCTTTACTGCTGCGAGCAAGGCCCGCGGCGAGATTCGATGCTGATGTGGTCTTTCCAACGCCTCCTTTATGGGTGGCTATGGCGACTATCACCCCCATTGCAGACCTCCTAGTTATGATAAATGCAGACTAAGTGTTCATTGAAATATAGAACTGGAACAACAAAGTCAAGGGAAAATACGTGGCCAAATGGTAGGACGCAGTGGATTGCCCACTTGTTATAGGGCCAATTAGCCTTTGGAGTAGATAGATCTAGCCAGATGAGGTGCCCTACCTATGATGATTATGAGGCATGAGTTATCCAAAACTCGGATTAGACCCTATGACATATCTCAGGACACAGGCAGTATATGCTCTCCATCTCGAAACGAACAGTGAGTGCGTCAACGCAACTAAGAAACATTAAGAAGTGCATAAAATAAAATGTATGTTATAACAAATAATATTTAGATATAAGTTATGTGTCAGTAATGTCATGAAAATGTATTATAAACTGTTTACATGATGCATAATAAAATCTATATTATTTACAAAAAGTAACGAACATTTCATAGTTGCGTTGACGCAACTTATCGTACTGTGCCTCTTGACTGAATATCCGGCGATGGATCAAGGAATGGCTTAAAAGATAAGAGGTCAAAATTAGAAAAATGAAGTTGCTGCATATACTCTGAAGGTCAGTCAGGCACCACTCATAAATTGAGAGCGCTGACAGATATGTTTGAAACTTTTACTAAATAGAGCGCAAGAGGCTTAGAAGTGTTTGGAAATACAGCGTAAAATGTTTCTGTGTATTGAGGTAGGAGAGGACTGGAATAGAATGGTCTAAATAACGTCCCACTCCTTAAAGCGAGAGGTAATTCTCCACCGTCCGGTCAGACGCACGAAAGCTAAATACTTGTAGATCTTCGTTTCAGTTTCAGGCGGAAGCTCGAAGCCTCCTCTCTTCATATCGACCAGAAGCTGACGGGTGTCGTCGAGCAGCGCCTCGCGGACCTCAGGTTCCGCTGTGCGAATTTGTGAATCGAGGATCTCAAGGTCTTTCGCTGTGAATTGGTGAAAACGATGGATCATGGTGTCTGGAGAGATATGTGGGCGAGCCTGTGGCGAGAAGAGTCGCACTTCAAATTGACCTTTGAGAAATTGACGTGGACGAAGCGTAATTTTGAGTAGGCCAGCCGTAACCAGCTGCTGTCTGGCGCGGAGTGCATTCTTTCCGCGTGTCCCGACCCATTGCGCCATATCGGCGATCGACGCCTTAACATGCCTCGTGCCACATCCGTGGCTGTGTCGAAGAAACTGTACATAGAGGATCTGTAGATGGGAGGGGAGGGCCCGAAAATCAGGATGGTCGAGTGTCTGGCAGACGAGTTCTGAAAACCTAGCCGGGTTAAAATCAGGCGGTGCTGGTCGAGTCTCTGAGGCAAGTTGGGGAGCAGATTCCCGTTCTTCAAACTCTCGGACAAGTGCTTCTTCATCAAAGACTTCAGAAGATTTCGCGGTGTCCATTGAGGCCTCAAAAGTCGATGTACGCATAGGTCACGTACCATACCTATACGTATCATGTCAATTACTTATATACAGATCGATCCAACACGCCTCAATTCATATTGGTATCCGGGATGGTCGCCTTCTCGGAGGCCTTGTGTTTTTAGATGGGAGGGGATAGGGTGGGGGCGGGGGGAAGGGAAAGACCAGGAAATCGGGTCGGAAGGCAATCGTCTCCTGGTATCTCGACGTGTCTCGGAAGGCTCGGTCGCCCGCAGGGGCTCCCGCACGTTCTGCACGGTCCACCTCGATCCGATATGGAACGAGGGCCTGGTGAGACGCAGGATGCGACCCCAAGTCGAACCGCGCTCTCCATTATTTATTATAGAGAGAGAGCGGGATGGAGCAGGGAACGAGAAGGAAGGGACGGAACGATGGAGCTCGTACCACTGACCTCTGAGCATGC
Source organism: Nitrospira sp. (assembly GCA_041743145.1). Taxonomy (GTDB): domain Bacteria; phylum Nitrospirota; class Nitrospiria; order Nitrospirales; family Nitrospiraceae; genus Nitrospira_D. The sequence continues at coordinate 67,660 of JBGTNJ010000032.1, read as the reverse complement.
GCCGCCTGATCAGAGGGCCTCCACGGCGCTGGTCCCCTTGCCGACGACGGTGCTCCGAAGGACGGGCGGGGAGCTACCGCCGGTCTGTCTCCAGCTCTCCTCCTCGACGCTCATTGGTCTCCGTGTTTATCTCGACGAGTTTGCGCGGCAGCTCACCCAGCAGAAGCTAATGTCGACGACCGCCCGGACCTATTTCAAGCGAGGACGGTTCTTCATCGCCTGGCTCGAGCAGGGGAGGGACCCCCAGCTGCGTCGCCTCGATCGGGCCTGTCTCAAGGCCTTTCGCGCCTTTCTCGATCAACGCTTTTCGAACCTCCGCACCAAAAATGGCTATCTGACGGCCGTCCGCCAATTTCTGAAGTGGCTCGTGCCGCTGCATCCCGGCTTGGTGAACCCCGCCGACTTCGTCCAGGGCTGGACCTGTAGTCGGCAGCATACGCGGCGGCATCTGCCGGTCGAGGATGCGAAAGTGTTGCTCGCCGCCCTCGAGACGGATCCGCGGAAGACCGAGGTGCAACGAGCCCGGAACGTCGCGATGGCCTATCTGATGCTGAAGACCGGGCTCCGCACGATTGAAGTGAGTCGGGCCCGTATCGAACACTTACAAGAATTGGTGCCGGGTGAAAAGTGGCGCTTGTGGGTGCATGGAAAGGGGAGGGCGTCGGCGGATGAGTCGGTACAGGTACTGAAGGAAGTCTATGAGAAGATTCGGACGTACCTCGCGCTCCGGACGGGCCCATTGCAGGGGAGTGATCCACTGTTTGCCACGACGGCGTGTTATGACAGAGGTGGGAATGTGGTCACAGAAGCGGGGAAGCGGCTGAGTACCCGCGCGATTCACCGGATCATTACGGAAGGGCTGCTCTTAGCGGGGGTGAAGAAGCCGGGGATTGTGGTGCATAGTTTGCGGCATTCGACGCCCACCTTTGCCTTGCTCAATGATGCGAATCCGACCCGGGTGCAGAAGATGATGCGGCACCAGCATTATGCGACGACGGAGATCTATGTGGAGGAAGTGCAGCGGTTGTTGGAGGGAGCGGAAGACGCGGTCACGCAGATTTAGGCGGGAGCAGATCAAGCCGCGTCGATCCTCGACCCGGCGGTCCAGGACTCCTCCTGTAGTTCTTCAGTTGGAGGCGCGTCATGGGTGGAGGTCGACAGGGCGACAACGAAATGTGGTTGTGCCGGTGAGGCGGATTCGAGCCTACTCTTGCGCGCCATCGCCACTTCCCTCTCCTTCCCCCTTTTTGCCCTGCAACGGGGCGTCGCCCAGACCGACCGGGGTCTGGATGCGGCAGCACGCGCCGGGAGTGGCAGACAGGAGGCTGGATGATAGCCATCATCACACTATCCCCGCGGGACTACGACGCCGTATTGTTCGACCTAGACGGCGTGCTGACCAGGACGGCGAGCGTACATGCCTCGGCCTGGAAAAAGCTGTTTGACAGCTTTCTCGATCAGCGCGCCACCCAAGCAGGCGAGCCGTTCGTCCCCTTTGATCTCGACACCGACTACCTGTGCTACGTCGACGGCAAGGCGCGGTACGACGGTGTGGCAGCGTTCCTCGAGTCGCGCGGCATTGAAGTGCCTTTTGGCACACCCGAAGACGGTCCCGGCACGCCAACCGTACACGGTCTCGGCAGCCTGAAGGACCAATATTTCACGCAACAGTTGGAGCAGCACGGCGTCGAGTATTATGAAGCAGCGCTCGGGCTGGTGCGCAAACTCCGGGCGCAGGAGATCAAGACCGCCGTCGTGTCTTCCAGCAACAACTGCGCGGCGGTCCTCGAGGCAGCGGGTATTGCGCAGCTGTTCGATACGCGAGTGGACGGGACGGACGTCACCCGTCTCGATCTCAGGGGCAAGCCGGCACCGGACGCGTTCCTGGAGGCGGCACGGCGCCTCGGTGTGGAACCGGAGCGGGCTGTCGTCGTGGAGGACGCGCTTGCCGGCGTTGAGGCCGGACGCGCCGGTCGATTCGGCTGCGTTATCGGCGTCGATCACAGCGGGCGCTGGCAGGCGTTGCGCGAGGCTGGCGCCGACATCGTAGTCACCGATATGGGCCAGGTCCAGGTTGCCGAGGAGCCGTCGACCATGTGGTCGACGGCATTCGAGGACTTCGATCCTCCGCACGAGGGAATCCGTGAAGCACTGTGCACGCTGGGAAATGGCTATTTTGCCACCCGTGGATCGGCGGCCGGAGCGGTGGCGGATGACATTCACTATCCGGGGACCTACCTTGGCTGCGGCTACAACCGGTTGCGGACCGACATCGCCGGCCGGGTGGTTGAGAACGAGGATCTGGTCAATCTCCCCAACTGGCTCGCGCTCGGCTTGCGCATCGCCGACGAGGACTGGTTCGACGCCAGAGTGGTCACGATCCGCTCTTACCGCCAGGAGCTCGACTTGCGGCACGGCATGCTGTTGCGGCAGATCTGTTTCGAAGACGGCCGAGGGCGTCGTAGCACCGTGCAGGAGCGACGTCTGGTGTCGATGGCCGACATGCATCTGAGCGCGCTGGAAGTGTCGCTGACTGCCGACAACTGGTCCGCTGGCGTCACGGTGCGTTCGGCCATTGACGGTCGCATCGTCAACGCGGGCGCAAAGCTGTATCGACAATTCAGCAACACACACCTGGAGCCAGGGGCCAGCGGGGTCGTCGGCGAGGACGGCGTATACCTGCTCGTGCGCACCTGTCAGTCAAATATTCATGTCGCGCAGGCAGCGCGAACACGGGCATTCCTTGACGGACAGCTTGTCGATGTGCGGCGCCGGGTCATCGAGGAACCGGGGTATATCGGGCAGGAACTGAGGGTCGACCTCAAGCCAGGCGCGACGCTAGTGCTGGAGAAGCTGGCCTCGTTTTACACGTCGCGCGATCCTGCCATCTCTGAATGCGGTCTGGAGGCGCGCAAGGCCGTGGCGCGCGCCGGCCGCTTCGACGCAGTACTGGCGGATCATGTGCTGGCCTGGAAGCACTTGTGGCGGCACTTCGACGTCCATATCCTGCCGGCCGATCCCGGGTTCAAGATGAACGTCTCGATGCTGCTTCGCTTGAACATGTTTCACCTGATGCAGGCCGTCTCACCCAACTCCATCGGGCTCGATATCGGCGTGCCCGCGCGCGGCTGGACCGGGGAGGCGTATCAGGGCCATATATTCTGGGATGAACTGTTCATCTTCCCGTTTTTCAACTATCGCATGCCCGAAATCACCCGATCGCTGCTGATGTACCGCTACCGGCGCCTGGGCGAGGCACGTGCCGCCGCCCGCAGCGCCGGATACCAGGGGGCGATGTTCCCCTGGCAGAGCGGCAGCGACGGACAGGAGGAAACCCAGGAATTCAACCTGAACCCACGTTCGCAGCGCTGGGTACGGGACAATTCCTACTTGCAGCGCCACGTCGGCAGCGCCGTGGCCTTTAACGTCTGGCAGTACTTCCAAATCACCCGCGACGTGGAGTTCCTACACTGTTACGGCGCCGAGCTGATTCTCGAGATCGCCCGCTTCTGGTCGAGCCTTGCGCATTTCAATGACGAGCGCGGACGGTACGAGATCCACGGCGTGATGGGGCCGGACGAATTCCACGACGGCTATCCGGACGCGGCGACGCCCGGCCTCGACAACAATGCCTATACCAACATCATGGCCGTGTGGGTGCTGTGCCGCGCGCTGGATGTGCTCGAACGGCTTTCCGAGATGCGGCGCGCCGAGCTCACGGCGCAGCTTGACCTGTCGGCGGAGGAAATCGCGCGCTGGGACGACATCAGTCGCAGGATGTATGTCCCGTTTCATGACAACGGGATCATCAGCCAGTTCGAGGGCTATGAACAATTGTGCGAGCTCGATTGGGAGGTCTACCGGACCCGCTACGACAACATCCAGCGTCTCGATCTCATCCTCGAGGCGGAGGGCGACAATGCCAACCGCTACAAGGTGTCGAAACAGGCCGATGTCTTGATGTTGTTTTATCTGTTTTCCTCCGAGGAATTGCGGGAGCTGTTCGAACGGCTGAACTATCCGTTCGAATATGAGACCATCCCGCGCAATGTAGATTATTATATCGGGCACTCGTCCCATGGCTCCACCTTGTCCCGCGTGGTCCATGCCTGGGTGCTGGCGCGGTCCGACCGCCCGCGCGCGATGGAGTTTTTCGCGCAAGCGCTGCAAAGCGACCTCAGCGATATTCAGCAAGGCACCACGGCGGAGGGCGTGCACCTCGGGGCCATGGCGGGTACGGTGGATCTGGTACAACGCGTATCAACCGGCATCGAAGCCAGGGGTGATAGGCTGTGGCTCAACCCGGAATTGCCGCAGGAAATGAAACGCCTCGACCTGCGTATCCGCTATCGCGGGCATTCGCTCGACCTGCGGCTGACGCATGACGCGCTCAGGGTCCGCGGGCGTGATGGCGTGGCGGCGCCGATTTCCTTGTGCGTCGACGGCAAGGTCTGCGAATTCGTCAGTGGCACGACTCGCGAGTTTCAGTTATCGTTCAAAGAACCCCCGGCTTCTTCGGAAGTCTCCTGACAATGGAGGTTGGTCCATGAAATCGAACGCCGACAAGCACGGGGTGAAGTCTGCTGACACCGGTCCATCAACCTTTTGAAATCGGCAAAGGAGCTAGACGGCTATGAATTCCCTCCTGATCGTCATCATCGTGCTGGCTGCGCTAGTCTTGGTCGCCGCGATGTTCGTTGTCGGCCTCTACAACAAACTCGTCGCGCTGCGCAACCGGTTCAAAAACGCCTACGCGCAAATTGACGTGCAGCTCAAGCGGCGCTACGACCTGATTCCGAATCTAGTCGAGACCACCAAGGGCTACCTCAAACACGAACGCGGCACGCTCGAAGCCGTCATCGCGGCGCGCAATGCCGCGGCGTCCGCCAATACAGGCGCCGCCGCCAATCCCGGTGACCCCGCCGCGATGAAGCAACTCGCCAGCGCCGAAGGCGCGCTCGCCGGTACCCTCGGCCGCCTGTTCGCGCTCTCCGAGGCGTATCCTGACCTCAAAGCGAACACGACCATGCTGAGCCTGATGGAAGAACTGACCTCGACGGAGAACAAAGTCTCATTCTCCCGGCAGGCGTATAACGACTCGGTGATGGCTTACAACACGCAGCGGGAAGTTTTTCCCAGCAGCATCATTGCCGGCACGTTTGACTTCACCGCCGCCGAGCTGTTCGCCATCGAGAATCCGGAGCAACGCGAGGCGACGAAGGTGTCGTTCTCTTGAAGAGGGATGTGACGCATGGATTTTTTTGAACATCAGGACAAAGCCAGGAAGAACACGAAGCTGCTGGTGTTTTACTTCGCGATCGCCGTCGTGTGCATCATTGCCTCGGTTTATGTCACCAGTCTGCTGATTTTCTACGGTGCCAACTCCCAACAGCAGCCTGGCGTTCCGCCGCCCCCGCTCGTCCTGTGGGATCCCGAGCTTTTCCTCTACGTCGTGCTCGGCACGCTCAGTGTCGTCGTCATTGGCAGCCTCTACAAAACCGCCGCTTTGGCCAAGGGCGGTAGTGCCGTCGCCGAATTGCTCGGTGGACGGCTCGTCAGTCCCAACACGACCCATCCCGATGAGCGTAAACTCCAGAACGTGATCGAGGAAATGGCTATCGCCTCCGGCGTGCCCGTGCCAAAGATTTATGTGCTCGACAACGAAGAAGGGATCAACGCCTTTGCCGCCGGCCACTCCCCGGGCGACGCCGCCATCGGCGTCACGCGCGATTGCATGACATGGCTCAACCGTGATGAGTTGCAAGGCGTCATCGGCCACGAGTTTAGTCATATCCTCAATGGCGACATGCGTCTAAATCTGCGCCTCATAGGAGTGCTCTTCGGCATCCTGTGTCTCGCGGTGATTGGCCGTGTCCTGCTCTACTCGCGCAGCCGCAGCCGGGACAGGAATCCACTGATGTTCTTGGGGCTTGCCCTGATCGTTATCGGCGCGATCGGTGTATTCTTTGGCCGGCTCATCCAGGCTGCGCTCAGCCGGCAACGGGAATTTCTGGCCGATGCTTCTTCGGTTCAATTCACCCGCAACCCCGCGGGGCTCTCCGGGGCGCTGCAAAAACTCGGCGGTGCCGGCTCGAAGGTCGAATCCGCCCACGCCGGGGAAGCCAGTCACATGTTCTTCGGCAACGGCCTGGGCAAACCGTTTCTCGGGTTGCTGGCCACGCACCCGCCGCTTGACGAGCGTATCCGCGCCATCGATCCAGGCTGGGATGGGAAATTCAAGCAGGGCGGCGTCAAAACAGTTGAAGCAGAATCGTCGCGCGAACCAGCGAAACCGCCGTCGTCACAATTTTCGTTTCCGCCGATTCCCGGGATGCCCGGCGCACGGGCTGGCACCGCCGGTATCGCTGCCAACGTCGTCCAAGTGGGAGCCGTGCTGCCTGACCTGGGCCAGCCAACGCCACTGCACTTGCGCTACGCCGAGGAGTTGCGGAATTCATTCTCGGAAAAGGTCCGGTCCGCTGCTCACGAGCCGCTCGATGCCACCGCGCTTGTTTACGCGATGCTCCTCAGCCCGGACGGCGCCTTGCGCGCGAAGGAACTCACGGAGCTCGCCGAGCGAGCCGCGCCGGGGGTTGGCGAAAAAACCGCCGCGCTCTGGCCTGAAGTCGCGCCTATCGCCGCGCGCGCGCGGCTGCCGCTCGTGAACCTCGCCTTGCCCGCGCTGGGTCACCTTCGGCCCGACGAGTTCAAGGAATTCAGCCGCGCGTTGCAAGGGCTGATAGAGAGCGACGGGCAGATCGACATCTTTGAATTCGTCCTGCAGAAAATCGTCCGCCGCCACCTCGCGTCGCAGTCAGGCGAAACCCGGCCGACCTCGATTCAATACCACTGGCTCAAACCGCACGTGCGGGATTGCAGCGTCGTGCTTTCGGCACTGGCGCACGTCAGCAGCAGCGAGGCCGACGAAGTCGAAAAGGCATTCCGCAAGGGCGTGCCCTATCTGCGGGCCCAGGCCGACGGGATCAAGCTCCTGCCGCGCACAGAATCTGGGCTGGAACAACTGGATACCGCGCTCGATCGCCTCGCGTTGGCCGCGCCGCAAATCAAAAAGCATGTACTCGAAGCCTGCGTACAGGTCGTCGGCGCGGACGGCGTGATCCAGGAACGTCAAGCCGAATTGCTCCGCGCCATCGCCGAAACGCTGGATTGTCCGATCCCGCCGTTTGTCCGGATTGCCAAAGGCTAACAAGAGGATCTTATGTACCCGAAGCCAAAAACTGACCAATCTGTTGAGGAACGGGAACAAGACTTTTCGATTACACGTCACAGCGGGAAAATCAAAATTAAAAGACAGTGACTATAATCGCCAAGATAAAAGCCTAACCATGAAAGAATCCCAACGGCGGATGGACGAGTTTAGACGGACATGGCTGCGTTGGTTTTAGTGTTCAAATAGGCGTTCGGCCGCTTGGTAAAAATCATCAACGACACGGCGATGACGACGACGAACTGTTAGAAAGATCCCAAAAGCCACGTTCACCTACGTCCTAAAGGAGACCAACCCGGCCAATGGATTGGTGGCCGATAAAACCAGGAGCGACTGGCCGGCCAGCATCGCCGCCACAGGCCTTGCACTTGCCTCTTACCCCGTGGAAGTTGAACGCAGCGGCGGCTTATTTCGATCGTGATTCGCGCCGGAGATCGTTTTGACGGCGACCTGGTATTTCATTGATGACGTCCATCTGGAAAAGGCCGAGTCCTATGGGTTTAAAGCGAGGTTCAATCCCAGCTACCGGTTAAAACCGGCAGCGATGTGGGTTGGGTTTGCTGAAGCGTTCGCGCGCCGCCGTGGCATCAGACATAGATCGTCTGCACTTTAGGGCAAGCGACCGACCCGCACGGGGTGTTGGAGCGGCTGAGGCCGAATCGGCTCATCGATCAACGCACAAATAACCAACAGGGATAGAAAAATGAAAATCAACGGAAAAGACTTCCGAGTGCCACCCGGGAAAAAGATCGATCTCAGAAAGTGGCCGACTCGCGTGAAGCCGGTTTACAAGTCGAAGAAGAAATACCACAAACTCCTCGAAGAGCAGGTGGAGGAGTTGAGCGCGCTGCAACGTCTGCACTATGCGTCAAACGGTTATGCGATACTGCTGATTTTTCAGGGCATGGACGCCGCCGGCAAAGACGGCGTTATCCGGCAGGTCATGTCCGGGGTCAATCCCCAAGGCTGCCAGGTTTTCAGTTTCAAACAGCCGAGCGCCGAGGAGCTGGAGCACGATTTTCTGTGGCGCACGACCAAGCGTCTGCCGGAGCGCGGGCGGATCGGGATCTTCAATCGTTCCTACTACGAGGAGGTGCTGATCGTTCGGGTGCATCCGGAGATCCTGCGCGGCCAGGGGCTGCCGGATAAGTTGCTCGACGAAAAGGCCATATGGCAGGAGCGGTATCGTTCCATCGTGGACCTGGAGGCGCACCTCCACCGCAACGGCACGCGGATCATCAAGTTCTTCCTGCACCAGTCGAAGGACGAACAACGAAAGCGCTTTCTCAAGCGCATCGATAACCCGGACAAGAACTGGAAACTTAGTATTGCCGACATTGAAGAGAGAAAATTGTGGAAGTATTACATGCAGGCGTATGAGGCGTGTGTGAGCGCAACGAGCACAAAGGATGCGCCCTGGTATGTCGTCCCCGCCGACGATAAAAAGAACGCCCGGCTGATCATTTCCGAGATCATCCTCGACGTATTCAACGGGCTGAAAATGGCTTACCCGAAGCCCGGTGCGAAACGCCGGCGGGAATTGCAATCGATCCGCAAGAGGCTATTGAAGTGAAGACTTATCGTGACGAACACCGTCTGGAGAGCAATCATGCGTCGCACAAAGATCATTTGCACCGTTGGTCCTGCTACCGAATCGGCCGAGATGCTTCGCAAATTGGTGGAGGCCGGCACGGATGTCTTTCGGCTCAACTTCTCTCACGGGACGGTAAGCGAACACCAGTCCATCATTCGCCGCATCCGGGTCGTCGAGGAGGAGACCGGAAAAGCTGTTGCCATCCTTCAAGATCTACCCGGTCCCAAGATCCGGCTTGGCGTGTTCAAAGATGGCTCGGTCGAGCTTCAGGCCGGAGATCGTTTCCGCCTCACAACCGATAAAATTACCGGGGATCATGAATCCGCATCGGTCAGCTATGCCAAACTTCCTGACGAAGTGAGGCCAGGTCAAAGCATTCTACTTGCCGACGGAACAGTGGAGTTCGCGGTCGAATCAGTTGTCCCACGGGAGATCGTGTGCCGAGTCGTTCTCGGTGGAGTCCTGACGAATCATAAAGGCGTCAACGCGGTAGGGGGAAGCTCAAGCTTGTCCGCTTTCACAGAGCGCGACCAGAGACTTCTTCTGTCCGGCCTTGAAGCAGGTGTGGATGTGGTTGCACTTTCCTTTGTCCGCTCTCCGGCTGATATTAAGTCTGCCCGAAGCTTCCTTGCAGCCCGCCAAGCAAACCTTCCCGTAATGGCCAAAATCGAGAACCTCGAGTCGTTGGACATAATAGCCGAAATTCTTGCTGTGGCTGATTCCATCATGGTTGCCCGCGGTGATCTCGGTATTGAAGTTCCGATCACTCAGGTGCCTCACATCCAGAAGGAACTGATTTCCAAAGCGAACCAGGCCGCCAAACCCGTGGTGACAGCCACGCAGATGCTTCGCTCGATGGTCGAAAACCCTCGACCCAGCCGCGCGGAAGTCTCCGATATTGCTAACGCAGTGCTCGATGGTTCCGATGCTTTAATGCTTTCCGAGGAAAGCGCCGTAGGCGCTTATCCCGTCGAGGCAGTCAAGGTTCTGGCAGATACTGCTGAGGTAGCGGAGGACCGACTTTTTGCCCGGCGACCCTTCGTATCCCTTTGTCCTACTGACCGCGTTTCCGCCTCTGAATCTATTGCCCACGCCGCAAGTCTCGTGGCCCATCAGGCTAAAGCAGCAGCCATTATCTGCTGCACTCGGACAGGCCAGACGGCTCGGCTGGTTGCGAAATACCGGCCGGCCCAGCCGATTGTTGCTGTCACCCCTGAGCCCCAAACCGTGCGGCCGCTCATGCTGGTCTGGGGTGTCCAACCATTCCTGTTAGAAGAATTCACATCGATTGATGCCATGATAAAGGCGGCAATGGACCTGGCTTTCAAAAAAGGGATTGTGATGGTGGGAAATAAGGTAGTGATCGTGGCCGGGGCACCATACTCTCCCCCGGGACAAGCCGACTTCCTCCGCATTGCGACTGTGAATGATCCGCCGTGACCCGGCCGCTCATTCTTATCAAGATCGTCTGATTTTAGACTGGGCGGTTTCAAGTTCCCAGTGCAACGGGTGAATGATGGCGCAGTTGGGCATAGACTTCCGAGGTGTCCTCACCCATGCATATCTGGACCACTCAGGGCGGCTGCCGCTCTCAGTGAAACAGGGTTTCAAGGGACCCATACATACCTTCGAGCCACTGCGGATCTGTGCCGGATCATGCTGGAAGACGCCGGGTATCTGAACGAGAAGGATGCCGCATGGGACAACCGCAAACGTGAGCGCCAGGGGAAGGAGCCGGTCTCGCCGCTCTACACACAGGAGGAAGCGCGTCTAGGCTGCATGCCCTCAGCCCGGATCGACCTGACACGACACGGCCGCCGAGAAAGCCGCCGGGACCGTCGCCAAGGCGGCGGAAACGAAGCACGCGCGGCACTCCATAAGAAGCGGCCCGTTACCCGGTGGCTTCCTCCGTGATGGAGGCGCCTTTCAGCGAAGTTCGTGGCGGATGTGTGTGAAGCCAGTCGAAGCATGACTGGAAGCGACAAGAGCTGCCGCTTTTCATGCGACTGATAGAGGAAATCGACTTCCAGGACCTCGCGTACCGCGCCGTTTATTTGTGGACCGGTCGGATCGGCCCGCGAGGACTAGGTGGCTGACGAGGATCTTTCGGTTGCCTCGGCGGACGTGGATTCGGGACCGGTGGCCGGCTCGCCCCGCGCGACACGCGCTCCGAAATCATCGTGCGAGCAGTTGTGTGTACTTGGTGGTTCAGTTTGACAGGCATCGAAGACTCCGTGTGCAATCGCGTGACGTGTCCGAGAGATGAACTCTCAACGACATCCGTTTCGGTTTTGTGCACGTTGTATTTGACCGTTCGACCACCACTCTCGTGGCATGAATATGACGGAGCTTAGCACGTTACGGGCTATACCGACAGCAGGCGTTAACCATGGCCTCCAGCAGTCTAGATGGTCAGTGATTGAATTGAAGTGACGAGCCACAAAACAGGGGGCAGGAAATGAGTCAGAAGTGGACTGTGCTCACGAACGAATTGGTGGCCGAATTAGTATCAAGTCATGAGCCGCCGTGCCCCTTGCTCTATCAGCCGACCCATCGGCGCCATCCCGATAATCAGCAAGACCCGATCCGGTTTCGCAATCTTGTGAAGGAGCTGAAGACCTCGCTCCGGCAGAAGCATCCGGCTGCCGAAACCCGGCTCCTTCGGGAACCGTTTGACGCACTCGCCGACAGTTAGGACTTCTGGAGCCACACACTGGATGGGCTGACCGTGCTGGGCGGGCTCGGCGTGTTTCACGTGTTCCGTCTGCAGCGGCCGGTCGCCGAATTGGCCGTCGTGGCCGACAGCTTCCACACCAAGCCTTTGCGGTGCTTCCTACAATCGGTCGAGCGCTACCAGGTTCTGGGGCTGAGCTTCCAGAAGATCCGATTCTTCGAGAGGAACCGCAATGTGCTCGACGAGGTTGCACTAGCCGAGGGAGTTCCGCGGACGATCGCCGAGGCGCGAGGCGACGAGTTGACTGAGCCGGACCTGACTGTCGTCTCCTATGGTGGCGTCGGCGGGGCCCACACGCCCAGGCACCACGGCCATGGCGGAAAGAAGGACGAGGTAGACATCGACGCAGACCGGCTCTTCCGTGCGATCGACCGTTCGGTCCTGGAGCACCATTCGCGACCGTCCGGCCAGTCCCTGATGTTGGCGGCGTTGCCGGAGCATCATCATCAGTTCCACCAGGTCAGCCACAACCCATTTCTGATGGCGGAGGGGCTCACGAGCAATCCCGATGTCCTGTCGATCGATGAACTCGCCCTCTCTACTGAGCACTTTTGACCAGACCCTGGCTGGTCGAGCAGGCACACTGTAATGGTTAACTGATGGTGGTGCAGAGCATCACGCAAGATCACAATCTTTCAAATTCTTACCAGGAAGGTTCCCGTGAAAAAGATCATGATCGCCGCTACGGCGTTTCTGTTTGTGGTCGTTGGCATGCAGCATGTCGCTCAAGCCGATGGGACGAAAGCTGCAGTTGAGGATATGAAGGGCAAAGCGAACGCGAGTGCTGAAAAGGCCAAGGGTGAGGTGAAAGCCCTCACGGAAGAGGCCAAAGGAAATAAAATGACAGGTGCAATGGAACGGGCGAAGGGAAAAACAAAAGCGGCCGGAGAGAGAATCAAAGGTAAGGCGAAAGAACTCAAAGCCAAGACAGAGTAAAATCAGTTGAGAGTGTGTTTGCGAACATCCTGGGGAGAGGCATCTCTTCACAGGGTGTTTCTATCGGAAGGGAACAGGAGAGAGCGGTCAGGTTACGCTGTCCCCCCTACCATACGAGTTTGAGGGAACGCTTGCAACTGAGGAATCGGACCCGGTGGGCGGCTGGAAGAGGTATCTCATGATAAGCGTAGCCGTGCTCCATCCCCACTGCTGTCCAACCTAATCTGTTCTCAGAGATATCCTGTACGCCTGTCCGCTGAGCGATTGATGCTGGACGTGCCATCTGTTTTCACTTTGAACGAGCAAAGTTCTGGTTCTAACTCCGAAACGTTCTTCCAAATAGGCTTGGGCTCAGTTGTTTCCGATTGAGAGGCAGTGCGGTCCTGGTTCGAAGGCCCTTGTCGACGTACCGGAGACGCTCCGCATCGGACTCTCCAAGGTGTCGCTCTGTTCCCCACCCAGTGATTTTCCGTGTGAGGAGTTTCACCTCAGAATCCCTACTTCTTCGCCCGCCCAACTTCTTAACTGCCTGACTTCATGTCGAAACCACACGGGCATGTCTTTGGCACCATAGACTTCACGTGTTTGGGATGTCGGAATCATTCGGTCCTGACCGAGTCAGTCGAAACGAGGCTTATGGCTCTGCAGTTGGAGCGTGAGCGGTTGTCGAGCGCGAAGCAGGTGTGACGGCGGAATGGATCGTCACAGCTGAGAGGCAGTGAGGCAAGTCCGGAACAAAGGAGACACGAGATGATGAGCACTATTCTGATCGTCGTGCTGGTGCTATTGCTTGTTGGGGCATTACCGACCTGGCAGCATAGCACGAACTGGGGCTATTACCCCAGCGGGGGGTTGGGCGTCATCCTGCTCATTCTCCTCATCCTGGCCCTGACCGGACGGCTGTAATGTTGGGTGCACCGCACCTGAGCGTTTTGATGATCGGCAACGCCTTGCTGATTCCCGTGGGTCGCCGAGCGGTGATGGAAGCGGAGCGCTCGTGTTCGGGTGAAACCAGCAGGATCAACGCACCTAACGCAGTGAGGGAGTCGCTATGCCTACGTCGGATAGGATTCACTGGAAACAACGGGAGCGCTCGGTGCAAGGGCGGACACAGGCCGCGGACAAGACGGCGACCTCACGCCGGGAGCGCTCGGCGCATGGTGAGCGCAGAAGGGTGTCCCACAAAGACCGGTGGACAGTGGAGGGAGTGAAGGGAGCAACCGTGCTGATGTCTCCCAAGAACCACACGATCTTTTCCCAAGGAGAGGCGGCGGATGCCGTGTTCTATATCCAGGCTGGTACGGTCAAACTGACCGTGGTCTCGCCGCAGGGCCAAGAAGCCGTCGTCGCGATGCTGGAACGGGGTGCCTGTCTGGGGGAATCCTGCCTCGCCGGACAGCCGGTGCGTGCGGCGACGGCGACCGCCGTGGAAGACTCCACGCTCGTGCGCCTCCACAAAGACGCCATGATCCGTGCGCTGCGTGAGGAGCCCGTGTTCGCCGAACGGTTTCTGTCCTATCTGCTGGCTCGCACGATACGCATTCAAGAGGATGTGGTGGATCAACTCTTCCATTTCTAGCGAGAAGCGGCTCGCGCGGGTGCTGCTGTTACTGGCCCACTTTGAGAACGATGGCCAGACGGAGGCGGTTATTCCGAAGATGAGCCAGGACGTGCTCGCCGCGATGATCGGCACCACGCGCTCCCGCGTCAGCTGCTTTTTGAATAGGTTCCGCAAACGGGGTTTCGTTCACTACAACGACAGGTTGTACGTGCACCGTTCGCTTCGCACTGTCGTCCTCGACGACTGCCGCCCATCGTATGGATGAGCCTTCGCACAGGGAACCGCGTCCTGCGGTGTGCCAGATCATATGTTCCGCAGTGAGCAATGGCGACCGGGCTACTGTGGGTCTTCTTACCGCCTTGGCAAGCAAGTGTGAGTGTAAAGATGGCCAGGCCAGAACGATACGCAATTGGCGAGATCACGCTCTAACACAGGAGGGAGACACCACCAAACTGCTCGATGGCGTCAAGAGCATAAAGAACGACCTTGAGGTCGTCGCCCCGTCGAAATAGGAAGCAGTGGAGGAGAAGGATGGGGCCATTACGGCCCGCGTGAAGGAGCACTTCGCAAAGGATGCCCATCTGAAGAAGGCCGATATTTCGGTGCAGACCAACGCAGGGGTCGTTTCACTGATCGGCGAGGTCAAGGACATCGCGATGAGTGCCCATGCGTCCTGGACGGCGTGGTTCGTAACGGGCGTGAAATCCGTGAAGAATGATCTCACGGTGAAAAGAAGGCCTAGGGGGTTATCTGCCCAACAGACGCGCGCTTCGTCCGCTGAGAACCGACCACAGTGGTGTCGGCGGACGGCAGCGCACAGGGTTTCAATAAGGAGGTGCACGATGAAGGAGACGAATCTCAGTCGAACCACCGCGCAACAAAGGGAGGTGACATCCTACGCCAGTCCGACCGGTGAGAAGACCGGCCAGATGGCACAGGCATTCAAACGAGCTGCGGTTGATCACCACCACATTGCGCAACGCGCGTATGAACTGTATGAGCAACGGGACCGACAGGACGGCCAGGATTTAGAAGACTGGTTGAAGGCGGAACATGAGCTGGCTGGATCCGTCAGCCGCAAGTGAGGCGGACCGTAAGGGTACTGAATGTTCACTTCTATGACGACGAGGAGATGAGGATATGAATACACTGATACGCTGGGAGCCTTTCAGAAATCGGTGGAACCCGTTCCACGACCGGGAGGACTTAGAAACCCGGTTGGCGGCGATGTTGAGAGGTCGGGAAGCGACGGGACATGGGGGGAAGGAAGCCCTCACGGTGGCCCAGTGGTCTCCGCTGGTGGACATTACGGAGGATGAGAAGGAATACCTCATCAAGGTCGAGTTGCCGGACATGAAAAAAGAGGACGTGCGCCTCACGGTGGAGCACGACGTCTTGGCGATTTCCGGTGAACGGAAATTCGAGAAGGAAGGAAAGGGGAGAAAATATCACCGGGTCGAACGCGTTTACGGGAGCTTCGTGCGCAGCTTCTCTCTTCCGGAGGATGCGGATGGGAGTAAGGTGTCGGCTGACTACAAAGACGGGGTGCTCCACGTGCATCTCGAGAAATCCCAGAAAGCAAAATCGAAAGCCATTGAGATCAAGGTGGACTGGCAGCCTGTCGGACTTCCTGCATTATAAAATCACAAATAACCGATGCTGTACTCTTGCAATCGGTATTATAATGACGCGTGTTCCTCAACAAGCGGGAGAGTCTGTATGAGCCGATTCAAGCCCATCAAACGTGACATCCACTACCTGTTTCCGTCGTCGATGCATGACTGGTTACCGGAACATCATCTGGCCCAATTCATCCGTGAGATTGTCGAGCAACTGGACGTGAAGGCCATGGAACGTGTCTACGGCACAAGCGGAAGTGCCCCGTTTCACCCGACATGACTGCTCTCTATCTTGGTGTACGGCTATGCCACCGGCGTGTTCTCCAGCCAGAAACTGGAGCACGCCACCTACGATTCCATCGCCTTTCGTTTTGTGGCTGCGGATGAGCACCCCGACCACGACACCCTGAACACCTTTCGCAAACGGTTTTTGAAAGACATCGAAGCGCTGATGGTGCAAGTCCTGATGATCGCCTGCACAATGGGGGTGTTCAAGCTCGGCAACATGGCACTGGACGGCAGCAAGCTCAAAGCCAACACATCCAAACACTGTGCGTTGAGTTACGGCCACATCAAGAGGCTGGAAGCGCACCCACAGGGTGAAGTCACGAAGCTCATGGGATTGGCCGAGGCGGCGGACAACGAGAAGATACCGGATGGCCTCAGTTTGCCTGCCGAGATCGCCCGGCGTGAAGACCGGCCCAAAGCCATCGCCGCCGCCAAAACCAAAATAGAAGCACGCGCCAAAGAACGGTTCGAGCAGGCGCAGGCAACCTACCAGGCCAAGCTGGATACGCGTGCGGCCACATCAAGGAAAAGTGGCAAGCTCCCTCGCGGCAACGTGCCTATGCCACCGATAGCGGGCGCGCAGGACACGGACCACATCAATCTCACCGATGAAAAATCCCGCATCATGAAAGTATCCGGTGGTGGATTTGAGCAATGCTGCAACGGTCAGATTGCGGTAGACATGGACAGTCTGCTGATCGTGACGACCGACACCGTGCAGGCGTGCAATGCCAAACAACAGGTGGCACCCATCCTCAAGCAGCTCAAGGCCTTGCCGGTCGAACTGGGGCAGCCGGTCAACCTGGTCGCGTATGCGGGGTACGTCTCCGAGGCCAAGGTCAAGACCTGTGGTGAGCATTCCATGACGCCGTTGAGTGCGATGAAGCGGGAGGCGCATCACCCTGACCCGCTGGCGCGATTTACCGGACCGCCGCTGCTCAAGGCAGACGCAACGGAGGTGGAGAGGATGCGGCAGGTGCTCCTGACGAGAGCGGGGCGGGCACTCTCTGCGAAACGCAAATGCACCGTGAAGCCGGTGATCGGCATCATCAAGGCGATATTGGGATTCCGCCAACTCTCACTGCGCGGATTGGAACACGTCAAAGGCGAGTGGAATCTGGTGGCGATGGCGTGGAACGTGACGCGAATGTTTGTGCTGGCTGGGTCGTGTCGAGTCGCCACGGCATGATTTGCGACGGCAACGGTAGCGTTGGAGCGTGTGAAAAGTTCTTTGATGGAAATCTAAAAATCTGTTCGACGAAAACACGATCAAATTTCCCGACAATGCAGGGTTGTCGGGAAAATTGATGAGAAGACCGACAGACTGCTAGGACACTGCGTCCAAAGAGAAACCGCCATTTCTGTCGCCAAACGCCTCAGTGCATCGTTCCGATGTGTTGCGTAAAAGGGCAGTAGCCCCGTTCCTCGGCGTATTCAGCGACATATTCGAAACGGCTTGTGTCTTGCACTTCGCTGTCATTGGGCATGGATGAAGAGGTTCATGCCGAGGGGGCATCATCATGTAAATGGAGGAAGGCATCGACAATAAGGACAAGATCAAGAAGATTGTTCCGTGGATCGATCGGAGGAACGCGGTACCACGCACTTCCTGGACGGGACAGACCTCGTTGCGGAAGTGAGAGGCTGCACCGAGCAGGTGGCGGACCTCTCCATCGCACCACGCGTCCGCCACATGAAACAACATGTGTGCGTGCGCTGAGCCGCACCGAAGTTTCCGAAGATCTCGGGCGCTACGCCAGAGATCCCGCGTATCCGTTCAAACGAAACCGACTCATGTTGGTCGTCGATGAAAATCCACCGGCTGTCATTTATTCGTGTAGATGCCTCTTGTGCGACGAGGTCGGGCGGAGATGGCCTGGAAGGATATCTCATCCGTTCTGATTCGAGCCTGGGAAGATACGAAAGAGGCAATCGAGAGCGCGATGGCGAGAATGAGACAGTCTTGAAAAGAGGGTCAGACTGTAACGTGAGAGGGGGCGTCGAAGCGGGATCAAGCGGTCAGAACGACGGGGCCAGCCCGTAAGGAACGGGAGACATGGAAGCGAAAAATTCAATGAATCGAGACGTCGACGTCGCTATCATCGGGGCCGGAAGCGCAGGCCTCTCCGCACTGCGAGAGATCCGGCGGCATACAGAAAACTTTGTGCTCATCAACGACGGAGCCTATGGCACGACCTGCGCGCGCGTCGGCTGCATGCCGTCGAAGGCGTTGATCGAGGCGGCCAACGCCTTCCACCATCGGCATCGGCTCCGGGAAATGGGAATCTCCGGCGGAGACCGGTTGACCGTGGACCGTGCAGCCGTGTTGCATCGCGTGCGAGGGTTGCGCGATGCGTTTGTCGCGTACGTGCTGGAGCGAACCAAGGATCTCGGCGAACGCAGCATCACGGGTCGCCCCAGATTCGTCGCCCCGGACCTCCTTGAGGTGGACGGCCGACGGGTGAAGGCCCGGCGCGTGATCATTGCAACCGGATCACGACCGATCGTTCCAGAGGCCTGGGAAGCTTTTCGTGAACAAGTCATAACGAGCGACGACCTCTTCGAACTGAAGACGCTGCCGCCACGCATGGCGGTCGTGGGGCTGGGCAGTGTAGGCGCGGAAATGGCACAGGCACTCAGTCGCCTTGGTGTCGAGGTGACCGGATTCGATGGCGTCGAACAGGTGGCTGGTTTGACCGATCCGGTCGTCAATCGAGCCGCCGTGGCGATGCTGAAGGAGGAGTGTTGCCTGTATCTCGGAACCAACGCGGAGCTCGACCTGGACGGCGCCTCCGTACGAGTGAGCGCGGGTGCTCACACAGCGATCGTGGACCAGGTGCTCGTCGCTCTCGGCCGGCGACCCAATCTGGACGGCCTCGGTCTCGAACAGATCGGTGCAGAGTTGGATGGGGATGGCATTCCGTGTTTCGATCCACGGACGATGCAAGTAGGCGACCTTCCCGTCTCTATCGCGGGTGACGTCAACGGGCATCTGCCGCTGCTGCATGAGGCCCTCGATGAAGGGTACATCGCCGGCTACAATGCGCTGCGCGGGAGTCCAGAATGTTTCCAGCGTCGCACGCCACTGTCCATTGTGTTCACTGATCCCAACATCGCCGCCGTCGGGCAGGTGTTCGGCGAGCTGAATGAGGACGAGACGGTCGTCGGTGAATTCGATTTCTCGGACCAGGGCCGTGCGGTGATGGCGGCTGAAAATCGCGGGTGGTTGCGCGTGTATGCAGACCGGAATGACGGGCGATTAGTCGGCGCCGAACTGTGCGCGCCGCGCGGCGAGCACCTCGCGCACTTGCTTGCCTGTGCGATCCAACAGCGAATGACGGCGCAAGAATTTTTGAGACTGCCGTTTTATCATCCCACGGTGGAAGAGGGCATGGAGTCGGCGGTGCGCAAGATCGCTAAGTTGCTGGCACGCGCCTCGGGGCCCGACCTCGCGTTGTGCGAGTCGATCTGGAAGGAGACCCCGGATTAGCGTCGGCGCGGACAGTGTATCCATCTCTTGTTCATGCGGCTGTGGTCCACCCCGATGTTCGACAAATCGTGTCCCCATCAGGGGCAATATCGGTGGTCCAGATGAAATGTGTCTGTGGGCGAACCGAAACAGAGCCCGGCGCCGGCTTGTCAGTGGCACAGGAATTTCAGTCCAAGGTCACCTGGCCTGAATGCGGCGAACGGCCAGAACTGGAACAACTATGACCATATGAAGCCCGGGATGCATGACGGCATCCGGCATGAGGCGCCGCCCCGATGGCCAGGCATGGCAGGTCATCATCGGTGGCGTCCCGACTGACTCAGCGGATGGCCGTCTCCTGAATGGTCGATCTCTTTATGGCTAACGTGAACATCGGCAGCGTGGTGTCTGTACGCGGGAGCGTGATCGATGTGCGCTTTGAGAAGCATCTGCCGGCGATCTATTCGTTGCTGCACGCGGGGAATGACGGGCGCATCGCCATCGAAGTGCTGTCGCAACTTGATGCGCGTCGCGTGCGTGGCATCGCGTTGACGCCCACACATGGGCTTGCGCGCGGGATGGCGGTCGAGGACACGGGTGGACCGTTGCAAGCGCCGGTGGGCAAAGGGATTCTCTCGCGTATGTTCGACGTATTCGGCAAACCGATCGATCGCCAAGGGGAAATGTCGGACGTGGCCTGGCGCACCATCCATCGAGCTCCGCCTCCGCTGGCACGGCGTTCCACCAAATCAGAGATCTTCGAGACGGGCATCAAGGTGATTGATGTGCTCATGCCGCTGGAGCGCGGCGGCAAGGCGGGCCTGTTCGGCGGGGCGGGCGTGGGCAAAACCGTCTTGCTCACCGAAATGATTCACAACATGATTGGCCACCACGAGGGCGTGAGCCTGTTTTGCGGCATCGGCGAACGCTGTCGCGAAGGCGAGGAGCTGTACCGCGAGATGAAGGAAGCCGGCGTCCTGCCGCACATGGTGATGGTGTTTGGCCAGATGAACGAGCTCCCCGGCAGCCGTTTCCGCGTGGGCCACGTCGCGCTGGCGATGGCCGAGTATTTCCGGGACGACGAACATCGCGATGTGCTGCTGCTCATCGATAATATTTTTCGTTTCATCCAGGCCGGCATGGAGATATCCGGCATGATGGGACAGATGCCTTCCCGATTGGGTTATCAGCCGACGATGGGCACGGAATTGTCGCAATTGGAAGAGCGCATCGCCAATACCGATACCGGCGCGATCACCTCGATTCAGGCGGTGTATGTGCCGGCGGACGATTTCACCGATCCGGCGGCGGTGCATACGTTCTCGCATCTTTCCGCGTCGATCGTGCTCTCGCGAAAGCGGGCGAGCGAAGGACTGTACCCGGCCATCGACCCGCTACAATCCAGTTCCAAGATGGCCACGCCCGGTGTCGTCGGTGAACGGCATTACGGCTTGGCGCAGGAAATCCGGCGAGCACTCGCGCAATACGCGCACCTCAAGGACATCATTGCCATGCTCGGTCTGGAACAGCTTTCGCCTGAGGACCGCAACGTGGTCGCGCGAGCCCGACGTCTGGAGCGTTTTCTCACTCAGCCATTTTTTACGACCGAGCGGTTCACCGGTCTCAAAGGAAAGCTTGTCAGCCTCAATGACGCGCTCGACGGCTGTGAGCGAATCCTTCATGATGAATTCAAAGACTACCCGGAGCGCGCGCTTTACATGATCGGGGCAGTGGATGAGGTGAAGGGGAAAGTAAAGCCCGGGCAGCCCGCAGCCTTAGCCGAATCAGAGTCACAAGCTGAAGTCCAGAGCAATCAGAAGCCTGCCCCCGATTCCCCGTCCAAAGCCGGATCCACGCCGACGCCGAAGCTCGGACCGATGCCCACACCAGAGGTCGGACAAGCAGACACTACGCATGAATCTTAAAGTACTTTTGCCATTCCATGTGTTTACCGAGAGGACCGGCGTGACTCGCATCGTCGCGGAAACCCGAGAAGGTTCGTTTGGGATTTTGCCGAACCGACTCGACTGCGTGGCCGCGCTTGCGCCGGGGATTCTGATCTACGAAGACGAAGCCGAGGGCGAGGTGTACGTCGCCGTTGATGAAGGGGTGCTGATCAAGACCGGTCCGGAGGTGCTCGTTTCCATACGTAACGCCATAGCCGGAACGGACCTCCGCCAACTGCGCGAGGCAGTGGAGCGGGAGTTTCTGAACCTGAACGAACGTGAGCAGACCGTCCGCTCGGTGCTCGCGAAAATGGAGAGCGGGTTTATCCGCCGCTTCGCGGAGTTTCATCATGACTGACCAACGACAACCTCAACCGTTGGAGCCGAAACCGCCGCTCAGTCAGGAGGTCGGCGCGAAGGCGGCACGCAAACTCCGGGCGCAGCGCCACGTTACGCGGACCGTTTGGTTTGGCCTGGGCATGATGGGACTGATCGGCTGGTCGGTGGCGATTCCGACGCTGCTTGGCGCCGCGCTGGGTCTTTGGTTGGACAGACACTATCCGGGAGGCCGCTCCTGGACGCTGGCGCTGTTGGTGGCCGGGCTCGCGATCGGCTGTTTCAATGCGTGGCATTGGGTGACCAAGGAAGACAGGGAGATGCGGGAGGAGCAGGAGAATAACAATGAATGAAACGCTGGCACTGGCGCTGGCCTTGGTGGCGGGAGGGGTGCTCGGAACGATATTCTTCGGCGGCCTGTGGTGGACGGTGCGGAAGGGGGTTTCGGCCAAACGTCCGGCGGTTTGGTTTCTGGGCAGCCTGCTGTTACGGACAGGTACTGTCCTCGCTGGTTTTTATTTTGCCTCGAGTGGTGATTATGCGCGGTTGCTACTGTGTCTCCTAGGATTTGTCATCGCCCATTTCGTCGTGACAAGGCTTACTGGCTCGCCGGTCGAACACTACAACGCCCCCGCGAAGGAGGCCAGCCATGCGCCTTAGTCCCGACGAGATCATCTTCTGGCACCAAGGGTTCCTTAAACTCAATGCGACCATTGTATTCACGTGGGGACTCATGCTCGTGCTGGCCATTGGTTCACGAGTCATCACGCGCAAACTTTCCACGGGTCTCGAACGTTCCCGCTGGCAGAACCTTCTCGAAATCATCGTCAGCGCGATCGAGAAACAAATCGAAGAGGTCGGCCTTAGCCACCCGAAGAAATATCTCCCTTTTTTGGGTACGCTCTTTCTATTTATCGCCGCAGCCAGCCTCTGCACCGTCATCCCCGGCTACGAGCCGCCGACTGGCTCGCTTTCGACCACAGCGGCACTGGCGCTGTGCGTGTTTGTGGCCGTACCCCTGTTCGGCATTGCGGAACGGGGCGTGGGGGCATACCTCAAGTCCTACGCGCAGCCGACGGCCATCATGCTGCCGTTCAATATCATCAGCGAAATTTCCCGCACGCTGGCCTTGGCCGTCCGTCTGTTCGGCAACATGATGAGCGGAGCAATGATTATCGGTATCCTGCTTACTATTACGCCGTTTATCTTTCCGATTGCCATGACGGCGCTCGGTCTGCTCACCGGCATGGTACAGGCCTACATCTTCAGTATCCTGGCGGCGGTATACATCGCGGCTGCCACGCGAGTCCGTAGGTCCAAGCCAGAACCAGATGCATAACATTGAGCGATGAACTGCGACAACAAAAGGAGATACGGATGGATAGTTTGACGATTATTGCGGTGGCATCAATTGTTACTGCAGGTATTACCACTAGCTTCGGCGCTATAGGGCCGGCATTGGGCGAGGGGAAGGCGGTCTCGAGCGCGTTGACTTCGCTGGCCCAGCAACCTGATGCCTCCGCGACCATCACCCGGACCTTATTCGTGGGCCTGGCAATGATCGAATCCACGGCCATCTACTGTTTCGTGGTTTCGATGATTCTCCTTTTCGCCAACCCGTTCTGGAACCACGTCATCGCCCAAGCTGCAGGAAAGTAACCCATGCTCATCGATTGGTTCACCGTCGTTGCGCAGGCGCTCAACTTTCTCATCCTGGTGTGGTTAATGAAGCGCTTTCTCTACAAGCCCATCCTCGATGCCATCGACGCGCGGGAGAAGCGTATCGCCGCTGAACTCGCCGATGCCGCTGCGAAACAAACTGAAGCCCAAAAGGAGCGTGACGAGTTCCAACACAAGAACGAGGAGTTCGACCGGCAGCGCGACGAGCTCATGAGCCAGGCTACGGATGAGGCAAACGTCGAGCGTCAGCGCCTCCTCAATGAGTCGCGGCAGACGGCCGACGCCCTGCGTGTTAAACGACAGGATGCGTGGAAACGCGAACAACAGCACCTCAACGACGAAATCGCTCGACGAACCCGGGAGGAAGTGTTTGCCATTGCGCGAAAGACGCTGTCGGACCTCGCCGGCTCAAGACTGGAAGAACGCATGAGCGAGGTGTTCACGCGCCGCGTGCGAGAGCTGAACGGTGAGGCGAAGGAAGGTCTCGCCAAGGCATTGAAAACATCGTCCGACCCGGCGCTCGTATGCAGCGCCTTCGAACTGCCGTTGGAGCAACGAGCCGCAATACAACAGGCGCTCAACGAAACCTTTTCCGCTGAAATCCAAGTCCGTTTCGAGACCGCGCCGGACGTGATCAGCGGGATCGAACTCACTGCGAACGGGCTAAAGGTTGCTTGGAGCATCGAGGATTATCTCGTGTCACTGGAAAAGAGTCTCGGCGAATTGCTGAAAGACCAGTCCAAATTCCAGAGGCAGGTGGAGACGATGTGTACGTCCGAATCTGGACCAGACGCGTCCAAGCCGGAGCTTACGTTTGTATCTAAAGAAGTAACTAAGGAGCAACTCCAACCTGAAGCCGATGTTCAGCCGGAGCCCGGGACTAAGCCTGCGGATCTTGAGGAAGAAAAATGAGCGCGTCGCCCAACTCGTTGCAACGGGTCTTCGACCGCGCGTTCGCTGAGCTGATCCAGGCACGCGAAAGCTTCACGCCGCAACTGGCGCCGCACGAGGTAGGCACGGTCACCGGCGTCTCCACGGGCATCGCCCGGGTCTCCGGCCTTCCCAATGTGGGCTTTGACGAGCTGGTGAAATTTCCCGGCGATGTGTTCGGCATCGCATTCAACGTGGATGAGAACGAAATCGGCGTCGTGCTGCTCGGGGAATACTGGCATCTGCACGCAGGCGATCAAGTCGCTCGTACGGGCCAGGTCATGGACGTGGCTGTGGGCGACGAATTGGTGGGCCGTGTCATTGACCCGCTCGGTCGACCCCTCGATGGCTATGGGCCGGTAGCCGCCACAGAGCGCCTGCCCATCGAACGCCCCTCCGCGCCGATCTTGGACCGCGCGCCAGTCACCGTGCCGCTCCAAACCGGACTAAAGGTCATTGACGCGCTCATTCCTATCGGGCGCGGCCAGCGCGAGTTGATTCTGGGCGACCGGCAGACGGGCAAAACCGCCATTGCGATCGACACCATCATCAACCAACGTGGCCAGAATGTCCTATGCGTCTATTGTGCCATTGCCCAGCGGGCGTCCGGCGTGGCGAAAGTGATCGCCGCTCTTCGCGAAAAAGGTGCGATGGATTACACCATAGTGGTTGTCACCGAAGGCCACGACCCGCCGGGCCTCGCTTACATCGCTCCGTACGCCGCCACCAGTATCGCAGAGCATTTCATGGAGCGAGGCCGCGATGTGCTGATCGTATACGACGATCTCACCCATCATGCCCGCGCCTATCGCGAGCTTTCTCTGTTGATGCGCCGTCCACCTGGACGGGAAGCGTTCCCTGGCGACATCTTTTATATTCACTCGCGGCTATTGGAACGTGCCACGCACTTGCGTAAGGAGCTTGGTGGCGGCTCGCTCACCGCGCTGCCTATCATCGAAACTGAGGCGCAGAACATCTCCGCCTACATCCCAACCAATTTGATCTCCATTACGGACGGGCAGATCTACCTCTCGCCATCGTTGTTCGAATTAGGGGTGCTGCCCGCGGTTGATGTGGGCAAATCGGTCTCGCGCGTCGGCGGCAAGGCGCAATGGGCGGCCTACCGCGCCGTGGCGGGCGATCTCAAGCTCGCCTACGCGCAGTTCGAGGAGCTCGAGACCTTTGCCAGGTTCGGCGCCCGCCTGGATGACGACACCCGCATGATCATCAAACATGGACGGAGAATCCGCGCCTGCCTCAAGCAACCGGAATTCGCCCCGGTATCCGTGGCCGCACAAATCGCTGTGTTGCTGGCGTTGACCGAGAAACTCTTCGACCCGGTGCCGATCGACCAGATGACGGACGCCGAGCAGGCCTTACACGAGGCGGCGGCGCACATCCCGGCGGAGGTATGCGCGCGATTCGAAACTGCCGAGACGTTGAGCGATGAAGATCGCGACACGATCATCGAAATCGCCCGCCATTCACTCGTCCGTTTCCAATCTAAGCCGGGATCAAAATCTGAGCCCAAAGGGGAACCCATATCTGATGCGGGCATCAAACCGAAGCCGAATCCGGCAACTACACCGAAACCAAAAGCAGAGGCCGAGGAGAAATCATGAGCGAGACGACGGCGAGTCTGCGCCGCAAAATCAACAGTGCTGGAGATCTCCAGTCCGTGGTCCGCACAATGAAAGCCCTGGCCGCTTCGAGTATCGGACAATACGAACAATCAGTGCACGCGTTGGCTGACTATTATCGGACTGTAGAGATGGGGTTGAGTGTGTGTTTCCGGGAAAGCACGTCAACCGCGCTGTGGCTAGAAGGTAACCGACACACCGATGAGGCCTCCGTCGGTGCGGTTGTATTCGGTTCCGATCAGGGGCTGGTGGGGCAGTTCAATGACGTGGTAGCCGATTTTGCGGTGAACACTCTGGCCGCTCTTCCCGGAAAACATCAGATTTGGGCGGTCGGCGAACGCGTGCACGGGCGTCTGGCGGACGCGGGCCTGCCTCCGGTCGGTCTCTTCGCCGTGCCCAATTCCGTCAATGCCATCACACCCCTCGTCGGCCAGATCCTTGTGGAAAGCGAGGCGCGCCGCAGCCATAACGAGGTCGTCGAACTTCACCTCTTCTATAACCGCCCCTCATCCGGGGCAGTGTATGAGCCCGTCAATCAGCGACTGCTCCCGCTGGACGAAACCTGGCGACGTAAGCTGGCCGAACTTCCGTGGCCAACGCAAAACTTGCCCGAGGTCATGGGGGGCGGCACCGCCACCTTGCGGGCGCTTATCCGTGAATATCTTTTCGTCTCCCTCTTCCGGGCCTGCGCCGAATCCCTCGCAAGCGAGAACGCGAGCCGCCTGGCAGCGATGCAGCGAGCCGACAACAACATCGACGAATTGCTAGATCATCTCAACGGGACATTTCATCGTTTGCGCCAGGGTGGCATCGACGAGGAACTGTTCGACGTCATTTCCGGCTTTGAGGCGCTGTCACGCAAGGGACGCCGCCCAGCCTCCTGAGGGCTGAGTCATGAAAGAATTGCTTTCATCCAGAGGGCATGGTCGTGCACGCGAGTGTGTGTTTCGGTGTCCGCTCGTGACGGAATGGGAGTTCTGCACCGGCGCAACGCTCTCCGGCAAGAGGAGAGTCCTGAAGAAATCGAAGTGTTGATGATGAGCAACTTCAGCGTGCCGCGTCGACGATAATCACGCGGCTGAGGAAAGGAGGCCACCATGCTAAAAGATCCTGTCTGTCAGATGGATGTGGATGAGCAATCGGCGGCGGCGCAAAGCACCTATGAAGGTAAAACGTATTATTTTTGCGCTCCAGGCTGTCAGGAGGCGTTTGAGAAAGACCCCGGACGGTACGTGTCGAAGCAGACCGACCTTCTGGGCCGGAAGCTCCAATCGGACAGGTAACTTGATATGTCCATTATTCGGCAAGATCCGACGACAAAGGAATGGGTCATCATTGCGGCGGAACGGAAAAGACGCCCGCACGAATATAACCAGCAGGCCCGTGCTCGCCCGCAACCAACTGAGAGCGGTCCCTGTCCATTTTGTCCCGGTCATGAAGCAGCTACGCCTGATGAGGTCTTCAGAATACCGGGTGGGAGTGGATCCGGCTGGGTCGTGCGCGTGACCTCGAACAAATATCCGGCGCTTGGAGCAACGGGTCAGCTGGAACGACGAGAAACGGGACCTTTGTTCCGTGAAATGGACGGAGTAGGGATGCACGAGGTGATCATTGAGACGCCCGCTCACGACAGAAGTATGCCCCTGATGACGGACCATGAAGTGGCCGATGTTCTGATTGCCTATCAGGCGAGATTTCGGACGTTGAAAGCAGATCTGCGTCTCAAATACATCATCATTTTCAAGAACCATGGCGAAGCGGCCGGGACGTCGCTCGCGCATCCGCATTCGCAACTGGTCGCAACGCCGGTCCCGCCGATGCTGTTGCGCCGGAAATACGAGGTCGCCGTCGCTCACTACGACGACACCGGTCGGTGTTTGTATTGCGATATCGCAGAGGAAGAACGGCGGGTGAAGAACCGGGTTGTCATGGAAACAGATCGGTTTTTGGTCTTCCATCCCTTCGCTTCCCGGGTGGCGTTCGAGACCTGGATCATGCCCAAGCGGCATCAACCGTCGTTCGGACAGGTGAGCGAGAAGGATCTCCGTGAATTGGGACCGGTGTTGCGTCGAACGCTGCGGGCCTTGTACGACCGGCTGGGCGATCCGGATTTCAACTTCATCATCCACAGCGCACCGATCGAAGACGAGAACAAGGATTACTATCTCTGGCACATCCAGATTCTTCCGCGGCTGGCGACCATCGCCGGATTCGAGCTGGGATCCGGCATTTACATTTCGACCATGCTGCCTGAACAGTCGGCAGCCGTGATCAGGGAACAAGAAGAGGCCTCGGCGGCTGGTACATCCGCTTGACGAAAGGAGCAACGATGCTTCCGAAGATTTCCGTGAGTCGCCGATGTGGGGCCATGCTGGCCAATGTTCAGCGCTACCGCATGCTGATCAGCGATGAATTGAGTGAGGAGCTGTTGCAGCTCGCGCATGAGCTGAAAGATGTGCGGATTTGCCACCTCAACTCGACGGCCTTCGGCGGAGGCGTTGCTGAACTCCTTTCCCGGTACCTGCCGATGCTGCAGGCATTGGGCGTTTCAGCCGACTGGCGCTTGATCCATGGCCAACCGGAATTCTTTACCGTCACGAAAGCTTTTCACAACGCGTTGCAGGGTGGACATTATGCCTTGGGCGAGGAAGAACAGAAGCTGTATTTAGAGGTGAACGAACGCAGTGCGGAGGCGTTGGGCAACGACTACGACGTCTACATCGTGCACGATCCCCAACCGGCGGCGTTACGGCACTTCACCGGCCCCCGCCATGCGAAGTGGATTTGGCGGTGCCACATTGATAGTTCCTCGCCGGACAAAGAGGTCAGCAGATTTCTGCTGCCGTATCTCGAGGAATATGATGCCGTGGTCTTCACGATGTCCGAGTTTCTCTTGCCGGGTCTCAGGACCCAACGCGCCGCCTTTATCGCGCCGGCCATCGACCCTTTGGCGACGAAGAACATGGATCTTTCCCAGGATCTGTGCCGCCGCGCCATCGCAGATTCCGGCGTCGACCCGGGCAAGCCCCTGATTGTGCAGGTGTCGCGATTCGATCCCTGGAAAGATCCGCTGGGCGTCATCGAGGCGTACCGGCTGGTAAAGAAGGAAGTTCCCGACGTGCAGCTGGCCTTGATCGGCGCTATGGCCGGAGACGATCCGGAGGGGTGGGAACTGCTCGACCGTGTAGAGGAGGAGGCGTCAGGTGATACGAGCATGTTCGTTTTTACAAACCTGGCTGGCGTCGGCAGCATGGAAGTCAATGTGTTCCAGAGAGGCTGCGATGTCGTCATACAGAAATCGTTGCGCGAGGGGTTTGGACTCGTCGTGTCGGAGGCCTTTTGGAAAGAAAAGGCTGTTGTTGCGGGACAGGCCGGAGGGATTCCGATGCAGTACCCGGAAGGGTTCGAGGCGAACCTAGTCCAGAGCATCGAATCCTGTGCCGAACGCATCGTCCATCTGTTGCGCCATCCCGGTGAACGTGGCTCGCTTGGACGGGCCGGCCGCGAACATGTGCGCAAGAACTTCCTCCTGCCTCGATTGGTTCGCGATGAGCTGCGATTGGTCAAGCAACTGGTCGGCTGATATTCGATGATGGTCTTAACAGTTGTTGCATAAGGTGGTGGGCTGCCTACATGATCGATCAAAGGATCCAAGGATCCAAGGAAGGAGCACCCATGGGCAGAGTTACACAGAGTATTGAACTGGTGAAATGGTTTGAAGAGGTGGGCATTGAAGACGTACCGTCTGTCGGAGGGAAGAACGCTTCGTTGGGTGAAATGTATCGCGAGCTGGCCGCCAAAGGTGTGAAGGTACCGAACGGCTTTGCCGTCACTGCGGATGCGTACCGCGCCTTCTTGAGAGAGGCAAAACTCGACGGCAGGATCAGGACCATTCTCAAAGACCTCGACACCCACAACCTGGACAACCTTCGCCAGCGCGGGAGGCAGGTGCGGCAGGTAATCCTTGGCGCCGTGTTTCCGCTGGACTTAACCGAAGCGATTTCCGATGCCTACGACCGGTTGAGCGACAGCCATGTCGAACCGGTCGATGTCGCCGTCCGGAGCAGCGCGACGGCTGAGGATCTTCCCGACGCCAGTTTCGCCGGCCAACAGGAAACGTATCTGAATGTTCAGGGACATCTCTCACTGCTCGAACACTGCAAACGCTGCTTCGCGTCGCTGTTCACCGACCGGGCGATTTCGTACCGAGCCGATAAAGGGTTCGATCATTATAAAATCGCGCTGTCCATCGGCGTCCAACGGATGGTGCGCTCCGATCTGGCGACGTCCGGCGTGATGTTTTCGATCGATACGGAAACCGGTTTTCGCGATGCGGTGCTGATCAATGCTGCCTATGGTCTCGGCGAAAACGTTGTGCAGGGGTCGGTGAATCCGGATGAGTACTACGTCTTCAAACCGACGTTGAAGCAAGGCTACCGTCCCATTCTGCAGAAAATACTCGGTACCAAAGAATTCAAACTTGTGTACGACATCGGCGGTAGCAAGATGGTCAAGAATCTTCCGGTACTTCCGGGCGAGAGGGCGAAGTTCGCGGTGACAGACGACGACATTCTGACGCTTGCCCGCTGGGCCTGTGTCATCGAAGACCATTACAGTGTGAAGCGGGGAGTCCCGAGCCCGATGGACATGGAATGGGCAAAGGACGGCCTGAGTGGGGAGCTCTTCATCGTGCAAGCGCGTCCCGAAACCGTGGAATCGCTGAAGAAAGGGCATGTGCTGGAAGCGTACCGCCTCAAGGACCGAGGGAAGGTATTGGTCGAGGGGCGCAGTGTCGGAGCCAAGATCGCCCAGGGACCGGTGCGGGTCATCAAGAACGTTCAGCAGATACATGAATTCCAGGCAGGTGAGGTATTGGTGACGGATAAGACGGACCCGGACTGGGAACCCATAATGAAAAAGGCGCAGGCGATCGTCACCAATCGGGGCGGGCGGACCTGCCATGCCGCGATCGTCAGTCGTGAATTAGGACTGCCGGCCATCGTCGGGACGGAACATGCCACCGATCTGCTCCATGATGGGCAGCTCGTCACAATTTCCTGTGCGGAAGGCGATACAGGTTTCGTGTACGAGGGGGGGATTCCTTTTCACGTCGAGAAGCTCGACGTGAACCTGATCAGCCGGCCCAAGACCAAGATCATGATGAATGTCGGAAGCCCGCAAGAAGCCTTCGGCCTTTCCTTCCTACCGAACGACGGCGTCGGCTTGGCGAGAGAAGAATTCATCATCAGCACCTCTATCAAGGTGCATCCTCTGGCGCTCCTCGAGTTCGACCGGCTGGAAGATCATGCGGTGAGGGCTGAAATCAACCGGGTCACGGCCGGCTATACGGACAAGTCGGAATTTTTCGTCGACAAGCTGGCGCAGGGTGTCGCGATGATCGGGGCGGCATTCTACCCGAAGGATGTGATCGTTCGGCTCAGTGACTTTAAGAGCAACGAGTACGCCGATCTAATCGGAGGCCGGCGCTACGAGCCGAAGGAAGAGAACCCGATGTTGGGATTCCGAGGGGCATCGCGCTATTACGATCCGCGCTATCGCGAGGGCTTCGCATTAGAATGCCGGGCGATGAAACAAGTGCGGGAGGTCATGGGTCTCACGAACGTCAAGCTGATGGTGCCGTTCTGCCGCACGGTTGAAGAAGGGAGACTTGTTCTGGCAGAAATGGAGCGGCATGGGTTGAAGCGGGGAGAGAAGGGACTCGAAGTGTACGTGATGTGCGAAATCCCGAGCAACGTGATCCTCGCGGAAGAATTCGCCGAGATCTTCGACGGGTTTTCGATCGGGTCAAACGATCTCACGCAACTAGTGCTCGGGGTCGATCGCGATTCAGAAATCGTCGCCCATCTGTTCGACGAACGGAACGAGGCGGTCAAGAAGATGGTGGCGGCCGTGATTAAGGTGGCCAGGGCGAAGGGGCGGAAGATCGGCATTTGCGGGCAGGCGCCGAGCGATTATCCGGAGTTCGCACGCTTTCTCGTCGAGCAGGGGATCGAGAGCATGTCCTTAAACCCCGACGCGGTCATTAGAACGACGATGGCCGTGCTGGATCTTGAGAAACACCGATCACGATGAGCCTGCGAGATGAAACCAGGTCGGAACAGCCTGATGAGAGGCGAGACGGAGGATGATAGGCTCGATGTTCACCGCATGGGCGGTCTTCTTGGCGAGCGCGGCAGTCATTGTCTACGCCGGCACGAACTTGTCCCGCTATGGGGATCAGATCGCTGATCTGACCGGCTTGGGAGGGCTCTGGGTCGGCGTTGTGCTGATGGCGGGAGCCACGTCGCTACCAGAAGTATTCACGACCGTCAGCGCGAGTCTGCTCGATGCGCCGGACCTCGCGGCCGGTGATTTGTTCGGTGCCTGCATGACGAATATGCTGACGCTCGGACTCATCGATTTGATGCATCGGCAGAAACGGGTGTGGCAGCAGGCGGCCTTCGAACATGCCCTAAGCGCGGGGTTGGCGATGTTCTTGACAGGGCTCGCGGCGTTTTTCATCCTCCTGAGACACGACGTCAAATATGGCGGCATCGGATTGGGCAGTATGGTTTTATTGCTGTTCTACATCCTCGGTATGCGCGTCATTTTCAGGCAGGAGTCCGTTAAGCGCCGTCAGCGTGAGCAAGAAAAAGTCGTTGAAGGCCAAGCGCGTGAGGAGGAGAGGGGATCGAGCAAGCGCGAAGGGTTACAACGGGCTGCCGTCGGGTTTGGACTCGGGGCAGTCGCTCTCTTGATCGCAGCGCCGTTTCTCGCGAGTTCAGCGAATCAAATTGCCGAACAGTCCGGTGTGTCCGCAACGTTTATCGGCACGTCGCTCGTGGCCATTACGACCTCGCTTCCCGAACTCGTGACGGCGGTGGCTGCAGTCCGGTTGGGCGCGTTCGACCTCGCCGTAGGCAACCTGTTCGGCAGCAACGCCTTTAACATGGCCGCTTTCTTTTTCGTAGACGTGGCCTATCAGAGCGGGCCGCTGTTCAATGCCGTGTCGGACGCACATGCTTTGACCGCCTTGTGGGGCATCCTCATGATGAGCGCGGCAATGATGGGGATCATCTATCGTGTTGAGAAACGATATCTCCTGATCGAACCAGACAGCTTGGCCATTATTCTAGGTTACTGTCTCGGGCTCTTGCTGTTGTTCCAATGAGTGCACCAATCACCACGACCGCAAGCGAAGAGCAGCAGAACATCGGCATGTGGCGGCTTTCAACAGAAGACTTGGCTCGACAGGTGGAAGCCGATGCGGAGCATGGTCTCGCCGCCGAGGAAGCCCAGCGCCGGCTGGATAGCCAAGGTGCCAACGAACTGCCTGAAAGCCCGCCCCCTTCCCTTCTCTCATTATTCCTGTCTCAGTTCACCAGCGTCATCGTGTGGGTGCTGATCGGGGCAGCGATCATCTCCGGTCTCTTAGAAGATTGGCTTGATGCGGCGGCCATCTTGACGATTGTGTTGCTCAACGGAGTTCTTGGGTTTGTTCAGGAGTTCCGGGCCGAGCGGTCATTGGCAGCGCTGCGAAAAATGTCGGTCGCGACGGCCCGGGTGGTCCGTGACGGCACGTTGAGAGTGATTACCTCGCGTGAGGTCGTCTTTGGCGATGTCGTGCTCCTCGAGGCCGGAGATCGAATTCCGGCAGATGCACGGCTGGTGTACGCGACAAATTTTCACACACAGGAAGCCTCCCTCACCGGAGAATCGACGCCTGTTGAAAAGGGCGCGAACGCGATCGATCGACCAGATGTGCCGCTGGCCGACCGATCCAACATGGTCTTCATGGGCACCGTTGCTGTGTCGGGCAAGGCCCGTGCGCTCGTGACGGCCACGGGACTCAAAACAGAACTGGGACACATCGCCACCATGATTCAAAAGGCTGCCGAAGCGGAGCGGACCGAAACGCCACTTCAGCAGCGCCTCGCGCAATTCGGCTACACCTTATTGTGGTTGGCGCTGGGGGTCGTAAGTGTCGTCTTTGTCTTGGGCTACTTGCGCGGTGAACCGGCGATGACCATGTTCCTCACATCAGTCAGTCTTGCTGTGGCCGCCGTTCCGGAGGGGCTCCCGGCTGTGGTGACGATCACCCTCTCCCTGGGTGTCACGCGAATGGTCCGACGGAACGCGCTCATTCGCAAATTGCCGGCGGTTGAAACGCTCGGTTCCGCCACCGTCATCTGCTCCGATAAAACCGGAACACTCACGAAGAACGAAATGACGGTGACCAAGCTTTTCGTGGGAGAAAAAGTATTTGATGTGACTGGTGAGGGGTATGATCCCACGGGAGAGATATCTGAAAACAGTCCTGAGGCGAGAGTGCTGAGTGCTGAGTTCATGAGCCAAGAAGAACAGGTTTCTCCGAAATACTCAGGACTCAGCTCCCAGCAGTCAGCAGGGTCGCCTGGTTTGCGCGAGCTCCTGACAGCCGCCGTGCTCTGCAATGGCGCGACGTTGAAGGAGGAAGATGGCACCTGGCGGGTGATCGGTGATCCAACGGAGGGGGCCCTCCTGGTTGCGGCCGCGAAGGCCGGCCTTCGTATGGAAGAACTTGAGCCGACCCACCAGTTTCTTGGGGAGGTTCCGTTCGATCCTGAGCGTAAGATGATGACGATTGTGCGGCACTCGTCGGACGGGCCGGTTGCCTATGTGAAAGGTGCGCCGGATGTCCTCCTTGTCAAATGCACCCATCGCCTGGGCCCGAACG
Source organism: Nitrospira sp. (assembly GCA_041743145.1). Classification (GTDB taxonomy): domain Bacteria; phylum Nitrospirota; class Nitrospiria; order Nitrospirales; family Nitrospiraceae; genus Nitrospira_D. Next base: position 32,983 of record JBGTNJ010000032.1, on the reverse strand, counting down.
GGACGATCGAACCTCTGTCGGATTCAACCCGTGCCTCGGTCCTTGACGCCAATGCGCAATTTGCGCATCACGCGTTGCGTGTGCTGGGCCTTGGGCAGCGTCGGCTGGCACGCAAACCTGATTCCTATCATTCCTCGGAACTCGAGCAACAACTGGTCTTTCTGGGCCTTGCAGCCATGAAGGATCCGTTGAGACCGGAGGCGAAAATCGCAGTGCAAGCCTGCCATGCTGCCGGCATCAGGACGGTCATGATTACGGGAGATCACAAGGATACGGCTACGGCGATCGCAGAAGAACTGAGGGGGGTGAAGGAGCCGATACAGTCGTTATCCGGATCGGAACTGGATCGCTTGTCCGATGACGAATTGGTCCGGACTGTGGAGCAGGTGGCGGTCTATGCGAGAGTCACGGCGGAACACAAGCTGCGCATCGTCAAGGCTTGGAAGTCTACCGGCGCGGTGGTGGCCATGACGGGAGACGGCGTGAACGATGCTCCGGCAGTGAAGGCAGCCGACATCGGTGTCGCGATGGGGATCACAGGAACCGACGTAACAAAAGAAGCCGCCGACATGGTGGTGACGGATGATAATTTTGCCTCGATCGCGGCGGCTGTGGAAGAGGGCCGGGGGATCTTTGATAATATTCGGAAAGCGGTGCATTTCTTACTATCGTGCAACGTGAGCGAGGTGCTGGTCATGCTCTTCGCTACGCTGTTGGGTTTACCGCTTCCGCTGCTCCCGATTCAGATTCTCTGGATGAACCTGGTGACGGATGGGTTTCCTGCCCTGGCCTTGGCCGTCGATCCAAAGGCCCCGGACTTGATGAAGCGACGACCGAGAAGGCCGGAGGCACGGTTGTTGGATAGAGGAAGATTGGCTGCGATCGGCCTCGAGGGGCTGATGTTGAGCGCCATTGCCTTGGGGGCCTTCTCCTATAGCCTGTACGGTCTTCATCAAGATGTCGAACAAGCGAGGACCGTCGCGTTTACCGTGTTGGTGATCAACCAGTTGGTGCATGCGTTCAACTGCCGCAGCGACCGATGGTCGCTATTTCAAGTGGGCCTCGGAACGAATCGTCCGTTGCTCCTTGCCTTCATGCTCTCGCTCGGTATCCAAGTGGCCGTATTGACCGTTCCGGCCGTTGCGCCGATCTTCAAGGCTGTCCCACTGCCGGTCGAGGATTGGGTATTGATGGGGGCAACGGGCATTTTGCCCTTTGCCATCATGGAAGCGGTCAAATGGTGGCGACGTACCTGAGGAGCGAGATAGGTGAAACAGTGCGGCTAGAAAGCGACAAGGCTGGTGAGGAGACGAACGGTAGAACCCTGAAGGTGAAGTGAGGAACCTCATGAGCTTTGTAAAAGACTGGTTCGACGTAGCCGGATACGTGGTGTAAGCGGCAGGCGTGCTCACGATCCTCGTCGGCGCGCTCCTTGCGACAGGGTGGTTTCTCGGCCGCCTGAAAAAGATGTCGAAGCTTGATGCCTATCGAGAATTTCGTTCCGATGTTGGACGATCGATCCTACTCGGCCTTGAGTTCTTGATCGCGGGGGACATCATTCGGACGGTGACCGTAACGCAAATGCTCGAAAGCGTGGGAGTGTTGGTCGTGATCGTGCTGATTCGATTATTTCTCACGGTCACATTAGAACTTGAGATTGAAGGGCGCTGGCCATGGCAAAGGGCCGAGATCCGACAATGACTTGCGTGGCCACGACGATATGATCGCTGTGATCTGCTCAGAGTGGATAGCTGATCAAGTATGCGTTAGGCTGGGAGTGGGGGCATCCGGTCAAAATCCGAATGGATCGGGGCCAGCGCCTTCCTCTATATCCTTTGAGTGTGTTCCCGCGAGACTTGCGGTGCGGTTTTTCCGAAGCAGGGAAACCTGCTATATGGTCAAAGCGAGCAATCTGTTAAGCTGTTAGACTAATGAGCCAAGCTGTTGCATAAGCAGTTGGCCGACACTATAAAAGAAGAATATGTAGACAATGTTGGTGACGGGTGACGGCTCGCCATCTCGTAAAATTTGAAAGCGATCGAATGCCTCATCGGATCTTTTCCCCTGGGAATAACTTGTTTCAGGGATGTGCCTATCGACATGGTTATGATCCCCCGCAAGCCCGCTGAATTGCTACTCGTGAAGCGGTGATCGATTTCGTAAACGAACACTGTCGCGTAGATACGGGGCTGTGAAGGAGCCGCAGAGTTCAGGCGGCGAGCCTAATAGTGTGGTTACCCTCACTTGTTCGGATCCCCTGCGTGCATTCAAGGACAATGATCATGCTGAAACACATAGGCGTAGGCTGTATTCTATGCATCTTCGTGCTAGCCGGCTGCACCAAGTCCTCGAGGGTGGACATTCCACCTCGTGTTCACGACATCCAGATCAGCGGTAAGGACTCTATTGCTCCCTTCGAGTTGTACGCCGCCGTCGGAGAAGAAATTCGGTGGCATAACCAACTCGCAGTTCCGATTCATCTCGGATTGCTTGGCGTCAAGCCGATCGTGGAAGTGAGTTGCGACAAGGGTTTCAAAACATGGTTCGGAGCGATTAAGGACGTCGTCGTGATTCCTGCCGGGGGGTATGTCAGCGTATGTTTTCTCCAGGCTCGAACGGTCCGGTATAACATCTGGACAGATATCGCAGACCCCTTCCGTTCGATGAGTCCAACGGCAATTATTCATCTCGACGAGGCTGCATGATGGTGACAGGTTTATTGACAACATCGTGCTAAGGAGGCAGTGATGAGAACGGTTGTGCACCAAATTCTGATCGTCGCATGTGCCTATGCGCTAAGCCTTGTGTCGGTGCCACACAGCGAAGCCTATGAAGAGATTTCGTTGCCCGAGAGGGGCTCACTCTCGGGGACCGTCAATCTTGACGGCAAAGTCCCGATGCCAAAAGGGTACAACCTGACGACTCTGCCGGATGCGATCTACTGTGGGCGAATTTCCGACGGGAAAGGCTGGAGATTGCTTCAGCCCTTCAACGTTGGGCCGAAGGGCGAGTTTCGGCGAGTCGTTGTGTTTCTCGACGGAATCGACAAGGGGAAACCGTTCGGAGCGTACGAGCCTCCGAGGATTGAAGCCGTCGACTGCCTCTTCAAGCCGTTCATCAATCTCGTCCGCGATCTCCACGATGTGGCCGTCGTGAATATGGACCCTGCCATGCACGATATTCAGGCCTATGAAACCTCCCATCTAGGGCCGCGTGTCTTGTTCAACGTTCCGCTACCGATCAGCAAGCGATATCATCGCGAAGCCGGATTGAGCGCACATTTTCACAAGCACTATGAGGGGACGCCGGTAGTGCAATCGGTCAAGATGACGAAAGGCCGGAAGATCTTCACGATGCAGTGCGGGTTTCATGCCTATATGGAAAGCTGGGCGCTGGTCGCCGACCATCCATATTTCGCGATTGCCGACGAGGAGGGGCGATTCGAACTCACCGATGTTCCGCCTGGCACCTATACAGTAAAGGTCTGGCATCCCTATATCAGGGACGACATCGAGCAAACGGTGACAATTGAACCAAACAAGCAGACGACCGTCGCTTTGAAAGTCGAGGCGCCGAGCGGGCGGCTCTATGCCAACCAGATGGTTGAGGATGCCTACGTGCGGTACACGATTACCGAGGATGTGCAGAGTCAAATCGTCCCGACGTTGGAAAAACAGCGTATCGATGAACGCCAGTGACGCCGACCTGCTGAGACCTATCGCGAAGAACGGCAGGGCATATCGGAATGACCCCGCGAGAGAACAGAGGGTCACAGGAAGTGTCGTCCCCGATCAGAAACGAGCAAGCAGTTTCTGGTGCAATGAGTCTTGCATCCGATCCGGATGGCTCAGCGGTTTCATGCCAACAACGATAGCACGGCCCGATTCCAGCCGATGGGGCCTGGTCCTGGTGCATGGATAAGTCCAGGAAGCTCGATATCCTGCTCATACGAGCCGTCGGGTTGTTGGACGAGGACAGGGCGATCTACTGCGTTAAGCATCGGGAGGTCGTTCAGGCTGTTGCCGATGCCCACGGTGATGAGTCGGCCACGATAAGGGTCAGCCTGACGGCGGTAGCATTCGATGAGGTATCGCACGGCGTGCCCCTTATCCTGGACACCCATCAGGTGATGGAAGCGATCGCCCTTGGTCCAACGCAGGCCACGGACTGTGATGGCCTGGGTGAGAGCTTCTAGTGTGCAGCGCTCGTTTTCTACGACGAACGGCTCATCATAGTCGCGCTGTTTGGCCAGTTCTGCGTCTTGACGAGAAAGCCCCGTCCGCATCACGACCTCCTCGACAGGCATATCACCATATCCTCTCAGTTCCACCTCGAGTTCTTGTTCAATCTCTTTCAAGGCTCGGCGAAGCCGAGGATAGGAGGTGCCTAGGCCCACAATATGATACTGGTCATGGGCGGTCGCATCCGTGAGCTGGAATGGGAAGTAGCTCGATGGAACGAACACTGCACCTCCGTTCTCCACGATGAAGGGGTGTTCATTGCGAAGGCGAAAGCGGAGCGGTTCAATCTCCGCCTGTGTCTTGCTCGAGACCACCACAATGGGAATCGAACGGGCACGAAGCTCATCCAACGCTTCTTGGGCGGCATCGAACGAATAGGTTGAGCCGTCGAGGAGGGTGCCGTCTAAATCTGTGAAGACGACCATGACCTTCGGGTCTCCGTCGATGGTGCTCAGTTTTGGCGAGGGCATGATTTCCACTGATGAATCTTCAACAGAATACGCCATTGTCAACCCTAAATGAACCCAAGAGCTTGTGAAAGCTGGCTGCAGGGAGTGTTTTTCAGCATGTACGGGAGCGATGAACTATATAATACGATTCAACAATTCAGAAAAATTCCATCTGGGATTAGTCCCTCATCTGTGCCATGCTGGGGCGGATCTGGCCGTGGCGGAGGCGACGCTGAGACGGCGGAGCACCAGCCGTGCTGAATGTGGAGGAGCATCATCATGTCGGATTTCTTCCAGAACGGGGTGGTCAGTGTTCTGCATCGCCTCGGTTCACCCAACGTAGAACAGTTGGAGCAGGAGCTCGAACAGTATCACCATGTTAACCCGATCGCCTTGGTCCTACCGTGCCTCTATTCGGAACTCGAAGGTCCGGCCCTTTCTGGAATCGTTGATGAACTGAAGCGGGTGACATACCTGAACGAAATCGTCGTTGCGCTCGGACATGCATCAGCCCTCGAATTTCGGCGTGCGAAAGATTATTTCAAGGTTCTTCCGCAACACGTGCGTCTGGTATGGGTGGACGGCGCTCCGGTTCAAGACATCCTCAAGACGTTAGTCGAACGAGAGGTCGATGTCGGATTGCCCGGAAAGGGACAATCCTGCTGGCTCGCGTTCGGCTATGTGCTAGCTCGCCACCAAAGTCAGGTCATTGTGTTGCACGATTGCGATATCGTGAGCTACCACCGTGAGTATCTTGCCCGGCTCTGTTATCCGCTCGGCAACCCCAATCTTGGCTATGAATTTTGTAAGGGGTATTACAGCCGCGTCACGGACCAGTTGCATGGTCGAGTCACCAGGTTGTTCGTCACTCCGGTCATACGTTCGTTGCAGCAACTCGTTGGGAGCCACCCCCTATTGACCTTCCTGGACAGTTTTCGTTACCCCCTTGCAGGGGAGTTTGCGATGGTTCGCGACCTTGCCTGGGTCAATCGTATTCCGGGAGATTGGGGGTTGGAAATCGGTATCCTGGCGGAAGTGTATCGCAACTGCGCCTTGCGCCGTGTGTGTCAGGCTGATATCGCAGACGCGTACGAGCACAAACATCAGGCGCTGTCTTCGGATGATCCTGAAAAAGGATTGCTCAAGATGACCGTGGATATCACGAAGTCTCTGTTTCGCCATCTTGCCAGCGAAGGTCTGGTGCTTGGCGATGCGGAACTGAAGACATTGCGAGCTACCTATCTTCGCATCGCTGAAGAGGCCATCCGTCGGTACGAAGACAGTGCGGCCATCAACAGCTTGAAGTTCGATCGACACGCGGAACGGACCGCCGTCGAGACATTTCTCAAAGGCATCAAACTGGCGTCGGAGGTCTTCCAAAAAGATCCGCTGGGGGTGCCGATGATTTCTAACTGGAGCCGCGTGGCGGCGGCGGTTCCGGACGTCTTTGATCGTCTTGTTCGAGCCGTGGAGGAGGATCATCAGTGGGACCCGACGAGAGAACCGCGCCAAGCGTCCAAGTGAGCAAACCGTCCGTTGCGTTGATGGCAGAAACCGAGGCCCGCCTGGGTGTCATCGGCGACGTCGATGTACTCGTCGGTATTCCCAGTTACAACAACGCCGATACCATTGAGCACGTGGTCCGGGCCGTGAGTGTCGGTTTGGCGAAATATTTCCCCGAGCATCGAGCCGTGTTGGTGAATTCCGACGGGGGGTCCTCGGATGGGACGCCAGAGGCGGTTTCGAGGGCGGTGGTCGATTACGACGCGTTGCTCATCAGCGATCAGCAAAGCCAGCTTCAGAAGATCATCACCCCCTATCATGGGATTCCCGGCAAGGGGAGCGCGTTCCGCACGATCTTCGAGATTGCGCGGCGGCTGAACGCCAAGGCCTGCGCCGTCGTCGATTCAGACCTGCGGAGCATCACACCGGAATGGATCGAGTTATTGTTACGTCCCATTCTCGACGACCACTACGACTATGTGGCTCCTTATTATCTGCGCCATAAGTACGATGGCACGATTACGAACAGTATCGTCTATCCCCTGACCAGGACGCTCTACGGTCAACGGATCAGGCAGCCAATCGGGGGTGATTTCGGATTTGCCGGACATTTGTCCGAACATTACCTTGATCAACACGTCTGGGAGTCGGATGTGGCACGATTTGGGATCGATATCTGGATGACCACGGAGGCCATTGCGAGCGGTGCTCGAGTCTGCCAGAGTTTTCTGGGTGCCAAGATCCATAATCCTAAGGATCCAGCCGCCGATTTGGCCGCCATGCTCATGCAAGTGCTGGGAGCGGTGTTTGCCTTGATGGAGTCACACCATGGGGTTTGGTCGAGTGTGCAAGGATCGAAGGCAGTCAAACTGTTCGGTTTCCAATACGAGGTCGGCGTTGAGCCGGTCAACGTCAACGTCGAGCGCATGATTGCAGTCTTTCGACAGGGATTGGCGGATCTGGCTCCTATCTGGGAACAGGCACTGGGCAAGGAGATCGTGGCGGAACTCACAATGGTGGGAGGAGCTTCCCCTTCGGAATTTCGGATTTCCGATGAACTATGGGTTCGTGTGGTCTACGAGGCCGCGCTGGCGTACCGGGAACATCGCATGCCCCGAGAACACTTACTGAAAGCCCTGACGCCGCTCTATCTCGGACGAACGGCAACTTTCGTGTTGGAAACGCAGGGACTCACGACAAAGGAAGCGGAAGGGCGAGTCGAGCAATTATGTGACGTATTCGAGTCAAAGAAATCTTACTTGGTCGAACGGTGGAACCCTGAGCCGCAAGCATGAGGTCGGTTGCCGGCGGAAAAATAGGGGGAGGTGAGTTATGATGACGGACTTTTTCCAAACAGCGCTACTGGCGCCGTTGGAACAACTTGGCCGACAGGTCCTGGCCGTGTTGCCGAATGTGTTGGCCATGCTCATTATCGTCGGGGTAGGCCTGTTGGCGGCCCGAGCGTTAGGCCACCTGGTCGAACGATTGTTGCGCATGGTGCGTCTTGACCAGCTGTGCGATCGACTTGAAATCAATGCCGCGCTGTTGCGTGGAGGCGTGAAGGCCGATCCCTCCTATCTCGTCGGCCGGTTCGTCTATTGGGCGGTCGTCGCATTCGCAGTGATCGCTGGTCTGGGTGCGCTGAACCTCCAACCGATCAACCAGTTTGCCAATTCGCTCTTGGCATACATTCCCCACGTGTTGGTCGCCGGGCTGATATTGGTAACTGGATACCTGCTCTCCAATTTCATCGCACAGGGTGTGTTGATCGCAGGGGTGAATGCCGGGCTTCCCCCAGCACGGCTGTTCGCGAACATGTCGCGTTGGGGCGTCCAACTTTTTGCGCTGGCGATGGCGGCGGAGGAATTGGGTATTGCGGCGAGCGTGGTGGTGGTGGGCTTCGGAATTACCTTTGGAGGCATTGTGTTCGCCACCTGCTTGGCGTTCGGCCTCGGGGCTAAGGATTTGGCGAAGGACTATCTGGAGCGGACGTTCTGGAATCGAGGGCGCGATCGCGCTCCGGACGATCTGCGACATCTATGATGATCGGCGCTTTTATCCTGCTCTGGGTAGCAACGACGCTCGGGTGCACGCAGACCGGAGAAGGGACTGATCGTGTACCGACCGTCTTGGTCTTCAAGCATGGAAAACTATCAGGTGATGGACGGGTGCTGTCCGACCTGCTCCGTGATTTTGAACAACGCCATCCAGGTATTCTCGTTCGAGAAGAGCTCTTGCCGGCCGATTCGGATCGACAGCATCAGTACTACGCTATGAATTTGGACGGAGGGAAAGCTCCGTTCGACCTTCTCGGGATCGACATGATTTGGGCGCAGGAATTTGCCAAGGCAGGATGGATTGCGCCGTTGGACGAGGTCCTGACTCCGGCCGAGCGGGATGAGTTCTTTCCCGGGCCGATTGAGGCAGCGACGTTCCAAGGGCGTCTGTACGCGGTGCCCTGGTATGTGGATGCCGGTGTCCTCTACTACCGGCGTGATTTGCTGAATCGCCATGGCCTTGAACCGCCTCGTACATGGCTTGAACTCGTCCGTGTCGCCAAGCTGGTGTTACATGCGGAGCAGGACTCCGCTTTGGCTGGCTTCCTTTGGCAGGGGAAGCAGTATGAAGGGTTGATGTGTGTCACACTGGAGGTGCTCCGAAGTAACGGGACGGATCTCTGGACGGGGGATCGTGACCGCGCCGAATACGGCTTGCGGTTCTTGCGTGAGACGATCTCAACGTATGGGATCACACCTCTCTCGACGAGTATGGCTGACGAAGAATCGACCCGTTTGATTTTCGGCGAGGGCCATGCCCTGTTCATGAGAAATTGGCCCTACGCGTGGTCCCTGCTTCAACAGGAGGGATCGCCGGTTCGCGGTAAAATTGGCGTCGTCCCGCTTCCCGCCTTTTCAGGATTTAGCAGTGCGCCGGTGCTGGGAGGATGGATGCTCGCCATACCGAATAGTTCCACCCATCAAGAGGTTGTGGGGGAGCTGATCAGCTTCTTGACCTCTCCAGACACGCAACGCAGGATCGCGATGGAATTGGGGTATAACCCGGTGCGCCGGGCCTTATATACTGACGAGTCTCTGCTTGAACTCCGCCCTCTCTTGAAGGATCTCTATCCGATTTTATTGGGCGCGAAGCCTCGTCCGGTGACGCCGTATTATCTGTTAGTGTCTCAGGCCGTGCAGCCGGAAGTCAGCGCAGTAGTTGTTGGACGAAGGTCGCCTGCCGAGGCTCTTGATGTCATCAGACGCCGTGTCGAGCAGATCATGGGAGCGCCGATCTCTAAGGTAGAGCTGGAACGATCATGAACGATCAGTCGTTCACAGAGATGAAGAAGCGGAGTGGGACGATCCATCTGTCCGAACGAGCATGGGGCTACCTGTTTGCCGCTCCTGCCTTCGTTCTGGTGGGTCTGATCGCACTCGCGCCGATTACAGCGGCGTTGTGGCTCAGTTTGCGTCAGCAGTTGCCGATCTTCGGCGTCGACGAGTTCGTCGGCGCCCAGAACTATCTTCAATTGTGGGGCGACGACCGGTTTTGGGCCGCTTGCCGAACGACGCTATACTTCACGGCTCTGTCTGTGTCGGCTGAGCTATTGTTGGGCTTCGGGTTCGCCCTGCTCTTGAACCGTCTGTCGGACGGAGCAAGCAGGGGACTGCGATGGGCGCACGTCATGATCATCCTACCTTGGGCGATTCCGACCGTCGTGTCCGCGCAGATCTGGGCGTGGCTCTATCAACCGGACTACGGTCTGCTCAATTATCTGCTCTATGCGGCCGGCATCACTGAAGGTCGCATCGATTGGCTGGCGGATCCCGATTGGGCGATTCATGCCGCCGTCGTCATGGACGTTTGGAAAACGACGCCGTTCGCGGCACTGCTTCTGCTGGCCGGATTAAAGACTGTTCCGCAGGAGCTCTACGCTGCCGCGCGGGTTGATGGGGCGGGAACCTGGGAGCAGTTTCGACGGATTACGTTGCCGCTTTTGATGCCTGTCGTGGTCATCGTGCTCATATTCCGCACGATGGACGCGGTCCGGGTGTTTGACGCGGTCTTCGTATTGACCGGCGGAGGGCCAGGCAACAGCACCGAGACACTTTCTATCTATGCGTACAAGACGCTGTTCCAAACATTGCAGTTTGGATATGGATCCGCCCTAGCAACGGCGATGTTTGTGCTCGCCGCGATGCTTTCCCTGCTGTATTTGTTGCTGCTACGCCGGCATGTCCAGGAGAGTGCTTGATGCTTCGTCATGACGATCAGGCCGGGTCAACTATGATGATCTGGCTCCGTACCCGAGGCCTTACTGCATGCGTTCTTCTTTTTGTCGGGTTGTTCTGTCTCGGACCAGTGCTCTGGCAAGTGATCACATCGCTAAAGCCCGATCAGGATCTCGTGCGCCTGCCTCCTCTATTCCCGGAGCGCGTGACCGGCGTGCACTATGATCGGGTCCTGCTCAAGTCGTCATTGCCGCGGTCGCTCGCGAACAGCATGGTCGTGGCGGCGAGTGCGACGGCGACCTCCATTATGGTTGGTGCGTTCTGTGCATTCGCCCTTGCACGGCTACCGATCGCCGGTAAGTCGGTGATATTGGGGGTGGCCCTCGTGACGTCGATGTTCCCGCCGATCGCCGTCATCAGTCCCTTATATCTCCTGATGCGGGACTTCGGGTTGAGGGATACTCTCTTCGCAGTAGGACTGACTCATGCGGTCTATTCCCTGCCGCTCGCCGTGTGGCTCTTAACGAGTTTCTTTCAACAGCTTCCCAAGGAGCTCTACCAGGCTGCTCGGATCGACGGCTGCACACCCTTGCAGGCCTTCCTGACCATCATGTTGCCACTAGCGCGACCTGGACTCGCTGTTGCCGCGCTATTAGTCTTCATCTATTCGTGGAATGAGTTCATGTTCGCCCTGACGCTGACGGCCAGTGATAGCACTCGCACCGCGCCGGTCGCGGTTGCTTTGTTCCCAGGGTTGTATGAAATTCCTTGGGGCGATTTGGCGGCGGCCTCCCTGGTGGTGACCCTGCCGGTCGCTGCTCTCGCCCTGGTGTTTCAACGCCACATCATTGCCGGGCTAACGGCCGGCAGTGTGAAAGGATGAGGCAATGGCCGAAGTCCGTATAGAGCTGATCGAGAAACGTATCGGGCAAAAGACCATCCTCCATCCCCTCACCTTGACGGTGCATGACGGTGAGTTCTTCGTGCTCGTGGGTCCCTCCGGATGCGGCAAATCTACGCTGCTGAGTCTCCTCGCCGGTCTCGATCAGCCGACTGCCGGTCGTATCTTGTTCGACGGGAACGATGTGACCGACCTAGAGCCGCGTGAGCGCGACGTGGCGTTGGTTTTTCAAAGCTATGCCCTGTACCCGCACATGACCGTGCGCGAAAATATGGCCTTCCCATTGAGCGTTGCTCCCCGCGCCAAGCGCCTCGAACGGAGGCGCATCGAGGAAGAAGTGCAACGGGTGGCAGGGTTTCTTGGTCTGGCATCATTCCTCGATCGGCGACCACGGGAACTCTCCGGCGGCCAACGACAACGAGTCGCCTTGGGGCGGGCCCTCATCAGGAAGCCCAGACTGTTTTTGTTGGATGAACCGTTGTCAAATCTAGATGCGCAATTGCGCGCTTCCATGCGCGCGGAGTTGCTCCGCCTCCACAAGGAGCTGAAGGTCACGACGATCTATGTGACCCACGATCAAACGGAAGCCATGACGCTAGGTGACCGGCTTGCGGCGCTTAACCAGGGACGGATTCAGCAGATCGGCCGGCCTCATGATATCTATGCCACTCCCGCCAATCTCTTCGTGGCAGGCTTCATGGGTTACCCGTCGATGAATTTGCTCTCGGCGCGGGTAAGCATCGATGGCATCCAAGCTGGACCATTGCATCTCACAAGACCTCCAGACGGACCGACAGTTGAGCAAGAGCAGATTGTGACCGTCGGCCTCAGACCGGAAGACATCGTTGTGAGCCCGGCAAACGATCCGGGAGATAAGGGTGTGGGGTTCGGCGTCGCTCGCCTCACCGAACCTTCGGGCCCGACCTTGTGGGTGACGGTCGAGCTCAATGACCACAACGAATCCATCACCATAATCGGTTCTGCACAAGCTGGGTTTGCCCCGAAGATCGGGGATCGAGTGGCGGTCTCAGCACCACGAGCGACCCTTCACCTGTTCGATCCGACCACAGGCCAACGACGGGGGGCCGGTTAAAGCCTGGGGGGACCGTGCCTATCATGGGCCTCGGGCAGGAACAGGACGAGCAGGAACCAAGAGGGAATTGCCCATCAATTGAGTTCCTGAGCCGGCTCTTGCCGATCGCCACTTCAAAGAGACCTCCGTTGTGTTCCCTGCAGCCGCAGTTTGTCTAGAGAGAGGGCACTATGGTAGTTGATCTGTTGACCTGGGTCGGGATCGCGCTCTGTCTCAGCCAATCGGCCTTGATGTCGGGCTTGAATTTGGCGGTCTTCAGCCTCGGTCGGTTGCGGTTGGAGGCGGAAGCGGCAAGCGGGAGCCACGATGCCCAAAAAGTACTACGGCTGCGCGATCATCCCAATGATATCCTGGCCACTATTCTTTGGGCCAACGTCAGCATCAACGTGCTCCTCACGCTCCTCTCGAATTCGGTGCTGGCCGGAGTGACCGCATTCCTTTTTTCGACCTTCTTCATCACGATTTTCGGAGAAATCCTGCCGCAGGCGTACTTTTCCCGTCGGGCGGTCAGGATGGCTGCGGTTTTCTCGCAATGGTTGCAGGCCTACCGTGTGATCTTGTTCCCCGTAGTGAAACCCTCAGCCATGCTGTTGGATGCTTGGCTGGGCAAGGAAACGATCGCCTACCTCCGGGAGGCGGAGATCAAAGAACTGCTTCGTCGCCATATGGAGGACGAGAAGTCAGAAGTGGGCCGTATCGAGGCTATAGGGGCGCTCAACTTTTTGACCATCGACGATATTCCGGTCGACCAAGAAGGAGTTTCGGTGGATCCGATCAGTATCATACAGCTGCCAGTTCGGGATGGAATTCCTATGTTTCCCGCGTACCAGACGTCGCCGGATGACCCATTCCTTCGACAGGTCAATGCTTCGGACAAGGCTTGGGTGGTCATCACGGACGAGATGAATGAGCCGCAGTGCATCATGGATGCCGATGGGTTTCTACGTCACACCGTCTTCATGGGTCAGCATACTGACCCCCACGCCTATTGCCATCGGCCCGTGATCGTACGAAATCGAGACGAACCGCTCGGGAAAGTTCTGGCGCAGCTCAGCTTTGACCCGGAGTCGCCCGCCGATCACCTCATTACCCATGACACGGTTCTTCTGTGGACAGAACAACCTCGGCTGATCACCGGCGCGGATTTGCTCGGGCGGTTATTACGGGGAATTGCCAGACGGTCTCGCAAAGCATAAGGCAGAGGCCTACGATCAATCGAGATCGGCTCGTTCATAGAGATGCTCACGGAGGCGGTGACTTCGCGAGTTATTGCCAATAGTTATGGCAAAATGACTTGATTCGTAGTAAGAGGTGGTTAAGTAACTTTACTGCCGTTAAGGACGCCGCCGGTAAATTCCAAAGGTAGATGCTTGGTCATCGGTTAAGCATGGCGCTTCACAAATCCTATTGCCACCGTACAGTGCGGTGAACGCCGCCTCAGTAGGACATTCCTCCCCAAGAGCTGCTCAGTAACTACCGCACAATCACAGAAGAACAGATCGACACGATTCTGATTACAACGGAACCACTCAGGAGAATGGTGGCTATATGCAGCGGTCGCTGGTTGGCAGGGGATCGAAGGTACCGCTCGATGGAATAGACATCCTCGGGACCGTCTTCTTCGCCATCCTCCTCACTGCACATCTGTGAGGAGTGTCAGAACCTGTCGAAGCGCGAGAGATCGAGGAGGATTTTCAAACTTGGGGAGTTGTCTTTGCCACGGGATCATTTGCGGGGAGTGATCCAAGATGGAGCCGCTTCAGATATTCGATGGAGGCGCAAGGACGTTTTGGAAACGATTCCTCCCGATTTTCGCAAGGCATCATTCGTCCCGCCCTGGGGTATGCCTTGAACGAACGCAACAGCGTCTGGCTTGGTGGGGACTGGGTTCCCACAAGCCGTCCATTCGCGCTCGAGGAAGATTTCAATGAGTACCGCAGCTGGCAGCAATGGCTGTGGAGCGACGAATTATCATTCGGAACCTTTGGGAGTCGAAGTCGCTTTGAGCAACGATTTTTCGACATTCCGGATACCGAGGATATCGGCTACCGGTATCGTCACCTCCTGAAGGTCTCGATTCCGATTCCCTGGATCGCTCCAGGGGTCAACCTGATTCTCGCCGATGAAATTTTTGTGAATCTGACCCATGCTGATGCCACATCCATTCGGGAAGGTTTTGACCAAAACAGAGCGATCGTCGGGTTTTCATACAGAGTCAGCCGGACGACAGTGGTAGAAATTGGGTATATGAACCAGTATCTCAGCAGAAGGGAGACCCCACGGCCTGATCAGATGCAGCACATCTTGTTGACTACGATCCTGTTCAATTACTAGGTGCATGTGTGCAGAGCCTTTTAGTGTTCCTCGTCTCTATTTGCAACGACTGTTTGATAAATCGTACAAGATGGAAGCGCTGGAATCTTACGGCAAGCTCCCGGTTGATTTTCGCGCAGTCGTCACACAAGGAGATGGGCGAAGATGGTCGCCAGTCCGAGAAAACTGAAAAACCCGACGACGTCGGTCACCGTCGTCAAAATGATCGAGGATGACTGGGCCGGGTCCTGATTCAGCGATTTGAGAATGATGGGAATGACGGCGCCGGCCAGTCCCGCGATGCACATCGACGTCACCATCGAGATACCGATCACCATCGTCAGACCTGCAGAACTGCTCCACCAGTAGACCGCGGTGCAGGTGGTCGCGGCTACTGCGAGACCGTTGAACAGCGCAACTCCGCTTTCTTTGGTGACGACCCGGAACCATTGGGCTGGCCTGATGTCGCGGAGGGCGAGTCCGCGCATGACGACCGCCAACGACTGCGCGCCGGTATTGCCGGATTGGCCGGCCACAACCGGCAGCAAGACGGCTAAGGCTGTGAATTGCGCGATGACGCTTTCGAACATGCCGACAACGGTCGCAGCCAGAAAGGCCGTGACCAGATTGACCTGCAGCCAACCCAGCCGTTTCCGCACGGAAAACCACATGGAGGAGAGGGCACGCTCATCTTTGCTGGCGCCGACCATCGTCTGAAGGTCCGCAGTGGCGTCTTCTTGGCTCGCTTTGATGATATCCTCGTTCTTGATCACACCCAGCAGTCGTCCGTCGAGATCCACGACGGGAATAGTCACCAATCGCCGCCCGGCGAAGAGAGCGACGATTTCCTCGCGATTCTCCATGGGATGAATGGTCGGCACATCACGCCGCATGACGGACTGCAAGCGATCCAACGGATTGGGCCGCAGCAGGTCCCGAACCGAGAACATGCCGACGAGGTACCGGCGGCGGTCGATCACGTAGATGTCATGAAGATCTTTGGGCGCCCTGACCCGTACCTGCGTGACGGCCGCTTCGACCGTGAGGTCCTCTGGTAGCGCGAATACCCCCGCATCCATCAGGCTGCCGACCGATTCGGCTGGGTATTCCATGAACAGGCGAATCTCCTTGGCGAGCGGGCGGGCAAGACGCCGGAGGATCGCCTTCCGTCGGTCTCGTTCCAATCGCGCCAGCAGCCCCGCCGCGTCCCCGGGGGATGTTTCGCGCACCACCCGAATCCCCAGCTCATCGGGCAGCGCTCCCAGTGTTTCACCGGCGACGGCGGGATTCATGGATGACAGGAGCACGGCGATGGAATTCGGTGGAACCGACTCGATCAGGCGGACGATCTCGCCGATCTCGAAGGACTCCAGAAGCTGTCCGGCTTCCGCGGGATGGTCGATGATGAACGTTTCATGGAGTTTCCGGTGAAGTGACATCGGTTTCCTTGCCCTCCTTCGGGAGCATCGGTATCTGTTCCGAGACACCCGTTTCGATCGCCTGGGCGAGATCGGTCATAATGTGGAGACCGATCAAGGCGTAGCCTTCCCACATCTGCAACAAGGCTTGTGGCAGAGGCCCCGCCGTCGGTTTTGCCTCAGATTGCGCTTCAATGCGACGCAAGGTCCTGTAGCGGAGCGCACCAAGAAAGTGACCTTGGCGATCGACGACCGGCAAGGTATGATACAGCCGCCAATGAGGGGCTTGGAGTAATTCGTCCTCGGTCGCCTCTGCAGCTATGGTTGCGATTTGCTCGTTCATGATCGTTGCGATGAGCCGGTCTGGGGACGCGGCCAGAAGTTCTTTCGTCGTTACCAGGCCCACAAGGATTCCAGTCCGCTCCACGACGTAATGATAGTATGTCGCATGGGTTGGATCGCGTTTGATCCGTTCCAAGGCAGCCGATACTGGAATGTCAGGCGGAAGAATCACCACTCGAGGATCCGCCAGGCTTCCAGCCGTACCCTCGGGATAGGTCATGCTCAGTCGAAGACTTGGTCCGACGCGTCGATCCAGCATGGTCAGCAAGTTGTGCTGAACGGATGGCTCAAGCTGCCGCAAGATGCCGATGGCCGATGCGGTCGGTAACAGGGTAATGATTTCGACCGTCGTGTCCTGCGGCAGAAGCTCGAGGACCGCTGCTGCTTGTGCAAGAGGAAAGTGCTCCAACACAGATGCCATGTCTTGTGCTGAGAATGTCGCCATTACCGAGGCCACGTCATCTGCCGACCATGTCTCCAATTGTTTTGTGACTTCTAGCGGGTGGGACTTGAAGTAGGCAAGGGTCAGTCGCGGTTCCGCGTCCATCGCTCAGACCGCGCTCTTGATCGTCGCACTGGACTCTTGAAAATGTGAGGCCGGCACGACGACCCGTCCCGTAGGCGTATCCACAACAATCGCAACGGGGGTCAGGGCTGCGATGGTCCCTTGGATGTCACCGACTCGGATCGTTTGCCCGACTCGAAATACCTGCCTGAGGTAGTGGGCGGCGATCAAGTTGGCGACCGCCCCTCGAGCGCCCAGCCCGAAAGAAAGTGCGGCTCCCGCGATGAGTCCACCGAAGCCGATCATAATCGTGCTATTTAAAAGGGTCGTGTCGATTCCCAGCTCGTTGACCGCCGTCACAAACACCACAAGAATCGCGGCTACATAGAACGTCTGGGCCACGATCGCACCCTGAGAAATGCCGGCCGACGTGCAGGCCAAACCGATCAGCTCCTTGATATAGCTCGCAGCCAGCATGCCCAGCACGATGATCAGGACCGCGAGTCCGACTTTTGGAAGGTAGTGGGCTAGGTCGGTCAGTGTGGCCGAGACGGTTGGGAGGCCGAGCATATCCGTGGCCGTGACTCCGAAGAGGAGAAAGATCACCCAGAAGACCAGCAGGCCGAGGACATCGGATCCTGTCTTAGTGGAGCCGGCTCTATTGAAGAGGGTTTGTATGGGTGTGTTGGCGAGCAGACGATCCAGACCGACCAGTTTCAGTAGTCCAGCCGTGCCGGCACCGACGATCCGGGCGAGGAGATAACCAGCCAGTACGAGCAGTATGGCGCCCAGGAGCTTGGGAAGGTACGAAGCAGTCAGTGACAGGGCCGATTCCGCCGATTCTCGAAACGCCTCCAGCCAATTGTCCAAGACCATACAGACTCCTTCCTACTGACCGTAAAAACGAAAGGCTTCCGCGGGAGATTAGTCGATAAAGCTACCCTGACAGACATCGGAACACAAGTCAGCCCCACGTGGTGGCATTGACCGAAGCCCGCAACAGGGCTATCCACCCCTGTGAATCTATCCCCGCAAGACCCTGCAAGCACCTGGCGCTAATGTTGGTTGTCGAGTCGCAGCACGGCGATCGATCGAGCTTCCATTTCGTACTGCTCGCCTCCTTTGAAGGCACTGACCTGCTTTTCGTTTTCCCCTGAAAGTGAGGTGTCCACTACTGCATGCCAGCGGATCCCGCGTTTGTGGGCCGGCAAGGTGAAAGCCAGCGGGGTATGGTGGGCATTCAGAAGGATCAACAGCGTGTCGTCGACGATCGGGCGTCCCTTCTGATCCCTCTCGGCGATGGCATCACCAGCCAGTCGGAGGGAGAGTGATTTGGAGTACCCCGCATTCCAATCTTCGTCGGTCATCTCCTTGCCGTCTGGTCGAAACCATGAAAGATCTTTGACTTCGGACCCTCTGATATGGCGTCCCTGAAAAAAGCGACGTCGGCGAAGGACTGGATGTTTTTTGCGAAAGGCGATGAGCTGTCTGACGAACGCCAGTAAATTGGACTGTGCGTGATCTAAGTTCCAGTCGAACCGGCTGATCTCATTGTCCTGACAATACGCGTTGTTATTTCCCTTTTGCGTCCGCCCGATCTCGTCGCCACCGCAGAGCATCGGAACACCTTGGGAGAGAAACAGGAGCGTCAGGAAATTCCGTTTCTGGCGCTCTCGCAACTCGAGAATTGCGGGATCGCTGCTTGGTCCTTCTACGCCGCAATTCCAGCTGTCATTGTCGTTCGTGCCGTCTTGGTTGTTTTCTCCGTTAGCTTCGTTGTGCTTGTCGTTGTAGGACACGAGGTCATGGAGCGTGAATCCGTCGTGCGCTGTGATGAAGTTGATGCTGGCAAAGGGGCGACGTCCGCTCGTGCTGTAGAGGTCGCTGCTGCCGGTCATGCGATACGCAAGCTCCGCCATCTGGCCACCGTCTCCTTTGATGTATCGCCGGATCGTGTCCCGATACTTGCCGTTCCACTCGGCCCAGCCCACAGGAAAATTGCCGACTTGATACCCTCCTTCTCCGACGTCCCAGGGTTCCGCGATCAGTTTGGTCTGGGAGAGGATGGGGTCTTGATGCAAGATGTCGAAGAAAGCGCTCAGCCGGTCGACGGCGTGCAATTCCCTGGCGAGGGTGGAGGCCAGGTCGAACCGAAAGCCATCCACATGCATTTCCGTGACCCAATACCGCAAGCTGTCCATGATGAGTTGAAGCGTCCGGGGATGTGTCACGTTCAGCGTGTTGCCGCAGCCGGTGTAGTCCATGTAATAGCGTTTCTCGTTGTCCATCAGTCGGTAATAGGCGGCATTGTCGATCCCTCTGAATGAGAGGGTCGGGCCCAGCTGGTTTCCCTCCGCCGTATGGTTGTAGACGACGTCCAAGATGACCTCGATGCCGGAGCTGTGGAGCGTCTTGACCATCGACTTGAACTCGCGGACGCCCCGTCCGCGGACAGGCGAGACGGTATAGCGGATATCGGGAGCGAAAAATCCGATGGTGTTGTAACCCCAATAGTTGGTCAGTCCTCGATCGGAGAGATGCTTGTCGCGCACGAAGTGATGGACCGGTAGCAACTCGACGGCGGTGACTCCCAGATTCAAAAGGTGATCGATGACCTCGGGCGTCGTCAACGCGGAATACGTACCCCGCATGTGGTCCGGCACATCGGGATGCTGTGCCGTGAATCCCTTGACGTGAATTTCGTAGATGACCGTCTTGTCCCATGGGGTTTTCAGCAATCGATCGCCGCCCCAGGTGAAGGCCTGATCGATAACGACACACTTGGGAATGTTTGATGCGTTATTACGAGTGTCAAAGGAGAGATCTACCTTGGGGTCGCCCATCCGATAGCCGAACATGGCGTCCGACCACTCGACCGTTCCCGCGATTGACTTGGCGTAAGGATCGATCAAGAGCTTGTGGTGATTGAAACGATGCCCCTCTTCGGGTGTATAGGGTCCGTGGACCCGATACCCATAATGTTGTCCTGGCCAGAGACCGGGTATGTATGTGTGCCAGACTTGATCCGTCCGTTCTTCGATGCGAATACGATGGGATTCTTGGTCGGAATCAGGTCCATCGAACAGGCACAGTTCAACGGCCGTGGCATGTTCTGAAAAGAGGGCGAAGTTCACCCCTTCGCCGTCCCATGTGGCTCCGAGTGGATAGGGTTTCCCCGGCCAAATTCTCATGTTGTGCTCCTTTTCAAGGGAATGCGGACACTGGGCTTCGTTCCGCCGTACCATCTCTTACTGGTATCAACAAGCTTATGCAAGAGGCCTGTGCCATCTTGTTTATGGCGTGGTCCATCGGTAAGGTGGGATAAACCGAAGGAGAAACGCGATGGATGAAACATGGCAGTTGGATCTCGGGGCTAAGATGATCGGAACCAATCAAGTTCGGTTTAACGTCTGGGCACCGTTCGCACAGCAGGTTGCGGTGGAGTTAGTCGAGCAGGATCGAACGTCCATTCCGATGCAGCCCGCTTCGCAGGGGTATTTCGAAACCATCGTTGAGGAAGTCGATCCGCGCGCGCGATACCGTTATCTGCTCAACGGACAGAAGGCGCGACCGGATCCTGCCTCCCGATTTCAACCAGATGGGGTCCATGGCCCTTCAGCTGTCGTCGATCCCCACGCTTTCACGTGGACTGACGGAGGATGGCGGGGGCTCCCGTTGAAAGACCTGATCATCTACGAGTTGCACGTCGGGACCTTTACGAAAGAGGGAACGTTCGAGGCGATCATTCCCCACTTGTCCTACCTAAAAGATACCGTTGGGATCACGGCGATCGAACTTATGCCGGTCGCCCAGTTTCCAGGAGGGCGAAACTGGGGCTACGACGGGGTGTATCCCTACGCGCCGCAATCCACGTACGGAGGACCTGACGGATTGAAACGACTGGTAGACGCCTGTCATGGGATGGGCATTGCCGTGATCATGGACGTCGTCTATAACCATCTCGGCCCGGAGGGGAATTATTTGGGCGAGTTCGGCCCCTATTTCACCGACAAGTATCGAACTCCGTGGGGATCGGCGGTCAACTATGACGGGCCGGACAGTGACGCGGTCCGGCGGTACGTCATCGACAACGCGTTGTATTGGGTGACCGAGTACCACATCGATGCGCTGCGATTGGACGCGATTCACGGTATTTTCGACTTCAGCGCCAACCATATTTTGAAAGAACTGGCGTCATCGGTCCAAAAGCAGGCCGCGGCGCTCAGGCGGCAGATCTTCGTCATCGCGGAGAGCGACTTGAACGACACGAGAATCATCGAACCACCTGCGATCGGTGGCTATGGTCTTGACGGGCAATGGAGCGACGATTTCCATCATGCGCTGCGTGTGGTGTTGACCGGAGAATCGCGCGGCTATTATGAGGACTTTCATGGGCTACACGATCTTGGGAAAGCCATTCGTGAGGGATTTGTGTACAGCGGACAGTATTCAGCACATCGCAGGCGCCGCCATGGGAACTCGTCACAACAGGTATCGCCCGGACAGCTCGTGGTCTTTTCACAAAACCACGATCAGATCGGCAACCGAGCTGTCGGAGATCGCTTGAGCACCCAGTTGCCGGACGAGGCTCTGAGGGTTGCCAGCGCGCTCATTCTGCTCTCGCCGAACATCCCGCTCTTGTTCATGGGCGAGGAATATGGCGAGACCGCGCCGTTTCAGTATTTCATTGAACATAGCGATCCCGATTTGATCGAAGCGGTGCGACAGGGCCGTCGAAGAGAGTTTGCCCACTTCGGCTGGAATCCCGAAGACATTCCTGACCCCCAGGACTCGGCGACCTTCGAACGAAGTCGGTTGTGTCATGAAGATCTCAATGATCGGCAAGCAGCGTTATTGCGATGGACCAAGGCGTTGATCCAGCTCAGGAAAGACGAGCCGTCGTTGGGCGCCGGAGACGGCACGACTCGGCGCCATCGGGTCTGGGCGTTCGAGGACAACCAGGTGTTGGTGGTGCATCGTTGGACACAAGACAACGCTGCGTCGCTGTTGATCCTTGGATTCAATAAGTCGCCGGTTACGGTGAGATTGATCGAGCCGCAGGGCACATGGCGGCTAGGGCTCGATTCCATGGACAAGAAATTCGGTGGGACTGCTCAAGGTTCTATGCCGACCCAGCTCTCTGTTACACCTCAAGGAGTTTCGGTATCGATTCCAACCTACAGTTCGACCGTATTCCTGTCTTCTTAGCGGAGAATGGCCCTTAACACCGGACGTTGAGTCTGCGCGGGGTGAGATGTCCTAACTTGAGGAGGTATGGCATGCCGGATTCCTATGTGACGGAGGTCATCGAGCGATGGGTCGAATGGTCCACGACGTCGGGTTTGCGAGTCATGATCATCAGCGTCTTGATGGTTCTGGGATTCGCGATCCTCAAAAGAGTGATAGATCGATTCCAGAAAGTGTACGAAGGGACGTTGCCGACCGAAGTGCAGATAAAACGGGCCACGACCCTGACTCATGTTATTCGTGACGTGGCTCGTGTGGTGATTTTTGCCGTGGGAGGCATGATGATTTTGTCGGAGGTCGGAGTCGATCTGAAGCCGATCTTGGCGGCGGCCGGTCTCGGGGGATTGGCCATCGGCTTCGGTGCCCAAAGTTTGGTGAAGGATGTGATTTCGGGGTTCTTCATCCTTCTCGAAGATTCGATCCGAGTGGGCGATGTCGTGCAGATTGCGGGAGTGGCAGGGGTGGTCGAGGAAGTGAAACTTCGGACGGTGACCCTTCGGGATTTGTCAGGGAATGTGCACGTGGTACCGAATGGAGTCATCGATAAGGTGAAGAACATGACCAAAGTCTATGCCTTCTACCTCTTCGAAGTCGGCATCGCGTATCGAGAAGATGTTGACGAAGTCATGGCGGTTCTGCGCGACATCGCGGATGAACTCCGCCAAGACTCTCAGTTTTCAGAGGATATTCTGGAGCCATTGGAAATGTTGGGGGTGGATCAATTTGCCGATTCAGCCGTGATCATCAAGTGTCGGATCAAGACTCGGCCGATCAAACAATGGCGGGTGGGGCGGGAGATGAATCGTCGCATTAAGAAGACCTTTGATGCGAAAGGGATCGAAATCCCGTTCCCGCATCAAACGATCTACTGGGGTGAGCCGAAACAGGGAACACCGCCTCCGCTGCATGTGGCAGGATTGCAACCAGCCCAGCCAACCTCCAATTGAAAGGGTTTCGCGTGATAGGCAGAGCGAGAGCAGGCTCGCATTGTGAACCAATCTCCAACCAGGAGAGTCATCGGCATCGTTCGTCGGAGGAACCGGCGTGGGTCAGTTGGTCTGATGAGAAACTTCTCGATCTCCGTTTCTGCGACCTTGATCTTACCGTGGAACAGAGTCAGATCACCGAGCACATTGCTCAGCTATACCGCGAACTGGGCGATCGAGGCCTCCTCTTTCGTCCGCATTTCTGGCTCTCAAGCGAATGGTTTTCACCGGATGGCGTGCCCGGCATCGCAATACCTTTTTACCTGGCACATCCGCGCCTCGCTCGACTGGAATTCGCACAGATGTTGGAAGTCGAAGGGGGTACTCCCGATCGATGCCTGCGCATCCTCCGACATGAAACCGGCCACGCCATCGAAAACGCCTTCGGGCTTCGTCGGCGCCGAGACCGGCAAGCCATTTTCGGCAAATCAACACAACCGTACCCCAAGTTCTATAAACCGAAACCGTACAGCAAGAGCTTTGTCCTCCACCTCGACATGTGGTACGCACAAAGCCATCCGGACGAAGATTTTGCAGAAACCTTCGCGGTCTGGCTGAATCCACAGTCGATGTGGCAGGAACGGTATGCGGACTGGCCGGCGCGCAAGAAGCTGGAATACATGGACCGGTTGATGGCCTCGTTGGTCAACGCGCGGCCGTTAGTGACGACCAAACAACGCGTGGACTCGCTGCCTCGGCTCCGTCGGACCCTGCGGGAACACTACGAGCAGAAGCAGGCGCATTACGGGATGCCTCATCCGACGTTCTATGATCGCGACTTGCGGCGGATCTTTTCCTCTGCACCCGCGCATCGGGTCAGTATCTCCGCGGCACAGTTTTTATCGCGTATTCGCCGGGATGTCTGTCGGGAAGTGGCCGGGTGGGCAGGAGAATATCAATATACGATAGACCGCGTGTTCGAAGATATCGTTTCGCGCTGTCGAGAGCAGGATCTCACATTGGTCAGCTCCGAGGAAAAAGCCAAGCTCGACGTAACCATTCTCCTGACCGTCCAAACGATGAATTATCTGCATAGCGGCCATCATCGGGTAGCCTTATGAAGCCATTACGCGTCCTCGTGCTGGTGCATGAAGACCTCGTTCCGCCTGATACGGTCGAGGGGGTGGATCTCAGTAGCGTTGAGTGGAGGACCGAATACGAAGTGGTCAACACGCTCCGGGAGATTGGACACGAGGTGCGTCCGCTCGGTGTCCAACACGAACTCGCCGTGATCCGTCAGACAGTGGATGAATGGAAACCTCACATCGCCTTCAATTTGCTTGAGGAATTCAGCGGGGTGGCCATCTATGATCAGAACGTGGTGTCTTATCTCGAATTGCTCAAGGTGCCGTACACAGGCTGTAACCCCAGAGGATTGATGCTGGCCCGCGACAAAGGCTTGGCCAAGAAGATTCTCTATTACCACCGCATCCCCATTCCGGAGTTCATCACGGTACCGTTAGGTCGTTTGGTCAAGCGACCTAAGGAGCTGGCATTCCCGTTGATCGTGAAATCCGTCTCAGAGGAGGCGTCTCTCGGCATTTCTCAGGCCTCGATCGTGGAGGATGACGACAAGTTGCAAGAACGAGTCAAGTTCATCCACCAAAGCGTCGGCACGGGCGCGCTGGTCGAACGATATGTCGAAGGACGTGAACTGTATGTCGGTGTGATGGGCAATCAACGGCTGCAAGTCTTGCCGGTCTGGGAGCTCGATATGAGCCGATTGCCGGAAGAAACCAGAAAGATCGCCACAGCTCGGGTGAAGTGGAGTCGAGTCTACCAGCAGAAATACGGTGTCCGTTCCACCGAAGCGGGCGACCTGACGGAATCGCAGCGGCAGATTCTTCAGAGTCTCGCAAAACGTGTCTACCGGAATCTAGGACTCAGCGGGTATGCGAGGATCGATTTTCGACTTGATTCAGCGGGACAGGTTTACGTGCTGGAAGCAAACCCGAATCCGCACATCGCGACGACCGAGGATTTTGCCAGTTCGGCCGCAGGCATAGAACTACCGTATCCTGCATTGCTGCAACGCATTCTCGACCTGGGGTTGAAATGGCGTCCCTACGTGACCCCGTCCGACAGGACGACTCCGGTTCCGAGCCGGATCGGTGACTGACAATGGGTCGTCATCCCGCTTTGAAGTACAAGACGGAGAGCGGAGGCAGGGTCAGGACGATCGAGTTCGGAAATCCATGAGCGGAAATCGGCTCGGCCATCACACCACCCCCGTTGCCCATGTTGCTTCCGCCATATGCTTCAGCGTCGCTGTTCAATAGCTCACGATAGTGGCCCAAAGAGGGCACGCCGATCCGGTATCCATAGCGTGGAACCGGCGTGAAGTTGCAGACGCCAACGACAAGGTCCTGCTGGTTTTTGGCTTTCCGGAGAAAGGCGATGACAGAATGTTCAGCGTCGTGGAAATCGATCCACTGGAACCCGGTCCAATCGAAATCCACTTCGTGGAGTGCCGTCTCGTTGCGGTAGAGCCAGTTGAGGTCGCGGACGTACCGTTGCAGACCGGCGTGCGGTTCATGCTGACACAAGTGCCACTGCAGACTGTCGTCGTGGTTCCATTCCCACCATTGGCCGAATTCGCCGCCCATGAAGAGCATCTTCTTACCGGGATGGCCGTACATGAAGCCGTACAGGGCCCGAAGACTGGCAAATCGCTGCCAATCGTCCCCCGGCATTTTGTCGAGGAGTGCTTTTTTGCCGTGCACAATCTCGTCATGGGACAGGACTAGGACAAAATTCTCATGGAAGGCGTAGACGAGCCCAAATGTAATCTTGTTCTGGTGGTGCTTGCGGTGCACTGGGTCGAGCGAAAAGTATTCCAAGGTGTCGTGCATCCAGCCCATATTCCATTTGAAGGTGAACCCTAAACCTCCCGTATACGTCGGCTTTGAAACGCCTGGCCAGGCGGTGGATTCCTCGGCGATTGTCATGGCACCGGGATGTTCCTGATGGACGAGCACGTTCAATTCTTTGAGGAAGGAGACAGCTGCCAAGTTTTCGTTCCCTCCAAACTGGTTGGGGATCCACTCGCCGGCTTTTCTCCCATAGTCCAGGTACAACATCGACGCCACCGCGTCCACACGAAGACCGTCGATATGGTATTTGTCCAACCAGAAGAGCGCACTGTTCTGGAGAAAATTCTTCACTTCCACACGGCCGTAGTTGAAGATGCGGCTCTTCCACTCCGGATGATAGCCGAGGCGCGGATCCTCGTGATCATATAGGTGGGTGCCGTCGAACCAAGCCAACCCAAACGCATCGTCAGGGAAGTGCGCCGGTGCCCAGTCCATGATGATGCCGATTCCCGCTTGATGAGCGGCATCGACGAACGCCATGAAGTCTTCCGGCGGGCCAAATCGACTAGTGGCGGCAAAGTAGCCGGTGGCTTGGTAGCCCCACGATCCGTCGAACGGATGTTCGGTGACCGGCATGAGTTCAATGTGGGTGTAACCCATGTGTTTGACATAGTGAATAAGTTTATCGGCCAGTTCTCTATAGGTCAGCCAACGGCCCTCCTCGTCAGGTACCCGCATCCAGGATCCCAGATGCACCTCGTAGATGGACATGGGCGCAGTAAGCGGATCACGCGTAGCGCGGGCGTCCATCCAAGCTCGGTCGTTCCATCGATAGCCGGAAAGGTTTCGAACGATTGATGCCGTGCGAGGCCTCAGTTCCGCTGAGAATGCGTACGGATCAGCCTTGGTAAAGGGTGCGTCGACATGGCGAGAGCGGATTTCGTATTTGTAGAGTGTTCCTTCGGGAATGTCCGGGACGAACAACTCCCAGATCCCGGTCGACCCACGACTCATCATCTGATGGCACCGGCCGTCCCAGTGGTTGAAGCCGCCGACGACGCTGGCTCGCATGGCGTTCGGGGCCCAGACGACGAAATGAACGCCGGTGATCCCGTCGACGGTTGTGAGATGAGCGCCCAGTCTTTCGTAGCCTTTGAAAAGATTCCCCTCCGCAAACAGGTGCAGATCATGGTCGCTGATCAAATGAGGGAAGGCGTAGGGATCGTGGCGTTCCGTGACGGTTCCTTGAGAATCGGTGACCCGGAGTCGGTATTTCAGCGTTCCCTTCGGCGCGTCCAGGATCGCCTCAAACAATCCTGAGTCATGAACGCGGTTCATCTGTATCCGCCTGTGGCCGGGGGTATCTAGAATCACTTGTGTCTCGCTGGCGTCCGGCGCAAAGGTTCGGATCACGAGTGAGTCCGACCCATTCACAGAGGTGCGATGGGGGCCGAGCAGTTCACGAGGATTCCAATGCTCGGCGTTGAGAAGTCGTTCGATGTGTTCGAGCTGCACCATAGGATGATCCTCCTTGTCTTCGATTCAGTCTATCCTAAGCAGATCGCTCGTGCTAAGAAAGGGGGGTGGGAAAAAAAGTACATCCGAACAGGCAAACGCGGCGAGTCGCGCCGAGGAGGAAAAACGGTCGACGAAAGAAAGAAGCACAGGGAGCTACCTTGTTTAGTGGCCGGCTCCGCCAACTGGCGACTCGATTCGGGGTCGCTCCTTCGTATGTGGATGAGGGAGGAGTTCGCCGCCTGGTCAATGATGAGAGCCTTCGCCGGGTTCTCTCGGTGATGGGCGTGCAAGCGCAGGACTCGACGCAGCTGACGGAGAGGATGCGCGAGGTTCGTTCGGCACGCTGGCGCGAGATGGTGGATCCTGTGATGGTCGTGCGGATGGATCAACCCCCTCGCACAGTTACCCTCCGCTTACCTGTGGCCGTCGATCAATTGCGGCGGATCACGCTCCTGTGGAGACTCAGGAAAGAACAGGGCGGGGTGCTGACTGGGCAGAGCGTCGGAAGACGGATGAAAATTCTGGCTACGACGATTCAAGATGGTCTGCGCTATTGCGAAGTGGCGTTGCCGTTTCCGCGCAAGCTGCCGCTCGGCTACCATTCGTTGACGGTGGAAGCGTCAGGACCACGGATCTGCCAACGTGCGACGATGACGATCGTCGTCGTCCCACGTCAGTGCTTTCTGCATCCGGCAGTCACGGATTCCCGTCGAACCTGGGGCATCACGATTCAACTCTATGGCCTCCGCAGCACTAAGAATTGGGGTGTCGGAGATTTCCGGGATCTCAAGGAGATGATTCAGTGGGCAGGGAGTGAGCTCGGAGCGGATCTTCTGGGGGTGAATCCGCTTCACGCGCTGCCGCCTGGGCAGGTCAGTCCCTATTCGCCCTCCAGCAGGCTCTTTCATCACTCGCTCTACCTGGACCTCGAAGGGATTCCGGAATTTCGAGACGCCTCCTCAATCCAAGCGAAGGTAAGGGCACCGGCCTTTCAGGCCAAACTTGCATCGCTGCGTCGTAGTCCGACGGTACAGCATGAAGCCGCTGAACGGGTCAAACGGGTGGTTCTGGAAGAGCTCTTTCAACTGTTCCAGCGACACCATCTTGTGCCAAACACAGTCAGGGCCCGTGCCTTTCACCGATTTGTTCGGAGGCAGGGGGAGGCGCTACAGCGGTTCGCGCTCTTCCGCACCTTGGAAGAACAGATGGCCCGCCGTGGGAAAGGTGTCGGACCCGGTTCAAAAGGATGGCGTTCCTGGCCGCTGGCGTACCGGCATCCCGAGTCCCCCGCGGTCAAACAGGTCGCGATTCGTGATCAAAGCCGACTGCAATTTTTTCAATATATCGAATGGCAGTGTCAGCAACAACTCCAAGCCGTGCAATCGGCGGCGAAGCGCTCGGGCATGGCCGTTGGACTCTATAAGGATATGGCGGTTGGGATCGACCCGGGCGGGGCGGATTCCTGGGCGTTTCAAGATCAATTGGTGGCGGCCGCGTCGGTTGGGACCCCGCCGGAACTATTTTCTCCCAATGGGCAACGGTGGAACCTGTCCCCGTTTCACCCAAGTCGGATTGGCAAGGACGGCTATCGCCTGTTCGCGGACTGTTATCGTCGGACCATGGAGGCCTGCGGACTGATCAGAATCGACCATGCCATGGGTCTGTTCCGTCTCTTCTGGATTCCGGATGGGCTGGCATCGGCCCAGGGGACGTATGTGAAATACCCGGCAGAAGATCTTCTGGGTATCCTGGCTCTCGAAAGCCAAAGGGAGCGAGTCATGGTCATCGGGGAAGACCTGGGGACGGTGACCCCGTCGATTCGGACCCGGTTGATGGCGGGCGGGTTGCTGTCTTACCGGCTCTTGCTCTTTGAACAAACCGCCCGGGGACGGTTTGCCAAACCGTCTCGGTTTCCCACGGCTGCCGCCGCTTCCGTGACCACGCATGACCTCCCGACATTACGGGGTTTTTGGATCGGTCGGGACATCGAGCTGAAGGCGCGACTCGGTCTCTATCGGCAACCTGAATGGCTCAGGCGCGACATGGTCACTCGTGCTCGGGACAAGCAAGCGCTCTTGAACGCCTTATCCGAAGAACAACTTCTGCCGACAGGCACGTCACGAAAAGCCAACGCCGTCCCACGCTTGACCGACGAACTGTGTCGAGCCGTCTATGCCTACGTTGCCCGCACGCCCAGCCGGCTGGTGCTGATCTCGTTGGAGGATCTGTTAGGGGATTTCGAGACGCCGAATGTCCCGGGTGAGCACGCCTACCCGTCGTGGCGGATCAAAGCCGGTCCCCACGGTAGCACGTGGGAAGACTGGGCGAAGCTCGATCAGGTACATATGATGGCACAGACCATCAGGTCTCATAGAACTCGAGCTGAGTAGCGGGTTTCTCCCAACAGCCAGTGTCGCAGAACACGACCGGGAGTCATTCTCATGGACGAAGAAGGGAAGAAGACTCTCGACCCAACCGCTCGTCTTGTCACGCTTATTTTCCTGGTCGGCTTGGGCTACCTCCTCTTCGCCACCTTTCGGCCCTATTTCTCCGCGCTCATCTGGTCCGCCGTCCTTTCGTACGGACTCTATCCTCAGTATTGCAGAATCGTGAAGTTGACCGGTGATCGACGATCGCTCAGCGCGTTGGTGATGAGTGTGGCGGTGACGATCGGGCTGATTCTCCCCCTCGGGTACTTGTCGTTCTTGATCGGAAAAGAATTGGCCAGGACCTACTTGACGGTCGTGTCTACCCTGGAACAGGGACCCGGTGTGATCGAACAGTGGCGCGTGCATCCCTGGGTGACGGCGATCTTGGAGCAGCTCCAGGAGTTTCAGCGCATGACCGGCACCGACCTGCGCTCTGTCTTAGTGGACAATTTAGCCCAACTCGGCAGTGCGCTGGTGGAGCAATTGACGCAGGTGGCGAAGAATGTGCTCGTCGCCTTGATGGAGCTCAGCATCATTTTGCTCTGCACCTTTTATTTCTTCCGTGACGGCAAAGGCATAGTCGATTGGTTAAAAGATATCCTGCCTCTCGATGAACCCCGCCAACAGTTGGTTGTTCACCGATTCGGCGAGGTGGTGCGGGGGGCCGTCCTCGGAAATACGCTCGTGGCCGCGCTCGAAGGCATCGTCGGGGGTCTCGCGTTTTGGTTTGCCGGGATGCCAGTCCCTCTGTTGTGGGGTGCAGTGATGGGGATTTTGGCCTACCTGCCTCTCGTCGGAGCGGGGATCGTGTGGTTGCCGGTAGCTGTGTACTCGTTCATCCAGGGCGACTATGCGGCCGGAGCAATCCTCTGCGTCTCGGGACTCGCTATCGCCGTCCTCGATTACGTGGTTCGGACCATCGTCGTCGGTGAAGCCTCGAAGTTGCACACGCTGCTGACCTTCTTCGCGGTATTGGGTGGCATCCAGTTTTTCGGATTAGTGGGCATCGTGGCTGGTCCCCTAGTCGTTGCCATCAGTTTTGCTCTCCTGGACAGCTATCGAACCCAACGGTCCAGCGTGGTGTTGCGAAGCATCGAGTCATGAGCCGAACGTGGCGCCAGTGGGTCGGTGATGCCTGGTCATTCCCCCGATCCGTTGTGGGGAAGTTCATAGCGGACAACGGGTTCTTTTTCACGAGTGCACTAGCCTTCAACCTCTTACTCTATTTCGTTCCCCTTTCACTGCTGATGGTCTCACTGCTCGGGTATACCGTGTTGGACTCTGAGCGTGCGATGAACGAAGTCAAATCGGTCTTGCAGTCGTTTCTTCCCCAGTCACAGCAGGCGATGGCGGACAGCATGGCCGCGGTCGTGGCCGGCCGCGGCCTGCTGGGTGTGGCTGGGGTCGTGTCATTTGTGGTGTTTAGCAGCTTTCTCTTCGGGTCTGTCCGAATCGTGCTCAATCAGGTGTTTTGTGCGCAGCAGTCTCGTACGTTCATCCGAGGGGTTGGGATTGATCTCCTCATCACTCTGCTTGTCGCAGCGTTACTGCTTGGCGTCGTTATCAATACATCGTTCGTGACGATTGCGTGGACCCTCGCGGACGGATATCCATCATTGGCGCCGTTATTCACGCCCGCGTTGACGGTGTTGGACCGGGTTCTGGGATTCGTTGCGATGGTCGCGTTGTTCTACGTGCTGTACCGTGTCGCTCCGGCAATCACGCTGCCGGCCGAAGCGCTGCTGATCGGTGCCTTGAGCGCGACGCTGTTGTTTCAATTGGCGCGCTGGGGCTTTGCCTGGTATGTGTCCATGGCCCAAGCCTCCCTTGTCTTGTATGGCACCTTGGGCGGCCTGATGTTCTTCTTTATGTGGCTGTACTACGCCTCTCTCGTGTTCATTCTTGGAGCCGAAGTCGCTTGGTTTTGCGCAACGAAGTCGGATGCGCGAGACAAAGACTCGCCCGCATGACATCCGGTGCTGAGGCGGATCGTTCGGTGTCGAGACTCAACCGTAATCGCCTGAAAATGAGAGGGTAAGGCCTCAAAGTTACGGCATGTCGCGGACCCGCCGTTCCAGCTCGGCAATCCGCTTTCGTTCCTCTTGCAAGGCTGTGGTTAGTAGACGGGTTTCTCGCCCATGTCGCCAGCGTACCCCTAATGCGGCGATGGCGCTGAGTGCGGCCCCAATGGCGGTTGAACCGAGAATCACCAGGACCAATGAAGTTTGGTACTCCCAGAAGAGAAACTGAATCGTCACGGGAAACGTGTTTTGCAGGGCGAAGAGGGCGATGAGAATCGCCAAACCGAGTGCCACAAACAGAGAAGTCATCGTGCCCTATCCTCACGAATCAGGTTAGGCGGATCGCTATGAAGTGTTCCACTGGTGGCGTATCGAGCCCGGCATCGTTGCCGACCCTGAACTCGTCCAAGACTTCGGTGTCCCTCCGTCTGTGCAGGCGATATCTTTCCCTTCTTCGGTCAGGAACATATCAGTGCATGACGGTGGCTTCACCGGTCGCCTATCTGCTGACCAATTTGGTGTCCGTCTGAAGACCTTTCTAGCTGGAGTACGGCCAATATTGCCCCAGTGCTGAACGGTACGCAAGTTGTATTTCCTGAGTAATAAGACCTGAATGGTTACGAAAATACAGCATTTGTCGACAGTGTCAGAGTAATGTCGTGCCCCCAAAAGCCACAGGAATGCCAAACTGTCCTCAATCGAGCGAGACCTCCGGAACATAACGAACTCCAGGTCCACCTTTATGAATATGTCGTGACGATGGTCCGGGTCGTGGGCTAGAGACAACAAAGGTCCGATGAATCTGTACGGCAGACACAGCAACTCGAGAGATTAGAACCTATCTCAAAATAGTTGACGGCGTGACCATCTATCCCTATCAGTCCGGTCATGCTTCGTCTGCGCGATGACCACTGGGAACGGATTCGGGAACATTTCCCGGAAGAACACATCCCGGACAGTCGTCCTGGCCGC
>JBGTNJ010000031.1:0-6320 GCA_041743145.1 Nitrospira sp. | reverse complement strand
CTGCCGTGGGAACTCGACTTCGACGAAACGTGCGTCGGAACATTTCAAAGGCTGCGGGGAGCCAGGATAGGGGATGGACATGGCCGCGAATCTAACAGGCCGGATGAATCACGCTAGGTGGTCGATTTTGGGACGCTTACGCTGAGCTGTATGCAGGAGGTTTTCTTCCGGCGACTACAAAGGGGGCTCCTCTCTTCGGGTTTTTGTAGCTCCAGCGAATGATTCCTCCTTCGAACCAGACAATGACGACCTTTCGCCGGGTGGTGTCTGCAAATCGGATCGCGGTGGCAGTCAGGGTTGTTTCAAATTCTGCCGAGAGTGATTCTATCAAATGCAGGGATGGTTCGGCCTTCTCACAGGCGGCTCTAAAGTGGGATGCTGGCATCAGCAGTTCCGCTGCAAAGTGGTTTGCCTCCACTTCGAGTGCCGACCTCCCATAGTCCCTCATGTCCTCCGCGTCGCAGAGAAACTGAGAATACTTTTCGTGAAGCTCCCAATGACCCAACTCGTGGGCAATCGTGAATCTCCTGCGCCCCTCGGGAACAATGCCCTTGCGGATGTGAATGATGCCATTCTTCTTTTTCCTCAACAGACGTCCCTCCGCGCCTTTCATCTCACCTTCTCGAACAAAGACATTCCGGTCCATGGCGAGATCCTTCAAGTCGACCTCGCGTGGATGGGGGAAGCCCAGCTCCTGAAGAATCTTGTATGCCGCGGCGGTCGCCTTAATTCTCTCAGGCTCAGCCTTCATCCCCGCCAGTATCCTCGTTCTCCATTTCCTCAAGGAGGGCAAGCTCCGCCTCCAGATCGTTGAGATCCTCATCAGGAATCTCTTCAAATTTCCGGCAAAATACCTGGGCGGCTTCAGGGTCGGATACGCCCAACACCTGGATTCGTTCCAAGATGCTTTGCCTCACCGTGGCCATGGATCCACCAATCTTGTGCTTCAATGATTCGATTTTTCTCTCGAAACTCAACCGTCTCTCTCTTGAGGCCGCCAATCGCTGGCGGGCTCTTACCCCCTTGAGTTTCTCGGCAGCCCACGATTTAAGGTCGGAGGTGTCGATTCCTTCCTCCTTCAGGATCTCTTGGGCACTCTTGGAAGAAGGTAACTCGTCCAAATTGAAAACCAGAGCCGAGAGATCTTCGACCATTTCTGTTCCAGTTCTATTGTTTTCACTCATCGGTTCTCCTTTCTATTGATGGGCTGTGGCCCGTTCTTGCCGGTAATTTTCGAGGAAACGCCGCAACCGTTTTTTGGCTGCTTCATATTCCCTCTCATTCATCCCGGTGTCAGCAAGGACTTCCGCCCTCTTCCTTGCTCCTGAAAAAACAATCGCCTCGACGATTTTCCTCTCTTCAGAGTCTTCCGTGAGGGACTCGATCACTTCAAGCAGAAGGTCTTCATCCTCTTTTTCGGAAGCCTTCCTGTCCGCTGGCGAATCCGCTGAAGCGAACCGGTCGATTGCCGAATCTCCATCATCATCCTGTTGTAATGCGGTTTTGTCTTCCGGGTTGGAGAACCTCCGGTTTTCCCATGACTCGACCAAATTTCCCACATTTCCACGGATGATGCCGCACAGGACCATCCCAAGGTTCTTTTCTTCGTCCCATTTCGCACCATTGAGGATCTTCTCGAAGGCAGCCTGGACGAGATCCTGGGCGGAGTTGCCATCCGGAAGCACCCCGCCACGGGCTCCTCTCCAACTGTTGCCCTTGATCAGGCGACTAGCATAGGCCGTCGCCCGATCAAGCAGATCAAGGATTTCCGCATCGGTCATGGCGCTGATCCGCCTCTCGTTGGCCTCTTTTTGGCTCACGGTTTCAGGCTATCGGAACTTTTTTCGAAATCGACGGCAAATTTTCCCGCCAGCTCATCAACAGGGGGTAGCGGGACGTGCCCGCGCTGACAAAATGGTAAAATCAATCGAATCCGAGCCAGTGGCCGACGACGAGGGAGTGATCTTCCTCCAGGAGGCCTTCACCAGCGAACAGCTCTGCCTTGAGGCAAGCCTTCGCTCATCCAACCGCATCCGCCATCAAGGCGACAAGGGTGAGGTCAATGAACAATATTTCATCGAGTTCCTCCGACGCTACCTGCCAAACCGCTACACGGTGGACAAAGCCATGGTCATCGACTCGCTCGGAGCAACCAGCGACTCAATCGACGTCGTCGTCTTCGACCGTCAGTATACCCCAACCCTCCTGGACAGTGAGAAACACCGCTACGTCCCGGCGGAAAGTGTCTATGCGGTCTTCGAGTGCAAGCCGACCATCAACAAGACGTACCTCACTTACGCGGCGGAAAAGGCGGCGTCGGTCAGGCGGCTTCACCGCACCTCCATCCCTATTGCCCACGCAGGTGGTTACTATCCCGCGAAAGCACCCCACGACATTGTTGCCGGCATTTTGGCCATTGATGTCGAGTGGGCAGATGGTCTGGGGGCGTCATTCAAGGAGAATCACGCTGCTCTGACAGGTGAGTTTTCCTTGGACTGCGGCTTCGCAGCCAAGGGAGCCAGCTTCGACATTTTCAAGGAAGACCGGTCTCTGACGTACGGTCCAGCCAACAATTCGCTCGCCTATTTCGCCTTCCGGCTCCTCAGCCGTCTTCAAGCCTGCGCCACCGTTCCCGCGGTGGACTGGTCGGCCTACGCGTCACAACTCAGCAAAATCCTCACCCCACGATAAACGACCATGTTTGATTATTCAGAACAAGTTGAAGCCTTCCGTGACGAGAAGGTCCGCCTGCCGAAGGAATTCCGGGAGAAGCTCTTCGATCACCGGGACTCGAACCGCGATCGGTTGATCTCCAGGCTGCCCAAGCGTATTCCGGAACTGTCGATTTCTTACAATTCCTTCAAGCCGCAGGGATCCTCCGCCGTAAAAACGATCATCCAGACTAAGTTTGTTTACGAGGAGTATGATATCGACGACGGCCTGGTGCTCTGGCGCCACGAGCTTGTGGATGACGACGGGAACGAATTGACGGCGGCTCAGGTTCGCGAGCATGTGCTGGAGTCCCTCAAGGACAAACGCTTCGTCAAGCAACCCAACATGGCTTCGAACGCCATCCGCGTTTATTATAAGGAAGACGACGAGGAGAAACACCACATCGACTTCCCGGTTTACCGCAAATGCATCAATGATCAGGGGAATTTGGTCAGGGAGTTGGCGAGTGCCACAGGATGGGTGGAATCAGACCCAACACAGGTGAACAACTGGTTCAACGAAGAGGTGACATCTCGCAACGAAAATTTCCCCGGGAAAGGCACCCAGATGCGCCGTTTGATCCAGCTGATCAAGCGCTTCTGCCGCAGTCGCTTCGCGTGGGACATGCCTAACGGCATGAAACTCACCATGTTGGTCGCGGAGTGCCAACCAGCATTCCACAACCGGCTGGATCTCGCGTTCCGCCGCCTCCTCGAAGAGCTCAAGGACCGGCTGGAAGAAGACAAGGTCATTCGAAACCTGGCTCATCCGGGGCAGCCGACCCTGACCCGGACAGATTCGGATCAGAACGTCATGGACTTCCTCGAAAAAATCGAGGAGGCGCTGGAAAAGCTGGAGGCTTTGGACTCACCTGATCACCAGAACATCAAGGCTGCTAGGGAAGCATGGGACTGGATTTTTCAGAGCGACGGTTTCTTCCGCGAATATGACGAGAAAAAGGAGAAGCGGGAAAAACAGGTGCGTTTGGAGAAACTTGCAGCAACCATCGAGTCTGGAACTGCCCGCACTTCGACTGTCGGGGTGATCGGCTCCGTGGGCGTTATCAATCCTCCTCATCGTTTCTATGGCGACACCGTTTAAGAACTGGGGTCAAGGGGTTGAAGGTTACCGACGCTTCGTGATGCAGAAGAAGCTGATGGAGCAGCA
Organism: Nitrospira sp.; assembly: GCA_041743145.1. GTDB lineage: Bacteria > Nitrospirota > Nitrospiria > Nitrospirales > Nitrospiraceae > Nitrospira_D. The sequence goes on along the minus strand of JBGTNJ010000031.1, from coordinate 2,441 downwards.
TTTCCCAGGCTTCTCCTGCTACTTCTCGAAGCGGTGCCTCACCTGCGTGGGTTCAATCACGCCAGAAGAAGGTTGTGCCGCATACACCGTGAAAATCGTGTATGTGGCCGGCCACGCGCCCAAGGTTTGGGTGACCAGCCCGAAGATCCCACTCAACAAGGATATTCATCTCTACAGCGATGGATCCCTGTGCCTCTATTACCCAAATGAAACGCCTTGGAAGCACACCGATAACCTGCACGAAAAAATCTTGCCGTGGACGGCGGAGTGGTTGGTTTACTACGAACTCTATCTTCTGACTGGCGTCTGGCGTGGAAACTCTGCTCCTCACCCTATGCCACGCAATCATCGAGGAAGATGATGAGGATACTCTCTCAAGACGGAATAATTTCTCTGTTACCCTATGGCCGGTTTATAGGCCGCTGAGTGAGCCACCGCCTTATATAATGCGGTGATTCACTCTCCCCAAACGATGCCCTCTTCCGATGGCTTCGAATTGAATTTCTGAGATTCTTCTGTTTTGTGTTTGGATTGCTGCAAACGCGGCCACCGGAGGGACTCTCCGGTGGCGGCGTCTTGAAGGGAGGGCGGGAGCCCAAGTCTTCGGACCAGGTTAGCGAAGGTGTGCGAAGCGAAAACCGGAGCGGTCTGGGCCGATGTCTTGGGGCGGCGGGGCGGTCAGACTTTGACGCTCCCTTGGGAGGGTGCCTGCTGTTGCCTAGAATTGATGCCTCCCATGGTGCGGGCGATGCTGACTATGGCTTTTTCCCGTTCGTTTTCGGGCAGATGGGAAACGAGGTTCTCGTAGGTCTTTTTGAGTTCGGGATCCGCTTCCAGTTTCTTGATCACACCATTTGCCATCTTCTGCTGGCGTTCGGCCTTCTGGACGTCGCTAAGTATGACGGCACGTTCCAAGCGCTCGCGCGGCATGGATTGCACGTATTCCCAACGCTTGGGGTTTTTCGCAATATGGTCGTCGATCTTGGCGTTAATTTCCGGATTGTCGCGGTACGCGGGGGCTTGGCTGTCACCGTCATTGGCGGCGCTATCGTTTGCTTTCTGTTTCTTTATCATCATGTTGGGGTTCCTCATTGGAACGGTTTGTTGTTCTGGTTTAATGGGTGGAGTAGAGCCGTGACGTTTCACCACGGATCATCGTCCATTGTCGGAGAGTTTTCGGGCGCGGGGGTGGGCCGCTCGTTGACCTTGCCTTCAAGTGTTTCGAGCCGCTCGCGTGTGGTCTTGAGGTCTTGCCGGATTCCCGCGTTCTGTTCGGCCAATGCCTGCTGGTTCTTGTGAAGAGAGGTGGCGAGGTCGGTCAGCTTCGACGAAACGTCCTGTCCGCTCCGCATCACGGCTTTGGTGGCTTCGCGCTGGCGGGTGAGTTCCACCAGCAATTCGTTCCGGGAAAGATCGGCCGAGGGCAAATGCTGCGGGACGGGAACGGATGGTTTCCCCTGTCGGGCGAAATTCCATTTCGGAGTGGTTTCGACCCGGTAGATGGTATGGGACTCATGCATCACGCCGCGATGGTGTGGGTCCACGTAGCGGCCCAACGGATACGCTTTGAGCGATTCGGGAAGGCGCACGCGACGAGCTTCCTCGCGGCTGAGGTTGCGCCCTGGCGAGACGGGTTCGACTTTGACGACCGGGGGCGTCTTGCTGGCGCAAGACATGACAAAGATTGAAAGAAGCAGAAGAAGTGGTTTCATGGATAATAGTGGAATGGATGTTCAGGGTGACGACGGATTCGGGGCTGGCGATGGAGTCGCCGTGCCGCCAAGAGACGCCTTGGCGACATCGACGGTCTCGGTGACGTAGAGATAAAATTGCTTGCCCGCCGGGACCCGGACGAAGAAGCCTTCGCGCTCGATGGTGTCCATGATCTGCTTGGCATAAGTGTTGAGAACCTGCTGGGTGCCGGTGAGAGTCGCATTCTGTGCGGAAGCCATCGGCTGCGATCCGAGCAACGTGGCTTCGCGTTGGGTGAACGCCCCCGCCGCCCCGCTAAGGAAGGTGGCGGCGAACAACTTCACTTCGGCGTAATCGTCGCTTTTGAGAAGCTGGCCGCGGAGGCCCGCGCTGCCATCGGTGATGGCCCATCCGGTGCCGTCGGCTTCCTTTTCGCGATCCAGTGCAATACCCGAAACACGAAGCTCTCTGCCGTCCTGCCAGACAAGTGTCCAATTTCCCTGGCTCGCGATGCGCTCACGCATACGGTCCGATTGGGCGGAGCCATGGACTTCGGTACCGGCGGGTATGATCAGACGGCCATCGTGCCAAATGTCTTCCGTGACCAATCCTACGACTGGAGTATCCAGACTGGAGGAATCGACGGTGATGACCAACTGGCAGGAAATGAGCCGACCGAACGGCGCATAGTCTTCGCTCAAGGGGATGTTGGTGGATGGCGAAGCCGGTTCCTGGGCAAACAGTGTCAG
>JBGTNJ010000030.1:0-43185 GCA_041743145.1 Nitrospira sp. | reverse complement strand
ATGAAATGCTACAGATCTTGAGCCTGACTCTGTTCGAACGCATGCCCTTGAATCAGCTACTTGCCAGCATAAACGCCGACGACAGCGTCGAGGTGTTCGCTAACCAGCTGAATCTCTTCAATTAACGTTGGGACGCTAGTGATCCGGCATCTCTGTCTTCGCTCCGTCGTGCCCACTCTCACGTGCGTCGCAACGTGCCAACATCGTGGAATTATTCAGGCGTGCGGTATCACCATTTGATATAGCTTGACTCCTGTACTCATTGCGCCCAGAGTAAAGATGTTCGGTAGGAAGCTCCACTGACTGTCCTATCTCTTACGCTTCCTGGTCCTTCCCAGCGTGACCGATTCCCCAGTCTCCGCCGCTCCATTAAGTAAGCAAGCAACTCGTCGTTCGTAATTCAATCGGCCTCGCATGCGGAACTCCGGTTCGAGGCGTTCGTGTCTCTCGTGCCGGGTCAAAGGCAGAGACAGGTGTTCAGTACGGCTGTCCCAGCACAAGGCCGATTGGCATGCATGATTGTTCAGATGCGCGTTATCGAGTGGGCCTGCCCTGACGCGTCTACAACGGCCCAATGAGACCTGGAGGTAGAGACAATGAGAACCTCAACCATGCTCAAACGTGAAGTCGTAGTCTTGGTGATGGTGCTGCTCGCAGTCCTGTCGTTGCTGTCTGTGCAACCTCTTCAAGCGGTCTTGGTCGCAGCCCTGGTGCTGCTCGCACTCCTGTCATTGCTTCCCACGCAATCTGCTGAAGCAGCCCGTCCGTTCGTAAAAGGAGCCTTGGTTCATGCTTCGAGATAGGCACGCGTCGCCTCGTGGCTCCAGGCGCGGAGAGCGGATACTGCGATGGGCGGTGTCGCCAGTATTCCCGAGAGCGCCAGCGCCGTGCCTGTGGGCCAAACGACGCAGCGGGGGCGCGGAGTGGACGAGGCACTCGATCCCGTTGGGACCGAAGTGGTGTGTGCCTGTCGCGAGCGACTTCACGAGCCTCAAACGTCGCGCCCTGGGACTGGAGTGGTGGGGGGTGATGTGCAGAGATAAATGGATAAACTCGAAGTGGTATCGGAAGGGAGGTGGTGCGAATGTATCAGATTTACAGCATGCTCGGGCTCATGTCGATCATCTTTGGGATCGCTCTTTGAGTCTCGTTACCGGAGGAGCAAAAAGATTAAATAGTGGGTTCAACAACGGAGGTGTGTATTATGAAACTCTCTATGAGTATCATGACCGGACTCGTGCTCATCGGAATGGCCACGTTCGCCTCAGCGAACCCAGCGATGCTGCCGAAGCATCCAGGGTATCCATCGCGCGGGGAGTTTGCTAACGACACGGGACAGCAGAATTTGACTCGTGCCCAATCGCTTCTCGATGCGGCAGAGTCTGGAAATGCGAACGTCGTGCAGCAACTTGACGATCCGAGTAACCCCACGATGCTGAGACAGGAGGGGGCTGGCCGTTTGCCGATCGGCCAAGAGCCGAACATCAAGAATGAGCCGCCAGGAAATGCAGGTACGCGGATGCCGACCAAGCAGTAATGAATGAGCCCCTGATCCTGACCATCTTTGTTGAAACAAGGCATCGGAGAAAGTCGCGATGGGAGGGACAAATGTGAAGTCCATGGGGAGCTTCGCAGAGAGCCGTATTCTAGGAAAGAAGGTAGATTAGGTGCGGGGGAACTGGAGGGGCAATGACCGGACGGTCATTGCCCATGGCGAGGATGCTGCCTCACAAACTTTCGATATCTCGGCCTGCCAAAATTAGCCGCCTAGTGTCTACAAGATAGCTGGTTGAGAGACAGAGTGAGGAACATTATCCTCCAAGGAAAGTAAAGAAATCAGGGTCACCTATGAAGATGGCTGTCAAGAGGAGAACCCGCCCCCTTGCTGTTTGTCCGTGCGATCTCCAGAACCGACTGGCATGGCCTAGCAGCCGACCATTGAAAGGACGGAATGCAACGACTACAATTCAAACGGTTGTTCGTTCGGTCTAACCAACACGCAGCACATTCAGTGAGAAACGGAACGCCATGCGAAGCGCGACTCATTCTTTCACCAAAAGCTTCTCTTCAGCGAGACACAACGTGATTCGTTCTCTTCTCATCGTTTGCGGAGTGCTCATGGCATCCCCCACCTATGCGGCAAGCCCTCTGGCGGCTCAAGTCTGTAGTCTGCTGACAGATCCTACCCTATCGACTCTCCAGTCAAGCAAAGGGACAGGCGAGGGCTGCGCTTGGCAATGGCCGGATGCGCAAGCGCTGTCGGTCTATGTCCATATCGAGAAGCAAGACGAAACAGTAGCGGCGATGAAACAGGTCATGGAAGTGAATTTGAAGAATCCGGCCTTCAAGAAAACCCCCTTCCCGGTCTGCACAGGAGGAGACATGGTGGTCGGTGATTTCAAGAACGGGAGTGGCCCCGGTGGAGTGGGATACACAAAATGCTCTGGGTTTGTGTTGACGTTCGGCTTCCAAGGGGTCGAGGCTCAAAAACATTTACCGAACGTCGCAAAGAAACTCACCGGCACGACCTTCGGTCGCTGAAGGTCCTCCTTTTAGGGTCACCGTGAACTGTGCACAGTCGGCTGTGGAACGACGGGCCTGATGCACAAAACGAACTGTGAACTCACCGTCTCTGAATGTGGCCTCGTTCTTCTCTTCGACCGGATTCAACCCATCATAAACACAATTGGTCCTCGTGGCACCTGAGCTGACTCCTGCGGAGCATTGATGGTCTTACCGGTGCAGTGGCCAACGGGTTTCTGGTGTGTGGTAATGCACAAGACAAGACCTGAGCTCTGGTGCTGTGCATCCTCCAAGTTCTGCAAGATCACAACGTGGTTCCTCGTTGAATGATTTACGCTGCACGGCGCAATCGAGCCATACGGTGGAGGCTAAATTACCAGTGTGCACACATCACGATTTGCCCCCATCTTCTTGCCCAGAAAGCAGCATAGGCAGCCTCATCTAACGGCACATTCGTCAAGCTAACCCCGCAGCGGTCACTGCCTGTCCTCGCTCTCTGGTTTCATAACACTACAAGAAAGACGGCTGATCCCATCCTCTCCCGCTCTCAAGTTGACAAATCATTGACGGACTGAACTCCTTTACACCGTCAATTTTGTGAAAATACTCAACCACGTGTAACTACGTAGTTCTCAATTCCTTGGGATATTGAACGATGACAATTTGGTGCGGCTCTTGCTTACGTTCACCAGTAGCTGTGAACATCACCACCTTGGGAGGGATCGATGGAATGTCCAAAGTGTATGGGAAGGATGATGTTGGAGCGGTTCTCAGATTTCTTTCTCGTGTTTTATGCATGGAAATGCCTCAATTGCGGCGCCATTATTGACCGGACCATTTCCAGTAATCGCCGAAAGAGTCTGGCTGCCCGAGAATCTCAAACCGTTGACGCGCGCTAAGCAGATCGAACCCATCTCGGGCTCGGGAATCCGAGCCCGGCAGGAGACAGTTGTCTCTGTTGCCATCTTCCATCGCTTTATTTCGTTCAAGGCTCTGAACGCTGATTTTCTGCTCCCCCTCACTACTGTCATTTGATCCGGAAAACAGAAAGGCCCGCCTGGGAGGCGGGCCTTTGTTCCTCTCGCACCACTCTCGGATCGACTCACGCCACCTTCACGTCGATAGCTTTCGGTTTCGCCTTCTCCGACTTCGGCAGATGGAGATTAAGGACTCCGTCCTTGAACTCGGCCTTCACCTTGTCGTCGTCAATCACATCGGGCAACGAAAAGGTCCGCACGAAACTGCCATACGACCGCTCGATCCGATGGTACTTCTTCCCCTTTTCTTCCTTCTCGTGCTTACGCTCCCCCTGAATGGTAAGTACCCCGTCCTCCAACGTAACCTTCACATCCTCTTTCTTCACATCAGGGATTTCGGCCTTAATCTGATATTCGCTCTCCGTTTCACTGATATCAACAGAGGGCGCCCAATCCGCGACAATCATGGTCTCCTTGCCATTGGACGATCGTGTAGCCGGACGCGCAAACATCCGATTCAACCGATCTGAGACTTCTTCCAACTCTCGAAACGGATCCCATCGTACGAGTGCCATAGTAACCTCCTCGTGGGTTTGCCTATTGAACTGTCAGGTTATCGCTACTCGCGCTGCGTCGACTCAACTGCCTGAATGGTAGATAAATCGGCCCTACGGGAAGTCAAGGACCTGGGGATGTCGCGGTAAATACAGGTGTTAACGTTGGTCGATATGCACGTACGGTCGATTGTGCTCGCCAGAGTAGATTTGGTCGGGACGGAACAGCTTGTTTTCACGCAACTGCTCCAGCCAATGGGCGAGCCAGCCCGAGACTCTGGACATCGCAAAGAGCGGGGTAAAGAGATCTACGCCGATGCCCATTTTGTCGTAGATGATGCCCGAATAAAAATCCACGTTGGGATAAATGCCCTTGCTGTTCAAGGATTCTCCGACTACGGCTTCCACTTCCAAGGCCACTTCATACAGCGGCGAGCTTCCTGATTCGGCAAACAGCCGTCGACAGAGTTGTTGAAGCACCGTCGCACGAGGATCTTTTACTTTATAGACACGGTGACCGAATCCCATCAGCTTTTTCTTGTTCTCCGTGGCACGCGTCACATATGACCGCGCCTTGTCGGCGGTACCGATCTCTCTGAGCATGACCACGACTTCTTCGTTTGCCCCCCCATGTAAAGGGCCTTTCAATGCACCGATGGAGGACGCGACAACAGTATAGGGATCGGCCAGAGTCGACGCCGTCACCAATCCGGTAAAGGTAGACGCGTTCATCGTATGTTCGGCATGGAGGATGAGGCAGTCGTCGAAAATGTCGGCCCACAATGACGGAGCCACGGACTCCGTGAGCATATACAAAAAGTTTTCGCTGAAGCCGAGATCATCGCGCGGGGGAATGGGATCGTCACCGTGCCGCAATCTCGCCCAGGCGGCTACGATCGTCGGTAATTTGGCGACGAGCCGCACCGTGCTCCAATAGTTATTCTCCACGTTCTTGACGTTGCGGCCTGGATAAAACATCCCGAGCGCCGCCACCGCTGCCTGGAGGGCATCCATGGGGTGGCCTTGTTCAGGCAAACCTTTCAATAGATCGACGATGCGGAACTTGATGCGTCGATGATGGGTGACATCCCTGTTCCATTGCTGAAACTCGGTCGCCGACGGAAGGTGCCCGAAGAGAAGAAGATACGCTGTTTCCAGGTACGAGGATTCAGCGCACAGCGTCTCGACTCGAATCCCACGATACTCAAGAATCCCACGCTGGCCGTCCACATCGCTGATCGAAGATGTGGCGGCTGGAACGCCTGCTAGGCCCGGCATGAAGTCATGCGGCATAACCCACCATCAATTAGAGACGAGATACTGCGTTGATACGTTCCGTTACCCTATCATAGCTTCGTGTCATTCTTGCAATGGAAAATCGTGATTGGCATACTGGTCACAGCTAACGTGCGAAAGCCATCAGGCGATGTCGAACCAGGAACGAGAAACGTGGATGCAACGAACAGCCGTCATCACTATCTGCTGCCTGCTCATACTGGTGATGGAATTCCTTGGGCCATCTTCTGTCATGACCGATGATGCTATTATGGCCTTCGCGGTGGTCAGCGAAGATCCCAAGGATACGGCACGAGTGCCCGCCAGAATCGCCATCGACGGCGCGGTTTCAGAGATGAGACTACTGGCATCGGAACAGATTCTTTCCAACCTGATTTGGAAGCAGCTGGAACTCTGTCATGCGCTCAAGCTGGAAGGGCACACGTCTCCGGACGGATTCCACGTACTATCAGTTCGGGCCATTGATGCATCCATGCTGCCAATGGCGTTGCAGGGATTTGCGGGAGATTGCCTGCTACGAAAGGCCTTGGAGATCGCTCCCTTCGTCGATTGAGCGCGGAGGCCTTGTCGATCAGATCATGCAGTCTGGGCAGCGATCGGGCTCCTGGTCTGAATCGCTTTCTTCCAGCGTCAATGGGAACAGTATCTCGCAGGATCGGCAGGGCCGAATTTCGAAATAGGGAACACCATGCTCATCGATGTCCGTAGGAAGGAGAAGCTCGCGCGGATCGTACCCTACGAGCCCTCCGTCATTGAACTTCACGACAGCAAGGCGGTCGTTAAAGGCCTCGAAGATAGCTTCCTGCCCCTTGCGCGTAAGAACATGGCCGAGCACGAAGACCGGCTGCCCCTTGCGTTTGATCCGGAGATCCTTCAGGGTCCGCTGCGAGGCGGTGGTGCAGGCAAACTGACCGGCTGAGCTGGTTCCGACCCACGGCATGGACAATCCTATGGCACAACGGTTACTGTTCGGGATCTAATCATAGACTAAAAAAAATCGTCAAGGCGCATTTTTTCACCAAGGAGTCACGATGGCGGAGATCACGATCTATCACAAACCAACCTGTACGACATGTAGGCAAGCAGTCCAGCTGCTCAAAGACAGCGGCCAATCCTTTACGGCGATCAACTATTACGAACGCTCATTTACCAAGGCACAGTTGAAAGCTATTCTCAAGAAGGCCGGTTTGTCCCCTAGAGACGTGCTCCGAACTAAAGAAGAGATCTACCAGGAGCTTGGCCTGGGGAAGAAGCAGCTCTCCGATGATGAGCTGCTCGATGTGATGGTCAAACACCCAGACCTTATTCAACGACCGATTGTTGAAAAGGGTGACCAGGTGATCCTCGCGAGGCCTGCTGATTCGATCAAGAAACTTCTATAGGTTCTGAATCACGGGTCACGGGCTTCAGGATGTTACCCACCGGATCGCTCGTGTATTTGGATCGACACTAACCGCCAGTTTTCCATCCAGGGCGTCAAGAAGGACATCTCCAACCAATATGCGACGCCATCCTCGCAGAAGTGGTAGCTCCAGAGCAGCTCGATCGGTCTTGGCATCGACCAATGCCTGCAAGTCTGCCGTAGTCGCCAACAGAGTCGGCGCGATCTCTGCTTTGAGTGCGCAGGCTTTCACGAGCGCCTGCAGTAGTTCGACCAGCCCGGTGGACTCCGGTTCCGGTTTGCGCTCTTTCGAGTGAACAGGCCAAGCGGAGGGAGGAAGCGCAAGGGCCGCTTGGATTGTACTTAACAAAACCTCCCCATTACGATCCGCCTCCGAGCTATGGAGGCCTCTTACTTTGCGTAACTCGTCCATCTGTCGTGGGGGATGCCGCGCCAGCTGGAGCAGGACTTCATCTCGGACGACCCGACTGCGAGGCACATTTCGACGTTTCGCTTCCCCTTCACGCCAGGCCGCGAGTTCACGAAGGATCGCGGCCGACTTTGGCTTGAGCTGATCCCACCCTCGTATACGTTGATAGCGTTCTTGCGGTTCGCGCCGAGCCTCGCCGACCGCCCCTTCGAGACGTGCAAACTCTTCGTGCGCCCATGGCAACCGTCCAAGCTTCGACAACCGGCTATGCAAATGGTCATGAATCGCCAAGAGAAAGGTCACATCCTCCAACGCATAGGCCAGTTGCTCGTGAGATAGCGGGCGGGCACTCCAATTTGTAAAGGTATGCGCCTTATCCAACTTCGTCCCATGCACTCGCTGGACGAGATTGGCATAGGCGACCTGAGAGCCAAACCCCACCATTGCCGCCGCGATCTGGGTATCGAAGAAGGGCTTGGGGATTTGCCCGGTATGGACCGCGAACAAGTCGAGGTCTTGCCGACCCGCGTGCACCACTTTTTCGACCACCGGATCACACACGATCTCCCAGAACGCATCCAGCACTCCATTCGATTGGACAGCTGGAAAATCGATGACGGCTGCGGTGCGTTCCGTCGCGACTTGAATCAGTTCGAGCTTCGGCACAAAGCTGTCTTCCCCCACAAACTCCGTATCCAATGCCAAACGCGGGCTATCTTTCAATTGTTCGCACAATTCGCCGAGCTCGGTGGCGCTGGTGATGTAGCGATGTGGAGTGGATAGCGTCACAGGCTTGTCACTCAGAGGGAGTATAGGGTCGATCTGGAGGTCGCATCGGCTCCGTATTGCTGAGGCTGAGGTATTCCTTGAGAAATTGATAGGCGTCCAGCATCCGGCGGAGTTCAGGCTCTGAACTCCGGTCGCCATTGTTTGAATCAGGATGGAGCTGTTTGGCTTTGGTTCGGAAGGCTGCGGTGACGTCGGCGAGCGAACTGCCGAACTCCACGCCCATGATGGCATAGGCATCCACCGCGTTATTCACCGTGGTTGGATTCTCTGAGAGACTTCCACTTCCACTGGCGGCTTTGAGCATATCCGCAAGACTGACCCGTTTCCGCCGGCGTCGCGGGCGTTCACGAATCTCGCTATCGAACTCGTCCCAACGATCCTCCACGAACTCCAGCCGAGACTCGAGCCGCATGGCGCCGCTCAGGTCTCGAACAACCTCCAGTTCTTCCTCGATTTCGATCAGCGACTTGATGACTTCCTCCAGTCCGTGTTCGACCTGAAAAAACCCATCCACCCGTTCTTCCATCATCGTCTCGACAGCACATTCCAAACTATCTTCGGTTTTCGATCGCAGGGAACCAATGCGCTTTTGCATCCCGCTCCGAAATTTCAGAAATTTTGCGGTTGAAAATGGCATGGGTCCCCTCTGACTCCCGAGGAGCTGTATTCTAACACAGCCACATCTGCGGTCTGAAGGCTACAAAAACAGGTCCGCGGCGGACAGGTCACCGGCGAATGGCTTACTCGACTTCGGCTGGATCGTCTGGTTTGGCCCGCCTTCTAGCAACTCCGGTCGCACGGGCCGCTCCGGCGACAGCCCGCGCCACACGAGGGACGACTTCTTTGTCGAAGACACTGGGAATAATGTAATCTTCGCTCAACGTGTTCTCGGGAATGGCGTTGGCGATGGCGTGGGCTGCGGCCAACTTCATGGTTTCGTTGATCTCGCTGGCTTGCACGTCGAGCGCGCCGCGGAATATGCCTGGAAATGCCAATGCATTGTTAATCTGGTTGGGATAATCGGATCGCCCCGTCGCAAAAATCGCAGCATGAGAGACTCCAAGCTCCGGCGGAACTTCTGGATCCGGATTGGCCAGCGCAAACACGACTGGATTGGGCGCCATGAGATCAAGATCATGGGCGGTGAGAACATTACCCACCGAGAGGCCGATAAAGACATCAGCCCCTTTCAGCGCCTGGCGCAACGTCCCTCTTGGGCGATCTCGGGTCAAACAGACACGAAGATCGGTTCGGCAGGCACGGAGTTGTTCGGCTTCTCCGTAGAGAATGATGCCCTCCTTGTCACAGCCAAGCAAATGAGTCACCCCGGCAGCGAGCAAGATGCGGCAACAGGCCGTACCTGCCGCACCCAGGCCATTGACGACGATGCGAACTTGGTCCAGTTGCTTTCCTGTCACCTTGAGGGCATTGGTCAACGCAGCGAGTAGAACAACGGCCGTGCCGTGCTGATCATCATGCATCACTGGAATGTCAAGTGATTGTTTTAGTTTCTGCTCGATCTCAAAGCAGCGCGGTGCGCTGATGTCTTCCAAATTGATTCCGCCGAACCCTGGTGCGATCCCTTGAACGATCCGCACGACCTCATCCGTATCCTGGGTATTCACGCAGATGGGCCACGCGTCGATCCCGGCGAGTTCTTTGAAGAGCATGACCTTGCCCTCCAAAACCGGAAGCGCCGCTTCCGGTCCAAGGTTCCCCAATCCCAACACTGCAGACCCATCAGACACGACCGCGACGCTGTTGCTCTTGGTCGTGAAGGTATAGACCTTTGATTTGTCTTTGGCGATGGCTCGAGACACACGACCGACACCCGGGGTATACACCATTGACAGTACATTCCGGGTACGGATGGGATATTTCCCCTCGACTCGAATCTTTCCCCCAAGATGCAGCAGAAAGATGCGATCGGACGCGGAAAGCACGGTGACATCAGGCAGCTCGCCGAGACGACCCACAACCTTTTCCCCATGCTCCTCGCTGTGCACGTCGAATGTGATATCGCGAACCATGCGAGTTTTCGTCGCGGAGACAAGATCGACGGCTCCGAGATTCGCCTGCTCCTCCGCAAGGAGTGCCGCCACCTTGGCGAAGATGCCGGGTGTGTTCGACAGTTCCAGACGAACTGTCAACCGATAGTTCGAATAGGGGCCGATCTCGCTCATAAGACGTCGCTCAGTCTGTAGCCTATCACAACAAACACCACCGGCAAGAAATTACGTAGCCCCACGTGGATGGGTGCCTTTTTCGTTCTGCTAGACGTTGACGCTGTTCTCGATGCGATGCTAGGGTGATCGAATGTCATCATCTCCCTCATCAACAAAACGAAATCCCAATCAGCTCATTCACGAAACTAGCCCCTATTTACTCCAACATGCCTACAACCCGGTGTACTGGTACCCTTGGGGGCCGGAAGCACTGCAGCTGGCAAAGGACAAGAATCGCCCCATCTTGCTCTCCATCGGCTACTCCGCCTGTCACTGGTGCCATGTCATGGAACGGGAATCCTTTGAGAACGAGACAATCGCCGATCTTATGAACCGCTGGTTTATCTGTATTAAAGTCGATCGTGAGGAACGGCCCGATTTGGACGAAATCTACATGGCCGCGACGGTCACCATGAATCATGGTCAGGGAGGTTGGCCGATGACGGTGTTTCTGACACCGGATCAAGAACCCTTTTTCGCCGGGACATATTTTCCACCGGAGGATCGGTGGGGACGCCCAGGCTTCGGCTCAGTTCTCAAAAAGATCGCTGACTATTGGGAGACACGTCCATCGGAAGTTCAAGCCCAGGCCAAGGAACTGACCCAGCAATTACAGGGAGCGCGCCAGATCCCCTCCCCCATTTCGATCAGTGAATCGCTGCTCCACGAAGCCGTCGGCCAATTTCAGGAAGAGTTCGACGAAGCCCATGGCGGATTCGGAACAGCCCCGAAGTTTCCTCCGGCCATAGGGTTGTCGTTCTTGCTCCGGAGTCACCGACGCTCAGGCGATCCCAGGACACTCGCGATGGTCACCAAGACCCTCGATATGATGGCGGCCGGAGGAATCTATGATCATATCGGTGGTGGATTTGCCCGCTATTCGACCGACGCGCGATGGCTGGTTCCTCATTTTGAGAAAATGCTGTATGACAACGCCCTCCTCACTCGCGTCTACGTCGAAGCCTATCAGGTTACCAGGAAGCCGCTCTATCGACAGGTAGCGACGGAGATCCTCGACTATATCGGCCGGGAAATGACCGGACCGGAGGGTGGGATTTATTCCTCAACCGATGCCGACTCCGAAGGGGTCGAAGGAAAGTTCTTCGTCTGGACGCCTGACGAAGTAAGAGACGTTCTCAAGAACGATGAGGACACCCGAAGCTTCTGTGCGCTCTACGACATCACAGCATCGGGCAATTGGGAACACAAGAGCATCCCCAACCGCCTGCAGCCCATCGAAGAAGTTGCAAGACAACTCAACCTCACACCTGACGAGTTGATGGAGACCGCCTCCCGTGTAAAGCCATTGCTCTATGAAGCCCGACATCAGCGCATCCCTCCAGGACTGGACGACAAAGTGATCACCGCATGGAACGGCATGATGCTGTCAGCCATGGCTGAGGCAGCGCGTGTCTTTGGAAAAGCCCGCTATCTCGAAAGCGCCACGCGAACAGCCGATTTCTTGCTGCGAAGTCATACCAAGCCCGACGGCCGGCTACTCCGCACCTCACGAGCCGAGCGCGCACATCTCGACGCCTATCTTGAAGACTATGCTTACTTGGCCGAAGGACTGATAGACCTCTATGAAGCCGGTGGCGATGAATCGTACCTCCATGCCGCAGCACGACTCGCGGAGTTCTTGATCACGGACTTTATGGATCAGGAGCAAGGCGGCTTCTTCACGACGGCGAAGCACCATGAATTACTCATTCTTCGACACCGGGAGGGTACCGACGGAGCGATTCCCAGCGCGAACGCCGTCGCCGCATCAGCCCTTGCCCGGCTGTCGTTCCACTTCGATCGCGACGAATGGCGCAGCGCTGCGATTTCTGCTGTCCGTGCCTACGGTCGGCAGATGACTCGCTATCCACGGGCCTTTGCCAAGAGTCTGGCAGTGGTGGATTTCCTCACGGAAGGACCGGTGGAACTGGCCATCATGGCGACCGAATCGCCCGAGGAGCTTCGTGCCCTTCGCGAAGCGGTGGCACAATGCTACCTTCCTAACCGCGTCGTGGCAACAGGATTGCCAGGGCAACCATCTTCTCTTCCCCTCCTGAAGGACAGATCAGCCATTTCCGGTAAAGCAACCTTGTACGTGTGCCGGAATTATAGCTGTCGCCAACCGATCACCGACCCTCGCATAGTCACAGATGCATTGACGAAGGAGCTGACGACCACGCCAGGCAGCCATGACGAACCGAAATTATTGCGGGGCGCCGCCCTCTCAGGGCATGCCACAAGCCACGGCACCGCCGCCTATGCCTCCCGCACGATGGCGCGGGACGGGGAATCCGATCTAATACATGCTTTTACGACGCTGGGCACAACTGGTCTGACCACCACACGTATCGGGTTCGGCACGTACCGAGTCGATATGCACAACGCCGAATATCGCGAAGCTCTGAAAAAGTCCTTGCGGACATCGTGCAATCTGATCGACACCTCAACGAATTATATGGACGGAGACAGCGAACGGTTGGTGGGATCCGTGCTGGCTGAGCTTGTGGCATCAGGCGAGATCCGACGCGATGAACTCATCGTGGTCTCGAAAATCGGGTATGTGCAGGGAGAGAACCTAAAGCTTGCCGAGTCCAGAGAAAAAAGTGGCCGCCCCTACCCTGAGGTTGTCAAATACGGGGATGGGATCTGGCACTGCATCCACCACGAGTTCTTGGCGGATCAGCTGATGCTGTCACTCGATCGGCTTGGTTTGACCACACTGGATGTCTGCCTGCTACACAATCCGGAATACTATTTCTCAGAGGCGAAGCATCGTGGAGAAACAGACTTGGAGAAACTTTGCGCAGACTTTTATACCCGACTCGAACGAGCCTTTGTCTACTTTGAATCTCAAGTTTCGGAGGGCCGACTACAGTATTACGGCGTCTCCTCAAACACCATCGCTTCACCAAGTGACGATCCGGAAGCGACCTCGCTCGCGCGCATGATCCAGGCCGCGAAGGCCGCGGCCCAGTCAGTGGGGTCGGCTCACCATCATTTTCGGGTGCTTCAATGCCCGATGAATCTCTTCGAATCCGGCCCTGCGCTGACCGCCAATACGGGACCCTCTCATTCTCAAACCGTCCTTGAACATGCTCAGCAGAACCACATCGCGACTTTGGTGAATCGACCATTAAATGCCATGCTAGGGCAGAGCAGGATGCTACGACTTGCGGATCTGCCGCTCGAAGACAATCCCATCGATTTCAATACACATCTCGGGGAACTGGGTGCGCTTGAACAGGAATACCGGAACTCCATCGCGCCACATATCCAAGGTACTGGGACTGAAGTGGCACCAACGGAATTCTTCAATTGGTCGATCGAACTGCAACGCCTACGTCCTCAGATTCAGGGGCTGGAACATTGGGAACAGATCGAACATCGCATGATCGCTCCCCGAATCAACCAAGTGTTCCAGCTGCTTGGCCAGCGACTTTCAGGAGATACGGCTGAACAGTGGGGAAACTGGCGTGAACGCTATGTTCCCAAGCTCCTGACTCTGCTACGCGGCCTCCGGCATGAAGCGACCATACGAAGTCGAACCCAAACCGACCAAGTCACGCAAACCATCGACCCGTTCCTGCCGGCATCGCGTCGAGCCTCCTCACTCTCTCAAAAAGCGCTATGGGTCCTGGCCAGCACGCCAGGAGTCACCTGCGTTCTGAACGGCATGCGCACGACTCGGTATGTTGAGGATACCCTCTCCGTGTTGAAGTGGGAACCGCTCAAAGAGACCCGACCCATCTATGAAGCCGCAATAAAGCTGCCTCGGTGACGCGCTGCTCATTGTTTCATTTTAGAAGATCTCTTGGGAAGTCTGCTTCCTTCTTATGTTCAGGACCTCGATCACCGATTCCTGCACACAGATGATAGGCCTGACCTTCTCCGTGCTGCTCTGGCGCATGTACCTATCACAACGCAACATTTAACAGATGGCTTCTTGACAGTCCCTCACTCATTCACTAAGGTTCATCCGTTCTTACCTTGTAGGGTATTTCCGTGTCAAAACTTGCCATTATCGACATCGGAACAAATTCCATTCATATGGTACTGGCAGAAATTCTGCCGGATGCCAGCTTCAAGATTCTTGATCGGTTCAAAGACATGACACGGCTGGGTAATGGCGCGTTTGCGAGCAAGCGACTCGCCGACGAGGTCATGGCCAGAGCGCTAGAAGTCCTGAAGACGTTGGTGACGCTCGCCCGCAACAAAGGTTTTGATCGTGTGATCGCCGTTGCCACCAGCGCGGTCCGCGAGGCCGAAAATGGTGGCGATTTTGTCTCCATGATCATGGAAGCAACCGGCTTGAGGGTGCGCGTGATCAGCGGGGCAGAAGAAGCTCGGTTGATCTTCCTGGGGGTCAAAAACAGCATCGCACTCACGGACGAGCCCACATTGGTTGTCGACATCGGCGGGGGGTCAGTCGAACTGATGGTAGGCAACCGCGAAGGAATGATTCACGGAACAAGCCTGAAACTCGGAGCGATCCGATTAGCTGAACAGTACCTGCCTAAGACTCCGCCGTCAGAGCACATGATGCACGCACTTAAACAGGCCGTGCTCTCTCACTTGCGCGAGACGGTCGCATCGTTCAAGACTAAAAAGTTTCTCTCGCTCGTTGCAACCTCCGGTATGGCTGCCAACATCGGTGAGGTGATCCATTTACGCCACACCGGACGACCGCTGCCACAACACAATCTTGCGACGGTGTTACTCAAAGATATCCGTGCTCTTGAAGCAGAGCTGGCTCAAGCCTCAGTGAAGGCTCGCTTGGCCATTCCTGGCCTGGACCCCAAACGTGTCGATACCCTTCTCCCAGCCACCGTCCTACTCAGCTGCCTCTTGGAGCTTTCTGGCCTCAATGAACTGACATTATGCGACAAGGCTATTCGCGAGGGTGTGATCTACGATTTCATTGTACGGCATCGCGAGGGCCTGAAGGCTGAAAGAGAGATTCCCGACATTCGTCGCCGCAACGTGATCGGCCTCGCGCGTCGTTGTCACGCGCCTGAAGCGCATTCGCTGCATGTAGCCGAGCTCGCTCTGAGTCTCTTTGATCAAACGCAACGGGTGCATCGCTTAGGGTCGCGAGAACGGACCTGGTTGGAGTACGCATCGATCTTACACGATGTGGGATATCATATTAATCCACGACAGCATCACAAGCACGCCTATTACCTCATCACACATAGCGATTTAGCGGGGTTGACCGCAGAAGAAGTCGACGTGGTTGCCACCGTCGCCCGCTACCACCGGCGTGCTCTGCCGGCCCTCAAACACGAAGAATTCGACCGGCTCACACCTCGGTTTCAACGGGTGGTCAAGATTCTTGCATCCTTGTTACGGATCGCCGACGGACTCGATCGCACACATTTTTCTCTTGTCCGGGCCCTGAATGTCAAATTCGGGAAGCAGATCATGATCGAGATACACCTCGCGGGCGATGCGGAGATGGAGTTATGGGCGGCGAAGAGCCGGGCCGATCTGTTCGAACAGGTCTTCCACCGACGGATCCAATTCTCGAAAGTATTGTTGGAAACCCGCAAATCATGAGTGAGCCTCACTCCATCACCACGGCACCTCATCCTTACCCCGGCAAGCTGATCATCGTCGAAGGCATCGATGGATCAGGAAAGAGCACTCAACTACAGCTATTGCACAAGTGGCTCGAATCGAAAGGCCATAGGGTCTTCTTTACTGAGTGGAATTCCTCCGAATTGGTGAAGGAGACCACGAAACGAGGGAAGAAATCAAAGAGTCTTACCCCGACAACATTCAGCTTACTGCACGCAACGGACTTTGCCAGCAGACTCTATCATCAAGTTCTCCCCCCTCTGAAAGCTGGGATGATCGTCCTAGCCGATCGCTACATGTATACGGCATTCGCACGTGATGTCATCCGCGGGGTGTCGGCTCAGTGGATCCGCAAACTCTATGCCTTTGCTATCAAGCCCGATATGGCGTTCTATTTCAAAGTGCCGATTGAGGTCGCGATCTCTCGCCTCCTGCGGGGGACCCGCGGTCAGTTCAAGTACTATGAAGCCGGCATGGATATGAATCTAAGTCCCGATCTGACCCAGAGTTTTCAGATATTCCAATCACGAATTCTCATGGAATACGACAAGATCGTGGAAGAATTCGGTCTCTTAACGATGGATGCGACACAAGACATCGAGACGCAACAGGAGCTCATGCGGACGTTGGTGTCTGATACCCTGCGTGGCTACAAACCAAAACGAGGCACCTATGGTCGACGCACGCTTTTTTGGCGACGGTTTGACGTACATAAATCCGAGTGAGCTCAAGGGGAAACTGATCGCCATTGAAGGGACCGACGGCGTTGGTCGCTCGACTCACATTGAGCTGTTACAAGAATGGCTGGAGGTCCAAGGGTATGGGGTGATCACGACCGGATGGACTCGATCCAATCTCATGTCCAAAACTATCGAAATGGCAAAAGCCGGCAATATCGTCGACCGATGGTCTCTCAGCCTTCTCTATGCCACGGATTTTGCCGACCGCCTGGAACACCAAGTCATTCCTGCTCTCCGATCGGGATTTGTCGTCTTGGCAGATCGCTACATCTATACGGCGTTCGCGCGCGATTTCGTGCGCAGCGCCGATCGCACATGGATTCGTGATGTATTTGGGTTCGCGCCGATTCCAGACCTTGTGTGCTATTTGCGGATTGATGTTGAGACCCTTGTACTTCGTGTCATCGAAACCACCGGTATGAATTACTGGGAATCCGGCATGGACCTTCGGTTGGGAACGGATCTCTATGACAGTTTTAAGAAATACCAATCCCTCTTAATCGAGGAATTCGACAAGATGGCCATTGAATTCCGCTTCAATGTTGTCGATGCGAGAAAATCGCCCGAAGAGATCCAGGACGAGCTCAAAGGCTATATCCTCCCCGTGTTGCAGAACCACAAGCCGGCTATCGGCGTTGGACAAGCGGGTTCCTAAGACCGTTCGCGTTGTCTTTCTGTCCGGGCCCGCTTGCCCAACACCCGCAGCTGCATGGGTGGAAACCACCAGCACAGCGTACACCGCCCCGCCTTGACCGTACCCTCCGCTTCTATACAAGCGGCCCCGGATTTCTTGAAGGGAAAATTCGGGAGCATTTTCCCACACAGGAAGAGACTCACCACTTCACCGAGAAAGGGCTCATGGCCCACGCAGAGAACCACCGAGTCCGAAGGGAGTGCATGGAGAATGCTCACAAGTTGCTCGGGCTTCGCTCCAACAGCCAATTCCTCTCGCGTGTCAACCCTCACATTCGGACAGACCGCCGCGCGCAGCAGCCTGGCCGTATCGTACGCCCGTACGAATGGGCTCGTGAATAGATGGGTTGGCTTACAGCCTAGTGCGACAAGCCCTGCAGCGGCTTGTCGCACGCGCTTCTTTCCTCGCTCTGTAAGCGGACGATTTTCATCCGTTCCTTCCCATTCGTCTCGCTCTACGGCAATGCCGTGGCGAATCAGAACACATTCCATAGCATTCCCTCCATAAAGTGAACCCGCAACTTACGAGAGAAATACACCGCAGTTAACCAATATTTCATCTCGTGATGACTTTGTTGCAACCGCGATTGAGTGTGAATGACTTCGTCTTGGCACAGCGACGCCTTATGGAATTCGGCTATCTACGCCCAATTTTAGAGAAGCTTGCTGGCATAACACAAGGCAACCAATGTGATCATGGAGATATGTCATGACCCAACAGGCGAGAGTTAAATTGCTGGCGATTGTTTATGAACACCGACACATTGCTCTGGAGGAACTTGTCAACAGTCTCCCCGACTTAACGTGGAACCAGGTGTTTTGCATGGTCGACGAACTTAGCCGAAGACAATTGATCTCTTTGCGTCGACGAGAATTCGACTACGAGTTGCAGACATGTTCGGTACCAGCCTAACGAGGTACCCTTCCGCATAGGTAATATTGAAGGGTCCGGCCTGAGAAGAGAGGAGGAAGCGCAGGCAGAACGTGCCGTTACTCGCCAGCTAGACTGTAGGCTAAGCAGCCCCTTTGAACTGGGCGACTCTATGAGCTAAGTTTTTTTTGCTGGGACCGCTGGTCGTCGAGCACTGAGCCGTTCTATACGTTCCGCCACATCTCGATACTCGGAATCCTCTCGCCTGATCCAGCGATAGGCCTCAAGCGTTTCTGCTATCCGTCCCAATGATTCCAGCGTGCGACCTAGAACGTAGAGGATCTGGACGGTTTCTTTCGACGAGGCCGGAGTCGCCTTGAGTGCTTCTTGAAATGCAGGAACGGCTTCTTCATAGCGGCCGGATAGTTTGTAGCAAAGTCCGATCTGGGCATGTGCCTTCACGGCCAATGACCTATCAACAGTAGCCAGTTCAAACTGCTCAATGGCACCTTTGTATAAACCGACCTTCTTCAGCGCAATTCCACGCTCATAGCGTTCTGCGGGGTTTACGGTCTGGTTAGATGCGCGAGTGGCAGGGTCCGACATGATTTTCTTGTGTGCTCAACCGACCGTCCACGTACCAAGTCTCGATTGTGTCGTCCCTTGAATGTACCGGCACTTCATTCTTGACTCTCTCCGTCCAGCACTAAACACCAGACGGTGATGTGAATTACAGGAACACTCTGGGACGTCTACTTCTGGCTACCAATCAAGAACCGCTGAAAATTATCAACCACCCCGCTGAACCACGAATGTTTTCCTGCAGCGGATTGTTCTGTTTTCCGCGCCTGCCTTGGAGCCCTCCTCAACCCCTCCAATCGAGTCGCGACATCTCTAAAGGATGGAGTCGAATGATCGATGCGGTGATAGATTTCCACTGCTTGATTCGTTTTCCCGATGGATTCGAGGCTGCGCCCCAAGAAA
This sequence comes from Nitrospira sp., assembly GCA_041743145.1. Taxonomy (GTDB): domain Bacteria; phylum Nitrospirota; class Nitrospiria; order Nitrospirales; family Nitrospiraceae; genus Nitrospira_D. The sequence goes on along the minus strand of JBGTNJ010000030.1, from coordinate 24,145 downwards.
TAGAGCACGTCCATCATATCTCGGGGAAGTGCAGACTTATCGTTCAATGCTGTACGAAATGCTTGTATCGCAGCATGGGGCTCCCGCATTTTCACATAACAGAATCCGACTTGTGCGTAGGCTTTGAGCCACAGCGCCTTATCCTTGGCTGCTGAATGGAACATATCGACTGCCTCTTTTAGCTGCCCATCATCTTTAAGCATCATCCCCTGCTCGTAGTCTTCTTCCGGGGAACTGACCGGACCTGTCTCAGGGAATTCATTGGTCACTATGGTCGGCTCAGGAATTGGAACAGGGTCTTTGAGTTCGGTCGGATCTTCCGGCGCAGCCGCCAGTTCTCCCAACTCTTCCTTGCCGGCCAGTGGAAGAATTCCCCCCTTGAGTCGGTCAAGCGCTGCTTGAGCTACCAACTTTGAGGTAATGACGGGCGCTTGCTCCGCGTACCCATATGTCAACGTGATATCTGATACCTGATTGATCAATCGTGGGTTCCCTCGGCTCAATCGATGAATTAATGCGCACGCCTTGTCGGTGAAGAGCCTTTGGTGCCTGCCCGCAACTTGTATTCGATGGCGAATACAGTTAGCGGTATCCACTTCTGACAGCGGTTTTAGGTGATAGTCGACGACGATTCGTTGCGCGAATTGAGTCATGTCGACTCGTTGGAGCAAGGTATAGAGATCCGATTGACCAGAGAGGATGATCTGCAACTTTAATGTTTTACCGTCGTTCATGTTGGATAATAGGCGTAATTCTTCGAGTAGTTCGGCCCCCAAACTTTGGGCTTCATCCACGATGAGAATCACGCGTCGAAGGCGCTTCGACTCTTGCGTCAGAAACTCTGAGAACATGTGGTAGGCTTCGATCGGATCAAGACGTTTGGTGCTCAGCCCAAGAGCTAATAGGATCCACGGCAAGAGCTGCTCGATATCATAACGCGCATTTGTCACCAGCCCAATCTTATGCTTACTGCCATGCTCAGCGATCAGTTTCTGGAGCAGGGAGGTTTTCCCCATCCCAGGGTCTCCAGTAAGCACCATGAAAGGAGCCTGACTCACAATGCCGTATTCCAAGAGGCTGTACGCGGCCTGATGCTCGGATCCCGAATACAGAAAACTGCTATCCGGCAGGAGCGAAAATGGCTTAGCCTTCAAGTGATAAAAGCATTCGTACATGGATATGTCTTTCGACCTTCGATATGATCCTCAATCAAGACAGCATGGCCTTCATGTCGGCAAGGCTCAATGATGATCGGCCGGCTTTATTCAATACTGTTCCTAGAACTGGACGCGAGTCTCGCACCAACCCCAAAGCCCGCTGGAGTTCCTCGCCAGTTGTTTTGCCTTCTTCGACGACCATGAGGAGCGCATCCGTATATGGAGAAAAGGCTAAGACATCCGCCGTATGAAGCAATGGGGGAAGGTCGAAGATGACGAAACGCGAGGGGTATCGATGCTTCAGCTCCTCAACAAGAGCGACCATTTTCGGCGACGTCAGGATTTCGGTGGAGTTCGAAATAGCTCTCCCCCCGGGCAGCAAGACAAATCGCCCGATGCCTGGATGGAGGAGCAGGTCTTCAACAGGCTGATCATCCAACAAATAGTCTGCCAGACCCAGACAATCTTGCACACCAAACACCTTGTGCACACTAGGGTCCTGAAGGTCTGAGTCGACCAGGAGCACCGTCTGCGTCGTCTCCATCGAAAGACTCACGGCTAAATTGATCGCTGTTAACGTTTTCCCTTCGCCGTATCCTGGGCTTGTGACCCCTACAACGTTCCATCCGTTTTCTCGAAGTCGATGTGTCACTTGAGTTCGTAGGATCTTGTACGCATCAACAAACGGCCCTTTGTTGTGAGCGGCCATGACGCGATGTCCCTGAAGAACAGAACGAGGAACGGTCAGGGACCTCGTATGCGTGTAGGTGATGGGGGGCGGTACGGCCTGCTCCCCAGACCGCTTTGGCGTCGCCTCAGCGGCAGATGTGCCTTTCAATTCTCTATAGAATTCAAGCGCTGTTCGAATCCGATCCATGATGTTCTCGTTCCTTATTCCATACCAACACGTCTCAATGCGGTAACCCACAGCACATCCAAAGGAATGACGTACACATGTAGGATGACTAAACCGGTCCCAAGGACTCCCAACCCTGCAGTTTGAGCGAGGCGTCGTCTGATTCTCACCCGTGACACATCTTCCTCATTCGGCATAAAGGGGATCACCGCCAGTGGAAAATGTTGAGTCAACGTGAGGAGCTGCTCTGGAGACCGGATCGAATGATCCAGCGATTCCGCCACGGCTCCGGAGCCGATTCCGCCGCCGACGGCTAGAATGAGGCCAAGCAGAACAATCGCCATACGGTTAGGTTTGAAGGGTTTTTCGGGGAGGCTCGGCGGATCAATCAAAGAAAACCGCTCGCCTTTTCGCTGCACCTCCAAACCTTCCGCTACTTTCGCTTCCAGCAACCGGGAACGGATCTCTTGATACTTTTGTGACGTGGTGTCGCGGTCACGTATGAGCACCAAGTATTCCGGCTCAATCCCCGGAGATCGTTCCAGACGGGTCGCATACTCACCCAGACGCCGCTTCACCTCGATACGCGTCTTACGGAGTGCGTCCAACGAGGAGAGAGCAGAATTCAGCTGCGCCTGAAGATTAATATAGGCTGGGTTTTCCGGTCGTTGATTCGTGGCCTTGCTTGGCCTAGCGTTGAGTCTAAACACTTCCTGCTCGAGAGCTGCAACTTTTCGCTGTGCTTGAAGGATGTCAGGGTGTGCGCTTCCGAGTCGCTCTAAGTCGGCTGCTAGCACAACACGGGCATCGAGAAGCCGCTTCGATGCCTCTTCTGCATCAGGGAGTTGCCCCGTCTCCTTCTCCAAGGCATCGATCTCCTGTTTCATTTTGCGGATATCCGGATGATCAGCCGAAAGATTGGCCGCAGCAGCCGCATATTCGGCACGAAGAGCCCGCAGGCGCTCCGTTGAGTCCAAAATCCGTTCTCCCGTAACGGATAAGATCGGTGTGTTCGGTTTAATCGTCGCCAATTCTCCCCCAAGATAGGTCTTGCGCTCATCCAGGCTACGAATCTGCTGATCGATATCGATCAACTCACGTTCAGCTTGGTTCATCAGCTGCTGATTCAGCGGCGTTAACTCTGGAAGCGCTCCATTAGCCCGTCTCTTGAACTTCGCGATCTTTTCATCGATGTCGTTGATATGACGCTCCAGGTTCTCCGCCTCTTGCTGAAGGAAAGATGTGGCCTCCTGTGCTTGTCGCTCGCGGCTCTTGAGATTTTCCCCGAGAAACAAGCTCGTGAGCTCATTCGCTACTTTTTGGGCTAATTCTGGAGAACGGTTTTGATAGGCAACTGTAAAGGCAATGGTTGCCTTGGTGGCATGCTGCGTGCGTTTGTCCACAACATCCGCACTGATAACTTCGACTTCAATATCCTTGATGAATTGCTTAACAATCTCTTCGGCCGGACTGTTCTTCCGTTGATCGTGATAGAGACCAAATTGGTCGACCACTTTCCAGAGCGTGGTGCGGCTCATGACCTGTTGTTTGATGGTCTCAATCCTCTGATCGGCATAGCTTGTAATCGTTGAGCGCACAAGATCGGAAGGAATTTCTTGTTCTTCGATTAATATGGTGGCCGTCGCTTTATAGGTCGGTGGCCAGAGGAATGCCATAGTTAACGAGACAGCGAGAAGCCCTAGACTCGTGAAGACGATGAGTTTACGACGTCGTCGAAAAGCGACGACGTACTCAGCAAAACTCTTACTCTGCTCGGATGTCCGTATCGAAGTCTGTGTCTGTGCCATGGTTTTAATGGAAGAACGTCCGTTTAGGTGGATAATAGGTCACCATGAATGTCGTGGCATGGGAGCTCGCCGAATCAGCTTGCGTATCAATGTCGCGCCATCGGTACATGTAGGACACCTCGGCTTGCCACCACTCGAGAAACTTCCAGGATAGTTTCGGCGCGACGCTGACATAGCTGCTATCCGGAAAGACTCCGCCGATCGCCACTTGTGTCTTTCCTGACGTCAACACTCCCACCACATTGACAGAGCAGGCGAGTGTTTCTGAAAGGTCGTATGATCCTGACGCTTCCGCTCGATTGGTCTGAATAAGCAATCCGAACCCACTGGGAACCAAATCCCGCGCGAATGCTACCTGGAACGCGGCGCGCTCAAAATTCTTTCTCAGACTCGCCCCTGCCAACCATACGGTATCGTGAGTTGTAAAATTGCCGCCTAAGAGCTGCGAGGTGGAACGCAGGAATCTTGGACCACCGTGGACAGTCCCCGTCAATGATTCGCTAAAGGCATGCGTCACGCTTAGATCGATCCCGGGAAAGCTGGCTCGAAATGGCGATGGAGAGTCAGTCGTATAAAAATGGACATAGGTTCCTGATATTTGGACTTGATCCCGCTCCGTCACTTGATACAGAAAACCACCCGAACCGCCCAGCAGTCGGTAGTCGACCAACCGTCCGCTTTCATATGTGGTATCTGACAACTGCACGCCTGATTGAAACGACAACTTTTCAGTTAGACTTCTTATCCATGTCGGATTAAACGTCCACTGATTGCGTTGTGCGAACTGTAGTACAACCCCGGTCGCCTGCAACTCACTGATCAGCGTATTGTCTCGGTTGAGACCACCGGTGAAACCTATGAGATCCTTCTCGGTCCTATAACGAATCGACAAAGGGACATGAACATTTGTGAACTGCCTATCTTCTCCACCGAAGTACCCCACAAAATCCGCAGCGACTCGGCTGCTCACATCCAGACGTTCAGTGTTGCCGGATAACTCCATCGCTGGTGTGACCCAATATCCATAGGTTTCATCATGAGGTAACGGGGTCAACAGCAGGTTACTGTTATAGACCCCCTTGGTCCCCAAGGATGGCGCCAGCGACCACTCAGCTGCCTTGATACCCGGCCCCCCGTCTGACGCAATGCTCACCAATGCGATAACAACCTTGGCGATATGCTTGCTGCTCCAGACTCGACTCCACCGCGTACAACTGGGTTGCATTCGGGCGGCAACCGTCACGGCACCATCACAACGTCACCACGCTGGAGGACAATATTTTGCTCCAATGCCCTCCCTTTCCTCATATCCCCGTAGCGAAAGGGAATGGCATGCTGCTCCCTCCCGACTCGGCGCATCACCTTAATATCGTTTTCCGCGGCAAATGGAGTCAGCCCTCCAGCAAGACTCAGCGCTTGAAGCACATCGGTGTAATGTCCGATCAAATATTCTCCGGGTTTGTTGACTCGCCCAACAACATACACTTTGTAGCTGACTACCTTCGTAACTGCCACGGATACGTTTGCATTAGGGATATACTTCGTCAGTCGCTGAGCGAGGTCGGTCCGGATTTGATCGACCGTTCTGTCTTCAGCCTGGACGTCGCCGATAAGGGGAAAGGAGAACATCCCGTCGGGGCGGACCACGACCTCTCGTGTCAACTGTTCGTCTTTCCACACGGAGATCAGCATGACATCCTCGGCCCCCAACTGGTATTCCGGATCAACCTCCGAGGCCATGGCGGCTGTCGTGATCTCACCTCCAAGTACAGACACACCACCGACCGTTGCTAGTAGAAGCACTATTCGTTTGATCAGCACCCCAACGGAATACGGCATGGACTCTCCTTATCCTCTCAGCTGTGCCAAGGCCTGTTCAGCCTCTTGTCGCCCATCAAAAGCATCTGTGCCCTTGAGCGCCTTCGCAAGATAGGTCCGCGCCTCGGCACGTTTTCCGGACTGAAAAAAGGCTATCCCCAGATGGTAATTCAGAACAGAAAGTTCTGGAGATTTGGCAACCGCATACTTCATCAAACGGATCGCTTCTTCCTGCTGTCCCATTTTAAATCGCACCCAGGCGAGCGTATCGATGAAGAGAGGATGCGGAGCGTCTTTTTCGAAATCTCGGCTGAGGGCAAAGGCTTTTTGCAGGCTTGATTGATCACCTTTTCGATCCACGAGCAACACGGCTAGGTTATTCGCAGCCAGAACATTGCGTGGATTGAGGTGCAACACCATGTCATAGGCGGCCATGGCCGAATCAATTTGCCCCTGCTCCGAGCGAGCTGAGGCCAGCAGCATGTACAATTCCTCACTTTCGGGATTGGCTTTGAGACCGTCTTCTACGATCTGTGCGGCCATTTCCAGTTTCTTCTCGGAGAGTAACAATGTGGTCCAATTCAACCAGGGTGTCATCCATTTTGGGTTCAACCTCACCGCTTCACGATATTCATGAACAGCCGCTTCACGATCGCCCGTCAGCGACAGCACCTCACCGAGTAAGCCATGCGCGAATGGATGGTCGGAACGAGAGGCAAGGAGAGAGCCCAACCGCGTTTTTGCACGAGCTGTCTGACCTTCAGAAACTTCCAACTTCAAGAGAGAGAGTAGAGGCTCGGACTCATTCGGAGCCAGCGTTGTCGCACGCTCATAGGCATACTTTGCGTCACTCAGTCGATGCTGCGCTTCATAAAAATGCCCTTCGGCCAGTAGCGCAATATAGTTTTCAGCCGACAGCCGACGAAGCCGCGCCAACGTTTGCTCGGCGCCACGCCAGTTCTTCGTCGCCAGATCGAGTGTCATCAACATGTCAAGAGCGGCAACATCGTCGGGACGTTGTTTCAGGAGATCGTCGAGTCGCGCACGCGCCTGCTGATGGCGACCGCTCCTACTCTCCAAAACTGCCAGGGATCGTTTCGCCTCGACTTGGTCGGGATACAGAGCAACCGCTCGCTCAAAACTTTCCTTCGCAAGATTGGTCTCTCCGGTGAGCTGATAGGCTTGACCAAGTAAGTATTGTACCGTTGCTAATTCCGGTTGATCGTGCAGGACCGTGCGAAATGCCTGAACTGCGTCTTTGCCATTCCGCCTTGCCAACGCCATACGGCCTAAGAGGATCAGCCCATCGGAAGATCGAGGGTTCTCACTCAACACCTCTTGTACTTGTCGCTCTGCGTCGCTTGGCCGGCCCGCGACAAGATCCATCTCTGCCAGCTTCACTTTGGCTTCCAACCCAACCGGTTTGTGTTTGAACTCCTGTACCAACGCGGCATACCGCTCTCTGGCTTTGTCGTCTTGCCCACTCTTTTGGTACAGCACAGCAAGTCCGAATTGGACTGGGATTGAGTAGGGCAATTTGGTGGCGGCATCGAGAAGCACCCGTTCCGCTGCAGGTACATCCTTCCGATTCACAAAAAAGTCGGCCAACGCAAGATGACGCTGTTCGCTGTCCGGATCCGATATAATCGCCTCACGCAAGACCGCTTCCGCCTTATCGTACGCATTACGACCCATATAAAATCTGACCAGCCGGATTCTATGGTCCATGGATTGAGGTTCGGCCTCGATCATCCGACGAATGACGGCTTCCGCGCCGATCCAATCCTTAGCTCTCGTCAGAACGGTATTTAAATTATTGAGAAGATCCAGGTCTGTTGGATGATCGGCTAAGGAGCGTCTGAGTGTACGTTCAGCTTCACGGTGCCGTTCTTGCTGGCCATACAACGTCGCAAGTAGGATTGCGACATCCGGCTCTGTCGGAAACTCGCTTGCCAGTGCCTCTGCCTTGGGCATCACTGTAGGAATGGCCTCTTTGGTCACAGCCTCTGCAGCAATCTTCAGGGCGTTAGCCTGAGGATGGCGGGGCTCCGTCTTCAGCACCGTATCCGCCACTTCGAACACCTGATCTGTCAACCGAGCTTCGAGGTAGTACTTACCGAGCGTAATCAAGGCGGCCGTGTGATCAGGGACCAAGCGAACAGCTTCTTGGTAGAATTGAACCGCATTGCGCCAGTTCTTTTCTTTTTCTTCGACCTGAGCAAACAGATAATAGGCATCTCCCTCTTTCGGATCGATTTTCAGTACGTTCCGAAGCGCAACCCTTGCTTTTGGATAATTCGCCGCTTCCATATACTCGTGCGCTCGCGCAAAGTACTTGGCCTTCTTCTCCTCAGGGCCGCCACATGCCGTCAATGTCATCACGGCCAAAAGCAGAATGCCGATTACACTACTCATGCTGAAAGTTCACCTCTGTATGTTGTGTGTAAATACTGCGCCATGAACTTAGGTTATTACGTAACTTGTTTCGCTACAACAAAATCCGAATTCCGAGTCCGAAGAGGATCCAGAGCGAAACGAGTCCCAACTGTCTGACACGGCTGGAAAAAGCGTGGAGCAGCAATTCGAAGGAAAAGAACAGGACCATCAATTTAGCCATAAAGATACCCAAGTGCGAGATATCTGCGCTGATTTCTGGCAAGAGCGGGAAGGTGACGGCCAGAAATACCATCAAATAGTCGAGCGGAGTCGTTTGAAACCGATTCTCCTCATTGAAGCGGAGACTCAATAGCACCATGACGGCGACGACCACGAAAAATGCATTATGAGCTATCGTCACTGCTGACACGGTGGACATTCGCGACCCGTCGCTGACGTACAATAGGAACGTCGTTCCCACATAGAGTCCGCCACGCACGAAGTACGGTGCGACGTTGGATGAAAAGGAGAGGCCGAGCAGCACAATTCCAAACAACGCGATCGATAGATACCCCACGTCATTTGGTACGGTCGATGGAAGAAAAACCAAGGCAGTGAGAAACAACGGGACAGCTACGGCTAAGAATCTGATCGGCATGTCCGTAAGCCATGGGCCACTCACGAACCGCGTGACGGTACGATTCGACAGAAAGACTCCCTCATGCGATGCGGGACCAGGAAGGAGCCCTCGCCCAGCAGCAATAAAGAGCACCAACACCGTGATCGCGAGTGCAAGATAGAGCGGTAGGATTAATGTATCCGTTTCCCAGCGCAGCACGTACGCGACACCCAACATACTTGCCTGAATGAGATAGATCACGCTCACGGCTTCGTAATGAGTTAATCCGATACGCAGAAGTTTATGATGGACATGAGCGCGGTCACCGACAAATGGAGACCGCCTTTCAGCCAACCGTTGACCCGTGACGCCCAGCGTGTCCAGAAACGGCAACCCCAATAAAAAGAGAGCAAGACTCGGACTGAATGGACCGCGCGACGAATCCGTCAGGAGGACAGCTAGCACACCCATCATGAACCCTAAGAGCTGGCTACCGCCATCTCCCATAAAAATTCGTGCGGGGTATGTGTTGTATCGCAAAAACCCCAAGAGCGCCCCAAGGAAGGGAACAGTGAGCATCAGGACGGTTGAGTCACTGGAAAGGTAGGCCAAATAGGCAATTCCGCTGAGCGTCAGAAATGACAATCCACCGGCCAGGCCGTCTAGCCCATCCGTGAGGTTCACTGCGTTTGACACCCCAATGAGAAACACAATGGTGAGGAGCATCCCAGCCCACGCAGGCACTTCCATGTCAGGCAGAAATGGAAGGGTGGTAAACGAAATGCCCCCGCCCAGGACAACGGCGAGAGCGCCAAGCAACTGCCCGAATAATTTTGTCCGATAGCCAAGATCAACACGATCATCCCATACGCCGAATCCTACGATAATCACGCATCCAAGCAACACGGAGAGCGTGGTTTCATCCTTTGCTCCCCACCAGGCAATCGACGCGCACGCTCCGATGGCAAAGGCGAGGCCTCCTATACGTGGGACAGGATGCTCGTGCACTTTTCGCCCCCCTGGCAAATCCATCACCTGAAATCGTTCCGCTGCCAGCCGTAGGGGTGGAATCAATCCCATGCAGAGGAGCAATGCGGTCATGGAGCTGAAAAATAGTTCGTTCATCATCGATCAGACTCTCACTTGTTCGCCGGTTCCTAATCAGTCTGGCACAAACCTACTCAGCTCTGGCCCAATCCCAGCTGCAAAATCCTGAAGACGTTGGTCGACCATCGCCTCTGATTCACCTGGTCCTACAAGCGAGGCCATTCGCACCAGCGCCCCGTCAGTGCGTTGACGCGATACGGCATCCCACAGCAAATACACCTTCACCAAATACTCATCCGCGAGATATCGGTCTCGTTGCTTGAACCAATACAGAACGATCTGCTTCTGATCACCCTTGTGAATGACAGCACGATTGACCATGAGTGGCTGCGTTATTTTTGCCGACGACGGCAATTCCTTATGGGTAATGGAGGTGATTTCCCAACCGCCACCAGGCAGACAACTCTTCGGAGAGTGGGCGGACTGCCCTTTCCGTTGTGATTGATAATAGGCCGCATAGAAATTGACCCGACCTCCATAGCTGGAACGATAATCGGCCAACACATAGTCGTCGAATCGGAGTCTGTCGATATACTGTTTTTCCAGTGGAAAGCGCTCGCCTCGCCACCCGGCGATCTCCATCGGGAAGTCAATGAATGCAGTCCGTGATGGAGGCGTTTCTGCACGATCCAGCAGAGAGGCCGAGAGCAACGTGAAAGGTGCGAGAATCGCGACGCTGCAGAGATAGGCCGGACCGGGAGATGGCACCATCCATCTCGAGAATGGCAGCGCACCCTCTTGCCCACGCTCTCCATACTGATCACGCCAAGACAGTTGCGCTAGAAAGGGTCGGTATGGCGCCACCATCCCAATCCGTCCCAACAGTCCCATTTCTATAATCAGCAACGCTAAACTCACCATGAAAATGACCCACCCCTCGAAGAGATGGTAGAAGCCTTCTCCAGCGCCCGTGCCATAGAGCTCAACTAGCACGCCGATCATGCCGATCCTGAAACCGTTGATGAGAATAGAGATGGGAATCGCTGAGACTACGAGAACCACTCGCTTCCACATCTTGTCCTTGAAGAGATAGGCACAGAGCAACGCCAGAGATGTCAAAGGCAGAAGATAGCGAATTCCGCTGCAGGCTTCGACAACTTGAAGCTGAACCTGTCCAAGATCGATGACATTCCCTTCACGGAACGCCATCACTCCAACGAGTTGCAAACACCCAACCCCAAGAGATGAAGACCACAACTGCAGTTGACTCGAAAGGTTGGCGTAGAAAAAGACGGGTAATGGAATAGCCGTGAGGAGATAGCTGAGCGGAAACGCAATAGCCTTCGCTCCACGAATTCCCACCAAGGCAATGACTAACCCTACAATCACGGTCCAGAGTGACAGATGAAGAACCACATACAACGTGGCCAATTCACCGATCACATAGAGCATGAGCCCCACGACGATGACGCCTAACCCCCACCAGGCTCTTTCTCTCGAGACTTGCATCAATCGATGTCGTGCTTGCCAGACTAAGAACCCACTAATCAGAGGCACAAACATTCCGTGGCTATAATCGTCACTTCCAATCCAGTGATTGAACAGAAACAGCAGGCTGTCCGAATACATATAGGACAATAACGCGATGATCAGGACTGAGCTGAAAATCAGGTAGCGTGTGCTGGTCAGCATGGAGTACTCGTTCGAACGTTGAAAAGGTATGAGCCGAACAAGCTGTCGGTCTAGAAGAGCAGGTCGGCACCTGATTTTCTATCTGAACCTTCTACCTGTCGATTGATTTCGAAGAAAGAACAGGTCTGATACCCCTCAGGGGGTATCAGACCCGATCCGTCAGAAGCGAGGTATTCGATTAGGCCCTGGATCCGCGGAGATTTCTCAAACCACCTGCGCCCAAACCGACCAATGAGATGAGCCCGGCACCGAACAGAATCACGGCCGCCGGCAAAGGTACAGCTGTCAGACTGGTGATTGATCCACGCAGCGCGACTGGATCTCCAAGACTGTCTTCAAACATGAGTCGCCATCTCGCTGCGCTCACTGTGGCCAAACTGGGCGGATCTTGGAGGTTGGTGTTTGTAAACAACCCACCACTATCGTCGTCAAATCGAAGGTCGAATCTAAACGGCGTGAAATCACCAACCTGCGGTCCTGCTGCAGCCGTCACCAGGCCCCAACGATCTCCCAGCACCCCGCCCCCAAGATTCGTGTTCTGCGAGATCGTCACCGCATTCGCGCCGGGAGCCAAGACCGACGTATAGCTTCCGGATCCACTACCAATCGTCAGGCTCATGCTGGTCACTGCGCTGTTGTATATCCCCCCGCTGCCGCTCGTTCCATTGTCGAATTGAAAGGATCCGGTAATCGGAGTCATACCAAGAGGATCGCCATCAAAGTTTCCAGTGAACGAATAGGTCACCAGAGCAGCGTGAGCCGCAGTCAAAGGAACCAAGAGGGCACAAACAGCAACAGCCGCCATTACGCCCCCTCTCCTAAACCATGGATTAATCATCCGCATATCACCGCTCCTTCTAGAGGTTGATCGTTAGGAACACACATGAGCAGAGCATAGCTCAGCAAATCCTAGGCCATCATCTGATGATTCTATGTTCTTGAAAACTAAGAACGACGGAGGCAAGCCAGATCGGCAACTGTGTCTAGAATCCTGCAACGGTGTTCAAGTATGTACGCAGCATGTAGATAGCAGGGCAAATTCCTCGTTTCTTTAAATCTGGTACTGGGCGTAACAATTAATCCGAGGAGACTTGCTTCCAGAGAAATACAAAGCTCGCTAAGAGTTCCTCGAATAGGGAGCAAGGCCAATTATGTTTGTTATCACCTGCGAAGCACTGCGTTTCGCGCATAAAAGAACATAAAGTATAATGACGAAAGCAAACCACAGTTTTCAATTTCTCTGTATATTTGCCATTGCCTCCTAGACTTCGCGAACTTATTTCTCGATATGGAATCTTTGCGAACGCGATACCCAGTCAATCTCATCTTGTAGTTATGGGCAACGTGGTCCGATTCGCGCAATAGCTTCAACCAAAGGGCATAATCCTGCCCAGTTCGAATATTAACCATCTGTATTTGTGGTAATTTGTTTTTATCGAGAATGACGGTTGAACACCCGACCGTACATGACTTTTTTAATAAATCATTCCGCGAGATTTTATCGAGCGAAGTGGAATCGATCACTTTTTCATCAAAATGGCCGTCGCCATAATAAAATGAGTACCCTGTGAAGGAAAAAGCGCTGTCATTGGTCTTCATGAAGGCTAACTGCAGCTCCAGTTTATTTTTGAGCCACACATCATCAGCATCTAAGAAAGCAATATAGCGGCCTCCGGCATTTCTCAGGCTATTGTTTCTAGCGACCGCCGCTCCACTGTTTTCGCTTAATCTGAAGTACTTCACTCTCCGATCACGTACTGCCAACTCTTCAACGACTCGTTGCGTTCCGTCCAAAGAACAATCATCCGTAATTAACAGTTCTAGGTTCCGATACGACTGATTCAAGACGCTCGCGATAGACTCTTCAATGTACTTCTCAGAGTTGTATGCCGGCATGATCACCGACACAAGGTCCATTTCTTCCATTCGTTACCGTAATTATAAAGAAGCTGAAAACCTATCAGGTCCCGCCCTTACCGTAATAAAACAGCTTCCAGCTCGTATAATCCTTAAAATTATAAATTTTAACGCCGTCCCAACCGTAGTTCGAAATCAGCACAGACTGATTGTTCAAGTACAAATGCTCGATCCTTTTAACGATGCGCTCAAAAATGGCTTTTAGCTGAATAGGATCGCCGGTCATAAGCTCCGCTGCCAAATTCAAGTATTTGCCTAGAAAGTATAGCAAATGTAATTGGTGATAAAACTCAAAGCTATTACTGCACGACAAACATACTGTTTTGCTCGCTTTTTCTGCATAGACATGAAACTCCTGCAGCCAAGGGCTATATTCCATATAAAAAGCGTAATGCATTACCAACATTCGGTCTCCTACTACTGCCGCATAAGCATCCTTACTGGTTATCTTCCGGTCTCTGTGGATTCGCTTTGCGAAATAACGATCATAGTATGTTCTAACTACGTCGTTCGGGACATCTCCCTTAGAAACATTGCCAGGCCGCTTCTCGGAAAGCATCACTAACAACTTCTCTTCCTCGAGTCCACGGCTCCAGAAATATTTTTGTCTTGCCTCGGCAGAATAGGGATAGCATGCAGAAATCTCCCGATAGTGTTCGGTGATCTTGTTGTTGTCCAGTAATGCAAGACTCGAAATAAAAGGCGTATATGACAATCCGTATTCACTATTACCGTATGTCGGCCCTTTCCACTGCCAATTCCACCGGTACACACCGTTTGTTCCATCAATATAATTGGCATACCGGATAACGCATTCGTCGTCGCTCTTGCGGACGACGTTCTTAAACAGATTAGCGATCAGACCATCGATCGCATCCTCAAACAATTCTCTTTCGGTGTCTTGCGATGCATTTCTCGCGGACAGGAAGAATAAAGGCCATTTTGCGTAAAAATGTGACGAATCAAGACTAATACCGGGCACTTTTCGTTCTTTCAGGACCGTCGCAATTTTAGAGTTACCTGCATATTTGAAATCATCGTGATCGGTCATCTTACCCGGTTGCCAAGTCCAAGGCCCCGATCCCGACGAGGACATGCCGATCTTCAATAATTCTTTCCCCTGCCTACACATTTCAGCGAGCACTACGGGCGAATAGCCAAAATTCTGAGCTGATGGTAACAAGTCGCAGGCCGTCATTAGGACCAGCAATTCCTTTGCGGTAATAGCAGCCTTATATGAGTTTGCGGCAACCGCCTTGGGGCTAATTAGCGCGAGAGCAAGCAAGCTGATCAGGAAGGTTCTTCTTACAGTATTCTTTGTAATCATGAATTCCTCGAAAATACGCCTGTAACGCCTCACTGTAACCTATCGCCCTCGCGAATGTTCGCCGTTTCCTGAAATACAAGATGAAACCGATCACATAGGATAACGTGCCATAAAGTCTATAAAATAAGGCTCCTCTCGCTTTCTCCGAAGCCGTGGAAAAGTTGCGGCCAGTACTCTCTTCGGGGTGGCAGGATATTGGAACCGGAATAAAGCGTATGTTCAAACCCGCTTGAAGGCAATCCTTTAAAAACACAACCTCTTCGCCCATTGGGTAGGTAGCGCCAAGACCGAACGATTCGTCATAGTTGACGGTGAAGAAGCACAATCGGATACGATGCACCGCTATCTCACAAGAGGATACCTTGGCAATACTGAACCTGTTATGCTGGCAATGTTGCGACTTATAGCGTTTTCTTGGTGAGCCATCGGGCTTCAACATCATAAAAGTCAAGATATCCTGTTGAGGATTTTTACGGAATGCCTCGACAACCTGTTCAAAAGCATCGGGCAGGAACACGACGTCATCGTCGGATATCATGAAAACATCGCTAACTGCCAAAGAGATGAGTCGATTTCGGCTTTTGGAAAGCCCTCGTTCCCTAAATGTATAACAGGTCACATTGGGCTTGATTTGAAATCGCTCTTCCAATTCCGAGGCTGCGGATATTTGATTGACTACGATCACATTGACAAATTCAGGCACAGTCGACAAAAGTGTATCCAATGCCCCAGGGCGATAGTTCATCGTCGATATCAAAAGATCAATAGATGGCATATTTCCGCCCTGTTCCATTGCAGACGCGATCGAAACGATGCCGAGCACTACCCACTTCGCGCATGAGGCTCTTATGAATTCCTAGGCGCCACTTGTCCAGCAGAAGGCGCTGGATCCTGTTCTCGCGTATTTAGCATCGCGGCATATCCAATAAAGAAAAATAACATCCTCGACTCGTAAATGCTAAACGATTTCATAAAAGCACCCAGCAAATACAGAACCAGCAACAAACACCAGGCCTTGTGTTCATGCTTAGCCTTGACCAACAACCATACTGAAGAGACCAAAAATATCAATAGCGGCAGCGCCGAGAAGAAACCGCTGTCAACGAAGGCTTCGAGCAGCATATTGTGAGGATAAGTGCCTAATACATCTGTACTGCCCGCCAAGCCAACACCGAAAGCAAAATGATCAGAAACGATTTTTCCGGCTTTCTCCATTAAAACCTTTCTTCCTTCAACCGAATTATCGCTTTCGGACAGATTTTCCAAACGGAATAAGGAGTAATTGACCAAGTCCGTAGACTTTACGATCCAAGAATCGTTGAATAATACTAAAGTAAACAGAAAACCTAGCGCGACTAACGTTCCGGCAGCCACTCGGGCAGAGGATTTTCTAGCAGCTCTAAGCAGTATGTAGATACTGGCACATACCGCGTAAATAATGGAATACCGTGCCCCGGATATTGCGATAAAGCCCAAACAGAATACGGTAAGGCCGTATTTTTCTATGACGTTGCGCCCATTAAAAACAAAATATATCAGCAAGACGAGGGCGTACATTGAAGTCGTCAGATAATCGATTTTGTACGAGGCAGCTCCCCAGTAGTAATAGGTGTTATAAGAAAAAGAACTCTTCGCCAATTGATAAACGACGTAAAGAGCCACCGGCAGAAATATCAGCGCAGCCACTCTAAAGAAACTATGTATGGAACCCTTCGCGCCGAGCCAGATGCCAACCAAATAACTGATCGGCACAAAACACAATAACCCCAAGTAATCCAACCGAATGTCCTCGGTAGCAAACAAAGATGCGACGACTGATATACCAGCATAGGCAAACAGACAGAGAAGTTGCGTAGGATTAGCACATCTGATGATGTTAATATTCACTGCCAATACCAGAAAACCCAAGCCAAACATCGCATAGATCACAAAGATAAGGTTATGGGCGAGTAATATTGGCCTAAACAACGGAATCAAGATAAAGAGAGCAAGCACCCCGGACTGGACTGCAACCGTCTTAGCGGACATTATTTCTAGACCACATTTTTTTTATCAGGCGGTAAGCGAAGAGTGCGGCGATATTGGTTTCGAAGATCATTCGATAGATGCCGCTCAATAATGGCCTTTTTGCCTGCGACAAATCGAGGCTGTCAGGAGCGTGAAAAGGCGCCAGTGTCGTTAAAGGGAAATAGACTAGCTTTTGTGCTATCAACTCATGTTCTTCCACGAATAAGCGATTGATAGTATCTACTTTAATTTTTGTCACGCTAACCGGATCGCTCCATCTGAGATAACCGTGCAGACAATCGTTCAGCACGTAAAAAGGATAGTCGGCTAACCCGGCATTGACAAAGCGGTAACTGTGTTCCGTGTGGCCGAAACGCCGATACTTCGCAAAACAGGTATGAAAACCCCCAACCGTATCTATTCCGCTTTTCGTGAAATAGTTAAACGGCGCTCCACCAAACATACAGCAAATCACCCTTTGTCCGTCTTTTAGCGTGATTTCATAGGTTTTGTCTCCGATTCTATCCTCCGGAAACAGCGACATGTGGGGTACATTCAATTCGTCCGCTGCTTTGACGTGAAGGTCGAACACAGCAGCGTCGAGCAACCCAACATCGTCCTCTATAAAGAAATAATGCTCATAATCTCGGAACGTAGCCAATATCCGGTTTTTAGACAACCCGACCCCCTCACGTGAATCCGCGTAAACGATCGGTATTTTGTGCTTATGGCAGAATGTGATGGTTTGGCTATCATCTCCGTCAAGACTAACGACAAAGTCGTAACGAGGATTGCTCTGGCAGAACGCAACATAATCCCAACCAAAGGTCTTGATCGCCAAACTTCGGTTGGCGGTTGTGATGCAGATTAACGCCTTCATTGAAACGCTTCGCGACTGCGCTGATTACCCAGGACGATCTTGATTCCCAAAATGAGCAATACTATCTCGCAGATCAAGATGACTAGGGCAGCACCCAGACTATTGAGCAGATGTATGAACGGAAAATAGAGCAAAGCAGCAACAATACAAACCATGAGGAATACTTGCTTGCGTCTAACAAATTCTCCGTAATACGTGGCAAACACCAGGATATACAAAGTGCCTAGAGAGCCCGGAATCACGGATAGGAGTAATATGGTAAACTCAAGGTTATAGCTGAGAGCAGTGCGCCGACCATAAAGCAAATTCAGCAATGGCTCTTTGGCTGCAAGCGTTGCGGCAACTATCATCAGCAATAGCAACAAGATCTGTAGCGCGAGTTTTTTGTGATTCAGACGGCCTACTTCGCTGATCAGTGTGGGCACTAACACCTGGAAGCCAGAGTTCAACATTCCCTTGATCGCATAGATGACGCGCAGTATGGCCGAAAACGCGCCGACTTCTTCCTTGGAAACTTGATGACTTAGAAAAAATATTGGCATGTTCATTAGCGACACCGAAGCGATATTTGAAAAAAATACATCTTTCGTGCCGTTCATAAGTCCCATCAACTCTTTAACTGTCGGGATACACAGGACATGCCGTCGCCACATGATTGCACAGGCTAGCAACCCGACGTTTAAATAACTAAACGAGTAGATAATCGGCAGCGCGATGAGATCCTCTTCTCGAGTGATGTACACAAGGACCAGGATAAATGTACTTCCCCGGAGCATGAAATTGAGCAGCGCAAGCTGCTTGAAATATTGACTGCCCTGAAAGTACCAAACTGGAAATAAGGCTTGCCCTAACCAGGCAAAGCTGTACCAGAAGCTCAGCTCAAGCGACCTGGTTGGCATAACCGCATAAGCCCCTGAAATGATCAGTATCAGCATCGTCGCCAGGGCAATTTGCAACACGAATGTCACTGAAATAATTTCGTCGATGGCTTGTCCATGCTTCTTTCGTTCGGCTATGTCCTTGGTCACGTAAATATTGAAGCCAAACTGAACCACAATAATGCCGATGCTGATGACCGATTGGGAAACAGAGAAGTCTCCGAAAGCTGCAAGGCCAAGTGTCCGAACCAGATACGGAATCAATATCAGCGGCATCATATAATTAGCCGCCTGAGCCAAAACCATGTAATTGATGTTTTTAACCAGGCGTAGATTCATATCGCCCGACGATTGAGTTACACCATGCTACCCAACGAGGCAGGAATCACTCACACCTTTAGACGCCATTCAATGATGCACGACTTGTTTTCGGAAACGAACGAGTTTGGCAGGCAACCTACAACGATCGAATACTCAACAACGGGTTTCGTGACGACGACGCCACTGCCATATGTCGGACATTATCACGGCATGAGTCCCGATCCAAATATTGTTTCACAAATGAACTCTCCCCATTTGTGCCTCCTTCCTCCCAATATGTATTGACCACCTGGGTGAGCACGACTCGAAGGATCTCCCGCTGACGCCACTGTTGGAAGCGACGATGGGCGGTTTTGTAATTCGGATAGCACTACGGCAGCAAGTGCCATGGCGTACTGGCGTTCAGAATCCAGAGTGCGGCTTTCAACACCGCTTGGGTGGGAACGGGCTTACGCCCTGGCTTGGTCCGGGATGTGCTACTTGAGAACATGTTCCCGAATCCGGTCCCATTGATTGCCGCTCAGAATGGGTATGCCCGGTCTTATAAGGAAGAAGATCCCTGCCGTCTACTATTTCGAGATAGGCTCCTCTACTTTTAAGTTACCGTCGTTTTCGGAGGAGACGTCAGTTAGTCTTAACACCTGCAATATTTTTTCGCTTGCTGCATCATACACACGCAATAGCGCTCTTCTAAGGTCATGCTTTTTCTTCTCTGTTATCGTACCCAAGACCCATACAACGAGAACCGTACTACCCAAAACAAAACTGGTTCGCAATGCTGAGTTTTGTACCGAGGAGAACACCGCGGCAAAGAATTGAAGACATGGATAATGAAACAGATAAAGCGCGAATGTAAACCCTGCAACATATCTAACTGGAGACTCAAAGGCCACAAGCACCATAGAAACTTGCCTTGATATCACTGTAGCACCGATGAAATGAACCGCAATAAGTGCGCCGATAATATAACTGCTCAGAAAGTGCTTCGACCACCCCAGCATTTCCACGCCAGGCCCGCCAAGATTATTGATAGTCCATTCAAGCATTGCATGTGGGTACCCGACAAAACGAAAAAGGACATACAGCACTACCGAAGCGATGAACAGGATCCACCCAGTAGCATGAGAAATTGTGTAATGCTTGACCACCGAGAAAACCAACACACCCATGAGCCAAATGGGCAACAGCAGAAGAATTTTCACCCCGACGAAAAGGCAGATTAACCCAGCGAGGAGATACCGAAATGCCCCTTGCAGGTAATGGACACATGCGAATAGCACGTAGTACCAAAATTCGTAACCGAGTGACCAGTAGGGACCATTAGAAAACGGCCGAATCGAGTTGAACCAGAGCTCATTCACGAAGAAAAGATTGGCTACAAATCGCCATATAGGGTTGTCGGACTGGAACCACCAACCTGCATAAAGGGAATAATTTACCCTCGACCCTATCCAATCGAGAAGGACGGTAAGAATTAATGCAGGGACTGCCACTGAGTAAAGACGAGCAAAGCGACTCGCGAAGTACTCCCGCGGAGTCGTCTCCTTCTCCGATGCAACATAAGCAATGACAAACCCCGACAGAACAAAGAATACCATAACGGCATCGTTACCAAAACTTGCCAAGTGCCAAAATAATGGCAGCCCCCCAGTGAACCGGTCGTAATTGGCGTGAACAATGAATACTGTCAGTGCCGCGAGGAATCGTATCAGATCAAGGTATAGAGAGGTGGGTTTGTTCACACTAAACTTTCTGCGAGCGCTATTGTGAGTCTTGCATCATCGAGAGGCCTGGCAATGAGAGAACCACATGCAACCACTGCAGCAGTCGATTTAAAGGTGTGGCTAGGCCATAGTGAAGAATCTCGCCTTATAGCAGGTTGTGTAATCATATGTATCCCCAACGAAGAAAATACAATCATCCGTCACACCGCAGGTTCTCATTGGCTGTTTCGCTGGTCGTAAAAAACCCAGTTGGTGATTGAGTCGGGCACCACTCGATTGCTCTCTTCCGGCATCGTCCAATCACCGGATCGAATCCCACCTTCGACGTGCGCAACAGGCACACCCAGTTTCCGCACGACGATGGAACAGGCCAGGGTCGACGTCACATCACCAACGTCCAGTGGATCAATGGGTACTGGAGCGCCCCTCCACGATTTTCAGCGGTTTTCAGCGCCTCCATGATCGGCGCACTTTTCATAAAATTGGGACGTGCCTCAGCAATGATACAATACGCTTAACGCAACACCTCACGTGACAGATCTATACGGCTAACCATACCGCCTATTGTAGCGTACCTGGAGTCTCGTTCAATCATTCAAGCTTTTGACGAGTATGGACCATAGTGGGAAACTGCATGGTCGATGGTCAGCAAAAGTGACCAGATTGTGGTCCTATAACATGGATCAGGAGACAGTGTACTATGAATGCGAGTATTGCAGAAGCGATGGTCGCGGGGCTTTATTCATGATGTGGGGAGGCCCGTCGAGGTTGGCGTGCAGCCGCAGACTTCACACCGCGGCCAGTGGGGTCGATCAAGAGTCGTCGTCGTGAGCGTTGGCGGAAAAGGCGGAGCAGGACTCCGTCGGGTACGAATCAAGAAGCCGAACGCAAGTGAACCACTAATGACGTGTCGGAAAAACGAACGCGACTTCGAAACTGGGATCGAGACTCTGTCCCGCGCAGCAGGTAGAGGGGGACCTGTGTACGACTCCACTGGCGTTCGGCATGAAGGCGGGGTGACCTTGATTCAGGCGTGGGTGAGGACGCGCAAGCGGGCAGCCCCTGCAAGTGCCAGAGTACCGATGCGGGGCACAGGGACGGAGTCGCTGATAGTAGGGAGGAAGGTTCTGTAATGTGACCGGACCGAAGGGGCATCGCCGTCCGGTGTTATCGAGCGAGCAACTCGCACGAGGAGGACTCGCATGGATAACGCCAAACCGTTTTGTATTGCCAAACATGACGTGTGAGACGCGTGCACACGGGTGAAGGCCAATCACGGGGCAGCGGGAGTGGACGGACAGTCGATTGAGCAGTTTGAAGAGGATGTGGAAAACAATCTCTATCGGCTGTGGAATCGACTGTGCTCTGGCAGCTACTTCCCGCCGCCGGTGCGCCGGGTGGACATCCCGTAAGACGAGAAGAGCACCAGGCCGTTAGGCATTCCTACGGTCGGTGATCGAATCGCCCTGACGGTGGCCACACGATACCTTGAGCCGATTCTGGAACCACTGTTCCATGGCGACTCGTATGGACATCGCCCGGGTCGGTCCGCGCATCAGGCACTCTCGGTGGCGCGACAACGGTGCTGGCGTTACGACTGGGTGCTTGATCTCAATCTCAAGAGTTTCTTCAATACCATCGGCTGGGAACTCTTGCTACAGGCGGTGCGCCGACACACCGAGTGCGAATGGGTGCTGCTCTACATCGAAAGATGGCTCAACGCGCTGGTGCGCATGCCGGATGGGACGTGAGCGGAACGGAGTCAGGAAATGCCCCAGGGCGCGGTGATTAGCCCGCTTCTGGCCAACCTGCTTCTGCATTATGCATTCGATCGGTGGATGGCGGAACAGTGCTCTGCCATCGGTTGTCACTGTGTAAGCGAAGCGCAAGCGCATGCCCTCAGAGATGTGCTTGGGCAACGCCTCATGCAGTGGCATCTGGAATTTCACCCACACAAGACCAAGATCGTGTACTGCAAGGTTGCCAACCGGCGGGATAGCTATCCCGAGTATCGGTTCGACTTTCTGAGCTACACATTCGCCCACGTTCGTCGAAGAATCGTATGGGAAAGTTATTCGTCAGTTTCGCACCGGCGGTCAGGGAGAAAGCAGCCAAAGCGATGCGTCAGCGCATCCGTCGCTGGCGGCTGCATCATCGTAACGATCTCGGTTTGAACGATCTCGCTCAGTGGACCCGGCCCATAGTGGTGGGATGGATGCATTACTATGGGCGATTTCACGCTTCGGCACTCCGTCGCGCCTTGCACACGCTGGATGAGTTCCTGGTGCGATGGGTGCAACGGAAATACATTCGACTCCGCGCGCACAAAGGGCGAGCCTGGAAATGGTTGTGGCAGATCTGCGCTCGCCAGCCTGACCTGTTTCCACATTGGGGGGCGGTGGCAACGGTTCGACGATAGGAGCCGGATGACCGAGAGGTTCGCGTCCGGTTCTGGGAGGGGGAGGGAGTGAAATTATCCCACGCTCCTCAACTCGATTAGGCTCATGCCGTCGGAGACAAGCCCTCTCCTTCACTTACCAGCGCCCGTTCCAGACACTCCACAATCCGCTCCGCCGCTTTGCCATCCCATCTCGGTGGAATCGCCCCTTTCTTCCACTGCCCGGCCATTAATCGCGCAAGTGCAGGTGGAAGCTTGTTCGGATCAGTCCCGATCAGTTCATTAGTGCCGATGGTGATGGTCTCGGGACATTCTGTGTTATCGCGCAGGGTAGTCATGCCACCCTTTGCTTTGAGGCCTATTCTGCCCTGAGGCCTTGATCAGTTTCGGTAGACTTCTCGGCGATGACCGATCATCACGACGGTCACCAGATGCTGCGCGTCATTCACCTGGTAGACGATCCGAAAGGTCCCTACCCGTATACGGTATAACGGTACCCCACTGAGTTTCTTTGCGCCATGTGGCCGTGGGTTATCGGCTAACTTTTGGATTGCTTCATCCGCCCGACGAAGCAACTGATCCTCCAGCCGCTCAAGCTCCCGACTTGCCGAAGGCTTGATAGCAAGCCGATACTTCACAGACGGTGGGCCTTCTTGAGTCGTTGGCGAACACGTTGGTACGGCATGGCCCGCTCTGCGCGCCGATCATACCATGTTGCCACGTCGATCAGATCTTCCTTCAATGCCGGGCTCGCGAAGAGTCGCTGCATGATCGCTTCCCGATCGGACTTTGGCAATGCTTCAAACGCGGTCATAAATACTTCAGCTGTCGCATCGGCAGTTTTCACAATTGCGCCCTCCTTTTGTCCTTTTGATCAAACACCCAATGAGGTTCTTGCAATCGCACATAGGAAATAGTGAGGTCAAGGCCTGAGTACTCACTTGTACACTTCCCCCTCTCCTTCTTGAGAGAGAGGAAAGGGAAGAACCACCCCAGCGCCTAGGAAGGAGAAGCATCCATTTCCCCTACACCCAGCTTTGGTTCAGCCAGTGGGTGTCGGCCCTTCTCCCCGCAGTGCCGGGGCTGATTCTGTCTCTTGTATACCGCAGACGGTGCGTCCGGCCAAGGAGATTCTGATTGGCCTAGACCACAGAACGGGGACAGTTTAGGAAGCAGCTCGGCTAGCAGTCTGCTGAAAAACCCTATTCTCCACTGGTATTTCGGTTTTTCAAGGCAGTGGCACGTGGCCTGGCGGAGGGGTGCCTCCGGTGTAGCGCCTCATTGTGGGGGGGCAGCCCCCACTATCCTGTTCTCGGCAGC
>JBGTNJ010000029.1:0-93255 GCA_041743145.1 Nitrospira sp. | reverse complement strand
GGCGGGAGGATTACAACCATCAACGGCCCCACAGCTCGCTGCAGGACGAGACACCGGCCGGCTTCGCCGCAGATTGGTCAGCGGTGTCCCAGAGAGGCCCTGCCTCACCCGAATTGCTGGAGACACTCACGTGAGCTATGCTAGGTTCGTATCGCCGCATCAGCGGCATCAACCGATCACGCGCAGGCCAATTCCTCAGATCTGGTTCGGCCTACATTCGCGGGGCGGGTCAATGGTGCGCCTGACTCAGAGTGAAGGTGGTACAGCTACAGGGGGCCAGTCACAACCCGTTCGATGATATCAGCAGCTCGACTCACCCCGCCCGCACGGTGAATCGCCTCTTGTAGACGCACCGCATTCTTTTTATAGGAATCTTCTATTAACACCTGTCTGATCGCCTTTTGCAGTCTTTCTACGCTCACTTTACTGAGTTGGACAACCTCTCCGGCTCCTGTCCACGCGATCCGCGCCGCGATACCTGGTTGATCGTTTGAAATTGGGATGGCCACAATCGGCACGCCATTAGTTAACGATTCCAACGTCGTGTTCATTCCCGCGTGGCTAATTGTCAGAGTGGCTTTTCGCAGTAATTCTAATTGAGGAGCATAGCCGACGACTATAGGCTTTCCAGGTAAGTCCGACAGCGAGTCAGAGGTATGTCCTCCACCGAGGGAAATAACTAACTGAATATCGAATCGCCTGCACGCTTCTGCAATCAACCGAAACACCCACAGGAGACGATTTTGTATCGTGCCTAACGAAGCATAAATTAACGGTTGGCCGGTTAATTGTTCATAGGGAAAAGGAACTGATGCTCGACTCCCTGAATAATGATAGGGTCCGGTGAAATGAAAACATTTCGGCAACTGTTGCCTGGGAAATTCTAACTCAGCCGGTTGTTGGCTAATCTGAGCCAGTTGAGAATAGTCGTCACTCGGACTATTTGCGGTAGGTAACGACCATTGCTGACGATAGGAGTTGATCACCTTTCGTATCGGTTTCGCAGCTTGAGTCAGAAGTTTGTAACCAAATCGGTTGCGTAACATGCCCCACCATGAAGGATCATAATTCCATGCGGTATTAAAGGGCGGAACACCGAGTTCTCGATTGAGCACGACCGCACTGCACACGGTAATAAAAGGAATGCACAAGTGTTGAGCAACAGTTCCTCCTGCTGAAGAGGCTTGGTCGACCAACAGTGCTTCGATGCCTGCCTTTCTAATCACGCCCGGGGCATCGCGTAGATAGGTTTCCGCCTGCTTCGCAATCCAGTGGATCGTGTATTGTAATCCTTTCAACCCGCTCAGTTGTCCCAGATGGGCAAACAAGTCGCGGGTGGCTCCCTGCGGAAAGTCGGTTTCCCCAACGGCCAGAAACTCCAATCCCGCGGCGAGAGTTGGTTCTTGGGCGTCAAGAATGCCCAGTAAGGTGACACGATGACCACGCCGCTTCAGTTCCTGCCCCAATGGGAGCATCGTGTGAAGATGGCCGGTGGAGGATGGGCAGATCAGACCAAAGTGAGTCATGAGAGTTCGTTGTTAGCAAATGACGTTTGGGAATAAGCGTATGGCCACAAGATGGTCCCTCCGGAGTCAGACTGCCTAGTTGGCTCCTTCGTCGGTGTCTCGCGATAGTCTACCTACGCGCTTCAATTTCGTTACGAAGCAGTATGGTGCATCGCTCGGTGCTACCGCCAGCTACCTGGACGACTCCCAAAGGCGGCCCTCCCGCTCGACGCGACAGTGATAGCAACCGCTGGTCTTGCTGTCAATGTTGTACCAGTGATGCACGGCTCCCGGCCGCCTCACAGTCTGAACCTTTCTCAGCCACGCCGAGTTTAATAAGGAACCACGGTAGGCGTTGTCGGAACCAGGTTGGCCACGCGTACGGATGTCCAGGGTCCATCATGTTCTTCGCGATCATATCCCAGCCAAATAGTGAGTGCGCTGATCGGCAGAGTATTCAGCACTAACTGCATGCTGCGGTGTGATTCTTGCCGCTGTTCAATCACTTGTCAATCTTCCCTCTGCCGTCTCGGGGTGTGTTAGAGAGATTGGCAAGGCGGTTGAACAATAGGACCCGTAGGAGAGGGACGTAAAGGCTAGCTTGTCTTCTGAAGAGGCTGGGTGACGCGGTTGATGGTGTTCTGGAGGACTGGTCCTGTGAGCAGAACGGGATCATGCGACACTCGCCAAACCGGTTCCAATGGGGCTGGGTCGTTTTCAAGGCGTGGAATCACATGCCAATGAATATGTGGAAGATGATTGCCAAGGAGTTCATAGTTGATCTTCTTGGCGTGATAGATTTCAGCTAAAACCTTAGCTACACGATTGACCTCTTCGATCAGTTGAAAACGTTCGGTCGGCGCGAGTTGAAACAACTCGGTCGCATGGCGTGGGAACACGACGACAGTCCAGCCGGGGAAGAATTGGTCGTCATGGAGGTAAGCTTTGGATAGCCCGAGATCCGCGATAAAATGGTCCCGCCTCGGCCAGGTTCCCAGGCAGGCTTTACAGTCTGCGTCGCTCATGGCTTATTCGCCTTCTTCCATTCTTCTTCTGTCAGGACGCCTTTCTTGATCAGCAGCTGAATCAGTTTCTCAACTGTCTTGCGATCTGCGGCAGGAGGCGATTTCTTGGCCGGAGGCGTGGGAGTTGCGGGAGAATCTGCCCGCTTTTCCTCTGGGGGGGGCCGCTTCTGTCCCAATACTTTGAACGACGGAGTGAAGACCGCCACGTAATCCCGATTCCTAATCCGGATTGCGACTGGAAGACTATCGGTTTGTGGCACAAGATCGCGCGAACTTCCCGTAGGGATGTGAAAGAAAGGCTTGCCGTCCTCGGTGTGACCATCGAGATCCAGAATGTCGAACCGTTTTAGGAAGGATTCCCCCGTGAGACCCTCGTGATCTTCGCCTGCCAGGTTGGTAATTTTGTCCAGTACGATGACGAGTGAGTCGAGGATGATAGCATCGGGCGAGAGGTTCCGAACACTGACATCGTAGCGATATTCACTTATGAAGTTGTCGCGACCTTTCAATGTGACATTCACCTGCATCTTCCCTGTCAAGTCTGTCAAGTGATCAAGTGATCCAGCAAAAGCGATCGTTGTATTAGTACAGATCGTTGCGGCGATGATGAGGCAACGTGTTCTTAGCGAAACCTGCATGAGTGCCTAGCCTTGAGGTGATAGCACCGACTGAGCATAGCAAACTTGCACGGATTCGGCGAGAAAACCATCGGAGTTACCTTGACACCTTGTTTCGACCGACGATATCCTCGCGCCGATTTGATCGCACAGCTCAGGGATCGTTACCGATTGCCATGTCAGGGTTTTACCGAATGAGATTACCCAAAATCTCTCGTTCGCTTGTCAACGCCCTCATGAAACTCTATGACTATCCGCATCCGCATCACCCAGAACGAACGATACGGGGCTACGATCGCCCGCATGCGGTCCGAACGGCGAGGATGTGTGTAACTGTCGCCGACCGTTTAGGGCATCCTCAGGAGCGAATACAGCTCTATCACGTCGCCTGTCTCCTACATGACTTGGGCCGCGCCGGACTCGATCGGCAACTCTTTGGGACCATTTGGTCTTGGGCTAGGCACCGGGGTATTCCGACGAGGCCCCGTGAGTGGCGTGCCATTCACCCCAAGACGCCGTATGGGCGCGAGACGGAAGCGTTCGTTTCGCTGTACCGTCGGGATCTTGAGTCCTCCGGCGTACCGATGGATGGGTGGGCGGTCGAACAGATCGAGATGCGCCTGGGTTATGCTCGCCGTCTTGTCAGGCGATTGCGGGCGGTGAGGCCTACCCTGAAAGCACTTGGTGTTGAGTGGAAGCCTTGGATGCAACAGGTGATGCTGTATTACTATTACCCGGAGCGGCTGGCTAAGGCCAAAACCTGGGTAAGACAACTGGCGGAAATCCTCGTGGCGTGCGAGCAGTTTGAAGCCTACAGCAACCGGCGACGCGGGCAAGACTATTATGCTCGGAAAAAAGAAAGTCTGGCTGAGGCCTTCACCTATCTCGGGAAGCTGGAACGAGAGGGTATCCTTAGCAGCAAGGTTTTGAATGTTGTACGGGTGTTGTCGGCAGAGGGTGTGTTCGATACCATTCTCGAAGAGGCACGAGGCGAACCTTTGACAAGAGCTGACCGTCGCTATCTTCGTAACTTTATGGGCAAGAGCGTCTGATGACCATTCAATCTTTTCCCTTGGCGATTCGTATGGCAGGCGGCACGGACATCGCCAATATTACACAATCCGTTGCCAAGGCCGTCGCGGCGTCGAATGTTCGAGATGGAATTGTGACGGTGTTCGTTAAACATACGACCGCTTCGATCATGATTATCGAAGATGAACCGGGGATTCGCGCCGACACGAAGATTTTCTGGGATCGAGTTATTCCTCCTGATCCCCGGTTGCAGCACAACACCGTCAATCCTGGGGAAGACAACGGTCACAGCCATCTTCGAGGGCAACTTCAAGGGCCTTCTATCACCATTCCTTTTGCAGGCAGCGCACTTCTTTTGGGAACGTGGCAACAAATCGTTCTGGTCGATTTCGATACCCGCTCAAGAACGCGTGAACTTGTTGTACAGGTCCTCGGTGAATAGACGCGTGCAATCCCTAAATCTTCTCCTGCTTTTCAGCGCAACGATGGTATCGCCGGCTATTACATCAGGCGAATGGGGCATGCCACTTGGCGCCGTGTATGCCGGACCGGAAGGCAAGCCCCGTCCAGTGACACCAGCACCAGCGGAATTGGGACCTGACGAACGGGCGACAACCACTGTCTTCGAACGGGCGACAAAATCCGTCGTGTTCATCGCGAACACGGCTATACAGCGTGATTTTTGGTCGCTCAACATTATGGAGGTTCCACAAGGATCGGGGTCGGGCTTCATCTGGAACAAGCAAGGTCATATCGTCACGAACTTTCACGTCATTTATGGAGCCAATTCAATCAAGGTGACACTGGCTGATCGTACCGAGTACCAAGCCAAAGTGGTTGGAGCCGATCCCGATCATGATTTGGCAGTGCTACAAATTCAGGCGCCGGATAGTCAACTGGAGCCGTTGGCTATCGGTTCCTCCAATGACTTGCGTGTGGGACAAAAAGTGCTCGCGATTGGAAATCCATTCGGGCTTGATCATACGCTCACGACCGGAGTCGTAAGTGCGCTGGGGAGAACGATCAAGTCAATGTCCAACCGTACGATTGAAGGCGCGATCCAAACCGATGCGGCAATCAATCCTGGAAACTCGGGCGGTCCCTTGTTAGACAGTGCCGGACGGCTGATCGGTGTGAATACGCAAATCGTAAGTCCGAGCGGGGCCTATGCAGGAATTGGATTTGCCGTCCCCGTCGATACCGTGAACCGTATCGTTCCAGAACTCATCAAGCACGGACAACTCATTCGTCCTGGGTTGGGCGTCTCTCTCGTACCAGATTCAATGGCGAAGCGGTGGGGAATCAAGGGTTTGATCATCGGCAGGGTGACACGCGGTGGGCCAGCTGATCGTATAGGCCTGAAAGGCGTCCGTGAAACTGCGACTGGCCGGATCCAGCTCGGGGACATCATCGTATCGGTTGCTGGGAAGCCGGTGACCACGGTTGATGATCTGATGGATGTGATGGAGGAGCACAAAGTCGGTGATCACGTGAGCGTGGAGATACTACGTGGAAATCGGCGTGAGAAAGTGTCGGCTATCCTTCAGGCCGTCAATTAGCACCACGGCAATTCAAGACGAGCGTATGGTAGGATCATCTAGGCCAGTCTTTTTGAGGGGAACCCATGAGTGACCACAGATCTCCCGGTCAGGATGTGCCCAACGATCGACGCGATGCACCATCGCTGAAGGCCGACATCGATCCACTTGCATTGATCGAACAATGTCTGGCCGCCTTTCCCGAGGGGGACCCTCGCCAGAAGTTGCTGTACAAGGTGCGCCATGCTGTCATGCTCTCTCAGGCCACCTCTCAGCAGCGTGAACTGGAATTCCAAAAGGTCAGCGAGGTGGTTGCCAAGCTCACGGCACCGGCGAATCGTATCGGTATCTTGATCGATGTGCCAGGCGAAGGACTCGCCCGTATCGTCGTTGGTGGGGCTGAGTATTACGCCAACGTGGATCCTCGCGTGCCAGACACTGATCTCAAGATTGGAACACAGATTCTGGTCAATGAAGCCTACGCGGTAATTAAAACACTAGGGTACGATCGAAACGGGCCCATCTTGAGACTGGCTGAGGCCATGCCCGACGGGCGATTACGGTTTGAACAGGAGATGGGCCGACAATCGTTGGTCTTGCAGCGATCGACCGATTTGATCGGTGTGGACCTTAAGGCCGGAGATGAAATTCGTATCGATCCCAATCAGCGCATTGCGATTGAGAAACTTGTGGATCGCAATGCCAGTCGGCATATGCTCGATGAAACGCCCAAGGTGACATGGGAGCAGATTGGCGGTCAGCACGAGGCGATTGCTGCGATTCGAAAGGCAATTGAATATCCACTGCTCCACGCGGAGACGTTCGAGCGGTTCAAGTTTTCGCAACCCAAAGGCTTTCTTCTTTACGGACCGCCAGGATGTGGGAAAACACTCATTGGGCAAGCGGCAGCCGGTAGCCTGGCTAAATTGGTCAGCGAAGCCAAGCCCGGGCGCACGACCGATGCGGATAACCGGCTACCGGTGACGAGCGGAGCATTTCTCCATGTAAAAGGCCCAGAAATCCTGAGTATGTGGCTCGGGGAATCCGAGCGGATCGTCCGTGATCTTTTCCAGCAGGCTCGTGCAAGGCGCCAGGGCGGCGCTCTGCCCTTCATCTTTATCGACGAAGCCGAGTCGATTCTTGGGACGCGACGTGCCATGCGGTCCTTCAATATCTCAAACACACTTGTGCCGATGTTTTGCAGCGAAATGGATGGCATCGAGTCGCTGCGTGATGTGGTCATTATTCTCGCCTCCAACCGTCCCGACTTGATCGATCCGGCCGTGCTGCGACCCGGCCGCATCGACCGCAAGATCAAAGTGAATCGACCAAATAAGGACTCGGCCGCTGAAATTCTGAAGGTGTATTTGACGACGGACTTGCCGCTGGATCCCGCGTTGTCTACGGAGCGAGGCGCCGAGCAGGCACAGACTGTGAGCGTGCTGGTCCAAGGCGTCATCGAATCGATTTTCCGCAGAACTGACGACAACCGAGTGCTATCAATCCGGCTCAGGAACGGTCAATCTAAGGTTCTCTATAAGGGCGATCTTGTGAGTGGAGCCATCTTGGCGTCGATCGTTCAACGTGCCAAAGAAAAAGCAATCGACCGTACGATTCAGTTCAAGCAGCCCGCGGGATTGCTCGAAAATGACCTCCTGGAAGCCATCTCGGAAGAATTCCGAGAAGGTGACATGTTGCCGCCGGATGATGCAGCTGAGGAATGGCTGAAACTGCTGGATCATCGCCCTGAACAGGTCGTCGGCATTTCTTCATTCCGACGAGGCCGGCAGACGGAAGAGCGGCTGGTGAATCAAGTTATTTGAGGAAAGGCTGGCAGGTAACAAGCTGACAAGCGAGCGTATCTACCTGGCGCTTGTAAGCGTATCAGCAACCGGTTATGCGTCTCTTTGGCATCGAAACTGAGTACGGCATCACACGCGACGATGTAGAGCAGGTTGACCCAGTTGTGGAATCAATGGAATTGGTTCGGGCATATCTGCTTGCTTCCTTTCAGCGGCGGTGGGATTACACCGGAGAAGATCCCCATGAAGATGCCCGTGGCTTCCGTGTCTCCGGCTTGCAGCAGGATAAGGAAGAAGATGAGTTTGTGAAGGTCGATGCCCAGCGCCCATTTTCATTCCATGAAATGAAGAGTGACCTCGTATTGCCGAACGGCGCGAGGTTCTACAATGACCATACGCATCCCGAATACTCCTCCCCTGAATGTCGGACTCTCCAGGATCTTGTTGCGCAGGATCGGGCTGGGGAGCGTATCGTTCTTCGAGCTGCTGAGCGCCGCAATAGGGCGTTAGGAGGAGGCCATGTCCGGCTCTACAAGAACAACACGGATTTTCACGGCCACAGCTACGGATGCCACGACAACTACCTTGTCCCTCGGGTCGTTCCATTTTCAACTCTTGTCACAGGCCTCGTCCCATTTCTGGTAAGCCGACAGGTCATTGCCGGCGCGGGGAAGGTTGGCACTGAAGCGCAGGAGTCGGGACATATTCCAGGACTGTATCAGCTCTCGCAGCGAGCTGACTTTATGGAGGCAGAGCTCGGGGTTGATACGATGCACAACCGTCCGATTCTCAATACCAGAGATGAGCCTCATGCGGATCGCCAGAAATACCGTCGACTCCATCTCATCATCGGCGATGCCAATATGTGCGAGTATGCGACAGCGCTCAAAGTTGGGACGACACGCCTTGTCCTCGATCTGATCGAACGAGGAGCTGCGCCTGATCTCAGGCTGGATCAGCCGGTGGTTGCCGTGAAACAGTTGTCGCGAGATCCTGACCTCAAGGTCGCAGTGAAGTTGCAGAATGGGCGAAGACTCTCTGCGTTGGAAATGCAAGAATGTTATTACGAATCGGCAAGGCAGATGTTGGCCGGCTTGGATGAGGAAACGGATTGGCTGTTGAAGGAATGGGGAGCGGTCTTGCACCTTTTGACGCAAGACCGCTCGCAGCTAGTCGGAAAGTTGGATTGGGTGACCAAACAGTGGTTGCTCGAGACGTTTATGCGGGAGGAGCGAATCGGTTGGGATGATCCTTGGTTAGCCAGCTTAGACTTGGAATACCACAATGTGAATCCTGAGCAGGGACTCTATCTGGGGCTTGAAGCGGAAGGGAAAGTGTGGCGAATCACTACCGACCAAACGATTGACGAAGCGATCCAGAATGGTCCTAGCGATACGCGTGGCGGACTGCGTGGACTCTGTGTGCAGCGGTTTCCGGATCGGATCAAGTCTGTTCAGTGGGAACAAATTCAGTTTACCGGCGGGCTTCGGTCACGAACGCTCGATATGGGAGATCTTTTTGCCCCTGGTGCCGTACGACGATGTGCGCAGATCTTCCAACAGGCCTCTTCACCGACTGATGCGTTGACGGTGTGGAATAATGAAAGGGAGAACCAGGTATGAGACATAGTACGATGCCTGAACGACGCGAAGGGCCGGTCGACCCCATGCCAAAGTCGCCTCCCCCAGAAGAAGGAGGCGGGCCACGTCGTCCCGAGACGGGATCGCCGGATAAGGATAATCTGATGAAACGAATGCGTAAAGTTGATCCGAAGCAGGCAGAACGGTACCGACAGCGGACCGGAGAATAGACGTTGTTCGTCAATCCAAAAGCGATGGTTTTGGCAATCGGCTCGACGTTCGTTTGCCTCATGATGAATAACGATTTGCGGAGATAATAATGATGGGCTTGCAGGGCGATTTCTATCAGTTGTTGAAGGAACAAGGATATGCGTTTGGTTTAGCGGGACAGGCTAAGATCGAGCAGGATCTGATCACGGCCACAACCATTCTTGCGTTCAAATACCGAGATGGTGTGCTCGTTGCGGGCGATCGTCGGGCAACAGCCGGCAATATGGTGATGTACGACCGGACCGACAAGGTGTTGGAGATCGACCGGCATAGCGTCATGGCGATTGCCGGCGTACCGGCCACTGCCTATGAGATGGCGCGTGTTCTGGAACATTCCTTCAAGTACTATCGGCGAACACAGCTTCAGGAACTCAGCTTTGAGGGCAAACTCCGAGCCTTATCCAAGTTGTTAAAGGAAAACGTTGCAGCTGCCTTGGCTGGAACGGGGGCCGTGGCCCCCATCTTTGCGGGGTACGATATAGAACAGGAAGCTGCAAAAATCTATTTTTACGATATTCTGGGCGCGGAGTTTGAAGGAGTGGAATACGCGGTATCCGGGTCTGGCTCCCCGACCATTCGAGGTATTCTGCACTACTTGAATACATGGGGGGAGCAGCCGTTGAGTACTCTGTCTGAGGAGCAGGCAACTGTTCAGGCTTTGCGACTATTGACGAGCGCTGCAGAATTCGACAGTGCCACCGGTGGTGTGAACCGAGATGCCGGCCTCTATCCGATCATCAAGTTCATCACGGCAGGTGGTGTCCGAGCAACGCCGGATCCTCAACTCCGAGCGCTGTTCGAATCCAAGGTTTCTCGAACGACGTGAGGGATATTCCCTATGTATGAAGAGCCGTATCGGTGGGTCGAAGCGGTTGGAAATCGACGGCACTACCTCGACGAACAATTCAAGCAAGGTAGCCCGGTGGTCGGTGTCGCGTACGAAACAGGCATTCTGCTCATGACCATGAGCAAGGGAACCCCTAAGTTGTACGAGATTTACGACCGTCTTGCTTTGGGTGGGATGGGACATCCGGCCGATCTTGAAAAGGTGCGATTCAGCCTCTTGGAAACGGCGCACGTCGAAGGATTCAATCGCTCGCCGTTTGATGTGACGGGGAGCCGCATAGTGAAGTACGGTCTTGCGCCGGTCATCAAACAGGCATTTGAAGAAGTGTTCAAGGCTCCGTTTATCGTCAAGATCATATTGGCTGAATTAGGCCAGAAGATAGGGAAGGATAGTTTCTTGACGATCAACTACGACGGAAGGTTTGAAGAAAAGAGCTGCTATGCCGTGCTAGGGGCTACACCGGGAGTGGAAAAACAGATGGCTGCATATCTTCGTCAACAGACCATTGTGTCTTTGGAGCAAGCCGTCAATGCAGCGGTTTGTTCGTGGGCTGTCGGGGATCGAACGCAACGCCAGGCATTCGAGGAAACCGGAGAACCTAGTGAAGCTCCGATTGACCTAGATCGGCAAGTGAGCGATTCCGATGTCCTCTATGACCATATCCGCCAATGCATGAATGGTAAGTCGATGGAATGCGCCCTACTTGATCGTCAGATGCCAAGTGCCTCGAAATATCGCACGATCGAGCCTGATGAGTTGGCAACACTACTTCCCGGAGATCTGGGCCGTTCAGCCGCATGATTTTATGTTGAACCGCATTTTTGGTCTCGAGACAGAATACGGGCTACTCATACACGAAGATCGTCCCGATTCTTCGCCGACTTGGTTCGCTCAGAAGATTCGGGATCATCTGTTCCATGTTCAACGACGAGGCGTGCTCGACCTTCATCACCGTGGCCACGATGAGCCTCCTGGCAATGGGGGGTTTCTGACCAACGCCGGAAGGGTCTATATGGACATGGGGCATTTAGAATATGCCTCGCCTGAGTGTCATTCTTTGACCGATGTCGTCGCGTCCGACCGTGCTGGGGACCTTTTATTGCAGAAAACGATCGAACACCTTGGATTTTCCGATCGAGTGTCCCTGATCAAGAACAACATCGATCATGAGACGGATGCGACTTTTGGTTCGCATGAGAATTACCTTGTTTCACGTCGGTTTCCGTTCTCGAGACGTGGAATGACTCCACTTGTTACGTTTCTTGTGACCAGGCAAATTTTCACCGGCTCTGGACGTGTTGGCTCCGCCGCTCCACAAGACGCGTGGATCCAGACGGACCGGTTAATCATTCCGCGTTCGGCCATCGGAGCTCGGGCTGGTGCGAGTCTGGCGTTTCAAATCTCTCAACGTACCGACCATATCGTGAATGATTTCTTCGAGTGGGTGCAGCACAATCGAGCGATCGTGAATACGAGAGATGAACCGTTGGCCGACCCTAATCAGTACCGAAGGATTCATCTGCTCCTAGGTGATTCCAATATGACCGAATATGCGACAGCGCTCAAGCTGGGGACTACAGGCCTCGTGCTGCAGCTCATCGAAGAAGGGCATGCACCTCAGGACTTGGAGATTCACGAACCTGTGGAAGCCCTCCAAGAAATTTCGCAGGATCAAGAACGCCGTTGGTCAGTCCAGCTGCAGTCTCGTAAGACTATGTCGGCCCTTGAGATTCAAGAACGGTTTCTTGATTGTGCCCTGCAGCATTGCAAAGGACAGGATGAGGAAACCGATTGGGTGCTTGCTCAATGGGCATCGGTGCTTCATGACTTGCACGGGGACTATCAGCAGCTTGTTGGGCGTGTCGACTGGGCTTCCAAGCTGTGGTTGTTGGAGTCTTTCCGAGAAGCGGAACATCTCGATTGGGACGATCCTATGCTGAAGAGTTTGGATCTGGAGTATCACAACCTGAATCAGGAAAAGGGGTTGTACTATGGATTATTGGAGGAAGGCCGAGTCCCTCGATTGACGACGGACGCTCTGGTCCGGATTGCGATGGAGGAAGCCCCAAAAAATACACGAGCCTATGGTCGCAGTGCGCTGGTGAAACATCTTCTCAATGTCCGGTCTGGAAGTGAATCAGATCACCTTGCACAATCAGATGGATTGTTTCCCCTTTATGTCATCAATTGGTCGATCTTTCAAGTGCGTGGTCGTGCTCCATTCCCGATGCCGGACCCGTTTAGAACGTATGTTGAGGATGTACAGACGCACCTCGAGAGTGTGATCGTCTAAGCCCTTCCATTGCAGTAATATTTCTCTGTCAGAATCACATTGAGCTGGGTTCTTGTTCACAGGCCTGACTGCGGATACGTTTCAAGGCCGACCATACTGCTTGAGGGCCGTTTTTATATGTCCTTGCGTATGAAGTGGTACTCCTTGCCTATAGCCGGTGTTCATAAACAACGCGGGAACTACTTGTGCGGTAGCACTCCTCTCAAGAAATCAAGGATTCGGTTCTCCGCCCAATACGGATCTTCACCATTGCGGCTCAAGTGAAAAAAACCGCAATGTCCTCCATAGCGAGGTGCTACCAGGGTAATTTGGGGATGCTGCTGAATTATTGGCTCCCTGAACATTGAGTAAGGGATAAATGGATCGTCTTGGGCAGTGATGATGAGAGTAGGAATTGCGATGGTATCCAATACATGGCGCGCTCCCGCCCGGTTATAATAATCGGCCCCGTCTCGATAGCCGCCGTCTGGGGCAGTATAGCGATCGTCGAATTCACTGATCGTGACGATCTGATCGAGTAGCGAAAGATCCCATTTCCCTGGGAACAGTGCTGCTTTTCGTCGAAGTCGAGATTTTAACCTGGTAACGAAGTGGCGGTGGTAAATCCAATTGCGAGGCTCTTCTAGTGCCCGAGCGCAGACGGTTGGGTCGATATTCGGACAGACGGCGGCGACTCCTGCAAGAGCCGGCTGAGTCTGCCCAAGCTCGCCAGCCGCCTTGAGCACAAGGTTGCCACCCATTGAATAGCCAACCAGCCAAATCCGGCCGAGCCCATCACGGTTGACCAATTCGTTGACAATAGCGCGATAGTCCCAGCTCAATCCGCTGTTATAAAGAGTTGGGGAAAGGTGTTCGGTTCCGCCGCATGTACGCTGATTCATACGAATAATGTTGAAGCCGACCTGATAGGCTTTGGCCGCAATACCTCGCATATAACGAGATTCGCTGCAGCCCTCAAGACCATGAACCAAAATAGCCGTAGGAGACGATTTACGGTCATTTTGCCAATGACAGTAACCTTTTAGCTGCGTATGCGGTTCTACGGCGAAAAGCCGCTCTTCCTGTGGCAACCCTAGTAACGATGTATCCCGTGGCCAGTACCGGGGCATGAGGGTCATGAGATGGGCATTCTGTAGAGGAAGTGGTGGCTGAAAGGATGAGGCAAGTTCATTCATGGAAGGGGCGATCATCGCATTCAATATAGTGCTCTGTGGGCCTTGATCGGAACCGATTCGGGGCGGTTTGCTTCAAGCACGAGCGGTACTCCGTAGAAGACCCCGGTAACGGAGTCATCTTACCATTTCAATGGAGGAATCATGCTGACGGCTATCGGAGATGTTATGAGGCGTTGTTTTAGAGAGAGTGGATTGCATCGAGGGACGGGGTATGTGCGGTTGCAATGGATCCTTGGGCAGCCTACGAGTACAGTGAGCGACTAGATCATATCTGTGATTTCGTATTGAAGAACGGTGTTGGGGTGCGAGGAGTAGTTCGTCAGGCTGTTTCTGACTGAAGGTGAGATACCTTGGCGGTGAAGGGAGATCAGAGGCTGGGCGATTAGTTTTAGACAACCTGGCTCCCCGAATCGCATAAATTTGGACACTGGACGCAGGTCATTCCTTGGGCCTCAGAAAATAGCCTTTCCAAATCTTAGGTGTGGCACGGCAGAATCTAGAACAGAAGCTATCCGCCTTCGTGCCTCCATTGCGGAGTACTCGTCGACGAGGGGATCGCGCACAACCGAAAGGGCCTGTCCCACGCGCGGAGTCCCAGCCGCCGCCCGTC
The DNA here is from genome assembly GCA_041743145.1 of Nitrospira sp. Taxonomy (GTDB): domain Bacteria; phylum Nitrospirota; class Nitrospiria; order Nitrospirales; family Nitrospiraceae; genus Nitrospira_D. The sequence goes on along the minus strand of JBGTNJ010000029.1, from coordinate 78,961 downwards.
AAGCCGCGAGAGAGGTCTGGCTCGGTGAGACCGACTCATGCCCATGAAGGCGCTCCGGCACTCCGACGATCACGCAGTGCGCAATCAATTCTTCCATCGCCGGCGTGCGTTTCCCCAACCCTAGCTCCTTCACAACTTCGGCCGCAATCCACACGCGTTCTGGTTCGTACTTCCGACAGTCCCCGTCTTCTTGCTCATACCAACTCGACGGAAACGTCTGGCGGTAGAGCACGTCTCCCCGTTCATTGGGTGGCTCTCCAGCCGGCTGATACAACGGATTGAGTGCGAGCATCCCTTCTGCGTGGGGCCAATCGTCAAATGGGCCTTGATCCACCAGCCAGTCCTCGCGCCGTGTGGCCACGAGGGAAAACCACGGGTCGTGGTCAAGGGCATGGCTGGAGCTTGACTGCGCAAGCGCGGGACCGCGCTTACTGAGGTACCGGTCCAGCACCTCGGTATTGGCGAGCAGACGACGGGGCAACGGGTGGAAGAGGTCTTCGTACACAGAAGAGGGAAGCGCCATCCCGCTCGGATACTTGTGAGGTTCAATCAACCCATTGCGAATGCCCGCGATGATAATCAGCCCCTCCGGGTGAACTACCCGCTGGAGTTCCCGACTGCAGGTCGCCTTATCAGGCACCATGAAGAGTGCGTCTGACGAGTAGACCGCCGAGAAGAAGGCACTTCTGAACGGCAATGGGTGATTTCCGTCGCAGCAGACATAGGCCACGTCTGGTGCCAGAAACGTTTTGGCGATATAGAGCCGGAGGAAATCCCTGTCTGCGCCAAGGACGGGGTGCGGCCCAGCCCTTCGTGGTAAATGGCGGGTCAGCAACCCGATACCGCACCCGAAATCTAGCACGGGCCCAGAGGGCGCCTTGAGCACGGTCATCAACGATAAGGCGACCAACTGCCGCGGCTGCCCAAACCGATGCATGAAATAGTGGTAGTTTTTCTGCTGCTTCTTCGCGGCCAGGCCCACGGTCAAATAGTCCTGAGCCGTCCTCCCCTCGGGGCCGGCGCTAAAAAACTCCGTCATCGACGTGGTCCATCGCGCGATCGCGTCGTGGCCCAACAACCTCATGAGTCGTCCCCGTCCCGGGACCGCCGGGACGTGGGAGAGCCATCGGGGGGCCAAGTCCTCAACGGGGGTCGGAGGCATCAGCATGGCGAGCAACGCCTCCCGCTGTTTGCCGGACAGGATGAGCTCGCTGACCGTGCGCGCGGTTTCCCCGTGGGCACCCAGCGTGCCGCGTCGAATCACGGGAATGCCCGCCACGACGGGATAGACCGCACACGAGCACCGCAGCACCGCATACGCCACGTCCGGCCCGGAATCAGCGCACACCTGCGTGACGGTAAAGGATTCGGAACAGAAGGGGCAACACAGGCTCTCCAGCAGCGCGGTATCCATTCGAACCTCCCAATTCGTGGACGGACTGTTTGGCGGTTGAAAGCCCCATGCAGGGCTGCAAATTACGCGGGAATATAATTCAGTCATAACTGCCAGTCAATGATACTTATGAGGGGTTGGGTAAGGTGAGCTACGCATTCTAGAGGCAGCATACTCGTCCCCATTTCGAATAAGAATATGCATTGAAATCATAGAGACAGGCAGAAGCCGCCCGATCCGGCGACAGCCGGACGGGCGGGCCTGCCCCCGTCTCAGTAACACGGGGGCCTAGGAATACGTGGGGAGGCTCTTGACACAAATGTAACGTGATAGTTACGATAAGTCCACTGTGGTACAAAAGAAGCCTTCGGTAAAAGTAGCCCCTATTCCTCAGTTGGAGATGCCAGGTCTTCCAGCCCTCCCTGCAAACTGGAGCCTACTCGTGGAGATGCTTCGCCAAAGGCGTTTCACCTCAGGCGATGTTCACGCCTGTATCGGCGTATCACGCAAGGTGCTGATGGATTGGGTGCGAGCTGGCATTGTCAGCCAACTCTTTCATGGGCTGGGGGAAGGGAAAGGGGAGGAACGTTTTGGGAAGTGGCGGTTATTTTCCATCCTGGATATTTGGACCCTCGCCTTTTACAAGCGCCTTCGCGATGAGGGCATTTACATCGAACGGCTGCGAGGCTTGAAGCATAAGGCGAAGAACAGTGAGGCGTTTGAGGGGGAAGCCATTCAATGGTGGTGCTACCAAGCCCTGCCTTCATGGGTTCATCGGTGTCCCTTCTGGGTCTACAGCGATATGCAAGGCAGCCTCCAGCATACTCCCATTGAGCGCAAAAACGCGGCCATTTACCTTGTTCGCATTGCGCATATCGAACCGGAAACCACGGATCTCTTTCTGACCCTTAACCTTATCCCGCTCATGGACACCGTGATGACGTTGCGTGGTCCTCTCCAAGTGAGTGTCGATAAGGCGAATGGAGTCACCGTAAAGATAGAAGGGCAGGAGATTCGTCTCGAGGCTCTCCCAACTCCTGACTGATATGAACACGGATCAAGCGTCATATAGACTTCTCTTGCACGGCATCGATACGGTGCAGTGCGGGTATTATCTCACCCCGCCCCGGGCGAAGTACCTCGACTTTGCGAAGCTCGCGAGCATCAAAGAACACCTCCGCATGGACAAGAGTCGGGAGCCTCGGGCCGTGAAGCTTAGAGGCACGGAATTCTTTTTGCAGCCCTATGGAGTAGCTCGGGCTATCCGTTCGTGCTCACCAATGCGGATTTTAAGATTGAACTCGGGGAATTCAATTCTCCCTCCTTTTTTGTGACCTACCGGAGTCAAGCGCTCTGGGCACAATCGGCTTCCGCTCTGCATATCAAGTTTCTGAACTGGGCTCTGACGCTCGGCTGTGAGGTGCAGAAACCTGAAACGCTGTCACGCGTGGATTTCTGCTTTGATTACTCGTTGGTCGAACGGGATTTCGACGAAGATTCATTTGTGAGCACCTCAAGTAAAGATAGCCAGCACCGTGAACACGGGGCGATTCAGACCTTCACTTTTGGCAAGGGCGATGTGGTCCTCCGTGTGTATGACAAGGTTGCTGAGATCAAACAGCAGAGCGCCAAGGTCTGGTTCTATGCCTTGTGGGGCCAAGACGAGCACGTCTGGCGGATTGAGTGGCAGGTGAGAAAGGCGATGTTGCGGGTCTTCAGCATCCGTACGTTTGCCGAGCTTCAGGAACATCAAGGGACGTTGTTGTCCGCCCTCGCCACGCATCATGACACGTTGAGGAGCCGGACGGAGGATAGTAACCGGTCTCGGTGGCCGCTCCATTGCTTGTGGGTCGATTTGCAGCAACGTATTGGCCAATTGCATACTCTGGGGACCAAACAGGTGGAAGGAAAAGACTTGGCGCTCGAGGAGCGGCTACTACGGCTGACGATTAGCATGTACGGCTATCTCAAGCGGATGGCTGCGGTATCCTGCGTGAAGCACGAACAGGCCATGATGACCGAAGAAGAGGCGTACCGGCTCCTGGGTGAACGGTTGCGTCTGATGTTTGATCCCCTGAGCTGGAAGCCAGACGTGCAGAAGCGCATCAAAGCCATTGAGTTGGGGGAATGGTGACAAAGGCGGACATCCTCAAGCTGGTCCACGGCCATGTCACCCACGTCCTGCTCGTGGCTCAGGCCGCCCTGCCGGGTAGCCAGTTTCAGGCGTTTCGTACGCTCGTTCTCAATGAGTTCGGACGGAGTGGATTGGAAAGGGAATTGGAACGGTTAGAGAGTCTGGTGAGCTCAGAGGAATTGGACGGACAGGGCCGGAATATATGATGCACGAAAGGTGGTGGCCGATGAGTGCACCATGATGTTATATCGGCTGATCTGATTGTGGAGCCTGACGGTGAGGTTCACCCTGTGACCGAAGCAGAAGTACAGTTGATCGAAGCGTATCTCGGCGATCTGATACCAGCGATTCTTCTGAAACGAGACGAAGAGGAGTAGAACCGTGATTGTCGCCCTTTATGCCCGAGTGTCCACGAGTAAGCAGGCAGAGAAAGATCTCTCGATCCCCGATCAAATCGGCCAAATGCGGGCCTGGTGCAGAGGGCAGGACCATAGTGTTGCGGGTGAGTATGTCGAGCCTGGCGCGTCGGCCACCGATGACCGGCGCCCGGTCTTTCAGCGGATGATTGCAGAGGCCTGCGTTATGCCCTCACCGTTCGAAGCCATTGTGGTGCACAGCCTGTCTCGTTTCTTTCGGGATTCGCTCGAATTTGGGTTATATGAACGGAATCTGAAGCGGTTCGGTGTTCGGGTCTTATCCATGACTCAGCAGACTAGTGATGATCCTTCCGGGGAAATGATCCGGCGTATCTTCAGCGTCTTTGACGAGTACCAAAGCAAGGAGAACGGGAAACACACGCTCAGAGCGATGCGCGAGAATGTCCGTCAAGGATTTTTCAATGGCTCACGTCCGCCGGTTGGGTACAAGACGGTCGAAGTCGAGCTGCCAGGAAACAAAGGCAAAAAGAAACGGCTAGATGTCGATAGGGGAGAGGCGGTCGTGGTCAAGCGGGTATTCGAGTGCTACTTGTATGGCTATCAAGGGCAGGAACTTGGACTGTACGGCCTGGCTGCTCACTTTAACGAGCAAGGGCTTCTAATCCGAGGTCATCAATGGACCAAGGGACGTGTCTACGACATTCTGACCAACCGTGCCTATATCGGTGAATACTGCTTCAACAAGTACGAGAAACGCGGTGGAGTTGTCCGCCGGCTAAAGCCCCAACACGAATGGGTGCTCATTCAGGTTGAGCCGATCGTCAGCGAAGATTTGTTTACCGGAGTCCAAGAGAAGCTCGCCGCGCGATCGCCGGAACGCATCCCGCCGAGGGTCGTGAATTGCCCGACTCTCTTAACTGGTCTGTTGAAATGCGGACGGTGCGGCGCCGGAATGACATTAGCCACGGGGAAGGGGGGCAAGTACCGATACTACAAGTGTTCTAGCCGGATTTTGAAAGGGAAGGACACCTGTATGACCGAGAATCTACCGACCGATCAGCTTGACCGATTGGTCCTTTCCTCGTTGGCAGACCGGGTCTTCACTGTTTCACGCGTCACGAGCATGCTGGAGGGTATCCGGAAACGGCTTAGCCGCTCCAAGGACTTCCACGATGGAAAGGTGAAGCAACTGACCAAGGAATTGGAGGATGTCCAAAAGAGAAGTGCTCAGCTCTACGAAGCGGTTGAAAAAGGGTTTCTGCCGATGGATGCAAGCCTGACGGAGCGAGCAAACAAGCTGCAGGCTCAACGACAGGCACTACTCACGGAACTGGCCAGCCTTCGCCGACTTAAGCAGATGCCCTTGGAGGCGTTTGGGTTAAAGAATGTCGTGGCTTTTAGTAAGGCCTTGCGTGAACGATTACTCGGGCAAGACCGGACCTTCGGCAAGCGATATCTCAAGCTATTAGTTGAAGAGATCCGGTACCAAGACAAGCGGCTGGTTATGAAGGGCAGCGATGCGGCTGTAGGTCGCGTGCTTGGAGAGGGCCAAATGGGTACCCTAAACGATAAAGTGCCCAGTTTCGGTAGGGATTGGCTCCCCGGGCAGGACTCGAACCTGCGACCAGCCGGTTAACAGCCGGCTGCTCTACCAACTGAGCTACCGGGGAACTGAGGTGCACATTGAAACGAAATCTATTTTAGCAAAACTTTTCTTGGAATAGGAAAGTTTTTAAACGTCGAAATCGTCGGTTTCATCTTCGTCGGAAGCTGCATCTGTATTGCCTTTGGCCATTGCGGCATAATGCTTGGCCCAGGTGAGATAGAGATTTCCGCTGTCCCGCATCGTGTCAGCGGCTTTGACGAGCTTCTCCACAAGCTCCGGGTCTTTGCCTGTTGCTTGGAGGATCGCCGCCTGCCGTTCAATGGCGATTGGATACTGGTTTATCAAGCCGGTAATATCACCCAATAGTTCGTCCAGGATGTTATCTTCTTTTTCCATCTTGCCGCTCCTTGATCACAATAAAAAGCCCCATAGCGACGGCGCTATGGGGCTTTTTGATTCTAAATCTACTTGCCTAGCCTTGATAGGCCTGCCCGAGCGCAGCCGACTCACCTTTCTTGGTCATCAGTTGTCCTGTAGCACTGACGGCCTGCATGGTGATAGCAAAGTGCTTGGCAGCGTCGCAGACGATCACGCAGAGTTCGCAGCCTTTGCAGCGATCGATGGTAACTTCCGCCACCATCTTGCTTGCATTCAAGTCCAGGCAATTCGCCTCCGGGCAATACATGATACAGAGACGGCACCCCTTCTTGGCAGTGCACTTTTCGTCGATGACTTGAGCAACATTATACATGCAACGTCATTCCTTCTCTTAGGCAGCGACAGCTGGATTCCCGACACGCAGTTCGATTTTGTTCTTGTCGGCCCATTCGCTGGCGATTTCATAAGCCGCTTTCACTGTCGCCAAGTTCTTGGCTAACAGCATTTCTTTCTTGGCGAATTTCTTCTTAATGGCTTCGTCCAAAGACGCTGTTCCTCCGGAGGCCACGACTTTCTTGCCGAAGCGCTCTTGGAGTGCGCCGTCTAGGGCCTCCATTGAGACACACTTCGTAATACCTGAGACAGAGCCGATCATCGCCATATTCGTGGATAGCTCAGTGCCTGCCACCTCAATGGCCAACTCAGTGCCTGCAATATAAAACACGGCGACGTTCAAGTCCTTGAGCCGTTCCACATCCTCCTCGGACAGCAACGGCTGGGCAGAATTGATGACCACCACGCCACCTTCCTTTACGCCGGAGTAGAAAGGCATGGTGTAACTCTTCCCCATAGTGATGACTTGGGGATGAAAGACTTGAATGACATCGGGAAATACCAACTCACCGCGGTCATAAATTCGCTCGATGCCGATCCGACAGTAACTTTCTGCTGGCGCCATACGTTTTTCGGCACCGAAGAATGGGTTGGAGATAGAAAACTTACCATCCCGGTTTGCTGCCATGGCCAAGACGTGCGCGGCAGTGACTGCGCCTTGTCCACCCAGGCCTGACATCCGGATATTTATTCGTCTTTTAATCATGTCGAGCCTCCGGTCTAACTATGCTGATGCTTGGCCCGCGAGCTGCTTGGCGGCTGCTTTCCGTTCCTTGTCTTTAGCTGCCAATTCGGCAAGCAATTGCTTGGCCGGCTCGCTGACGTACTCCTTGTAAGCGAATCGCTCAGTTGGCTTCTCCGAATCGCGCATTTCTTGCAGGCCTTCCATGCTGTTCTTGCCAATTTCAAGAATGCACGGAGTGTAAAGCTGGAGATAGGTTGGGCCGATTTCACGGGCAATATGTACCGCGTTACGGATGACCTTTTCAACCAATGATGGCTTGCTGACCGTACAATTCACGACATAATGGCAGCCGGACTCGCGGGCGATTTCAGGCAGTCTTACTTTGTCGAACAACTTACCGACTGGTGCCATCTTCGCGACAAAGCCTTTCTGCATGAGCCCGCTCTCCTGACCACCGGTGTTGGCATAGAGTTCATTGTCGAAGCAAATGGTCGTAAATTTTTCTTGACGGAACCATGCTTGAAGGGTCATGTCTAGGCCGATGTCCACGGTTGCTCCATCTCCGGCAAGAACGACGACATCCTTGACGCGGTCCGGGAATCGTACGCTAAGGGCACGCTTAAGGCCTGAGGCGATCGCGTTCTGGTTGCCGAACAGCGAGTGGATATTGTGGACTGCCACCATTGGAAACACCAGGCTGGTGCAGCCGGTTGAGCCAACCATGACCGTATCTTCGGGGGTCGGCAGCGAAGCCAGGATGTACCGAAAGGCCATGGACTCTGGACAGCCAGCGCAGAGCGAATGCTGCTCGATGAGTTCTTTGGAATTCCCGATGTCTTTCCAGCCACGATCTTCCTTGCCGTAGGTGGCGCTTTTCACCAGGTCCTGATAGTCCGATGGCATGATATCGTACAGGTCTTCGGATATTTGAATACGTTCCTTGCTCATTATGGCCTCCTTCTTTCTATAAGGAAGGCTGAGGCTCAGGCTGAAGTTGAGATGAAACTGAACGTGATGTTCGTCTCTTCCCTTGACCTCAACCTCAACCTGAACCTACGTGTTGTCAACTGCCGCGACCCGCCATCACAAATGACTTTTTTAAGCCGATGGCGGTCTTGATTTCGTTCACGATGATTTCCGGCGGCATCGTCATGCCTCCGCAGACATGAGGGCCTGCGTGCACCCGTTCATGATTGGGAATCGTTGCCTTGATCTCTCTTGCCAGCCAGCCGGTCACGTTGAACTCCGGCACGAAAATATGTTTCGCGTTCTTTGTAGCCTCTCTGATTTCCTCTTCCGGCCAGGGGCGTAAGGTCTTCACCTTCACGAGACCGCATCGAACTCCTTCGTCTTCCAGCAGACGGATCGCCTCACGGCCCTGTGAAACTGCGGTACCGGATGCCACGATCAGAATCTCTGCGTCGGTATTTTCCGTATCAATCAGACCATTCAGCCAGTGGATTGAATGTTTCCGTGAACGTTCCACCGCGGCCCAGATTTCCTGTTGCCAGCTGGCATGGGTGGCATAACTGATGTAGTTGCTCTTCATGACGAACGGATCACGCATCATGCGGACCGGCGGGCATTCCATGTCCATGCAGGGAACAGGCGAGCGATATGGATCGTACGGTGGCAAGCACATATCGGCCGGTGTCAGGTCTACAACGTCTTTTGTGTGCGTGACAAAGAATCCATCGCAGCAGAGCGCGAGGGGTAGGTGCACGTCCGGTTCTTCCGACACCATGTAGCCCTTGAGAATCCAATCGAAGAAGTCTTGCGCGGTTTCCGCGTGCCAGACGAGCATGCCAGTATTGAGCAGATAGGCGATTTCCAATGTGTCTGGCTGGATCGATAGAGGCGAGTTAATACCTCGGCAGGTAACGATCATCTGGATGGGCAATCTGGCGCCAGCCCACATGGGAAAGTTTTCCATGGCACGCATCGTTCCTGGTCCGGCGGTCGTCGTAAACACACGGGCGCCGCCGAATGCGGCACCGGCGCATTGCGACATGACGGCAAATTCGCTCTCGCCACGGAAGTAATCGCCAATATATCCCTCGGCAAATAATTCGCCGATGAGTGCTGCTGCTTCGCTCTGTGGCGTGATCGGGTAGGCGATCATCACGTCGCAGCTGGCTCGTCGAAGCGCTTCCTTGATGACCTCGCTGCCTGTGTAGAACGAAGGCGTACGTGGTGCCTCGTTCATCATCTTCCATGTATCGGTATATGTTTGGCCCTTCTTATTTTGTGTTCCAATGACGGACTTAGTTTCTGCCATGGACTCAGCCTCCTTTCAACATATAGGGGTCGAACGTGCTAGTTAGTTCGAAGCCCCGCTCTTAGCCGTCGACAACCGTGGTTGGACTGTTCCCTTTAATCGTTTAACGGTCTCGGCCAATCGCATGATTTTATCGACGGATGCATCACGGAATGAAAGCATGGCATCTTCGTGACCGGCCTGTGCACACATGGCGATAGTATAGCAGGAAGTTCCTCCGCGGATGATCTTGAGCGAGAGGTTCGCCTGGTGACAGTGCACGCCGATAAATATGCAGCAGTCGATCTTGTTGTGCCAGATGGTCAAATTTGGATGATTCGGATTAATCTCAACTTCAGGGTTAATTTTGGGATATTTAGGCCGGTAGTCTGGCATGGGAATCAACATTGGCTTCTGGCCAGCCTGGACACATTCCTTCAAGGTGTTAAAAAGATGTCGAATAGCTGTTGCTTTCTTTGCAGCCTTCTCATTCCAGGCCCAGAGCACTAGGGGGCCTGGAAAAATGGTTGGCACCGTGGCCATCAAGAACTGACGAGCCGCTTCCTCATAAGCCTTTTCCTCCGGAGCAATCACGCCGTTAATGTGGGCTTCCCCAGGATTCGGTAATCGAATCCCCATGCTAGCGGCGGCTGGTGGAAGAAAGTGTTCTGGTCCTGGCAGCACGCGATAGTCGCTCATCACAATATCCTACACTCCGAGAAAATTGAGGTTGATGAAAATACGATCCTCTATGGCACTCTAAGCTGTCTTCCTGTTGTTCCGCAACATCTCAGAAGGCCCACTTCAAGGAACTTTTGGGCCACGACTTTGCGGAGAGCTTAGGTCCTTTGCCCCCACCACGCAGTTGAGCAGGGTGGTTAAGGCGTGGTTAGCAAAACCCTTCGTATTATAGGTATCGCTCTTTTAGATTGTCAAATCAGTGTTTGAGGAGTCCCCAGTAGTTATCCGTTGTAAAGGCCAGGAAGAGTTTAACTGTGAATCGTAGTGGGGAAACCTTTAGGGCAGCTGCTCGCAGGCCTCTGCTGAGCCGAGGATGCACGCACGTTCGAAGTCGTCTTTTGCTAAGCGTCCTTGAAGTTGGTCCTGGTACAGTTCGGCTCTGGCTAGTAGGGCTGGTCCATCGGCTGGGTCGACTCGCAGGATTGCGCTAAGATCGCCGATCGCCAGAGTCGGTTGCTTCAACGCCTTGTAGATCGCACTTCTGAGAAAATAGGCTTCTTTTTGGTGGGGAAGCCAACTATCCGAAACATATGGAGGCAAACACTTTTTCAAGGTCGTAAGGGCGGAGTTCCACTGTTTCAGACCTACTAGCTTGCGGGCCTCAGCGGTATAGAGGTTAATGAGGCGGTGATGGGCCAGATCGAAGAAAGGATTTAATTCAAGAGCTTGTTCAAAGAAGTGGGCTGCCTGCTCAGAGCGATGGAGCCATGCGTTGACATCGCCTTGTCCAAGAAGGGCCCAAGTATTCCGTGGATCCATCAGGAGCGCACGGTCGAAATCCATTCGCGCATTATCGACATACTCAGAATACTCGCTAGGTCTGGAGCTACTCGAGTAGGTTGCGGATGCGAGTCGCAAGTAGGTCTGGCCGCGTACGATCAGAGGCTCGATGGATTTGGGGTCCAGCACCGCAGCCTGGGAGACCAAGCTAAGTTTTTGGGGAAGATGTTGGGTCAACATTGCTTTTTCGACTAGCTTCTGAGCCCGTTCACGGGCGTTAAAACTGTGAGCAACCGGCTCAATGACGAGGGTCCGCACATCAGTACGAGAGGCCCTCAGCTCGTCAAGCTGAATTTTGAGTTCCGCGTTTTCCTTTTGAAGACGGCGAAAATGGTCGCCCAGTCGTTGTTCAGTCTGCCACCGCTGGATCGCTGCTTGAAGATTGTCGAGATCGACAACTGCGCGGATAAGGACGTAGAAGCTTGGTCGATCGTTTAAGAAAGAGCGGCGTGTTTCTAGGATTTCGGTTCTGGTGATCGCTGCAGCAATTGTACGCACCTCCAACGAACTTGTCTGGATGCTTGTGCCCGCTTCAGACCGCTCCATATCGCGGAAGGTTGATTCGATGTACAGTCCCGCTTCCTCAACGGCTCTACGTTGCGCCCGTTGGAGCACTCGTTCTTCAGCTATGGCAAGCGTGTCACCATCTCCCATCACATAGCTAGCCTCAGCCACAACTGTGGTTTCTGAAGCATTTGCTGGATAGTAGAAAACAACGAGAGAGACACTGAGGATAGATAGGGATCGTACAATATGACCTAAATGACCTAAGTTCATAACAAAACTATACCGCTCGGCTTGAAGTTGGACAATGCTTCAAAAGGCAGGTACCTGAGGTTGCTCTTCTGGCAAGAGTATGTGAGGGGTTTGTTACTGAGATTTGGGAAAAACCTGCATAAACGGATGAATTTCAACTCTATCGAAGACGCCATGAACTGTGTAGGGGTCTTGACGGACGAAGTCTTCAGCATCTTTCCGAGTTTCGAGTTCTAGCACCAGCAAGCTTCCGGCTTTGTCGGTAAGAGGGCCAGCGAGGACGACTCGGCCTTGGTTGTCTAATGATTCGAGATTGCTCAAGTGGGCTGACCGATAGACCTTCCGCTTGGCTTCTCCTTCCGGGCCGTCATAGCCGATGATCACAAACTTCATGCTTCTAGATCCTTACAATACTCAGTGATTTAGGTACAAGATGCTGATTGGGATGGGACTGGCTAGGTAGGGTCTTCTTCAATCGGACAACGATCTTTGTAGCCAGTTGTGACTTCGTGCCACCACCGAATTTCGTTCTCACCAAGTTTCCAACACAAATACACGACCCGGCCGTTGCGGATATGTGGGAAATCACAAAGTCCAAGGTCAATATCCTTCACGACAACTCCCATCTCCTGAATAGCATGAAGATTGGCGCTGATGTCCTGGAGACTTTTCACGTAGCGTGCACCCACTGGCGTCCCGCCTCCCAAGGGGGCATTGGCTGAGGCTTTGCCTACTTCCTCGCGGGTTCGTATGAGTACGGTTTTACATCCCTGAATGGTCGACAAGTATGACTGGAGTTGGGGGATCAGCTGGTTAGCTTCGAACAGGGAGAAGACGCGGTCAGGGCTGGTTTCGTTTTCGTCGCGTGCCATTGTGATACTTTCTTTTCACTGTGTAGCACAGTTCGGATTCGTTGAACAACCCTAACACGGCCAATGCGGTCATGTACAAATTCAGGTTGCCAGTTGACAACCGGGTGGTGTCTGAGTATCATCACCCCAACATCTAGCGCGAGCTGATTCTCTCCATCAAAGAATTCAACTCCGGAACCTATCTCGAATCAAACCTGGCAGCAGTGAAAACGAAGCTGGATTAGTTAGCCGAATAAAGGCTGTGCTGGGGCTGTAGATTACTTAAATATTTGAGACGATACCATTTCTCTACATAAAGAATCGGATAGCGAACTTCCGTAAGTTTTCCCAACCCAACGGACCAAGATCTAAGCTCATCGCCAAGGTAAAATCACGTTTCGCATGGTCACCCAGTCCGAGCGAATTCTTCTAAACGGTAACCGAGCCAAATCTCGGGAGGAGTCGTATGTCAGTAGCTAAGGGGGAAGTAATGCATCTCGCAGAATTAAAGCAGAAGTCCATTGCCGACCTGAATGATGTGGCTCGCGAACTAAAAATAGAAGGTGCCGCTAATTTACGGAAGCAAGAGCTCATCTTCGCGATCCTCCAGGCGCAGACCGAAAAAAACGGTTCGGTTTACGGAGAAGGAGTGCTCGAAACTCTTCCTGATGGATTCGGCTTCCTCCGCGCCCCTGATTCCAATTACCTACCGGGCCCCGACGATATTTATATATCTCCATCACAGATTCGGCGGTTCAACCTCCGCACAGGCGACATTGTGTCAGGCCAAATCCGCCCCCCCAAAGAGAGTGAACGGTATTTTGCCCTACTCAAGGTCGAAAAGGTCAACTACGAAGATCCTGAGGTGGCGCGGGATAAAATTCTATTCGACAACCTCACCCCATTGTATCCTGAAGAGCGACTCAATCTAGAATTTGACCGCGAGGAGTTTTGCACTCGCGTGATGGATCTGACGACTCCGATCGGTAAAGGCCAACGGGGATTGATCGTGGCGGCTCCGCGTACTGGAAAGACGATGTTGCTGCAAGCGATCGCTCGAGCGATCCTCAAAAATCATCAGGAAGTGACCCTCATCGTCCTGTTGATTGATGAACGGCCGGAGGAAGTCACAGACTGGCAGCGACAAGTGAAGGCCGAAGTGATCAGTTCCACTTTTGATGAACCGGCTCAACGGCATGCCCAAGTCGCCGAGATGGTGCTGGAGAAGGCGAAGCGCCTTGTCGAGCACAAAAAAGATGTCGTTATTCTGTTGGACAGCATTACGCGTCTAGCTCGCGCCTACAACACCATTGCCCCGCCGAGCGGAAAAGTGCTCTCCGGTGGTCTAGATTCCAATGCCCTGCAACGGCCGAAACGCTTCTTTGGAGCGGCTCGAAATATTGAGAACGGCGGAAGCCTGACCATCATGGCGACCGCGCTGGTGGATACTGGCAGTCGAATGGACGATGTCATCTTCGAAGAATTCAAGGGAACCGGAAATATGGAGGTTCACTTGGATCGTCGTCTCGCTGATAAACGCCTCTTTCCGGCCATTGATATCAGCCAGTCCGGGACGAGAAAAGAAGAATTGCTGGTGGATAAAGATCGGCTTAACAAAATGTGGATTCTTCGCAAGGTGCTCAGCCCCTTGGGCACGATGGAAGCCATGGAATTCCTTATGGATAAGATCGGTGGTACCAAGAACAATCAAGAGTTCCTGCAGTCGATGAATCGATAGAGGACGCTTGTATCTTGTGCGTCCTTCAGATAAAGTGCGGGCGCTTAGAGAATGGGTCAGCGCGATCGTAATTCTTCGGTAAGGAGTTGTAGATCATGCAAAAGGGTATACATCCAGTCTATCGGGAGGCGACTGTTCACTGCGCCTGCGGGAATTCGTTCAAGACCCGTACGACTATTGGTAACATCAGCGTCGATATCTGTTCTAATTGCCATCCGTTCTTCACCGGTACGCAAAAGATCGTCGACACAGAGGGACGGGTCGAACGGTTCAAAAAGAAATACGCGAAGAAGGATAAGTAGCGCACCACACGAGTTTAAAAGAGACCCTGCTTCGTGTTTGAAGCAGGGTCTCTTTTTTTGTGACCGTTAGTGGGTTAGGGCCTGAAACAATGGAAGCCGTGTTACTCAAGAAGTGGGAGGGGCTCGCGTCGCGCTTTCAGGAGTTGACTGATCAGCTCATGGATCCGTCCGTCGTCAGCCAGCCAAACTTGTTACATAAGCTCAGTAAGGAACGAATCGATCTAGAGCCGGCGGCCAAACTGTTTGAAATGTACCATGGCTATGCGAAACAGCTCGACGATGCGAAGCAGATTCTCGCCGATCCCTCGGCCGGGAGTGAGTTGCACAAATTGGCGGCGGAAGAGCGAAGCGAGTTGGAACGACAGCGGGCGGAGGTAGAAGAACAGGTCAGAGAATTCTTAATTCCGAAAGATCCGAGGGACGAGAAGAGCCTGGTACTCGAAATTCGGGCTGGGACTGGCGGTGATGAAGCTGGGCTGTTTGCTGGTGAGTTATTTCGATTGTATGCCAAATATGCTGAGAGGAAGGGATTCAAAGTCGATACGGTTGAAGCGTCTGAAACGGGCATTGGTGGCTATAAAAACATTGTCGCGTTAATTGAAGGTAAGGGCGCCTTCAGTCATTTTAAGTATGAAGCGGGTGTGCATCGAGTCCAACGGGTTCCTGTCACAGAAGCCAGTGGTCGCATTCATACCTCGACGGTCACGGTGGCGGTCATGCCGGAGGTCGATGAAGTGGACGTGCATATTGATCCAAAAGACTTACGAATCGACACTTTTTGCTCGTCTGGAGCGGGTGGACAAAGTGTCAACACCACCTATTCGGCCGTTCGTATCACGCACATTCCTACTGGTGTGGTCGTGACGTGTCAGGACGAACGCTCTCAGTTAAAGAATCGAACCAAAGCCATGCGGACCTTGCGTGCCCGTATTGTCGAAGCCGAACGGGAAAGGCAAGAGGCAGAGATAGCTCAGAACAGGAAGTCCCAGGTGGGGAGTGGAGAACGAAGTGAAAAAATTCGGACCTATAACTTCCCACAGAACCGAGTGACGGATCACCGTGTCGGCATGACGCTCCACAAGCTGGAATTAGTGATGGAAGGCGATCTCGATGAGATTGTCCAGGCCTTGAAAGCTCAACAACAGCAAGCCGAAACCGCGAAGGTGTAGTCACGGATGACCTCCATCCCAGGAGATCCGAAAACTGTCGGCGCTCTGCTTGCCTGGGCGCGACAGTCGCTGGATCACGCCGGAACAACGAATGTTGCTCAAGAGGCCTTGTGGCTGTTGGCCTCCGCGCTCGAGATGGAGCATCATGCGCTAGTCAGCCGAACGGAGCAACCAGTCACTACCGACCAGATGGCACGTGCCAAAACATTAATGTCCAGACGGATGGCACGAGAACCGGTACAGTATATTCTGGGGACGCAAGAATTTTGCGGGCTCGACTTTGTTGTGAACTCCTCGGTGTTAATCCCTCGACCGGAGACAGAGCTGTTGGTCCACGCGGTCCTGAAGGAGGGGGGGCTGGCAGAAGGTGCGACGCTGGTTGAAGTGGGAACCGGGTCTGGATGTATGGCTGTGACGTTTGCGACCATCCTCGAGGGAGTTCGAATTCTAGCGGTTGATTGTTCAGCCGAAGCGTTGGTGGTCGCAAGGAGCAACGCTGTAAGACACGGCGTGGGAGAAAAGATTGTTTGGATCGAGGGAAACCTCTTGGCCCCATTGCGAGACCATGTTGCGGCTGGAACAGTCGATGTCATTGTGTCGAATCCTCCGTATATCGCCGAGGGAGAATGGGAACAACTCCAACCCGAAATACGAAAGTTTGAGCCACGATTAGCTTTGGTTGCTGGGCCGCGAGGGACTGAGGTTCATGAACGATTGTTCCATGACTCGAAAGAGTTACTTGTTCCCGACGGATTACTAGTAATGGAAATCGGCCAGGGACAACTTCCTCTCGTTCGACAGGCGGCAGAACAGGCCGGAGGCTATACGGGGCTTCAAACCGTCACAGACGAAGCTGGCATCGAACGAGTCATGATCGCCCGGCGGGCTGGCTAGGAATCCAGGCATGGATGAAATCCATATCAGCGGTGGCAAACGGCTGTGCGGGGAAGTCCGTATTAGCGGTGCCAAGAATTCTGCGCTCCCTCTCCTGGCCTCGACCATTCTTGGCGGTGGGGAATGTATCATCACGAATGTTCCGAGGGTCGTTGATGTTTTGACGATGGGAAAGCTTCTGGGGATTCTGGGAGCCAAAGTGTCACATGAGGGCAATCGTGCCGTCATCCAAGCCGATGTGATCGAATCGACAGAAGCCCCCTACGATCTCGTCAAGACCATGCGTGCGTCTGTGCTTGTGCTGGGACCATTGTTGGCGCGTTGGGGTGAAGCCAAAGTTTCTCTTCCCGGAGGTTGTGCGATTGGCTCCCGTCCCGTCAATCTTCATCTGGCGGGGTTGGCCAAATTGGGGGCAGACATTTCCCTTGACCACGGCTATATCACAGCTAAAGCAAAACGGTTGAGAGGCGGACGCATCTATTGTGATACGCCGACGGTGACCGGTACGGAGAATCTCATGATGGCTGCCTCACTTGCCGAGGGAGCGACTGTACTGGAAAACGCGGCTAAGGAGCCGGAGATCGTGGATCTGGCTGCTTTTCTCATCAAGCGTGGGGCCAGAATTCACGGGGCAGGAACCGATGTGATCACGATTGAGGGGGTACGAGAGCTCCATGGCGCGGACCACGAAGTGATCCCGGATCGTATCGAGACCGGTACCTATCTGGCAGCGGCTGCCATCACTCGGGGTGATGTGACGGCGACCCACTGCAGCCCTGGCCATCTTGAAGCGGTCCTGATGAAATTACGTGAGGCGGGTGCGGAAATACAGGAAGACAAAGACACGGTACGTTTGACAATGCCCGGCAACCTGCGAGGAACTGATGTGAAGACCTTGCCGTTCCCTGGATTCCCCACCGATATGCAGGCCCAAATGGCCGCGGTGATGAGCCTTGCCGAAGGCACCAGCGTCGTCACTGAAACGGTCTTTGAGAGCCGGTTTATGCATGTAGAAGAATTACGACGGATGGGAGCCGATATCCGTGTGGAAGGCAATCGGCTGGTAGTGACCGGATGTAAGCAGCTTACCGGGGCTCCGGTCATGGCCTCCGATCTGCGTGCCAGCGCCGGTCTGATCGTGGCGGGGTTGGCAGCAGAGGGGATAACCCAAATCCAACGCGTCTATCATCTTGATCGAGGATATGAACGGATCGAAGAAAAACTTGGGGCTTTAGGGGCTGATGTTCAGCGTCGAACAGCTGCAGCTATTCATTAGGAACATGCCATGTTGACGATCGCGCTATCCAAAGGAAAGCTCATCGATTCAGCGCTCGAACTCTTCCGACGAGCAGGCTATACGATTACCGGGTTGTCGGGGGATAGCCGGCGCCTGATCTTCGTCAGTCGCGAGAACGATATGACCTTCCTCATTGTTCGCCCCAGCGATGTTCCGACCTATGTGGAGTATGGTGGGGCAGATGCCGGGATTGTCGGGAAAGACGTCTTGATGGAGCAGGAAAGTGACGTATACGAACCATTGGATTTGAGGTTCGGAGCGTGTAGAATCTCCGTCGCCTCGCTCCAGGGAGAGGGATTGAATGATCGCTTGTCCTCGAAGGTGCGCATCGCGACAAAATACCCTCGGATCACGGAGCGCTACTTTAACAAGCGCGGGCTTCCGGTCGAGATCATCAAACTGTATGGGTCGATCGAGTTGGCGCCGGTGGTGGGACTAGCTGATCGGATAGTAGACTTGGTCGAAACCGGCAGCACGCTCAAAGCTCATGACCTTGTCGAGGTGGAAGTGATTGCCAAATCGTCGGCGCGGTTCATCGTCAACCGGGCGAGCTTTCGATTGAAGCAGGAACCGATGATGACGTTGATTCGAAAACTTCGATCTGCGGTGCAGACTCAAGCTATTGAATACGGGAATGGCCATCCACCGACTGTAAGTAGTCGCAAGAAAAGAGTCACTCGCCCATGAGAATTATCACACAGGCAGATCGCAGCTTTCTTCCATCCTTAAAAAAGGTCTCGCTTCGAGGCCGCACGACCGGGGCTGCGGTTGAAAAAACCGTGCGGACGATTCTGCAGGCCGTCGAACGTGGAGGCGACAAGGCCGTCCTGCGCTACACCAAGCAGTTCGACAAACTCACACTGAAGCCGGAAGCCCTGCGTGTCACGTCGGATGAGATCAAGAATGCCTACTTTCATATCAGGAAAGACGAGGGTGATGCGCTCCGTCTGGCCGCGCAACGGATTACGTCTTTTCATGAGCGGCAGCGGACCAAGACCTGGATGTATCAGGATGGGGATGCCACATTGGGCCAGGTCGTGGGGCCGGTAGACGCGGTCGGGGTGTACGTACCTGGAGGGAAAGCCGTCTACCCGTCATCCGTGCTGATGTGCGCCATTCCGGCTAAAGTTGCCGGTGTCTCGCGAATCGTGATGGTCACGCCACCTCAGAAGGATGGAATCAACCCCTATTTGCTGGTTGCAGCCGACATTGCCGGGGTTACCGAGATTTACCGTATCGGCGGGACTCAAGCAGTGGCGGCACTCGCCTATGGAACGAAGACCATCGACCGGGTCGATAAGATCGTCGGGCCCGGGAATATCTACGTAGCCACGGCGAAACGATTGCTTTACGGCACCGTTGGGATCGACATGGTCGCCGGTCCCAGTGAATTGCTGGTGGTAGCGGACGACGACGCGAAGCCGGCCCATGTGGCAGCGGACCTCCTCTGCGAAGCTGAACATGACGAAGACGCGCAGGTGTTCCTCGTCACGACATCTGAACGGTTGGCAAAGGACGTCTCCAAGCTGATTCAGAGTCAGCTGAAGGGGCTTCAAAGAGAAAAAATCGCTTCGAAGTCGATCGCGCGTCATGCAGTGGCCTTCGTCGTCTCCACCTTGGACGAAGCCATTGTGGTGGCCAACGAAATCGCGGCGGAGCATTTGACTCTTTCGGTGGATAATCCCTTCGATTATTTGGAGAAGATTCGCCACGCAGGGGCCTTATTCTTGGGACGCTACACGCCACCGTCGGTCGCCGATTATGTCGCTGGACCGAATCACGTCTTGCCGACGGGGGGAACTGCCCGGTTCTTTTCCCCGCTGTCCGTCAACGACTATGTGAAGGTCAGCAACATCGTACACTATACGAAACAAGAATTGGCCAAGGTGAAAGATCCTCTCATTCGCCTCGCGCAGATCGAAGGCTTTGATGCGCACGCCAAGTCGGCCCTGAGCAGATTCTCATGAAGAAGAACGGACCGGCGCCACGTCGGGCTAGTATTCACCGTGCTACGAAAGAAACCAACATTCGTGTCGAGTGGGTCTTGGACGGCCGCGGGCAAGGGAAGATCGATACCGGCATCCGCTTCTTCGACCATATGTTGGAGCTGCTGGCAAAACATGGGTTTTTCGACCTGACGGTGCAGGCAAAGGGTGACCTCGACATCGATGATCATCACACCGTGGAAGACGTCGGGATCGTCATGGGAAAGGCGCTGCATCAGGCAATGGGTGAGAAAGCCGGTATCAAGCGATTTGGATTTTGCTCAGCACCGCTCGATGAAACACTGGCTCAAGTCACCGTGGATCTCAGCGGCCGACCGTTCTTGGTCTACAACGTGAATTTGCCTGACCGGAAAATCAAAGCGTTCGATCTAGGCTTATTCGAGGATTTCTTTCAGGCCTTTGTGACGCACGGAGGTCTGAATTTGCACGTGAATCTGCTCTATGGCCGCAATCCTCACCACATCATGGAAGCGATATTCAAGTCGCTCGCCAAGGCGCTGGATCAAGCGACGACGGGGGAAGAGCGGTTGGCGGGGAAAGTGCTCTCGACGAAGGGGAGTCTATAGACAGGCTGGATGAGCAGTGTCGATTGCTTGAAGGGGGTAGGCTGTCGCGGCTGCCCCCTTTTTGTTTTGCGAATTGGGAGTAGCGAGGTAAGTCCAGTTACGGTATTGTTACGATTCTTTCGTGCGGACGACCATAATGATAGCCATCGTCGATTATGGAATGGGGAATTTGCGCAGTGTCTCCAAGGCCTTTGAGGCAGTGGGGCACCAGGCGATTGTGACCCGCGATGCATCTTCGATTCAGAATGCTAGCCATGTGGTGTTGCCGGGTGTCGGGGCGTTTGGCGATTGCATGGCGCACTTGGATCAATACGGATTGATCGAGCCTATCAAAGCCTCGATTCAGTCGGGAAAGCCATTTTTGGGGATTTGCTTGGGATTCCAGTTGCTGTTTACGGAAAGCGAAGAGTTCGGCAGGCATGAGGGGCTCAACATTTTCCCAGGGAAAGTTCGAGCCTTTTCGAAGGATCGTATCCTGAAGGTTCCACACATGGGCTGGAATCAGGTCAATGTCCAACTGCCTTGTCCGCTCTTCAAAGGGATCGTCGATGGGGCGGATTGGTACTTCGTCCACTCTTTTTTCGTAGACCCACACGATAGGCAGATCACCGCCACGACGACGACCTACGGGATGCCCTTTACCTCAAGCATTTGGAAGGACAATATAGTGGCGTGCCAATTCCATCCGGAGAAGAGTCAGGCGGTCGGGTTGCAATTGATGAAGAATTTTGGAGCATGGAAGTGAAGGTGCCAGGCAGGCAGTTCCACACAATCCTGGTGATCAGTGCTGTTGTGACCGCAAGTATTGCGACAGGCTGCAGCGGTGCAAAGGTGGCGACAAAGTCGGCTCCTGAGCTGTCTCGATACCAGATTCGTTCCATTGCCCTTCTGCCGTTTACATCGGTTGCGACACCCCAAGCCCGAGACAATGACGATTTCTTTCTTCCGGTTCCTGATAGTGTCCGTCGGTCTGCTATCTCTATGGGGATTCCACCAGAAGCGGACTCCCTGCCGAAGAAGACTCTGGCGGTGCCTGGATATGCGGCCGAAAAAGTAACAGGGTTATTTTGGGGGCATCTTCAGGACTGGAAAGGCATTCGTGTGCTGTCTCCAGGTGAATCAGCTCGAGTCATTATCGGAAATGGTGACTCAACGGAGGGGAGACCGGAGAAAGCCGCGGCCGAAATCGCCAAACGACTCAACGTGGACGCTGCCTTGGTTGGTCTCGTATCGGCATACCAGGAACGTGTCGGCAGTCGACTGGGGGCGAGTCCTACGGCGACAGTTGGGTTCGAGGCTAAGTTGGTGGCGGCGGACGGGCAAGTGCTTTGGGTTGGGAGGTACTATGAACGGCAGCGGCCTATGACCGAAGACCTTATCGGTTTCTTGCAACGATGGGCATTTGTGACGGCGGGGGAACTGGCAGAATACGGGGTCGATGAAGTATTGAAAGAATTTCCGTTCGGGAAGGGAGAGGGGCAGTAAAGTGTTGGTCATTCCTGCCATTGATTTGAAGGACGGGCGCTGTGTCAGGCTACGCCAGGGCGATATGGCGGCCGAGACCGTCTATTCTGACGACGTAACGGAAGTCGCACTCAAGTGGCAGCAGAGTGGAGCGACCTTAATCCACGTCGTGGATTTGAACGGAGCCGTCGACGGTGAGCCTAAAAATCTACCGCACATCCAGTCCATCATGAGATCGGTCAGCGCCTCCATCCAGGTTGGTGGTGGCATCAGGACTCTGGATACGGTCCGGCAGTATCTGGGCGCCGGTATCGCGCGCGTGGTGCTTGGCACCGCAGCACTTACAGATCGGACGTTTCTCGAAGCGGCCTGCAGAGAATTTCCTCATCGGGTCCTCCTTGGGCTCGATGCAAAGGATGGTCGAGTAGCAGTCAAGGGCTGGACAGCCGTGTCGGAAGTCAAAGCGATAGAGCTCTTGCAAGAGCTCTCGGACTGTTCGATCGGGGCGGTGATCTACACCGACATCGCACGAGACGGGATGCTCAGTGGACCGAATCTGTCGGCCCTAGAAGAAATCGTTGAATGTTCGCCTTTCCCGGTGATTGCTTCGGGAGGTATTACCAGCCTGGAGGACCTGCGAGCGGTGCAATCCCTCGGTGCCCAGATCGAAGGAGCGATTGTTGGGAAAGCGCTGTACGACGGGAAGTTAGACTACCAGACTGCCATAACCGCTCTAGACTCGCACTCTTCTGCCGGTCGCCATGCTGACTAAACGCATCATTCCATGCCTAGACGTCAAAGAAGGTCGCGTGGTCAAGGGCGTGAGCTTTGTCAACCTTCGCGATGCCGGTGATCCGGTCGAAGCCGCGGTGGGGTATGATTGTGAAGGAGCGGATGAGCTCTGCTTTCTCGATATCACGGCTTCTCATGAGAATCGGAAGACGATCATTGACGTGGTTGAGAGGACGGCTGCTCGGGTCTTTATGCCGGTGACGGTCGGCGGCGGCGTGGGGACGCTCGACGACATCCGAGCCTTGTTGAATGCCGGAGCGGATAAGGTGAGCATCAATACCGCAGCAGTCAGACGACCTGAGTTTGTTAAAGAGGCCGCTCAACGATTCGGCACACAATGCATTGTTGTGGCGATCGATGCCAAGCGCTCTACGGCTGGCCGCTGGGAGGTCTTCACGCATGGCGGACGCACCGCAACCGGAGTCGACGTTGTTAAATGGGCTGTACGGATGGAGCAGTACGGTGCCGGAGAAATTTTATTGACTAGTATGGACCAGGATGGCCGGCAGACGGGGTACGACTTGGATCTGACCGCTACAGTGTCAGAAACCCTGTCGATTCCAGTGATTGCCTCGGGCGGAGTGGGGGCTCTGGAGCATCTGTATGATGGTTTTGTTAAGGGGAAAGCCGATGCGGTCTTGGCCGCGTCCATTTTCCATTTTCGAACCTATACGATCTCTCAGGCTAAGTCGTACTTGCGGGACCGTGGGGTCCCCGTGCGTATGGACGTGCTCTCTGGGGTCGCGTGACATGGCGAACCTGGACACTACAGAACAGCTCAAATTCGATGGACAAGGTCTTCTCCCGGCGGTCATTCAGGATTGGCTCGATGGGACGGTGTTGATGCTCGGGTATATGAACCAAGTGGCACTGGCCAAGACCGTTGCTACAAAGAGAGTCCATTTTTGGAGTAGGTCTCGAAATAGGCTGTGGGAAAAGGGCGAAACATCTGGTCATACGCTTGAGGTCAAGGAACTATTCATCGACTGTGACGCCGATACCATTCTCGTCAAGGCGCAACCAGTCGGACCGACATGCCACACAGGGGAACGAGCCTGTTTCTTTTCCAGGCTGGATGAACAGGGCCAACTCGTTCATGGAAATTCGCAAGACGCTCACGGTGGAATTCTTGAAAGTGTCCTCCGCACGATTCAAGATCGCCGTTCTAACCCCCAGACCGGTTCCTATACCACGAAGTTATTCGAGGGTGGCCATGACAAAATTCTAAAGAAAGTGGCAGAGGAAGCCGGAGAGGTCTTGTTGGCGTCGAAGGGGGGCAAGAAAGAGGAGATCCTCTACGAAGTGGCCGATCTATTTTTTCATACGCTCATGGTTCTGGGGTATCACGACCTCTCATTGCAGGACATCTATAGAGAATTGGGACGACGATTTGGAAAATCAGGGTTGCGGATGGAAAAGTAGAACACCGGCCCTTCCTCGATGAGCACCGACCACCGATCGGGGATTCAAGCCCGCTTCATGAGGTCAACATGAGCGATTGTCTTTTCTGTAAGATCGTGGAGAAAAAGATTTCGGCGAAGCTTGTTCAGGAGGATGAGCACACGGTGGCCTTTGACGACATCAATCCACAAGCTCCCGTCCATACGCTAGTGATCCCCAAACGGCATGTTACAGCCGTTCAAGACTTGGGACCGGAAGATGAGATGTTACTCGCACGATTGCTGATGAGCTGTACGAAGGTCGCAGCCCTGAAAGGCATACAGAACTCCGGCTATCGTGTAGTGACGAATACCGGGAGAGATGCAGGGCAAACCGTCTTCCATCTTCACTTTCACGTACTGGGAGGACGGCACATGAGTTGGCCTCCCGGTTGATGGAATTCCCTATTTGACAGATTTTTAGACGGTCTGTTAACCTGAACGGTCAACTCTTCTGACAACTTAGCACCGACTCGGCTGGTTAGTTGAGACTCCAGGAGCTGAGACTCTCGTGGGGCAAGGTTTGATTTCCGATGACACGATCGAACGTATCAAGGGCCGGGTGGACATTATCGACATCGTGAGTCACCACGTCTCCTTGGGCAAGGCAGGGCAGAATCTCAAAGGGCTGTGCCCCTTTCATCACGAAAAGACTCCGTCCTTTACGGTGAGTCCGTCTAAACAGATCTTCCATTGTTTCGGGTGTGGCGCCGGTGGCAACGTATTTACCTTTCTTTCACGCCTTACCGGCGCAAGCTTTCCCGAAGTGGTGCGCGATCTCGGACGAACAGTCGGGATTGAGGTAGAAGAGAGAGCCGCAAATTCCGGGCATCAGGCGGTGATGGCGCAGACAGTTGAGCGGGTTAATCAGGCGGCAGCCGCGTGGTTTCAGCGGAACTTGAGGGATGAGCGAGCCGGCTCCGAGGCCCGTGAGTATTTAGCACATCGAGGGGTTGAGTCGCGCATGATCGACCACTTCGGAGTCGGAGTGGCGCATGCCGAATGGGATGGGCTCTTGCGGGCGTTGACAAGCAAGGGATTTTCACAAGGCGATCTGGCGGCAGCCGGTTTGGTGATTGCCCGAACAAACCAGTCGGGATTCTATGACCGGTTTCGCGCCCGTGTGATGTTCACGATTACGGATTTGCGGAAACGTGTGGTGGGGTTCGGCGGTCGCGTGTTTGGCGATGGGACGCCCAAGTATCTGAACTCGTCCGACACGGTGCTCTTTAAGAAAGGGCAGACGCTGTTTGGGCTCGATCATGCGAGGGAAGCGATTGCACGAACGAAGACGGTCATCGTGGTCGAGGGCTATTTCGATGCGATTGCACTTCATCAAGCGGGGCTGACGCATACGGTCGCGACTTTGGGGACTGCCTTCACGTCTGACCATGTGCAGGTGTTGCGGAGATTTGCCTCAAAGGTCGTGTTGCTGTTCGACCCCGATGCCGCCGGAGTGCGAGCCGCGCTGAGAGGATTAGATTTGTTTGTGAACAGCGGGCTAGGCGTCAAAGTCGTGACACTGCCGGCGGGAGAAGACCCCGATACGTATGTTCGGAAGGACGGTCCTGAGGCATTTCTTCGACTGGAGGAACAGGCTCCAAGTTTGTTGGACTTCGCGCTGGAACAGAGTCTCAAGACGACGGAGTCGAGCACGATCGAAGGGCGGATCCGCAGCGTGGATGAAATTCTTCGCATCCTACAGAAGAGCGAACATCCGATTGAGCGCGAAGAGCGTCTCAAAGTCGTGGCTGAGCGGCTAGGAATCAATCAATCGCGTTTGATCGAACGGTATCCTGTCCTCACTCGGCAGCAACCGCCTGGTTCAGGACAGTTACGCCAAGCGGTCACCGCTACTCCAACGGAGACGCTGTTCAAGGGGGCACCTGAAGAACGAGACCTCGTCATTCTTCTGCTGCGCGGCAAGCTTTCGGCAGTCGATGTACGGCGTCTGCAGCCGGAGCAATTTTCAATCGAAGGCTGTCGCAAGCTCGTCGAAGTGGCTTTGATCCACGTGGATCGAGATGGTCGCATTCAAGTCCAGCCGGTACTGGATCAATTGGTGGATGATCCGGATTGCGGCGCCCTGGCGACGGAATTATCACTTCGCGACAATCATTTCGATGATGAATCGGAGCACGCGAAGGCCTGCCTGGATCGTCTAGACCGCAAGCGATCAGAGCAGGCGATGAGGGAGCTCATTACGAAATTGAAAACGGCCGAGCGGGAAGGTCGTGCCGATGAAGTGGATGTGCTTAACATACAGATCAATGAAATACGGATGCGGAAAGCCGGCACGCCGACCGCTGGTATGGTTTCACTGGTGAAGGAGTAGTCATGCCGAAACAAGAATTGCTCGGTGAGGTGAAGAAGCTGATTACAATCGGGAAAGAAAAAGGCTTTCTGACCTATGACGAGCTGAACAATACCTTGCCCGCCGAAGTGGTGTCGTCAGACCAGTTCGGCAGCATTATGGCCATGTTCGGGGAGATGGATATTGAAATCGTCGAGACGACGGATGGCGAACGGGTGCAGAAGCGATCGGATGGTGAAGCCAGCGAAGATACAGAAGAGGTCGAGTCTGAATCCGAGGATGACAACGAGAAAGCAATTGATCTGACACCCGGTGCACTGAGCCGAACCGATGATCCAGTACGACTATACCTTAAAGAAATGGGCAGCGTGGCGCTGCTCAGCCGCGAAGGCGAGATCGAAATCGCGAAGCGGATTGAGGAAGGCAAGTTCGATATCGCTTCTGTGATCTACGGGATGCCAATGACCATTGAATTCGTCCTGGCACTTCGGGATCAGCTCAAGAACGCCAAAATCGATGTGCGCGAAATCGTGCCGATTCAGGAGACCGAAGAGGATTTTGAGGAAGAACAGCAGCCGGTGGAACGGGATTACGAAGAGCTGCGAGTCAAGACCTTGGAGGCGCTGAACTCTGTCCGGAAAGTCTCCCTGGCGCTGAAGGGGCTCGCGGAGAAGGGCCGGCATCTCGGCAATGACCCAGTCAAACAAAAAAAGTTCAAGAAGCAGTTCGATGCAATACGCCAGCAAGTGGTGAATAGGATTGAATCGGTCAATCTCCATGGCGTGTTGAAAGAGCGAATGGTGCAGCGTGTCCGCGAGCTTGCCCTCCAGATCAGGGCGGCCGAGCGAGAGGCGGTCAGTTGCCAACGGCGCATCGGAGTGGCCGGAGAGGCGGGGGCAGAGCTGTTGAGAAAGATGTGCCGGAGCCGCCAGGACTTCTTGGCCGTCAAGCGGAAGACCGGCATCTCGGAGGAAGGCTTGCTCGAGATTCGAAAAGTTTACCAAGCCGCCAAAGCGAAGGTGCGCCAACTTGAAACAGAAGAAGCCTTGGTGCCGGCTGAAGAAATCAAGGATGCAGTCAAGCACCTCGATATTGCAGAAGAAAAGGTCAAGCGTGGGAAGGCAGAGTTGGTTGAAGCGAATTTGCGACTCGTGGTCAGCATCGCCAAGAAATATACGAACCGGGGCCTGCAGTTCCTCGATTTGATCCAGGAAGGCAACATCGGCCTCATGAAAGCCGTGGACAAATTCGAGTATAAACGCGGGTATAAGTTCAGCACGTACGCCACGTGGTGGATCAGGCAGGCGATCACTCGGGCCATAGCCGACCAGGCGCGCACGATCCGCATTCCGGTTCATATGATTGAAACAATCAACAAACTCATTCGCACGTCAAGGCATCTTGTACAGAAGCTGGGACGAGAACCGATTCCCGAAGAGATCGCCGAGCGCATGGACCTGCCGTTGGACAAGGTCCGGAAGATTCTGAAGATTGCCCGTGAACCCATCTCGCTTGAGACCCCGATCGGCGAAGAAGAAGACAGTCACTTGGGGGATTTCATCGAAGACAAAAAGGCAGTGTCTCCACTAGAGGCCGCGATTCGCTACGATTTACAGCGCCAGATCAACAGTGCGCTGGAAACGTTGACACCGCGTGAGGAAAAAGTGTTGCGGAAACGGTTCGGCATCGGTGAAGCGACCGATCACACGTTGGAAGAGGTCGGCCAGGATTTCGAGGTGACACGCGAACGCATCAGGCAAATCGAAGCGAAAGCGTTGAGAAAATTGCGGCATCCAAGCCGCAGCAAAAAGCTCAGGAGTTTTGTCGAGAGTTTATAGGTGTTTCACCGATCAAGATCGCGTGATTTGACTCCACTCGAAGGGTCGGCCTAGAATCTAAGATTGAGTGGCGACGAATGGTGAATACCGAGGCCGATAGCAGCCGTCAAGCACCTGGCGCTTATTCAGCCAGCAGCTTGAGTTCGACTCTTTCGATCGGGCCCATAGCTCAGGTGGTTAGAGCGGCTGACTCATAATCAGCTGGTCCTAGGTTCAAGTCCTAGTGGGCCCACCAGCCGGGCGGGCTTCTGACGCCTTCAATGCGCCGGCATTGATGGAAAGGGCATGTTGAATCAGAAACTTTCCCCACTCATCGAATTGCAAAAACTCGATCTCCGGATCATGGAGATCAATGAGACTCGCCGAAAAATTCCCGAACGTCTCCATATTGCTGAATCTCCTCTTCAACAGGCGGCTCAACTCTTGAACGAAACCAAAGCCATCGTCGACGCCGCTGCCAAGGAACGGCGTGCGCACGAAAAGGATCTCGAGGCGCATGAGGCGCACACCGAGAAGATGAAATCACATGCAGCGAACCTGAAGACCAACAAAGAGTATCAGGCACATCTATTCGAATTGGAGCTGGCGAACAAGAAACGGGGAGAGTTTGAAGAGAAGATTCTATTGTCGATGGACAAGACCGACCAGCTCCAGAAGACCGCCAAGGAACTTCAAGACAAGAAGAACGCTCTGGAGAAAGTCTTTGCTCAGGAGAAGCAGGTGCTGGACGCACAGGACAAGGAGCTTGCGACGGAGCTTGCACAACTCGAAGGTCACTATCGGGAGGCGTCCGCGAAGATCGAGAAAGGTCTACTCGATCGATACAACCAAGTGAAGGCCTCACGGAAGGATCAGCCTCTTGCCGCGGTGCGTGATGGTATCTGCGCTGGGTGTCGCCTCCAGATTCCGCCCCAGCTTATTGCGCAGGTTAAACGCTCCAGCGATCTGCATGTATGCCCGTACTGCCGGCGGATGTTGTACTGGGAAGGAGAGCCGGCGGTGGAAGCGCCCTCAGTGCCAGGAGTTACGCCCTCAGATCTTGAAGTTGGGGAGTCGGTTTAAGGCGGGCGAAAAATCTTTTGCCCAGCGCCTGGCTTCGCACCCAATCAGATTCCAATAGAAAGGCTGCGCCAGCATCCATTCTGATACACCAGTATCCAATCCGATACTGGTAGACGCCTACTCGCAACGCCCCGATCCTCTTTCATCTCCCCTGAAAAATCAATCGGATCGCCTATATTCTCAGTGAGGCAAGCAGTTTGCCTCATGACAAGAAGAAACAGGGGTCTTGTGCGGTTCTTGATCGCTCAGAGACTATTTCTCACTGAGGGAGGTATCCAATGAAGTCAAGAATTCCTAGCAGCCATGATAGAGAAGCGTACGTAGGATGGACCAAACGCCTAGCTAACTCTTTCCTAGAGCAGCTCGACAATCCTGAGGTTTTCATGGATATCGATGTCATTCCAGGGGTGTGGACATCGAGGAGAAAGTCGAAGTCTCCTTATTAAGAGTAAGATGGGAAGCCGTCGGAGCTTTCGGAGCTTCGTGTGGGGAAATAGGTTTAGGTCAGCCAGCTAACACGGCTTGAGTAGTTTTGAAATGCAGTTTCGCCACTGACTCCAACCGTTCCCGCCCGTCATCTTCGCCGCGAGTTCGACCGCCGGGGAGTTGTGCTGGTTAGGCCAAAGGTTAGGTAAGGTGCACCCAGGTTGCCACGGAAGGAACGCCCTTCGTATCGACGACGAAAAGCATGTACCATCCGGGCGGCGCGAGGTTACGGTTGCCGGGCACCGCTATCTCCAGCGTCGTTGTATTGCGAGTCACAATCGGAAGATCGACGAGCCGCTGCTCGCAATCGAACGAATGTGTGGTCGCTCCACCTTTCATCAGATGGGCCCAACGTATCTGAGCTACCTGTGGCGTCGGCACTGACACTTGCTGGCCGTACGCCCATTCGATGATTACAGCACCAATCGCGGGGCGTGGGCCTTTGAAGAGGTATGGCGGGCTGAAGACTTCGATTCGCATTTCCTCTTCGGGGTCCGGCGGGTCCCACGCCACCGAGTGGCCCCCCTCGGGATTTCCTCCAGCTGCAACAACTCGCCCATCGGGCAAGAGCAGGGCCGTCGAGTGATAGAGACGTGGAATAGCGGCGGCGGCCATCAACGTCCACTGTCCTGTCGCCGAATCATAGGTTTCAGCCTGGAGCCGGGCGAGTGGTTCATCTTCCTGCTTGAGCGATCCACCTGTGACGAACACGGTCCGGTCCGGTAAGAGCACGGCATTCAAGTGCAGACGAGGCAGCAACATGGGGTCGGCTGCGACATAGCCAGGGTTTGGTGCCTTCAGATCTACGAGACTCACCATCCCGGTTGCGTCGGTTTTATCCTCTTTGCCCACGGGACCGCCGCCCATGATGAGGACCTTTTGATCTTGTGCCGGCGGAAGCAGCACGCTGGCCGACTGGTTCCGTAGTATTGGATCGAGAAGATCGGGGACGAATGTCAGACCGATCGGATTCTGCGCAAGGTTCAGCACACAGGGTTCAACTTGTAGAGGGTCGTCCATGCGTCCGCCTGAGAAAAAGATGCGACCGTCTTGCATCAGGAAGAGATGCGCGTACAGCGGCAGGCCTGGGAAACCTGCCGGCAGATGTAGTCCCTGCCAGGTATCGGTCCCCGCCGAGTACAACTCCACAGCCTGATTGTGGCCGTTCCCCGCTTCATTGAGACCGGTTGTCGCGAGAACTCGGCCATCGCCCATCGTGATGAGGGTCGGATACCAGCGGCCATGCTGCATGTTATTCACGAATGCCCAGGATTCATTGAAGGGATCAAAGACTGCGACCTCTTTGCGGCCTTTGAAGGGGTTGTAACCCAACGTGCCGCCGGCGGACAGCATGCGGCCGTCCGGAAGAAACGCATCGCCGCCGCAGAAGAAATCGAAGACTTTGCCGTCGGCAACCCGTAGTGTGGGCGGGTGGGAAAAGTTCGGCGCTCCGGGACCATGTGGTACCGCCGGATCCCACACCACGCTCGTAAAGATGCCCATCGTTTCATTGCCGAAGTCGGGACTGGCAAACCGCACGGCGCTGCTTCCCGAGCCGGCAAAAAACAGCACCTTTCCTGTGGGCAGTAGAGCGGCGTGTACGGCGAGAACACCGGACTTGAACGGCAACACCTCCCATCGTCCTTCGCGAGCCGGATCGGAATCCACATCGAGCACCTCGTACAGGCCGGCATTCTGTTGAGGCGGGTTGTCGATGTTGAGGACGATCATCTTCCTGCGGCCGCCGAGATCGGCCACCGCAAGTCCACCGCCCTGGTTTTCCCAGGAAAACCAACCGGGGACACCCATCCATGGTCCCCAGCTGTCGACGTTGCCGGTGATCTGCATCCGTGCCGCACGTCTAAAGAACGCTTGATTTTGCCCAATGGCGTTGTCAATCTGGAAGATGATGAGGTCGTGATCGTCAGCTTGCTCCCCATCGACCACTGCAATACCGGCTCCCTGGTTCTCCCAAGAGAACCAGTCCGGCACCTGCTGCCATCCACTCCAGCCGGCGGTGACGCGCCCGTCGGCATCGAGCTGTTTCCCAATGCGATAGTAGGCTTGGTTCTGTTGCTGCGGGTTGTCGATCATGAAGACGATCAATTCGGGACGGCCATCGCCGTCAAGATCGTCGATCGCGATGGCGCCATGCTGGTTCTCCCACGGAAACCAGCCAGGAATTCCTATCCAGTCGCTCCAGCCACCCGTGACGTTGCCGTTGCCGTCCAGTGATCGGCCCACCCGATAGAAGGCCTGATTTTGTCCCGGAGGCGCATCAATCATGAACACCACGAGATCGAGCTTCCCGTTCCCGTTTAGATCCCACAAGGCGAGTCCGGCCCCCTGATTCTCGAACGAGAACCAATCCGGTACGTCGATCCAGGGTCCCCAGCCCGCCGTAGGTGTGCCGGAGGCGTCGAGATTCTTGCCCACACGATACAAGCCTCGGTTCTTCCCGGGCGGATCGTCCACCATGAGGACGACAAGATCTTGTCGTCCGTCCCCGTTCACTTCGCCGACCGCAATGCTGCCACCGGCGTTCTCCCACGCTAACCAATCCGGGATGTTCGTGAATCCGTTTGGCATCGCTGCCTCCTTTCGGAGTTTCTTGACGAACAGGTGTTCTTCTGGCCGTCTGTGTAGTGGATGAGTCTACGATACGGCGGACGAGGTTGTGTTGCAAGACCGTGGTTCGTCGCGCTCAAAACAAAGGTCCAAGCCTTACCCGAAGAGGTAGAGGTGAACGGAGCCGACTATGACTATACCTCTGGATTTGAACTGGTGCAGATGCTGTTAGGTGAAGTCGAGCTTGAGACAGAAACCTCGTCCGCTCTCAATGAAGCAAAAAACTGATATGGAAAGAGGAAAGTCAGTCTGACGTTTATTGAATATCCTGAGTTGAATATCCTGATATGTGTCCAATGTGTCGGACCGCCATGGCATGGAGCGATGCTATTGCCCGGTTAGGCATCCTGCCACTGGCTCGATTACTGGCGTATAGCACGCATGGCTCTGTACTAGCGCCTGTGCTATATTTGCGTCAGACTCACCGGTAGATTTTGTGCCATGTTTCGTGGCATTTGAAAGAAATGTGAGAGGGTATGCTGTTCTCCGTGTGCGTCACACTTCGCATGGGGTACAGCGTGTCTTGTGTCTCGCGTGACTATCGCGTAAGAGTACCGGTGAGTCACCCATCTTTACTCTAGAAAAATATGTCGAGGTTGTCTGTCCTGAAGGCGGCAACCTCCATCAGCGATTTAGCGACACTCCTAGGTTTTAGACCGACGGCCATATCCTACCTTCTCTGCAAGCAGCCTCCGAGAAGTAAGTACACAACATTTCAGATCCCCAAGCGAAGCGGTGGACAGCGAACGATTCAGGCACCTGTTGAGAGGCTAAAGCTCCTACAGCGTAGGCTATCCAACTTACTTCAGGACTGCTACGATGAGATCAGTGCGAGTTACAAGCGCAAGGACCAGATAGCCCACGGCTTCAAACGTGATCGGTCGATTCTCACCAACGCGAGACAACATCGGAATCGACGATGGGTTTTTAATATCGATTTGGAAGATTTCTTCCCGTCGATCAACTTCGGCAGGGTTCGCGGCTTCTTTCTCAAAAACAGAGATTTTGCGCTTCAGGAAAGGGTTGCCACCGTCATAGCCCAAATCGCATGTCACGAAAATTCGCTGCCACAAGGCAGTCCGTGCTCGCCCATCATTTCCAACCTTGTTGCGCATGTGCTTGATATTCGTCTGGTCAAGTTGGCCTCCGAGTGTGGCGGCATCTATTCACGATATGCCGACGACCTCACCTTCTCCACCAACAAGAAGGAGTTCCCGTTTCAAATTGCAGTTCCAGTTGCAACTAGCACAGGACACGCCCAGTTGTGGCTGCATGGTGAATCTCTAAAGCAGATCATTGAACGGGCCGGGTTTCGGATCAATTCAAAGAAGACCCGTATGATGTATCGTGACTCGCGCCAGAACGTGACGGGGCTTGTAGTGAACGAAAAAATCAATGTAGCCAGGGAGTATCGCCACCACATAAGGGCTATGGTGCATAGGCTTGTGACTACGGGCCAATTTGAGGTTCTCAGGACAACAGCAAAAGGCGAAAAAGTTGTTCTGGAGAAACGCCCAGGCAGTTTAAATGAGCTACACGGCATGCTGGGTTTCATCGACGGTGTCGAGTGCTTCAACGATGCACGTACTCACAAATATTCAGCGTCACTTGCGGCCACGTACAAACAGTTCCTCTTCTACAGCATCTTCAGTGCGGCATCTGCTCCGTTGCTTATTTGCGAAGGCGAAACCGACAATGTCTATCTCACCCATGAGATTGTGAGCTTGGCAGGAGAGTTTCCTGCACTCGCTGAACTTATGAGGGGTGGGAAGACAAGACTCAAGATTCGAATTTACAAGTATCCAAGGACAAGCACTGCAAGGCTTCTCGGTCTGAAGGACGGTGGCAGTGGGGTACTTTGCAATTTTATCAAGGACTATCCTAAGGAGACAGGACGCTTTTCAGGGCCTGGACTGGCTCAACCGGTAATCATGATTTATGACAATGATGGAGGAGGCTCAAAAGTTCGGAATGTAATAAGCAACGTCTCGAAGGTTAAGCCGATCGGCACTGAACCGTTCGTGCAGTGCCAACGCCACTCAAACCAGACAGGACATCATCGAAGATAGAAGACTTCTTCGATGATAAGGTTAAGGATATCGTTATTGATGGTAAGAAGTTCAACGAAGAGAATAATTTCGACACCGATATGTGCTACGGCAAGAAAGTGTTTGCTCATAAGGTAATCAGATCGAATGCTGGGACCATCGACTTCACTGGCTTCCGCCCTCTGCTGCAGATTTTGCGCGATTGCTGCTCATAGAATGTCATTGTGTACCGATGCTCCGGACCACAAAGGCTCACCTGAACCAAAGTAAAATTACCTCATGTTTCAGATGAGGGTGGTGAACGCCAACCGAGTTGACAGCAGATTGCTATTCTCGTTTAGGTTAATCCCGCCAGCACTGCCTTGGTGGTCTTGAAATGCAGTTTCGCCACTGACTCCAATCGTTCCCGTCCGTGCTTCTTGATGATCATCTTCGCCGCGAGTTCAACCGCTGGGGAGGCTCCTTTGGGGAGGATGGTGCCCACTTCACCGGAGAGTCGTTTGAGGCGCAGGAGAAATTCTGCCCGTGCGAGAATCGAGGCGGCGGCGACGGCCAAGTCGGATTCCGCTTTAGTTCGTTGTTCGAGCACGATCGTTCGCCCCTTTTCTTGTAAAGCATTCAAGATCAGCCGCTCATCTCCGAATTGATCTGAAATGGCCCGCTCACAAGTCACACCGCGCTCCAGCAGATTCTCTAACGCTTTGGCATGGCCCCAGGCAAGCAGACGGTTCAGATTCTTTATCTTGGCGTAGAGCTCGTTGTACTTCTGTGGCCCGATCGCAATGACGCTGTGTGGGCAAACGATCTTGATATCGGGAGCCATTTCTAAAATGCGCCCATCCGAAATCTTCTTGCTGTCCCGGACTTGCATGAGCCTGAGTTCTCCTTGCGTCGTGGCATCGACGAACACGGCAGCGATGACGAGCGGGCCGAAGTAGTCGCCCTTCCCCGATTCGTCGATGCCGATACGCTCGATTGTGGGAGATGGTCGTGTCGTCATACGGGTTGTGCGTCTCCCTCTGGAAATTATTCCTAGGGGCGCGGTAATCTACCAACCGGATCCATAGCGGTCAATCCATCTGGATCTATCAGGACTCGCCTTGACGGGAGGATCGAAGATGTGCACGTGGCGATTCAAACGAACGACGACGGTGCTCTGTGTGCTTGCGGTATCGGCGAGCTTAGCAGCGTGTGAGACCAATCCCTACACCGGGCGCAAGCAGTTGCTGATGACGTCAGTTAGCCAAGAAATGCAGATGGGGGCCCAGGCGTACAATCAGGTTAAAAGCGACCCCAAAATGCGACCCTCGCAAGATCCTCGTGAGATTGAACCGGTGAAGCGGGTAGCGGCCCGTATTGTCGAGGCCGCGAAACGGTCGAAGTATGCCGAGATGGCCAAGCAGTTTCAGTGGGAAGTCACAGTCATCAAGGATGATAAGACGGCCAATGCCTTTGCATTGCCAGGGGGCAAGATGGCGGTCTACACCGGTATTTTCCCGATGGCCAAAACTGAGGCCGGGCTGGCAGCGGTGATGGGACACGAGGTCGTGCATGCCTTGGCTCGCCATGGGGCGGAGCGGATGAGTCAAGGACAGGTGGCGAATGTGGGGTTGCAGGTCGTCGGTGCTGCGATTGGACTCAGTGGCGGAAATCCGATGCTGGGTCAGGCGACGATGGCTGCCCTGGGTGCAGGAGCGCAGGTTGGGGTGCTGCTTCCATTCAGCCGGAAACATGAATCGGAAGCTGACTATGTCGGGATTCTCCTAGCGGCTGATGCTGGGTATGACCCGCGCGAGTCGGTCGCGCTCTGGGAGCGGATGGGGCAGGCCTCTGGCGGTGGGGGCCAATACGAATTCCTGTCGACCCATCCGAGTCATGACACCCGCATCGACCAATTGAAAGAGTGGATGCCGGAGGCCATGGCCATTTATAAAAAGAGAAGCCAGATGCCGGCTACCCCTTTGCCAGAAGTTGGTGGCAGGTAAAGGCTCTGCGGCCTCGGGTCAGTCATAGACAAGACATACCAGTCCGCTTGTTACCGACCAGCCTCATTCTTTATACTGATTTGGCGTGGGTGGAAGATTGGATGGTCGCTCGGTGCATAGCGCATCGAGAGGAAAGTCCGGACTCCACGGGCAGGGCGCTGGGTAACTCCCAGGCGGAGCAATCCGACACCAGCACCACAGAAATCAAACCGCCGATGGCCAAGGCAATAGGATCCCATCTGGTTGCTGCGGCTCAGGTAAGGGTGAAACGGTGGGGTAAGAGCCCACCGCGGTGGTGGTGACATCACTGGCACGGTAAGCGTCGTCCGGTGCAAGGCCAAATAGGAAGACATGTGTCGGACTCTTTACGGGGTTCTGCACACCGACTGGCCCGGTCGAGGTCTTCGGGTAGGTCGCTTGAGGTTCGAGGTAACTCGAATCCCAGAGAAATGATCATCCAGGCAAAGAGGGAAACTTCTTTGCGGGACAGAATCCGGCTTACAGGTCTTCCGCTCACGCTTCTTCTAAAACGCGTCGTGGCCAGTACTCTCGGTGATTCACGTGGCGCTGTATTGACGGGTCTTGATGGGGATGTTAGGATCTTAAATCTTTCCCCTTGATTTCAAAGACATTTCTGCATGATGATGCGTCCTTCGCCGGGCGTGTCCTTTTAATATCTGACTATTGTAGGCAGATCGTATCATGCGGTTGGAGGGAGGGTTGTCATGAAACTCACCGGTGCTGAAATCTTCATCGAATGCCTGAAACGTGAAGGCGTCAAGACCATCTTCGCGCTTCCTGGAGGAGTCGTCTTGAAGATTTTCGATACTCTCCATCAGCAGAAGGACGTTGAAGTGATTTTAACGCGCCATGAACAGGGCGCGGGCCATATGGCGGAAGGATATGCCAAAGCCACTGGGAAAGCCGGCGTGTGCCTGGTCACGTCCGGCCCCGGCATGACCAATGTCATTACGGCGTTGGCCGATGCCTATATGGATTCTGTCCCGCTGGTGTGTTTCAGCGGCCAAGTCCCCACCAATTTGATCGGGAACGATGCGTTCCAGGAAGCGGACAATGTCGGGTTGAGTCGCCCCTGCACGAAATACAATTTCCTCGTCAAAGACGTGAACGATCTGGCCGGTACGATCAAAGAGGCGTTTTATATTGCGACCACAGGTCGCCCGGGGCCAGTGCTCGTCGACATCCCAAAAGATGTGTCGATGGCCAAGGCAGAATTCACCTATCCGAATTCCGTCTCGATCCGGGGGTACAACCCGACCTACGATGGCAATAAGTGGCAGATCAAGCAGGCAGCCGAAGCGATCATGAAGGCCAAGAAGCCGATTCTGTACGTCGGTGGCGGTGTGGTCTTCTCCGCAGCCTCACAGGAGCTGATTGAATTGGCGGAGATGACGCAGATCCCCGTGGATATGACGCTGATGGGGCTCGGAGTATTTCCCGGAGAACATCCCCTTTCCATGGGTATGCTTGGCATGCACGGCACGTATCAGGCCAATATGGCCATGCATTATTCCGATCTGGTGATCGCCATCGGCGCACGGTTTGATGACCGGGTGACGGGGAAGGTGTCGGAATTCTGCCCATATGCGAAGATTATTCATGTCGATATTGACCCGACATCCATTCGGAAGAATATCCATGTCGATATTCCGATCGTCGGAGACTGCAAGACAGTGCTTCGTGAGTTGAACCAAATCTTACGCGCGACGGTCAACGGCGAGCAGAAAGAGCTTCGGAAACCATGGTGGGATCAGATCAGAGAATGGCAACAGGCTCACCCATTAACGTACCACCAAGAGAAGGATGGGCCGATCAAGCCGCAGCAGGTCGTGAAGCGGTTGTATGAGCTGACGAAGGACCGGGATCCGATCGTCTCGACCGATGTCGGGCAGCACCAAATGTGGGCTGCACAGTATTTCAAGTTGGCAAAGCCGAATCGATGGTTGACCTCGGGCGGGCTTGGGACCATGGGTTTTGGGTTCCCTGCTGCAATGGGTGCGCAGGCGGCCTTCCGGGACCGGCTGGTTCTCTGTATTGCTGGAGACGGAAGTATTCAGATGAACATGCAGGAAATGGCTACAGCGGTGGTAAGCAAGTTGCCGGTGAAGATCATCATCCTGAACAACGGATTTCACGGCATGGTCCGACAATGGCAAGATCTCTTTTACGAAGGGCGCTATGCGTCGAGTTATCTGGATACGACGCCGGATTTCGTCAAGCTGGCGGATGCCTATGGAGCGGTGGGATTGCGGGTCAAGAAGGTCGGTGATCTCGATGCTGTGTTGAAAGAGGCCTTGTCGACAGACAAACCTGTCATCGTGGATGTTCCCACCCATCCCTATGAGAATTGCTATCCGATGATCCCAGCCGGTGGGTGTAATCACGAGATGATTCTGGAAGATCCACCGGAGTTGAAGAAGAAACAATCCGGAGCGACAAAGGTTACTCCGGAAGATAAAGACACTGTGCTCACAGCGTAAGGGGAAGTGCTGAGCGAGAAACGCTCAGCACTGAATGATCGGACTCGGCTCTCAGTACTCAAAAAGATGGAACACATTATTTCAGTGACTGTTGAAAACAAGTTTGGGGTCCTGTCCCGTGTTGCCGGGCTATTCAGCGGGCGAGGTTTCAACATTGAAAGTTTGTCGGTTGCCCCAACGCTCGATCCGTCTATGTCGCAGATGACGATTGTGACGTCGGGCGACGAGCGGATTATCGAGCAAATTGTGAAGCAGCTGAACAAACTCATCGATGTGATCAAGGTCGTCGACTTAAATGAAACGGAGTTTGTCTCGCGGGAGACCGCGATCATCAAGGTCCATACGAAGGATCAGGATCGAGCTGAGGCGCTCAGGATTGTGGACATCTTTCGGGCGAACGTGATTGATTCAACCCCGACGACCTACACGATCGAAGTATCCGGTGATTCCAAGAAGATCGAGGCGATCATCAACCTGCTCCAGCCTCTTGGGATCAAGGATCTGGTCCGCACTGGCCGGGTCGCTGTTGCTCGTGAACCAGTCCGTTCAACTGCTGCTCAAGCGAAGAAAGTGGCTCGCGAGTAGTGCCCTGCGGAGTGCGATTCTTTGTTATATACTGACTGGATGAGTGAAAGGGTGTGCCATGAAAATCTATTACGATAAGGATGCCGATCTTCAGCAGATTCGAAATAAGAAGGTAGCCGTGATTGGCTACGGGAGTCAGGGGCACGCACATGCGCTGAACATGAAAGAAAGCGGTGTTAGTGTGGTGATCGGGTTGCGCGAAGGAGCGTCTTGGAAAAAAGCTGAGCAGAGCGGACTCAAAGTGATGCCTGTCGCCGATGCGGCGAAAGCCTCCGATGTCGTGATGATTCTGGCGCCTGATGAAGCGCAAGCGGCCATCTACCGACAGGAAGTTGCGCCCAATCTTAAGCCCGGCTCCTATTTGGCGTTCGGACACGGATTCAATATTCACTTTGGGCAGATTGTGCCGCCGGCCTCCATCAATGTTTTCATGGTGGCCCCCAAGGGGCCTGGGCACCTGGTCCGTTCCGAGTATACGAAGGGCAGCGGCGTCCCCTGTCTGCTGGCGATCCATCAGGACCCCAGTGGTACCACGAAGCAAGTTGGATTAGCCTATGCAAGCGCCATCGGCGGAGGCCGCGCCGGCGTCATTGAAACGAATTTCCGTGAAGAAACCGAGACCGATCTCTTCGGAGAGCAAGCGGTGCTCTGCGGGGGGCTCACGTCATTGATTCAAGCCGGGTATGAGACCTTGGTCGAAGCTGGCTATTCACCGGAGATGGCTTACTTCGAATGTTTGCACGAGGTGAAACTCATCGTCGATCTCATTTACCAAGGTGGGATTGCTAATATGCGCTACTCCATCAGCACGACCGCGAAATATGGCGATGTGACCAGAGGCCCGCGTGTCGTCACGGAACAGACCAAGCAGGAAATGAAGAAGATTCTCGATGAGATCCAGACCGGGCGATTTGCCAAGGAATGGGTCCTGGAGAATCAAGCCAATCGCCCGGTTTACAATGCGCTGCTCGCCAAAGGCGAAGCGCATCCCATTGAGGCGGTCGGATCTCAACTGCGGGCGATGATGCCGTGGCTTAAGAAGGATCAGCTGGTCGATAAAACCAAGAACTAGGGAGGTTGAAACTGACTACCAGCTTCGTTCGCGCATCGCTCAAAGGCTCAACGTACAATGAACGCGTACGCCTCGCCTTTTCACTCGCTGCGGCCTCGCTGGTCAGCCCATTTGAACATCCCTCATAAAGAGTGAGGCAGTTTCGTGGCGGATCATGCTGTCGGTATCCCATTTGCTAAAGAAGGAATTCCCTTCATCGCAGCGCCAGCCAGCGTTACACTGCTGGCTGGATGGTTGGGCTGGCCGATCGTTGCGTTTCTCGGCGCCGTTGCGACGCTCTTTTGTGCCTGGTTCTTCAGGAATCCAGCCAGAGTTGTACCACAAGGCCAGAATCTTATCGTCGCTCCCGGTGATGGGAAGGTCATCGCGATCGAGGAAGAGTTCGAGCCACGGTACTTGAAAGAGCGCAGTATCAGGCTCACGATCTTTTTGAATGTTTTCAACGTCCACATCAACCGGATGCCCTGTGATGGGGTGATCGAAGATGTACAGTACCAGCCGGGTCTGTTCATGGTCGCCAGCAAGCCAGAGGCGACATTGAGAAACGAGCAGAATGCTGTGATGATCAAGACTCACGAAGGCATTAAGGTGCTGTGCGTTCAAGTGGCAGGATTGATCGCTCGACGTATCGTGTCTTGGGTCTCTCCGCGGGATCAGGCGATCCGAGGTGAGCGGTTCGGGTTGATTCGTTTTGGGTCACGAATGGATACCTTTCTACCGATCGGGAGCAAAGTTCGTGTGGCGATCGGGGATCGAGTAATAGGCGGCGAAACGATTGTGGGGGAGTTGCCATGAAAACGGCAGGCTTCAAAAATTCGTTTGGGAAGGAAGGGAAGCGGCGGAAGGCCGCCATGCACCTCATCCCGAATCTGTTTACGACCGGCAATTTGTTCTGCGGAGTGTATGCCATCCTCTCTGTCTTCAACGCCAACTACGTGGAAGCGGCCATAGCGATCCTCGTCGCGATGATTTTTGATGTCCTTGATGGGAAGTCGGCGCGCCTGACCAATAGTACGAGCCAATTCGGTCTGGAGTATGACTCGTTGTCCGATGTGGTGTCGTTCGGCGTCGCGCCGGGTCTGTTGATCTATTCCTGGGCGTTGA
Source organism: Nitrospira sp. (assembly GCA_041743145.1). GTDB lineage: Bacteria > Nitrospirota > Nitrospiria > Nitrospirales > Nitrospiraceae > Nitrospira_D. The sequence goes on along the minus strand of JBGTNJ010000029.1, from coordinate 37,320 downwards.
GCGGACAGGGAACGTTCGGCGTCGCGGTGATGTTTGCCTACGTGGCGATGGGAGCTGTGCGATTAGCGCGATTCAACTCCACAGTTGCATTAGCCGACGGCAAATACTTTACCGGGCTTGCGATTCCAGCCGCAGCCGGAGTGGTGGCTTCCCTGGTGGTTTTCGATCATTATATTCTCAAGATGGGAGCGGAAGCCAAGCCGATCGTGGTCTTGATCATGACCTTGGTACTAGCGTTCCTGATGGTCAGCACTATCAAATACCGCAGCTTCAAAGAGCTCAAGTTCAAGGGCCACCGGCATGTCACCTATCTCGTCTGGGGGATTCTCGCGTTGATGATGGTGGCGGCGTTGCCGGCTGTCATGCTCTTTGTCGTCTTCGCTGGGTATGCACTGATGGGGCCGGTCGAAAAGTTGTTTTCGTTAGTTGCTCCATCTACCGGGAAAAAGAGTGTTGGGAAAGTCGACCCATCGCCGATTGAGACAAGATCGTAACAGCGGACAGCAGGAGGAATCTCGAAGCGTCGAACGGCTAAGACGAGGAGTAGTAGGCGAGCAATCTAGAAGCAGGGTATTGGATATCCTCATAGAGAGCTGGTGGGTGGTGCAAACCAGCCTAGATCCCGTCGAACTCACCTCCGAGCCGAATCTCCGATCATATGGTAGGAGATTCCGTTTCGCCCCCGTAAGGGGCCTAAAGAAGGGCCTGAACAACCACGTCTGGCTTCAGGCTGAATCAGGGTGGTACCACGGAGCGCGAGTCAAGCCTTCGTCCCTGTTTGAGTGGGATGAAGGCTTTTGTGTTTTTGCAGGTTGCTGAAAAAGCCTTCTCACTGTGGTCCCAGTCATGTGCCCCTTCAACGTACCAACTGTGTGCGCGTCAGGGGTTTCATGCCTTGCGGGCTGGCCGAATGGACTTTTTCAGTCGCTTGTGATCGGAGGTCAAACATGGCACGCAAGATCAGAATTTTCGATACGACATTGAGAGATGGCGAGCAATCGCCTGGCGCCAGCATGAACGTGGAAGAAAAGGTCATGGTGGCCAAACAGCTGGCGAGGCTCGGTGTCGATATCATCGAAGCGGGATTCGCCTATAGTTCACCTGGAGATTTCGAGGCGGTCCGGCGGATCGCTCAAGAAGTCGAAGGGCCGACGATCTGCAGTCTTGCGCGAGCACGTCCGGAGGATATTGACCGAGCCTGGGAAGCATTGAAAGGGGCCTCAAGGGTGCGCATCCACACATTTTTATCGACGTCCGATATCCACCTCAAGCACCAGTTTCGGATGACTCGCGAGCAGGCCAAACAACGTGCGGTGGAGATGGTCCAGCGGGCTCGTGGCTATGTCGACGACGTCGAGTTTTCTCCGATGGATGCCAGCCGCTCGGATCCGTCCTTTCTGAACGAAGTTATCGAGTCGGTTATAGCTGCAGGGGCCGGTACCATCAACATTCCCGACACGGTAGGCTACGCAGTCCCACAGGAATTCGGGGCGCTGATCAAGGGAATTTGCAACAAAGTTCCCAATGCCCACCAGGCAGTCATTTCTGTCCATTGTCACAACGACCTGGGTGTCGCAGTCGCGAACAGCTTGGCGGCCATTATCAATGGGGCTGGTCAAGTGGAATGTACAATCAACGGCATTGGGGAGCGGGCGGGGAATACGTCGTTGGAAGAAATTGTCATGGGCCTCCGGACCAGGAAAGATTTCTATCAAGCCGATACCGGAATCAGGACGGAAGAAATTGCAAAGACCAGCCGCTTGGTCAGCAAGATCACGGGCATGGTCGTCCAACCCAACAAAGCGATCGTGGGGGCTAACGCCTTTGCCCATACCTCGGGTATTCACCAGGATGGCTTACTCAAAGACAAGACGACCTACGAAATCATGCGACCGGAATCCATCGGATTGGTTGAGAGCCAGATGGTGATGGGAAAGCTCTCTGGTCGGCACGCTTTTCGTCAGCGCTTGGAAGAATTGGGATATAAGCTCAGTGAGGAAGAGGTGAACCATGCTTTCGAGCGATTCAAAAAACTTGCTGATCAAAAGAAAGATATTTTCGAAGAAGACCTCGAGGTCATCGTCTCTGAAGAGTTATCGAAAATGGCCGACCGTATCGCGTTGAAGACACTGTGCGTCTCAAGTGGAACTAACCAGGTTCCAACCGCCACAGTAGAGCTGGAGGTCGATGGCAGGGCCGTTGCTCAAACTGGAACAGGTGACGGACCGGTGGATGCCGTCTACCGCACGATTGCGGCGATCACGCAGACCAAGAGCAAGCTGCTGATGTATGTGGTGAAAGCGATCACCGGCGGGACGGATGCACAGGGCGAAGTTTCGGTGCGGGTTCAAGAGGATGGCCGGACAGTTACCGGGCATGGAGCCGATACCGATATCATTACAGCCTCCGCTCGAGCCTATCTCAGTGCCTTGAGCAAGCTCGCCTACCTCGCGACGAAACAGGCGCAAGGTGAGCAAAAGGTGAACTTGATTTGACACGGATGCGCACGGTACAGTTTTTATTTTTTGAGCTGGATTGCTTCCTCGGAAGGGGGCTTGGGTGTGTGGAAGGTTGCGTTGGGGGATCGGCCGGAGTTTCTGGCCGGCGACCATACCCGTTTGCGGGAGATCCTTCATCCTGCAAAATCCCCTCTCGAACTGGGGTATAGCCTTGCCCACGGAAGAGTGAGCCCAGGGCAACGGTCGAAACGACATATTCTGACCTCGTCCGAGGTCTACTATTTTATCTCCGGGCAAGGGCGATTCACGATCAATGACCAGGTCACGCTAATCGAAGCGGGGCTGACGGTCTATGTTCAGCCTGGAGGGGAGCAGTTTCTCGAAAATACGGGAGAAGTCGATATTGAGTTCCTATGTCTGGTTGATCCAGCCTGGCGGGAGGAAGATGAAACGGTATTGGAGTAGGCCATAGGGTGATTCATGGGTCGATTGAAGAATCGAAAGGAGCAGCAGTGAAGGCCAAGATAGTGGTGTTAACCGGCGACGGAGTCGGGCGTGAGATCGTTCCTGAAGCCGTAAAAGTCCTCAAGGTGATCGCCCAGAAATACGGACATACGTTCGAATTTGCAACGGCCGATATCGGCGGGCAGGCGATCGATAAGTTCGGCGTGCCGTTGCCGAACGATACCTTGGCACTTGCCAAACAAAGTGACGCAGTCTTATTGGGAGCGGTGGGAGGCCCTCGCTGGGAGAGTTTGGAATACAGTCTCAGGCCGGAACGCGCGCTCTTAGGTATTCGGGAAGCCTTAGGGCTCTATGCCAATCTGAGACCGGCTAAGGTGTATTCCAATCTGGTGGATGCCTCCACATTGAAACGCGAGGTCATCGAAGGGGTCGACATCCTCGTGATTCGCGAACTGACAGGTGGAATCTACTTCGGCAAGCCAAAAGGCATTGAAAAACTGCCGAACGGGCAAGAACGAGGGGTCAATACGGAAGTCTATACTACGGAGGAAGTTCGACGCATTGCTCAAGTCGCATTCGAAGCGGCACGGAAACGGCGCAAGAAGGTGACCTCCGTTGATAAGGCGAATGTGCTGGAGTCCTCAGAGCTATGGCGAAAAGTCGTTATGGATGTCCACGCATCCTATCAAGACGTTGAACTGGGGCATATCTACGTCGATAACGCGGCGATGCAATTGGTGCGGAATCCCAGACAATTCGACGTATTACTTTGCAACAATATGTTCGGTGACATTCTCAGCGATGAAGCCGCGATGCTCACCGGTTCAATCGGGATGTTGCCATCGGCCAGCATCGGGGCTAAGGTTGGTCTGTTTGAACCGATTCACGGAAGTGCCCCGGACATCGCAGGCAGAAATATTGCCAACCCCATTGCGACCATCGCGTCGGCGGCCATGATGTTGTCGTATGCATTTCAACTTGAGAAAGAAGCCGAGGCTATCGAGCAAGCCATTGTAAAAACGCTTGATCTTGGTTATCGAACCAAGGACATTCAGAGCCCAGGCGCACAGATCGTCGGGACTGTTGAGATGGGTGATGCGATCGTCAAAAACCTCAGCTAGCCATTGATCTCCAGCTATGGCTCCCATTCTTTCCACATGGACGATCAGTACATTGGCCGGTAACGGCACATCCGGCTTTTCAGGAGATGGCGGACCTTCGGCGCTGGCATACCTGAATGAACCGAAAGGTGTCGCTCTCGATGGCCATGGCAATGTGTACGTAGCGGACTCGGAAAATCACGTCATCCGAAAAATTGATCGAGCGACTGGGGTCATTTCGACAGTCGCAGGCATGCCAGCCCATGAAGATGAGGATTTTGCCGAGCCGCAAAACACCGCACCAAAAGTTACTGAGGAGGATCCTCTCGGCGACGATGGTCTTGCGGAGGCCCGCAGGTCATCGTACACCCAGCACACGGATTTGAGTGGAACGGTCCGGTATTGGGCGAATGGGACCTCGTCCATAAAGCGATACGAAGGAGATGGGGGACCAGCGCTGAGTGCACGTCTCAACTTCCCGAATGCGGTGGCTGTGGGTCGAGAAGGCAATGTCTATATCGCCGATACTATGAATCATAGAGTCCGGATGGTCGAGGCGGCGACCGGGGTTATTTCAACGCTGGCTGGGACCGGTCAAGCCCGGTTCTCCGGTGACGGGGGGCCTGCCCATCAGGCGACTCTCAATGAACCAGCCGCTCTGATCATCGATGAGAAACACAGACTTTATATTGCCGACCAATCCAACCATCGCATACGGGTGGTTGACCTGAACACCGGTCTGATTCAGACCGTCGCTGGAACCGGAGCCGCGACATACGACGGAGATGGGAAGCCCGCGATTGATGCAGCCCTCGCGGGGCCTGGTGGTCTGACTCTGGCAGATGACCGATTGTATATTGCCGATACCTTCAACGGTCGAATCCGATGCGTCCAACTCTCGTCAGGGCTGATCTCCACAGTGGCGGGTGATGGTTCAGCCTATCGGTATGAGTCGCCGTCCGACCCTCCATCCCCAAGTCTTTCACGCCCGACGGGAATCGCGATCGATAAAAACGGGGATCTTGTCCTGACCGATTCGGATAACCATCTCATTCGGCAATGGGATTGGGGATCTGGAGTGGCATTCCGCTTGGCAGGGATCGGTACTCCCTCTTATTCTGGCGATGACGGCGCTGCAAAAGAAGCAGGTCTCTGCTATCCGTTCGGCATTGCAGCTGATCGCGATGGATCGCTGTTTGTAGCCGACACCTTTAACCACCGCATTCGCATGCTGGCCTTGGAGTAGGCGTTTCATGATCAAGAAGAAATCTGGATACACAGTAGCGATCCTTGGTGCGACCGGCGCAGTCGGTAGGGAAACGCTCGAGATCTTGGAAGAGCGCAAGTTTCCGATGACAGACCTGAAGCTTTTCGCGTCCAACCGATCGGCCGGAGAGGTGATGACCTGTCTAGGTAGAGAGTATACGGTTGAGGAGTTGACCGATTCCTCGTCCTTTGACGGCGTAGATATTGCGTTTATCTCCGCGACTGACGCCATTAGCAGAGAATATGGCCATCGTTTGGGAGCGGCCGGTATTGCCGTGATCGACGATAGTGCCGTGTTTCGTATGGATGATGAGGTCCCTTTGGTGGTTCCGGAAGTGAACGCCTCTGCGTTGCACGACATGCCTCGAGGCATTGTGTCCATTCCGAACTGTACGACCACTCCGTTGGTCATGGCGCTCAAGCCGCTTCACGACGCGGTAGGGGTGAAGCGCGTGGTGGTCACGACATTTCAGTCCGTATCGGGCACCGGTGCTGCGGCGATGGATGAGCTCATGGATCAAACGAAAGATTTGCTGGCGTTCCGCGACGTGACGGCCAAAGTCTATCCCTACCAGATCGCCTTCAATCTCCTGCCGCACATCGGGTCCTTCAGCGAGGCAGGCGACTGCTCGGAAGAAGTCAAAATTGCAACAGAAACGAGGAAGATTCTCGGCGCTGCGAACCTTCGGGTCACAGCGACAACAGTGCGAGTGCCTGTGCTTCGTTGCCACTCCGAAGCAATCAATGTCGAATTGGAGCGTCCACTGAAGGCGAATGACGCGCGTGCCGCGTTAGCTGCCATGCCGGGGGTGATTGTGTACGACGATCCAGTGAAGAAGCTGTATCCCATGCCGCTCGACGCAGCCGGAAAGGATGAGGTCTACATCGGTCGGGTCCGGGAAGACGAGTCGATTGCGAACGGGCTCAATCTGTGGGTCGTCTCCGATAATCTTCGGAAAGGCGCGGCACTGAATGCCATTCAGATCGCGGAATGCCTAGTTCAGAACTAGCAGAACGCTCAAACTGTTTGGTAGCAAGACCGCAGTGAGCGAGGAGGCGAAGCGTACTTTTTGCCGTACGTTGAGCCTGTGAGCGATGCGAGAACGAAGCTACCGAGCTGTTTCAGCGTTCTGCCGATTGGGATGAAAGTTGATGCCGGAATGGGCCACCTTTGGCAAGATCCTAATTGGTATCGGGCTTGGAATCGTTGTGCTGGGCCTTCTGTTCCTCCTTGTCGACCGGATTTCCGGTCTCGGAAATGTGTTCGGGTGGTTCGGGAAGCTTCCCGGTGATATTTCCATCAAACGGGAGAATTTTAGCTTCTACTTTCCCATCGGGACAAGTATTGCCCTCAGCATTCTTCTAAGTCTGCTATTCTATTTCATAGGATGGCTCTTTCGCAGATAATCACAACCCGACGGTGGGCCTTCGCCCTTGGATTAGGGCTTTGGATCGGCTCTATTGCCATGCCAGAGGCCGAAGCAGCGCCATCGATTCGCGTTCTGTTGGCTCTGGATGTCCAACAGCTTGAAGTAGTGAGTGATCAGGCCATGTGGGTGACGGATCAGCGCAACGAATCGTGGTCTTACCAGTCGGCACTGCGGATCAAGGTTAGTGGTCGGGGGTTGCTCCTCAACGGAAAACCGGTGGTGACGGATCGACTGAAATTGAGGGCGGGAAGTCACGACCTGAAACTCTGGATTACGAAAAACAGTACTCCGGCCTTGCGCCATGCGGGCGATGAAAAAGACGCGCTGCAAGTCAGTGGGTCGATTCAACTCGTCCGGCGAGGAAAGAGTCTGCTCGTCATCAACTACGTTGATCTAGAGGAGTATGTGAAGGGTGTGGTGCCTGCTGAGGTCGATGCAACCTGGCATCTCGAAATGCTGAAAGTGCAAGCCGTCGCTACCCGGACCTATGCGCTGCATCAACAGATGCTGAGTGCCGCTCGTGACTATGACGTGGCGGCCGGTACCCAAGATCAGGTCTATCGCGGCAGACGGGGCCTCGATGCGCGGGTTGCGCAGGCAGTGGAGTCTACTCGAGGCCTGGTTGTGACGCACAAAGGAGCTCCCATCTACGCTGCGTTTTCATCGACTGCTGCCGGTGTCACGGAAGATGCGATGAATGTATGGTCGAAGGACCTGCCCTACTTGAAAGGTGTCGAATGTCCGTTCGACCTGGAATCTCCGTACTATCAATGGAAAACATCCATTAAGCTCGTTGTGCTGGAGAAGAACTTAAGAAAACACGGATTTGCGGTTGGGACAATCCAGTCTATCTCCCCAGTTTCCCATAGTCGTGCCGGGCGAGTGGCAAGGTTGCGGATTGTGCATTCCGAGGGGGAGCTTATCGTTCGAGGAGAGGATCTGCGCAGAGCGGTTGGTTATACGATTGTGCAGAGCACCCAGTTTTCGATCGAGTCTATTGGCGAGGAAGTCATCCTTTCCGGATTCGGAGCCGGCCATGCGGTCGGACTCTGCCAGTGGGGCGCCAAAGAGCTGGCAGAGTTGGGCTACTCATTTTCGAGCATTCTTAGCTACTACTATCCTGGGACAGAACTTCAGGACGCGTCATTGACTCAAGCCCCTCCTATGCCCCACACCCTTCTTCCACCCTCGTAATGCAACTTTCCGACTTTGACTTCCCATTTGACCCCTCGCTCATCGCGGCAGAGCCGATCATGCCGCGCGACCGCGCGAGGCTACTGACCCTCAACCGAAATACAAAGCAACTCACCCATCGCCATGTCGCTGACCTTCCAAATCTATTGAAGTCAGGCGATCTCCTTGTCGTAAACGACACCAAGGTCCTGGCTGCACGAATATCGGGAATCAAAAGACCGACGGGAAAGCCAGTTGAAGTGTTGTTCGTGCGGGAACTGAACGAAGGTCGGTGGGAGATTATGGTTAAAGGTTCGCTCAGAATCGGGCAAGTCATTGATTTCAATCAACACTTTCGTGCCACGATCGTTAAGCGAGATGCAACGGGGACTGAGGTGGTCGTTGAGAGTCCGATGCCTGTCGATAAACTTCTCGAAGAATGTGGATCGATGCCGCTCCCGCCCTACATCAATCGCGCGCCGACGGAAAAAGATCACCACTGGTATCAGACGGTCTTTGCCAAACACGGAGGAGCGATTGCCGCACCGACGGCTGGACTTCACTTTACCGAAGAACTATTCGGGCGATTAAACGCATCGGGTATCAACTTTGCCACCGTAACACTCCATGTCGGTCCAGGGACGTTTAAACCGGTAACGACGGAACAAATTGAAGATCACGAGATGGGTGCGGAAAGATTGACAATCAGCGAAGAAGCTGCAAAAGCCATCCAGGAAACCAAAAGGGCTGGTGGCCGGATAGTGGCCGTCGGCACCACGGTCGTCCGTACGCTTGAAACTATCGGAAAAGAAAAAGGGGAAATAGTCCCGATGTCCGGCGAGAGTCGGCTCTTCATTACCCCAGGGTTTCAGTTCAATTTCGTCGATGTGCTCATGACAAATTTTCACCTACCACGAACTACATTACTGATGTTGGTTTCTGCCTTCGCCGGAATCGAGCCCATTCGCAGCGCCTATGAAGAGGCAGTCAAAATGCGTTATCGCTTCTACAGCTACGGTGACGCGATGCTGATCGTTTAACCACCCGCTAGTCAATTTTGACTCATCTGACTTAAGAAAAGTAGTGAGAATTTTAGAGCAACTCGCGGCGGACGGTGATGGGTAACTTGGCTTTCATAGATTGTTGGAAGGAGACCAGGGCCCGTTGCTGCTTCTGTAACAGCATGTCATCCAATACTCGCTGTTTGGCTTCCACTGCCTTGGCAGGATCGGAATCTTGCGGCCTCGTCATGAGGGACTGTCCTTCTTCAATCTCTGCAGGGGTCAGCGCGACAGAATCCCGCACGATCATTCGAGCTTTATTCGCCAGGACTTCTTGGTGCTGAATCGCTTCAAACGTAGCCGGTGTCAAATGGTTGGCGGCCAGGATGCGCTTGTATAACTCTGGATCGAAAGCTCCATTCTTCTGGAAGACCGGAGTTTGCATGATGACTTCGCGCAAGTCCACTTGGGAAACCCTCACGCCCATCTCTTCGGCAGCGATGATCCAGACGCGACTCTCGACAAGTTGCCCGACCACGAACTCCTTGAACTCCTCCTCTTTGAAGTCACTGGTGACATTTTCCTTGTAGATGCGACGCATATTCTCGTAGGTTCGTTTGAATTCATCGAGGGAAACGGTTTGCTCTCCAACCTTGGCGACAAGTCCACCGGCGTCTTCTCCGAATCCCCACCAACCCATCGTAATAACGAAGGCCGCGGCCAAAATAATCATGATGGATTTGAGCAACCAGGGATAGTTGTGCGCCGCATCCCGTATCGTCTTGATCATCTCGGCCCCTTCCTCGAGAAAATTGTAGTTTACTGATGCACAGGGTAGAAGGCAAGTGCGGTGCATCCATCGTGGCCTGGAAGGGCCTGGAAAACACGCTCCTAGCGTTCGGGTGCCCTCCGTCCATGCATTGGGAAGGTCGTGAACCGCATAGGCTTGCCCTAAAAAGAAACCTATGAAAAAGATTCGGTCTTTATTTGTGCAAGATGATGCGTTTTGTTATACTTTGCGACAAATTAGAAGGAGATCCCTTGATAGGGGAAGGGCCAACCTCGACGTCGCCGGCATCACAGGTTTATCCGAAGGCCCATGTCCTGAATCGATTCATCGCGAAGTTGATCGATCTATTCATCGTGGTCGCCGCAGGCGAAATTGCTCCTCCGGTCGGCTTTCTTTCCGGTCTGGCCTACATCTTGATTGCCGATGGGTTTGCGGGTGGGAAAAGTATCGGCAAACGGTTGGTGGGCTTGCAAACCATGCGATTGGATGGTCGAGACACAGTCGGCTTCCGCGAATCCATCATTCGGAATCTGCCGCTAGGTGGAGCACAGATCGCATATGCCGTCCCATACATCGGATGGCTCGTGTCTCTGGCCATTTTAGCGTTCGAGGGTTTTTTGATCATTGGGAATGAGCAGGGTCGTCGGTTGGGCGACGAAGTGGCCAGGACCCAAGTATTGGATGTCGGGCAACTCGCCGTTCCGGACTAATGTAAGGCATTTGCCAAGCACACCGGTTGGACAGAAGCTCGTCCGGCCAAGATGAAGGGAGAGACGCCGTGGGGTTCCCGGGAGATGTGTTCGGTTGGTTCTCCGACGATCTAGCAATTGACTTAGGTACAGCGACAACCCTCGTGTACGTCCACGGGAAGGGCATCGTGCTCAACGAGCCATCTGTCGTCGCGGTCGAAAAGAAAAGTGAAAAGGTGCTGGCTGTCGGGACTGATGCCAAGAAAATGCTTGGACGAACGCCAGGGAATATCGTAGCGGTTCGGCCAATGAAGGAGGGCGTAATCGCCGACTTCGAAATGGCCGAGCAGATGCTGAAACATTTCATCCGAAAAGCTCACAACCGAAGCGCCTTTGTCCGCCCGAGGATCATCATCGGTGTGCCGTCCAGAATTACGCAGGTAGAGCAACGGGCGGTACGCGATTCCGCTGAGTTGGCTGGGGCCAGAGAAGTCTATTTGATTGAAGAGCCTGTCGCGGCGGCCATCGGGTCCGGGCTTCCGATCACGGAGCCGTCGGGCAACATGGTCGTCGATGTGGGAGGCGGAACGACAGACATCGCCGTCATTTCTCTAGGCGGGATCGTGTACAGCGAATCCGTCAAAGTCGCCGGTGATCGCATGGACGAAGCGATCATGAATTACATTAAGAAGAAATACAACTTATTGATCGGCGAGCACATGGCGGAGCGAATTAAGTTTGAGATTGGCTCCGCGTATCCGTTTGAAGAGCGAAAAACCATGATGATCAAGGGGCGCGATTTGATATCAGGCATCCCGCGGACGCTGGTCATCGATGATGCCGAGATTCGCGAGGCGCTGCAGGAACCTATCGGGACGATTGTGAACGCCATTAAGATTGCACTAGAAAACACCCCGCCCGAATTGGCTGGGGATATCATCGATCGTGGGATCGTCTTAACTGGAGGCGGTTCCCTCCTCAAGGGGATGGACACGCGATTCCGCGAAGAAACGAACTTGCCGATCATTACGGTGGACGATCCGCTCACCTCCGTGGTGTTGGGAGTGGGCAAGATTTTGGACGAGCTGGATCTCCTTCGGAAAGTATCGGTCATGTCGCAAGCGAACAACCTTCGGTAAGATGCCATCCCTCATGCGGATGGTCAATTTCCGCCTCTCCCACAGTGCTCGGCGTGTGACCCTGGCGCTAGCTGTCGTTCTTGTCCTCGGTTTCCTCCTGTTGCCCGGCCAACTCCAAACTGTGTTTCAAACGGTAGGAAGTCCATTCGGGTGGATCATCAGCTGGCCTCTCCAAGCCGTCGCCGGCATCCATGATCGAATTGCCGACGTCTGGAGCCAGTACGTGGCGCTCCAGGGGGTTGAAGAAGACAACAGGCAGTTGAGAAGAGAGTTGGACCTTGTGCAGGAACAAAATGCACAGCTACGAGAGTCGGCGGCGGCGACGGAACGACTCGCGGCCTTATTGGAATTCAAGAAACAAGCGCTACCGACTCTCGTCGCCGCTCAAGTGATCGGCCGCGATACCGGCAATTGGTATAAGACGATCATCCTGAACAAGGGGACATCAGATGGGCTGCAGTCGGACCAAGGCGTGATTACTCCGGCCGGAGTTGTTGGTCGGATTGTGAAAACGACGTCTTCCACTGCTGTGGTGCTGCTCCTGACGGACCCCAACAACGCGATCGCCGGTTTGATCCAGCGGACAAGAGACGAGGGCATTGTTGAAGGGACCACGCACGGGGTGGCTAGGCTCAAGTACGTTCCGTTGTTGTCCACCGCGAGGCCCGGTGATCGGGTCGTTACGTCCGGATTGGTCGGAGGGTTTCCTCGTGGTCTGGCGATCGGCACAATCACGAGAATCGATAAGGAGGACGAGGCGCTGTTCCAATCTGCAGAGCTTTCTCCTGAGGTTGATCCGAACCGCGTGGAGGAAGTACTGGTCATCATCCCATCCTCATTTCCCACAGAGGGAGAGCGTCTTGGAGCGCCGAAGCCGAAATCGTGAAAACGCTGCTCTACATGGCTCTCATTGCCGCAATTGTTTCGATTCAGTCCGTGTTGCTGCCTCACGTCAGCTTGTGGGGGGTGAAGTCGGATCTCGGCTTTGTGGCGGTATGCCTCATTGGACTCTTTGGAGGTGAGCTCGAGGGATTATTGGTCGGTCTGGCTGTGGGCTGGGCGATGAGTCTATTTTCCGCTCAAGATGTACTTTCAGCGGCCACTATCAAGGGGGCCGTGGGGTTTATCGCGGGGCTCGCCGGTCGGCAGGTTGCCTATCTGAGCCCCGTTGTGCTGGTGTTAGGGCTATTCGTCATCTCTTGTCTGGTTGGGCTTATCACGCCCTTCGCGTTAAAGCTCAGCGCGCAACAAGATTTGTGGTGGGCTCTCTCGACCATCGTGCTTCCTCAAGCCGCTCTTGATGCGATCATCGGCGGGGCCGTCTACTGGCTGATCAGCAGTCATTTTCGTCCTGAGCAGTGGGTCTCTGAATATCGGATTTAGGAGTCCCGCATGGTATCGACGCATTATCCCGAGACAGAGTTTGGCGACCTTCATCGCAGGCTTTTGGGGCTGCGTGTGGGGCTGTTGTTGGTGGTGGGGCTATTGGGCCTTCGTCTCTGGCATCTGCAAATTCTTGAGGGGCCGTACTATCGAGATTTATCGGAAAACAATCGTACCAGGCAGGTCTTGCTTGAGCCGGCTCGTGGCCTGATCTATGACCGGAATGGCATCCTTCTCGCCAATAATGTGCCGAGCTTCAGTCTCTATGTGACGCTGGAAGACGTGAAAGATCGCGAAACGTTGATTCACGAGCTTACTGAACTGCTGGGTTTGGACCCGGCTGTTGTGAGAAAAAAATTGGAGACCAAGGGCAGCAAGCTGCTTCCACGAAAAATTAAAGACCGGATGACCCTGCGTGATGCTACGCTGGTTGAATCTCGTCGGCTTGACATGCCCGGCGTCATGGTTCAGGTCGAGTCGCAGCGCAACTATCCAGGCGGTCTACTTGCAGCACACATTCTGGGGTATGTTGGAGAAATTTCAGCGGATCAACTGGAGAAACCCGAATTTGGCGATCTCCACCAAGGCAGCATTGTGGGGCAATATGGGATTGAAAAATCCTATGATCGGCATATGCGCGGCATGGCAGGCCAAAAGAGTGTGGAAGTCGACGCAGTGGGTCACGTAAAGAAAGCTGCGGTGGTCGAAAAGCCGGAGGCTGGAAACGACCTCTATCTCACGATCGACGTGCGGCTCCAGAAACTTGCCGAAGATCTACTGGGCGGAGAACAAGGCGCCATCGTCGCGCTCGATCCGAACAACGGTGACATCCTTGCCATGGCTAGTCGGCCTGCCTTCGATCCCAACATCTTGTCGCGAGAACTGACCGCAAAACAATGGGTTGAAATTGTGCAGGACGAAGGGCGTCCACTGAATAACCGTGCGTCACAAGGGCAGTATCCCCCCGGTTCCACCTTTAAAATTCCGATGGCTGTCGCGGCCCTGGAAACCAAGACGATGTCGCCGTCCAGTACGGTTCATTGTACCGGTGGATATCAGTTTGGCAGGCGACTCTATCGAGACTGGAAACTCGGCGGGCACGGGTATGTCGATCTACACGAGGCCCTGGTCCATTCCTGCGATGTCTACTTTTACTCGGTCGGTCAGCGTATGGGCATCGATGTGATCGCGGAATTTGGAAAGGACTTTGGGCTTGGACGGTCAACGGGTGTGGAGTTACCGTCGGAACGATCTGGGATCATGCCGTCCACTGCGTGGAAGCAAAAGGTCAAGCGCGAATCTTGGCTGCCGGGTGAGACCATTTCGGCGGCCATCGGACAGGGCTTTGTGACGGTGACACCCTTACAGATGGTCAGCATGATCGGCACAGTCGCGAACGACGGCGTCAATTATCGTCCACGTCTGGTGCAGGCGGTCATGGATCGAGCGACGGGGAATCTTCAAGAGCTGCCGGCCGTTCCTCGTGGGAAAATCAACGCAAAACCGGAGACGTTCCGTATCATCAAGGATGCGTTGGCGGACGTCGTCACGAAGGGAACCGCCACAAGAGCGAAGTCATCTATGGTGACGATCGGCGGAAAGACGGGGACGGCTCAGGTGGCCGCGCTCCGACCAGGGCCAGAGGAAAATATTCCCAAAAAGTTTCGCGATCACGCCTGGTTCGTAGCCTTCGCGCCGGTGCAATCGCCTAAAATCGCTGTGGTGGTGTTAGCTGAGCATATGGGGCATGGCGGAGCCGCGGCGGCACCGCTCGCGAAAGAAGTTATCGAAGCCTATATGAAACTGACCTCAGAGGCTCCCGTCGTCATATCGGAATTATCCGGTAGGAATCGGTCTGATGGGGGGCCTTTTAAAGATTCATGATTGATCGATTGACTGAGCATCGCGGTCTCGACGGCTTCGATATGCGCTATGGGAGCCTGATTCTCGCTATTCTGGCGATTGGGGTGCTGTCTATCTATAGCGTGACGCAGGGGCAGCACAATGGGCTCACCCCTTATTATCTCAAACAGTTGATGTGGATCGGATTGGGTGCAGCGGCCTTTCTTGTCATGTGGGCGTCGGACTACCACCATCTTGCCCGGTTCGCGTATCCAGCCTACGCGTTTATTCTGTTGATGTTGATCTTGGTCCTCTTCGAAGGGCGAACGAGTAAAGGGGCACAACGATGGCTCGCGCTGGGTCCGTTCAGTTTCCAGCCTTCTGAGTTCGCCAAGCTCATTCTGATATTGGTCTTGGCGCACTATTATTCGAAGGCCCCTCGCGTGGGATGGTTGCAGCGTGTCATCGTGCCGGGAGTCTTGGTATTGCCTGGTCTTCTCCTCATCCTGAAGCAACCGGATTTGGGGAGCGGCCTGAGTTTCGTGGCGATCTATGCAGCCATGCTTCTCATGGTAGGCATTCGCTCGCAAGCAATTGGATTTATTCTATTATTCGGGATCATGCTCTTCCCATTTGCCTGGGAGGGGGTCTGGGGGTCCTTGCATGATTATCAGCGACAGCGCATTATGGCGTTCGTCGACCCTGGTTATGACCCAGGCGGAAAGGGCTATCATGCCTTGCAATCAAGGATTGCCATCGGTTCTGGTCAGCTCTTGGGCAAAGGACTTCATGGCGGGACGCAGAGCCAGCTCAAGTTTTTGCCGGAGGGACATACTGATTTCGTGTTTGCCGTCTTTGCGGAAGAATGGGGATTTCTGGGTGTCTTGATCCTACTAGGGCTGTTTATCGGATTAATCTGGCTCTCGTTGGAGATTGCATCCAAAGCGAAAGATCAGCTTGGCGCGTTGCTGGCTGTTGGAATCGTGGCGATGCTTTGTTTCTGTGTCGTGGTCAATATTGGGATGACGGCTGGCATGTTTCCGATCGTCGGCATACCCTTGCCCCTGGTGAGTTACGGTGGAAGCGCTACCATCATGACCATGGCATCGTTAGGCTTACTCCTGAATGTGAAACGAAAGCGATTGAGCCTGTTTTATTGAGTGAACACCGACAAGGCAGAGCCGCGAGCATCTGCCTTTCGGGGCAAATACTACCGAGAGCCGACGGAAGGCACGGGTGGAGTGAACTCCGGACCTGAGCATGGGCTCGCGTCCTTCGCTCTCCCGATATCCCGGCGGCTTTCAGATCAAAGGAGTCAGTATGGGAGTTGAGATTGCGATAACAGTCGCGCGCGAGGAAACTCGCGTGGCGGTCCTCGATGGCGGGGTGGTCACCGATTTGTTTGGAGACCGCGCCAAGCATAAGGATTTTGTCGGAAATATTTATAAGGGACGAGTCGCCAAAGTGCTGCCGGGGATGCAGGCCGCATTCGTGGATATCGGTCTGGAAAAAGCGGCGTTCATGCACGTCTCTGATCTGTCGGAGGATGCAGAACCGGGCGATATGCTGGTTGAGGCGGAAGAAGACGAAAAAGATTCGGACATGCTCAGGCCCAAGCGTCAAAGCGCCAAGCCTATCGAACAGCTGCTGAGTGAGGGCCAGGAACTGATGGTGCAGATCTCGAAGGGGCCGATCGGCACCAAGGGATCCCGAGTCACGACCTACGTCTCGCTACCGGGACGCTACCTCGTTTTTATGCCGAACGTCGACCATATCGGAGTGTCGCGGCGTATTCCGCGCGATGAAGAACGGGCCAGGTTGAAGGAGATCATGCGCCGCGTTCGGCGCCAAGGCTATGGTTATATCGTGCGGACAGTCAGCGAAGGCGTCAAAGAGGACGAACTCAAATCCGATGTCGATTTTCTACACGTGCTCTGGCAGGACGTGTTGACGAAGCGGGAACAATTACCAGCTCCTGCGTTGCTGCATTCGGACTTGAGCCTCAGTTTCCGGGTGGTGCGGGACTTGTTCGGAAAAAAGGTTGATCGACTCTGGATCGATTCGCGGGAGGAATACGAGGCTATTCGGGGCTTTGTGCAGCGCTTTTCTCCCGAACAAACGGCACGGATTCATTTCTACGACAAGGAAGAGCCGTTGTTCGATCATTTGGGAGTTGAGCAGGAAATTGTGCGTGCCTTGAGCCGGAAAGTGTGGCTGAAATCAGGCGGCTCTTTGGTCATCGACCATACCGAGGCCATGACCGTGATCGACGTCAATACGGGACGCTTTGTGGGGAAGCGAGATCAAGAAGAGACCATCGTGCGCAATAATCTGGAGGCGGCGAAAGAAGTTGCCTATCAGCTCAAGTTGCGTGGAATCGGCGGCATTATCATCGTCGATTTTATCGATATGGAGCGTGAAAAGAATCGAGATCGTATCTACCACGCGCTGGTGGATGCCATGGCGTCAGACAAGGCACGGACGAGGATCTCCAGAATCTCGGATCTTGGCTTGATCGAAATTTCTCGCGAGCGTGTTCGGGAGGACCTCCTGCGCTCACTATCAGAGCCTTGTCGCTACTGCGAAGGTCGCGGATATACGAAGTCTCCGACGACCGTGGCGTACGAAATCTTTCGGGAGATCCGACGGATTGAGCCCGCTTCAGATCAACAACGCATCGTTGTGGGAGCCCATCCGACGGTGGCGGAATTGCTGCAAGATGAAGAACGCAATGGAATAGAAGTGCTGGAACGGGATTGTTCGGCAAAGATCATCATCACCCCGGATAGTCAGTTGCATCTTGAGCAATACGATCTGGTCGTTCTTTAGTATTGTACCGCACTCGCCGTCGTTTCCCGCCAGGAGAGTGATTGCTAAGGTTCTGTCCTCCGGCTGAGGCGAATCCCCCTATCATTTCGCGAGACCCAGATGGATGAAGCATCATTGACTGCATGGCTCACGCTCCAAGCCATTGACGGTGTCGGAGATCGCACCCTTCTTAAACTGATCCAAGCGCTTGGTTCAGCCGATACCACTCTCGCGGCGACTGCGGATGAGTTGATTCGCGCCGGCTGCAACCTGGAATTGGCTGAGTCCATACGGAGAGGACCCGATCCGAATATCCGTCGGCAGATTGATCACCAAGTGAAGATCGTTGAACGCCTCAACATCCGAACACTCACGGTATTTGATCCATCCTATCCATCTCGGCTCAGCGCCATTCCTGATCCGCCACCGCTGGTGTACATGAGTGGGACGTTTACTCCACAGGACGACGTGGCCATTGCGATTGTGGGTGGCCGACGGGCGACCGCTTCCGGTAGGATTCTCACAGAGGAGATTGCCAAAGACCTGTCAGAGTGCGGTGTCACAATCGTCAGTGGCTTAGCCCGAGGCATTGATGCGGCTGCGCATCGAGGGGCGATGGCCGGAAAAGGACGTACGATCGCCGTGCTGGGGTGCGGCATCGACCGAACCTACCCTTCGGAACACCAGGCACTACGTCGGAGTATCGAGTCACATGGGGTCGTCATCTCGGAGTTGACGATTGGTGCGGCACCGCACAGTCATCACTTCCCACGAAGGAATCGGATCATTAGCGGGCTTTCGTTGGGTGTGCTGGTGAGCGAAGCCGCAACCAACAGCGGCTCGCTCATCACGGCGAAGCTTGCGTTGGAACAAGGTCGAGAGGTGTTCGCCGTCCCTGGGTCCATCAAGGAGGAAGCGTGCCGAGGATCGAATCGCCTGATCAAGGAGGGAGCGAAGCTTATCGAGGGAGCGCAAGATATCCTCGATGAGATTCTTCCGCAAATCGATGCGCGTCAACGTGCCATGATGCGACTTGGTGCTCTACCACTCGAAGCGCAGGCAACACTCAGGCAAGACGATCTGTTGGTGTATGAGGCGCTGTCTTATGAGGCACAATCGGTTGATGCCGTCATTGAGCAGACAGGGTTGAGTGCCGCGCAAGTGTCGGCGACGTTGCTGTCGTTGGAATTGAGCGGACGGATTCGTCAGTTGCCGGGGCAACAATACATTCGTCTTTAGTGAGATGCTCCAAGCCCTGCACGAGCGTCAAGATCAAGTTGAGGTGAGGATGGTCCACATGATCGATTGGGTGGGCGATCAAGTCCATTTTTTGTGCACGTAGATATGGTTCCTTATCTCTTGACGATTGTCGCCGACTGCCATTCTAGTTGCACGAATCTCCAAGATTTGGTACGGATGGTAGACTTCTTCAGAGGTAGACGGAGTACTCATGGGAAAATCGTTGATCATAGTTGAGTCGCCGACGAAGGCAAGAACCATCACCAAGTATCTGGGCCGTGGCTATACGGTGATGGCATCGGTGGGCCATATCAAAGATTTGCCCACGAGCAAGTTAGGCGTCGATCTCGAGAATGATTTCGAACCGCAGTACGTCACGATCAAAGGGAAGTCGAAGGTCTTGGCTGAGATCAAGAAGAAAGCAGAAGGGGCGGACAAGATATTCCTGGCGCCGGACCCCGATCGTGAAGGGGAAGCGATTGCCTGGCATCTTGAGCAAGAGCTGCTCGGAAAATCAAAGAAGAAGAAGAAAGACAGTAAGATCTTCCGGGTCTTGTTCAACGAGATCACCGAGTCTGCCATCAAACGGGCATTACAATCGCCCGGTGAAATCAACATGAAGTTGGTCAATGCCCAGCAGGCCCGCCGGGTCTTGGATCGCATCGTCGGCTATCAAGGGAGCCAGTTGCTCTGGAACAAGGTCCGTCGTGGACTCAGCATGGGCCGTGTGCAATCGGTCGCCATGCGGTTGATTTGCGAACGAGAAGCGGAACGCGAGGCGTTTCGGGCTGAAGAGTACTGGTCGATTACCGCGCTGCTAGCTGGGGCCAATCCGCCGTCGTTTGAGGCCAAGCTCCACAGCCTCAACGGCGAGGGTGCGTCGATTGAAAATGGTGAGCAGGCGAGTCGAGTCGTCGCTGATATCCAGGGAAAGACGTTCGTTGTCCAGTCTATTGAGCGCCGCGAGAAAAAACGGAACCCCGTCGCTCCATTCATCACCAGCCGTCTGCAGCAGGAAGCCGCAAGAAAACTGCACTTTTCGCCAAAGAAAACGATGACGCTGGCGCAGCAGCTTTACGAAGGGATCGAAATCGGTGCCGAAGGGGCCACTGGTCTGATCACGTACATGAGAACCGACTCGCCTCGTATTTCGAACGAGGCGATGACCGATGTGCGAGAGGTGATTCAGTCACGATTCGGAGCGAATTATCTCCCTGTGACACCGAATGTCTACAAGACGTCGAAAGCCGCGCAGGAGGCCCATGAGGCGATCCGGCCCACTTCGGCGGCGCGCGACCCCGAATCGATACGTCAATACTTGGATCATGATCAATACAATCTCTATAAGCTGATTTGGAATCGATTCACCGCCTCGCAGATGGTGCCGGCCATTTTGGACGTGACCCGAATCGATTCAGCACCGGTTGGAACGAAGGAGCGCTATATCTTTCGCTCGACAGGAACTGTCGTGAAGTTCCCTGGCCATACGATTGTGTATATGGAAGGCGTTGATAAAGAGTTGCCATCGCAGAAACCCAAGGCCGACCAGGAGGCGGATGACGACGAGCGTCAGCTACCGACATTAGCTGAAGGCGAACACTTACGGTTGATCGAGCAGGAAGGGCAAACGGTTCCTGGGATGCTGTCCAAACAACATTTCACGCAGCCTCCACCGCGATACAACGAGGCGCTCTTGATCAAAGAGCTGGAGGAAAAAGGTATCGGACGGCCGTCGACCTACGCCGCGATCATCTCCACGATCCAGGATCGGAAGTATGTCGAAAAGACAGAAGGGCGATTGGTGCCGACTGAAACGGGGAGAACCGTCAACGATTTCTTGCTGAAAGGGTTCCCCGAACTCATCAACGTGGATTTCACCTCGCAGCTCGAAGAACAACTGGACGAAGTGGAAGAGGGGAACAAACAGTGGGTCGCCGCAGTGCGGGATTTTTACACGCCATTCACTAGAGAGATGGAACGAGCGAAGACGATCCCCGGTCCCAAGGATACCGTCGAACCACCGACCGACATTCCCTGCGAGAAGTGCGGCCGGATGATGGAGATCAAGTGGGGCCGGAACGGCAAGTTCCTCGCTTGCCCGGCGTACAAAGACGATCCACCCTGCAAGAACACGCAAAACTTCGAGAAGCTACCCGACGGCACGATCAAAATCGTGCCCAAAGAGGAAATCACCACCGATCAGGTTTGTGATAAGTGCAGCAGTCCAATGGTGGTAAAGACCGGTCGCTTCGGCAAGTTTATCGCCTGTTCCGCCTACCCACAGTGTAAGACCACTAAGCCGATGGCCCTGGGTGTGAAGTGTCCGCAGCCGGACTGTGGTGGCGATCTCGTGCAGAAACGGACAAAGAAGGGGCGTTCGTTCTTTGCCTGCAGCAACTATCCGAAGTGCGAGTATGCTCTCTGGGACCGGCCGGTGCCGAAGGCTTGTCCGACGTGCCAGGCTCCGTTCCTTGTTGAGAAAGTCAGCAAGCAAGACGGCCGGAGCGTCCAATGCCGCAATGAGGAGTGCGGCTATCGCGAAGCGGGATAACGAATGCCAGCTCGTTCCATTGACTTCCCTCTAGTCTATCGGGCACCTCTCTCCACTCGTGCGTGAACCACGACACTCATAAAGTCACATTTCAGCGCACGCACATATGTATACTGCCCTATGCCGTGCCGCTCCACTGAACCACCGACTGCGTCAAGGCATAGGTGTGACTCAGTATGCGCATGAGCTGGGTATATGCAGTGGTGCTAGTCTGCACGGGTTTAGCTTGGTCACCACCAGCTGTGGCAGAAGAGACATCGTCGACATGGATTGGAAGACAGGCAGTTGGCGTGGTGGTTGGAGGAATGCTGCCAGTGAGAGTTATAGATACACAGTCATCCAAGCTGAACGGAGTGGCTGTGCATCCATCGTGGCACATTGCGTTGACTGACCCAATTGGTAATGAGTGGTGGGGTGGCTCAATCGCTCTCGGAGTTGAAGCGGCGCTCCTAGGGATTGCGGAACCGACCAGCGCATACGGTATTGGATTCACACCAAAACTGATCTATACGTTCACATCATTCGGCCGCTTAAAGCCCTATGTCGAAGGTGGCGGCGGCCCGCTCTGGACAAATTTCGACGGACGCATTCCCGAACAAGGATCGAATTTCAATTTTCTGGTCTGGGGCGGTACGGGCGCGACTTATGATCTGACTGCACAATGGGCGCTGAACGCCGGAGTCCGTTTCAGCCACATCTCCAATGGCGGCACTGATAGCCCGAACGGTGGGCTCAATTACCTGCTACCGTTTATCGGAGTCTCCACAAAGCTCTTTTGACAAAAGGTCCGGATCATTCCCACTGATCTCTCGCACCTTCCAGAAATCGTTCAGAGCCGCACCGTGACGGCTTTCACTTCAGTATAGAGTTCTAGCGCATCGTGGCCCATTTCACGGCCCCATCCGGATTGCTTATAGCCACCGAAAGGCAGCGCCGCATCAAAGATGTTGTAGCAGTTGATCCACACCGATCCAGCACGCAGCTGGGCAGCAATACAATGAGCCTTGCCGACATCGCGGGTCCAGACCGCAGCGGCCAGGCCATAAATCGAGTCGTTGGCTACAGGAAGTACCTCATCGATATCCTTGAAGGGTACTGCACAGACGACCGGCCCGAAGATTTCCTCCTGCATGACTTTCATGTTCTTTGTGGTGTCGACGAGCACCGTTGGTTCCACAAAGTAGCCTTTGTCGCCAAACTTCCGTCCGCCCACCACGGCCTTCGCGCCTTCGGAAAGGCCTGATTCCAGATAGCTGAGGACCCGCCGTTGTTGCTCATCCGATACGAGAGGACCCATTTGGGTCGAGAGGTCCATGCCGGGCCCGACCTTGATCTTCTTTGCGTCCTCAGCCACGCCGTCGACCACTTTGTCAAAAATACCCTTCTCGACGAAGAGGCGGGATCCTGCACAACAACATTGACCGTGGTTGAAAAAGATCGCGCTGGAGACTCCGGGAATGCTGGCCTCCACGTCGGCATCCTTGCAGACAATGTTCGGCGATTTGCCCCCGAGTTCGAGTGACACTTTCTTTAGATTTCCGGCGGCTGCCCCAAGGATGAGCTTCCCCACTTCAGTGGAGCCGGTAAAGGCCACCTTGTCTACGTCGGGATGCCCGGCTAATGCCGCGCCTGCCGTTTCTCCGTAGCCAGGCACAACGTTGACCACCCCATCGGGGAAACCGGCTTCACAGATGAGTTCCCCAAGGCGTAGGGCGGAGAGCGGTGTCTGCTCTGCCGGTTTCAGCACGATGGTACAGCCAGCTGCCAAAGCAGGGCCCAGCTTCCAGGCTGCCATGAGCAGAGGAAAGTTCCAGGGGATGATCTGTGCGACCACGCCGACTGGCTCGCGCAGGGTGTAGGCGAGATACTGGGCACCGGGTGTATAAGGCACTGAAATGGGGATCGTGTTGCCTTCTATTTTTGTGGCCCACCCCGCCATGTAACGGAACAGGTCTACGGCAAGCGGCACATCCGCGACGCGAGCCACGCCGACCGGCTTCCCATTATCGAGCGACTCCAGCTGAGCAAATTCTTCCAGGTGCGTCTCGAGCAGGTCCCCGAGCTTCCAGAGAATCCGTCCTCGTTCTGAGGCGGTGAGCTTGCGCCAGGGGCCATTCTCGAACGCGTTCCTTGCAGCAGAGACGGCTCGGTCCACGTCGGGGCGAGTGCCTTCGGCGACAAGGGCTAGCACGTCGCCTGTAGCCGGGTTGTAGGTCGGGAACGTCTTGCCCGAGGCGGCCTCGACCCATTGGCCACCGATCAACATCTTGCGAGGCGTACTGACGAAGGTTTGGACTGTTTGGTGCATTGGGATCTCAGCTACGGTGGTGTTCATGGCGCTCCTCCTTGGCAGATCTACGCAGCGATCGAGTCAGATTCGCGGAATAGGGAGCAGAATCGTCTCATTATAATACATGAACGGAATAGGGCAATGAGGGATGCTTTGACCAGTGGCTCACTCCTTCGCGCCACAACGAATACTCCAAGATCCTCGCGAGAACTTCCCCAGCGAGCCATCAAGATCCTGTGGCGCGATGAAAGGAGCGAAGTGATTGAGCAGCTTCGGCGGGAATGGTTTCCAACAGCCTAGATGATTGGACCAGTCGTGTTAAGTCAATCTCATGTCCGAGCCCAGTTTCGCTACGCATGCGATAAAACGTTGCATGGGGCAAAGTCTGCTAGGATGCGACGGTGATACGCCATCCACCCACCACGACCGTGCCGCGCCGAGCGGCGATGTTCTTCATTCTCGTCACTGTCCTGCTCGACATGTTGTCGTTCGGCATCATCATTCCGGTGTTGCCGAAACTCGTCGAGGAATTTTTCTCCGGCGATACGGCACAGGCGGCGGTGCTCTACGGGTTGATGGGCACGGCCTGGGCATTCATGCAGTTCTTTTGCTCGCCCATCCAGGGGGCACTGTCCGACCGATTTGGCCGGCGGCCGGTTGTGCTGCTGTCCAACTTCGGATTGGGCCTCGACTACATCGTGATGGCACTCGCGCCGAACGTCGCCTGGCTCGTGGCGGGACGCGTCATCTCCGGCATGGCCTCCTCCAGCTTCAGCACTGCCGGCGCCTACATCGCCGATGTGACGCCGCCGGAGCAGCGCGCGGCGGCATTCGGCAAGATCGGCATGGTCTTCGGGCTTGGCTTCATCTTTGGTCCGGCTTTGGGCGGCTGGCTCGGCGCGATCGATCCCAGGCTGCCCTTCTGGGGCGCAGCGACGCTCAGCCTTTTGAACGCCTGTTACGGATTCTTCGTGCTCCCCGAATCGCTATCGCCGGACAAACGAACGCCCTTCGCCTGGGCGCGGGCTAACCCGGTCGGCTCGCTCGCGCTGCTGCGTTCTCATCATGAACTCCTCGGTCTCGCGACCGTTGCGTTCTTCGGCTATCTCGCCCATGCCGTGCTGCCGAGTGTGTCGGTGCTGTACATGGGCTATCGTTACGGGTGGGGACCGGCCGCGGTCGGGTTGATGATGGCGGGCGTCGGCCTGGCTGCGATGATCGTGCAGGGCGGACTGATCCGCCCGATCACCAATCGGTTCGGTGAACGCAGGACGGTATTGATCGGATTATTCTGCGGGGCAGTCGGCTTTTTCGTCTATGGCATCGCGCCGCAAGGCTGGATCTTTTGTCTCGGGATTCCCGTGATGGCCTTCTGGGGCCTCGCCGGTCCCGCGAACCAATCGCTCATGACCCGCCGCGTCAGCAGTGGGGAACAGGGCCAGCTGCAGGGCGCCATCGGCAGCATCAACGGCGTGACCGGCCTCATCGGGCCGACGCTGTTCACGCAGACCTTCGCCTACTTCATCCGGCTCGACCCCGCTCTTAGCACACCGGACTCGGGTCTCAGCACTCCCGGAGAATTTCCCGGCGCACCGTTCATCCTCGCTTCGCTCATGCTCCTCAGCGCCGCCGTGATTGCGTGGCGGGCGACGAAAGCGGGAGGATCATAGACAAACTGCCTTCGCTGACTCTCGGTCCAGTTCGTATGATGTATCTAACGATAAAGATAAAACGCACGCCCCATTGTCTCCATAACCACTTTGCTGAACAGCATCCGGTTCCCAGTCCTAGGTTCATGAACAGACCCCCAAGCTTTCTGCTAGGTTCCAACCTTATAAAAGCATAGCGGCAAGCAGAGTGAGGGGGGTTGGTATAATGACCAGGGGGCCAAACGCCTTCTATCGCCATGGTGTGATTGCGTGGGAAGGCACTCCATGTGTGGATATCCAACGGAGGACCTTTCCGATGCGCAATGTCGTTGTAAGACAGGCCGTAGCATGGTCGGCAGTCTTGGTATGTCTCCTAGGGATTGAGGTTCCGCGTGCATTGGCAGATCCTGAGACAGACGCGCGACGGTTTCAGATCGAATTTGAAACCGGAGCAATCTGGCAGGGCCGGAACGAGATTCACATTCCCGATACAGGTGCAGGGACACGCTTCTCGCTCGCCGACATTCAGGACAGCACCCCGATCGTGCAACGACGGGTGGAGGCGACATGGCACCCGGGCCGCCGGCATACGCTCCGCTTCGTCTATCAGCCACTCGGATTCTCAGGGACCGGGTCGTTCACCATGCCGGTGCTGTTCGCAGGAGGCACCTTTACTCCCGGTGCTCCCGTGGAATCGGACTATAAGTTTGATTCCTACCGAGTGACCTATCGCTATCTCTTCTACGAATCATCGACGTGGCGGGTAAGTGCCGGTGCAACGGCCTTCATTCGCGATGCCAAAGTTGAGTTGACGCAAGCCGGTTCGACAGCGACTGATAGTAACGTAGGCTTCGTGCCGCTGGTCAGTTTCAATGCGGAATATCGCTTCGCGCCACGCTGGATGGCCATTGTGGATGTTGATGGGCTGGTGGCTCCACAGGGGCGTGCCTTCGATGCCGCCGCGAAGATCCGCCATGATCTCACCGATCATTGGTCTGTCTCTGCGGGATATCGAACGTTTGAAGGCGGGGTGGATAACGACGAGCGGTTCGCCTTCGGCTGGTTCCACTTCGCCGTGGTCTCGATTGGGTATCGGTACTGAAGCAGCTTCTCGTCCAGAGGTCCTCGCGAGGCGGTTGATGAACTACCAGCTCGATCCCTCAGTGCATGAATGGACTAAGTACAAACGGCTGATTCTCTTCGACGGGGTCTGCAATTGGTGCAATGCCTGGGTAAGTGGTGCGATTGCCCACGATCCAGCGGGGCAGTTCAAGTTCGGGACACTCCAGTCCGGGCAAGCCCAACGCATTCTGCGTGACCTGGATCTGTCCGCCACTGACTATCAGACCTTCCTCTTACTGGAAGAGGGACGTGTCTATACCAAGTCCACTGCGGCTCTGAGGGTGATCCGACAGCTCTCTGGATGGTGGCCCCTGTATTACGCCTGTGTGCTGGTGCCGGCTCCTTTCCGCGATGTGATCTATGATTTCGTGGCGCGTTATCGGTATCAGTGGATGGGTCGAGCGGCCACCTGTCGCGTCCCAACTCAGGCAGAACGTGACCGATTTGTCCAATCATGACTAGCGGTATGCTGAGGGAGTGGGGTTGCAAGCGCGCGCCAATTAAAAGACTCCCTACCCCTTATATCGACTCCATTCCCGTGATGGCCTTCTGGGGCCTCGCCGGTCCCGCGAACCAATCGCTCATGACCCGCCCCGTCAGCAGTGGGGAACAGGGCCGGCTGCAGGGCGCCATCGGCAGCATCAACGGCGTGACCGGCCTCATCGGGCCGACTCTCTTCACCCAGACTTTCGCCTACTTCATCCGGTTCGACCCCGCTCTTAGCACACCGCACTCAAGTCTCAGCACGTCCGTAGAATTTCCCGGTGCACCGTTCATCCTGGCCTCGCTCATGCTCCTCAGCGCCGCCGCCATCGCGTGGCGGGCGACGAAAGCGGGAAGATAGATTGGTGGCCCTCATGGCGCAGCGTTGAGAGACAAAGAGAGTACGAGAAAGGAAAAGTGACACGAAGCTAAAGATCACACCGTCCACCGGGAATGTGTTCCGTGATGTGGGGTTTCGCCGTGAGGAGGCCGAACATCTGCTGGTCCGGGCGGACCTCATGATCCAGGTGCAGGAGCTTATTGCAGCTCGGGGTATCAAACGGAGGGCTGTCGCCAAGGCGCTGGGTGTGATGCAGCCACGCGTCAGCGATCTCATCCGTGGGCGCATCGATCTCTTCAGTACCGACGCGCTCATCGATATGCTGATTCGGCTCGGTGAAACGGTTCGTCTGACCGTCAAGGTTGGTCGGGCAGCGTGAGTTTATTTGCGGCACGTAAGTTAATACTCATTTCAGGCTCCAACACCTTTGGAACCGCCATGCACGATACAAAATCTGACCCGAATTACGACCCC
This sequence comes from Nitrospira sp., assembly GCA_041743145.1. Taxonomy (GTDB): domain Bacteria; phylum Nitrospirota; class Nitrospiria; order Nitrospirales; family Nitrospiraceae; genus Nitrospira_D. The sequence continues at coordinate 9,627 of JBGTNJ010000029.1, read as the reverse complement.
CGAAAGGGCTGGAAGGTCTTTACTTCATGTCTGCGACCGAGGCGATGGTGTGCATCGACAACGCTTCAGAGGTTCCCCCCGTTAATCAGGACCCGTGTAATACTCAAACATTTCCTTTGATTTGAGCAATCCGCTGGGTAAGTTGCTGAATGAGACCTTCAAACTGGCTTCCGTGTGACTGGAACAGTGTTCTTGCCTCGTCCCACTTCCCCAACGCCTCTTGAGGGCGATCCAGATGGCGTAGGCAGCCGCCAAGGTTACCGAGGGTCACCGCTAAGTGAGGATTCAGGGCCGGTAAGGCAGTCCGCTGAATGGCTTCGGCTTCTTCCAATTTCCCCAATGCGTCCAGTGGGTGGCCCAGCTCGTGTAGGCAGAGGCCGAGGTTACTGAGCGTCAGCGCTAAGTGGGGATGCAGGGGCGGTAAAACGGTCCGCTGAATGGTTTCGGCTTCTTCCAATTTCTCCAATGCGGCTAGTGAACGGCTCAGTTCGTGTAGGCAGCTACCTAGGTGATAGAGCGTCATCGCTAAGCAGGGATGCAGGGATGGCAAGGTGGTCCGCTGAATGATTTCGGCTTCTTCCAATTTCTCCAGCGCTTCTTGAGTGCGATTCAGTTTGTGTAAGCAGTCGCCGAGGTTAGTGAGAGTCGCTGCCAGAGCTGGATGCAGGGGCGGTAAGGCAGTTCGCCGAATGGTTTCCGCTTCTTCTAATTTCCCCAACGCTTCTTGGGGGCGGTCCAGGTCGAGTAGGCAGCTACCTAGGAGATAGAGCGTCAGCGCTAAATGAGGGTGCAGGGGCGGTAAGATGGTCCGCCGAATCATTAGGGCTTCTTCCAATTTCTCTAATGCGTCCAGTGGGCGGCCCAGGTCGTGTAGGCAGAGGCCGAGGTTATTGAGCGTCAGCGCTAAGTGGGGATGCAGGGGCGGCAAAGCGGTCCGCTGAATGGTTTCGGCTTCTTCCAATTTGTCCAATGCGTCCAGCGGACGGCTCAGGTCGCGTAGACAGTTACCTAGAGTATTGAGGGTCAGCGCTAAGGCGTGATGTAGGGGCGGTAAGGCGGTTCGCTGAATGGTTTCCGCTTCTTCCAGTTTCTCCAACGCCTCCTGTGGGCGGCCCAGCTCGCGGAAGCAGTCGCCAAGGCTGTTGAGAGTCGCTGCTAAGGCAGGATGCAGGGGTGGTAAGGCAGTTTGCTGAATGGTTGCAGCTTCGTGCAAATAGGGAAGAGCGAGGTGTGCTTGCCCTAGGTATATTTCCACCGATCCAAGACACGAGAGGAACAAGGCCTTAACAAGATACTCATCAGTAGCTGCATGTGAGTTGAGGAGATCTTGAAATACCTGCCGTGCATCTTCATATTGCCCAGATTCTAGTAAACAGATCCCCACGTCAGATTGCCAGGGAATGCGATGGTCATCGGGCATGCCGCCGGGATATTCACCATAGGCTTCGAGGAGAACAAGGCGGCGCCAAGAAGGCCACGTTCCATCGGTGGTCTTAATGATGCTCCATAACCGGTCTGGCCGCAGGCGTTGCTCGCCAAGCTGTGCGATCAGTCGCTCCTTGAGTGCGGAAGCATTCCAGTAACCAATCCAGCAGTTCAGAAGCAGGTTCATTTGGAACGATTCATTTTCTTGGCCTGCCGCCTGAAACACGGCCGCAAACAGTTTGGCACCTTCTTCCGACGTGGGACGGACCTGTGCGGAGAGGTAGAGTGTGAACTTCCTGGCCTCTTGTTGAACCAGATCCTTCCCCAGCGCCTGTGTGATCGTCACGGAGAGCCAGGGATTGGTGAGCTGGTAGATTTCGCAATTAGGAAAGGCATTCAGTTCAACACCTCGATAGGTAAAGCATTCTTTGAGGTCATCCGTTAAGCGATCTTCTAGCCAATCTGAATCTTCACTGGCCAGCGCTAGACAGTCGACGATCCAATCGAAGGGAATGTATTCACCGCAGGCCGCGGCGAGACGCAAGAACGAGTCGAGCACGTGGCCTCGCCTGTCTCCCGTTGTCGCGTAAATCGTCTTCCGTAGGTTGCTGATAGGCGCATAGAGTCCCCCGTGGATGAAGATAGCAGCCAGCTCATTTTCAGATGTGGTATCTGTATCCGCGAACAAGTTGTGTTCGGGCATTTCGCAAGAGAATAAGTTCTGCTGCGTGCATTGGGCAAAGAGCAGGGCCATATACCCAGGGTATCCACCGGTGTGCCTGGTAAAGGCCTGAACAAAAGTGGGAGGAAGCGTTGCGTCTGGTACTTTCTGATTCAAGAGAGCCGCCACGTAAGATTCTTGATAAGGAGATACCGTGATCGTGTAGGGGGACTTTCCTCGATACAGAGGAGAGGCTGTGCCAGGCTCAAGCCCGACCACCATGGTAAGGCTGGGAAGACGCGCCAGGCAATCAAGAGCCCAATTAAAGACTTCCAGAGAGTTCCTGCCGTCATCCGGCACATAGAGGAACAGGTGATGATTGTCCGTGATGCGCTTAAGGAAGCGATAAAACTGTTCCTCGGGTGTGAAGTCCAGATGATTTCCTGAGCGTGAGTCAGTCCACAACGATAGGATGCTGTTCAGTACAGCACTGCCGAGCAAGTCGGGGATGTTCATAGTTGCCATCAGGGTGGCGGCTGTGGCGTTCACGATGGAATTCTTGTGCTTGTGAAAGGTCTCCTTTATCCTCGTCAGTCGTTCCGAATACGATGGGCTGTGAAGATACGGGTGTGTTTCCTTTAGTTGTTCAATAAACAGGGCTGGGTCGGAGGATGTCGTCGGATCATATCGATTGGGCAACTGAAGCACTGTGCATAGCGTTGTCTTCCCTTGTTCAGATCCTCTGTATGCGGCGGCACGGAGAAGATATTGTTTCCCGATGCCTTGAGGCCCTCGGAGTTCGACAAGATGGCCGTGAGGGCAAGGGCTCTGTGCAAACTTAATGAGTTCGTCTATGGTTTGAGGTGGCTGGAAATTGTACAGACTGAACTGGGCTTCGTCGGTACCATAGTGAAGACCATCGGCTGCCAAGTAGGTGATTTCAGGATCCACGTACCCTTCTCCAAATTCAGAGTCGCTTGGTAGGATTCAGCGGGCAGAATGCGGGCACAGAGTACGTCTCACTCCTGGGGGCGTCAAGACAACAGGAGGTAAGCGGAATTCTCATACTCCCTCCGCAACGGCAAGAACGTCTTTTTGTGAAAATGAAGAGCGCGAAGTAAGGGGTCAAAAATATTGTCTTCTACCCATTCGTCACCATGGCTGATGTACGGTGGGAAAGTTCGTAGTCTGTAACTATGCAGCCACGATCAGGCTGACTGAGCCGCACATGACATTCATTTTCCTCACGCAGTTTCTCTGACTCATCCTTGGGCCTTCTCATGCTACATTCGGCGATCACTTTCCAATGGGAAACAGTGGGTGTGGTAAGTAGGAGTTCTAGCCTGTGGAAGAACGCATCTCAAAAACATGACGACCGCTACGCCGAGCGTGAACCTGATCTCGTGGTGGCAGAACATCCCACTCTATGCGCGTATCGTGATCGCGTTAGTTCTCGGCCTCATGGTGGGACTGATGCTGGGAAGCGAGGCGGCTGTCCTGGCGGTGCCGGGGAAGCTGGTGTTGCGACTCCTCGGGGCGCTTGCACCGGCGCTGATCCTTGCGGCGATCGTGCACACGTTTATGACCACAAATCTCAGTGGGCCACTGGCGGTGCGCCTTCCCTGGTTGCTGCTCCTGAATACCCTGGTGGCAATCACTGTCGGCCTCACCGTCGCAAATGTGATTCAACCAGGACAAGGGGCAGGACTCACTCCACCTGCTTCGTACGAAGACACGACGAAGGCTGTCAGCCCGCTCGCTCTCTTTCTTGAGAATGTACCCAAAAGCCTGCTGGGACCGCTCGGTGATGGTGGAAAGGTCATCGGAGTCATCTTCATCGCCGTAGCGTTTGGTATGGCCCTCCGCAAGGAACGTGAGCGTCCACTTGGGACGGTAGGACATCTTGTCGAACTGTTCCTGGAATCGTTGATTAAGATTTTACATTGGATCATTGCGCTCGTGCCGTTTGCCGTGTTTGGCATCGTCGCCAGCATTGTGGGCACGGAGGGGTTCGCGCCGTTTAAGGCCCTTGGGATCTTTGTACTGAGCGTGCTGCTCGCGCTTGCCATCCAGGGGGGGTATTACCTGGTCCGTATCCGATTCAGTTCGTGGGTGCGCCCGGCGGATCTCATTCGCGGCGGCCGCGATGCATTGGTGATGGCGTTCTCGACGGCCAGCTCGACGGCCACGATGCCGGTCACCTACGCTGCACTCAAGGATCGTGTAGGCCTGCGCGAGCAGTCCGCCAGCATGGGGGCGCTCGTCGGCGCGAATTTCAACAACGACGGCACCGCACTCTACGAGGCGATGGCAGCAATATTTATCGCCCAAATGATCGGAATGGATCTCAGCTTCCAACAACAGTTGATGGTGGTGTTAACGAGCATCATCGCCTCCGTCGGCGCTGCAGGCATCCCAGAAGCAGGTTTGGTGACGATGATCATGGTGTTTACGGCCGTTGGGCTGCCTGTGGAATACATCCCTGTCCTGCTGACGGTGGATTGGTTTCTCGATCGCTGCCGCACTGCGATCAATGTGATGGGGGACATGAATGTCAGCTGTCTGTTGGACGGAAAGTACAAGGAAAGGGCATAGGAGTTGTAAGAAGCCAGTCTCTGAGCCAAGCTATGCGGCTTTTGCTGGGCGCCAGCGAAGGCCGACGTTCAGAAGCTCTTGCAACAGATCCTTGTACTGGTAGCCGATCTCCTTCGCCGAATCGGCGAAATCTTCATCTTCCGCGATCTGCGGGTTGGGATTCGCCTCAAGGACGTAGAGTTGTCCGTCCGCGTCCATCCGCATATCGATCCGCGCATAGCCGCTCAGTCCAAGCGCCCGATAGACACGTTTGGCCAGAGCCTGAATGTCCTGGGTCTTGCCTTCCGGCAAATTATCAGCTTCTCGTGACGTGATGCCATACTTTGTCTGATACTTTCGGCTCCATTTCACGCGCTCGGTGGCGATGCGCTTCGCATCGTCCGGCAGCTTGTCCATGATGAGTTCCCACACAGGCAGCACTTGCAGTTGTCCGTTCCCGATGATTCCCACGTAGAGCTCGCGCCCCTCGATGTACCGTTCGATCAGCGCTCCGCTTCCCACGCTATTGTGAATGAAGGCCACCCGTTCACACAGCTTATCATCGTCTATCACGATCGAAGCTTGGGAAATTCCCAGCGAGGCTTCTTCACTCACCGATTTCACGATCAATGGGAATGAGAGCGATTTGGGCCGCTTCACTGCCCGGCCTTGAGGGACCTCCATGAACTCTGGGTAGGGAATCCTATGAAAGGCCAACACTTTCTTCGTCAGGACTTTGTCGCGAGCCAGCATGAGTCCACGCGGATTAGACCCAGAGTAGGGCAGGTGTAAGAGTTCCAGGTACGACACCACGTGTTGATCGTAAACAGCCACTCCGTCGAATTCTTCGAGGAGGTTGAACGCGATGTCGGGTTTCCAACCCTCAACCGCTGAGTGGATCACGCCGAGATCGCTTTTGACTCCGAGCGGGTACACCTCGTGGCCCAGCTTCCTGAGGGTCGACACGACATCATACTCTGTCCGCCATTCGACGGTTTTCACGTTGTGGCCATTCACTTCGTCGGGTGGCACGAGATCTTTATGCATGAGGACCAGCACACGCAGTCGTTTCATAAGGCCACCCGATGTCGCCCGCTCCGCAGAAAATTCATGGTGTGAACGGTCAGTAGGATGGTGAAATCGAGCTTGGCTTGGTCTTCCGCGATGGGCACCCGGAGGTCCAATTCTCGGCATCGTTGGATCATGTCCTCCAGCACCTGATCGATGGTGTATTGATACTCACCGGTCCAACTTGCCACCTTTCGACGCACTTCCCTGCGAAAGCGATTGAGGAAGCTGGCGGCACTCGGCTTGGCCGAGTGGCTCGGCATGGCGGAAAAGAGTCGCTTCAAATCCGGGTCATACTGCAACTGTCGGTCGATGCCATAATGTCTCCGTTTGCGCTCATAATGTTCGCGCAGGGTCTTCTTCAAACTCACGAGCGAATCGACTTCTTCTGATGTGGTGACGCAGGGCGACACTCCCTGAAGTTCCTTCATCAAACCATCAACATACTTGAGCTTCTTGAGGACGGGCCAGCCTCGATACCGTTCTTCCCATAACGAATCTGGAGTCAACCAAACGGCAAAAGTTTCGGCGAAGTCCTCGTCCGGATGGCTCTGCGCGTACCATAAATCCAAGTGGCGGACAAAACTTCTGCTATAGGGCCGTGGGGAGTAATACATCGGGTACCGTTGAGACGACGTGCCGAAAATCTCCTGGCGTGTCTTGCGGCGACGGAGCTTGTAAGCGTTCTCGATGGCATGACCGGCCTCGTGACGGAGAATGCGTAAACACCACTCTCTTGTCCCGCCTTCTACTTCTAACATTTGGGTGAGTTCGAGTTTTGCAAGTCTGGGGTGGGCAAGATAGAAAGGGATGGCGATGCCGGGCACCCCATCGGGTGTGAACCACTCGTTGGAGAGCCAAAAATGGGGGCGAAACAATAATCCGCGTTGTTCCAGTTCACGGGTCAACTCAGTGATGGGTTGTTCGAGAAATCCTCCTGTGAACCCTAGATGCAGGTCGCACATCGGGAGATCTAATAATGCTTCATCGGGCCAAGCTGCCCATGCGGGCTCGTCCTGGCCGATGACCGGAGTCTTAAGGGCATCAACAACCGAGCGTTCCATGATCGACACGTTTTCCAATCAGTTAAGATCAGTTGCTTATGGAAACTATAGCAGGTGGGAGGACCCCGCTCGCGGCTGTGGTTTTAACGGAAATCGAGGGGGAGGATAGGGTGAAACGTTTACGAACCGTCCCAGCTTGGGTTGACAGGACGGTTTCTATGACGTCTTGGTTCCGGAAAAGTGAGGGAGTCGCGTCACCAGCTCCGGTATGGCCCCGCAAATGTGGTCGATAACCGACTCCACATACGCCCGCGCCTCGTCGATATCCCGCTCCCAGTCAGGGATGGCTTCATGCAGGTCCAGGATCGGGGTTTCTTGGCCGAGCGACACTTCATTAAAAAGCGGAACCTTCAAACCGAAGCGTTCTTGGATGAACTCACGATGCCCCAAACCCATCGCGATGATGAGGTCATTCTTTTTGACCAATTCCTTGGTCAATAGACGTGGGATGTGCGCGGAAGGATTGATTCCCTTTCGGATCAATCGGTTAGAAATGACTGGGTGAATCGTTTTCGACTTGGCGTCGATGCCCGCCGATTGGACTCGGTAGGGGGATTGCTGCCCGAGATGAGCTCGTAGCGCATATTCGGCTGCCATGCTCCGGAAGACATTGCCGGTACACACAAAGAGAATCGATTGCACCACGGATCGTTCGTTCACCTTATCCCCAAACTGGCTTGTCGACAGGATTACAATGGAGCAGCTACAATCCTGACATGATTGTCCCTAGCAGGCCCGCATCTCCGCTTAAATTAGACGAAGACACAGAGAAGATGCAAACACGCCTTTGCCGGCAGGTGGGTCAGGCTGTTGCCGACTATCGCCTCATCGAAGACAAGGACAAGGTGATGGTCTGCTTGTCGGGCGGTAAAGACAGTTATGGATTGCTGGATATCCTGCTTATCTTGCAACGCCGAGCGCCGATTCATTTCGACCTCGTTGCCGTCAATCTCGACCAGCGACAACCTGGCTTTCCGGAACAGGTGCTTCCTGAGTATCTGGCTAGCCGCGGCATCCCCTTCCATATCGACGCACGCGATACCTACTCTATCGTGAAGCGGTTGATCCCCGAGGGACAGACGACGTGCTCCTTGTGTTCACGGTTGCGGCGGGGACACCTTTATCGAATTGCCACGGAGCTTGGCGCTACGAAGATTGCGTTAGGACATCATCGCGATGACATCATCGAAACGTTATTCCTCAATCTTTTTTATACAGGCAAGCTGAAGGCCATTCCACCTAAGTTGCGCTCAAAGGATGGACGACACATCGTCATCCGGCCCCTGGCGTTTGTCAAAGAGACCGATCTGGCTCGGTATGCGGAGTTGCGGGCCTTTCCAATCATCCCTTGCGATCTGTGTGGCTCCCAGGAGGATTTGAAGCGGAAAAAGGTGAAGGCCATGCTTCAGAAATGGGAACAGGACTCGCCGGGCTGTTCTGACAGCATCGCTGCTGCTGTGGCCAACGTTGCTCCGTCGCTTTTGATGGACCCACGCCTCTTCAACTTTGCATCACTTGCGCCAGCCGGGGGTGATCAATCTGAGGGCGACATCTGGTTAGATCAAGATCCTGATCCAGATCTAAACTCTCATACCTCTCCATCCACGCCATAAGTGCTTCTTCAGCTCTTAAGAGCTTCACAAACAGGTAAAAAGATGCAGAATTATGAAGATTTCTTCATGAACTTCTAATCCATCCTTCATCTGTAGAGGGGTATGCTCTTAAGTAGTGGGGGTGAAAGGGGGTGAGAATCGATGACGACGCTATTTCTGGCCGTCCTAGCCCTGAGTGTTGCAATCGGAATGATGTACAAGTCGGCATTAATGGGTAGGTCGGCATTAATGGGTAGTATGGTCAGAGTCCAACAAAGAGTCTCGTACCACCAAATCATCGGTGGTGTTGTTCTTCTAATGGTTCTCCTGCCAGGGTTTGCATACGCGCATGGCAACGTCACGATTGAGGAGGATAGTTGTGTCCGACGAATTGGAGGCAGTCTCGTCCATTTCAACGCGTATCAGCCACAAAATGAGGCAAAAGCTCAGTACTGTACGGAAATTCCCGGTGAGGGAGAAACGTTTCTCGTTGTGGATCTGGTGGACTCGGAGTTACGGAACACGGCGGTCGGAGTGCGCGTGGTTCGAGGACTCACCGAAACCGCCGAAGATAAGACGGTAGCGTATTGGCCACCGGCAATCCATCCGGATGGTGTGGTCAGAGGGGAAACCACGCTGGCAAAAGGGCTCTATACGCTGATCATTACCCCGGAAGGACTAAGTTCATCGTCCTATATATTACGGGTACAGCAAGTCGACTACGCACAAATTGCACGAAAATCGATCGGGCCGTTGGCCATCCTGCTCATTCTCGCGTTGATCGGATATGAATTCTCAAAAACAAAGCGAGGTAGGAATTGGCGGGCCTCCGGGCAGGCATAAAGTTTCCGTAGATGGGGCAGTTTCTTTAACCAAGGAGGAATCAACCATGGCAAGTGATCGCGGGTATGACATTTCGCAGTGGTATGACTCGAAGCCGGTGAAGATCGGCTGGTTTGCAATGCTGGCGATCGGCGTCTTTTGGGTGCTGTATCAACGGGCGTTTGGGTACTCGCACGGGTTGGACTCCATGACCCCTGAGTTTGATTCCGTGTGGATGGGGCTGTGGCGGTTTAACATTCTGGCCAATGCGGCGTTTTTTGCCGTGACCATCGGCTGGATCTGGGTGACGCGGGATCGGAACCTGACGAACCTGGACCCGAAACTGGAGCTGAAGCGGTACTTCTACTGGATGGGCTGGCTGGTGTGCTACATCTGGGGCGTGTACTACGCGGGCAGCTAC
>JBGTNJ010000028.1:0-151924 GCA_041743145.1 Nitrospira sp. | reverse complement strand
TCGACAGCGGCAAGCATGAGGGGTTGGCAACATTCTTTCTGAAGGGTATTGCAGAGGTTGGTACACACCCGGTCGCGATTCCTGCCAGTCTGGTCCTCTATGCGACGGGTCTTTTTGGACTCGGCTCATGGACCTGGTGGCGTCGCGGCATCAGCCCGGCTGCCGCCTAACGTTTCCCGCTTGCCTTTGGTCCGCCATGCCCGCCCTTCTTGAGGGCGGGCACTTGGGAGGACTCCCCACTTGAGATTTTAGTCCCCATCAGTTTTTTCACGAGTTAACTGAGTCCGGACCCTACCGTAACCCTGTTGTAATGCATCCTTCCTAATGTGCCTCGGATACCAACGTCGAGGGTGGAGGCGCAATGAAGGATGTCAACAGCGGTTGGGTGTGGAGCGGTGTGATCATTGGATTTCTTTTCACGCTTCTGGAGCCGGCGGGGTCATGGGCGGGAAAGTTGGAAGATGTACTCTTGGAAAATAAACAAATTACCGTCGACCAATGGGTGCAGATCAAAGCAGAAGAGGAAAAGCGCGAAGCCAAGGCAATGGAGCAAAGCCGCGTAATCGGCGATACCCCAGTCCGTGATCGATGGTACGAGAAGTTCAGCATTCGCGGCTACACACAACTTCGGTACAACCATACGATCGACAACGACCTTCTCCGCAGCAATCAAGCCGATCGTTCGGTCTCGGGCAACAACGACTTCCTTCTCCGCCGCGCGCGGCTGGTGATCAGCGGCCAACCCCATGATCGGGTCTTTGTCTATATTCAACCGGAGTTTGCCGGCGCAGTCGGAGGATCGGAGCAAGTGGCATCGCTGCGCGATTTCTACACAGATCTATTTCTGACAAAGGATAAAGAATGGCGCATCCGAGCGGGGCTTTCCAAGATTCCTTTCGGGTTCGAGAACATGCAGTCGAGTCAAAACCGACTTGCGCTCGATCGCAATGACGCGCTCAACAGCGGGATTCCAAATGAACGGGATGTCGGTGTGTTTCTGTACTACACTCCAAGCTCAGTGCGCGAGCGCTTCCGTCGATTGGTCGAGAGCGGCCTTAAGGGATCGGGAGATTATGGCATGCTGGGCATCGGTCTATTCAACGGACAGGGCCTCAACGTCCGCGATCGGAACAAGGACAAACATATCGTATTCCACGCCATGTACCCCTTCGAGTTTCCGAACGGCCAGATCCTCGAAGTGGGGATGGATGCATACCGCGGCCAATTCAACATCTCCAGCGCGCCGGTCGTGCCGCTTGACGTGAACCAAGCCGGTGGACAGGCCTTCACACCACGCGTGACGAATAATGGAAACTACCTCGATGAGCGCATCGGCTGGCACGTCACGCTGTTCCCGCAGCCCTTTGGCTTCCAGGCCGAGTATATGATCGGGAGAGGGCCGGAGTTGAACGAAACGCGAACCGATGTCGTGCTTGGAAACGTGCGTGGCGGCTACATGCAGGTCTTCTACCGGTACCAGTGCGATACCTTCTGTCAGAATATCTTTCCCTTCTTTCGGTTCCAGGAGTATTTCGGCGGACGCAAGTTGGAAGCGAACGCACCGCGCAATTCTGTGCGTGAATGGGAACTCGGCGTCGAATATCAACTCAACAAGGCTGTGGAATTCACGGTGTCGTATAGCTGGACGCAGCGTAACTCGCCGGATGCCACCTTTTCACCGACTGGAAGCCCTCCCGGCCAGTGCGCCCTTGCGGCTAGCAGCCTCGCCCCGTGCCTCCAGACGCCATATCAGCTTCAGGGGGGAAACTTGCTTCGCTTTCAGTTGCAGTGGAATTTCTAACGTAGGATTTGCAGGTCCTTCGCCGGACTCTCGGAACCAGGAGCAGACGGCTCTGCTTGCTGTGATGGGAGCGTATTGTACAGCACGATGAGTTCACGCCGATCCACTTGGAAAACGCGAGCCAGCCCACCCTCCGCTGGTTCATCCACGCGGGCGGACTCTGGAACGAACAGCAACTTCCCTCGCTGCGGCGCGATCGATCTCATGGGGGCGAGTCGATCATCTTGTGTGTCGACGGTACCGATATCCGCCGTCACGTGGGTGCCGGAGCGTAGATTGCTGAGAACAAGGTGCAGCTGCTCTCCATCGACGAATACCCCGCCGGACGTCACTTCACGAGAGGTCCCCGAGATCTTCGTGCTCTGATAAAAGGTGACCACTTCATGCTCCGTCGCCTTACTCAAGGCCAGGCTCAGTAGGGGCGCCCAAAACGCGATCGCCGGATCAGTGAAGGCTCGGTGTGTACGAGGCACGCTCAGATCGTCATAGAATGGAATTCTCGTCAATGGTTCCTGAACGGTGATACCTCGGAGCACAGCCGCCATCTGTGCCGAGGAGATGTTCGAGGGATGGCTATGGCCCGCCCCCTGTTCAAGGGTGCGATCGACTTCGAGACGGACGAACGACTGTGGAGTCTCATAAATGGTGACGGTCGTGAACTGCATCGGGGAGCATCCGGCGAACGACGCAATCCAGATCACACACCATCCGAAACGGAACAGGGGTACCAATAGTCGGTTCATTGGGATAGTCGTCAGCACAACGAAGAAAGCGACCAAGGCCGTTCAACTACGGGTCGACGGAACCTCTCCGGTTGAAACGGCTTTGGAGGGAGTAGACCACTTGGCTCTCAGGCGCGTCACATCCTCCGAGGCCAGTGGGATATAACCTAGATCCAGAGCTGCCTGTTGGCCTTGCCGACTCAATACGTATCGGACAAGCTCCGCAGAGGGCTGTGTCGGCGGCGCTTTCGGCGGCTTGGCGATATAGAGGTAGAGATTTCGCCGCAGCGGATAGGACCCACCCAGGACGGTCTGCACGGTCGGTTCGACGTACCGACCGCCTTTGACTGAAGCGATGGGAACAGGTTTTACCATCGAGGTTGCGTAGCCGACCGCTCCGAACCCGATCCCGTGTGGATCCCCTTCGACGCCCAATACGACCGATGCCGACCCATCGGCCTCGACGAGTTTCGGAAGGAGACTTCCGTGTTTGCACACCTCTTCTCGAAAGAAGGCGCTGGTGGCGGACGTGCCGTTTCTCCCGTACAGATGGACCGGAGCTTCAAACCATTCGTCCATGACTCCCACTAAGCCCCAGGAATCGATGTCGAAGGGTACCCCGCGTTGTCGCTCGCGGCAGAACATCGCGTCTAATTCCTCCAGAGAAAGACCGGTAAGTGGGTTGTCCTTGTGAACATAAACGGCTAGTGCGTCACCGGCGATCGGAACTTCCATCGGTTCATACCCATACTCCCTGACGAATTCGGCGAGCTCGCCGGCTGTCAGGCGTCGAGGCATTGCGGCCACATCCGTTCGATGTTCGAGAAGAGCATCAAGTCCTTTCCCGGACTTTTCAGAAGCCACTGTGATCTGTAGCTTGGGATGGCGGACAGCCACGGTATCCAGCCAGGCTCGAACCAAAGGTTTGATCGCCTCCGCTACGGAAATATTCAATGTGCCGGATACGTCCCCTTGCGGGAGATAGAAGGGGAGGGTCGGGGAAAGCGTCGGCCGCGTCTGTGCCCAATTTGCAGGAGGAAGCGATAACAGAATGGCGGTGGCTATCAGGTACAGGCCAAAAACAAGGTGACGAAAAAGCAATGTCTGTTCTCCTCATATCGGACACGTGATGTTAATACCTATTCTAAGCTAGTACCTTTCTAGCGCCGCCGCATTTCAACATGATTAAGCCATTGTAAACTCCGTGTAATATCAATGAGTACCTTCTCTCCGGCCTTCACCGGCAGATCTGGGAAGTTTACGCACAATTTACGTAATCCTAACGCGCCTCTAGCCGATGTTGCCGTATCCTCCTCCCCCAATAATGTTGCCCCCATCATCAATGACTGGCCAGCAAGGTTCGATCCTTCTTTTTGCAAAATCCGAACTTCTGGGTCGATCCCTAGAGAAAGCATTCATCGCGCACGGCTTTCAGATTATGGTCGTAACGACTGAGACCGCCATCTTTACGGCTGCGAAAGAGGTCGTGCCGTCTCTGATCATTATAGAACGACAGGTCGAGCGCCCGCTCTATCTGAGGCAGCTGCGGACATTCACAACCGTGCCGATTGTCGCGCTCTCGCACGGAGACCGAGCCTATTCAGATGATGAATTCTTGCAAGACTATGACGAAGAAGTCGACCTCGTCGTGGCGGGCCAGACACCTCGTGAGCTTGTCGCCCGGGTGCGCGCTATCTTACGGCGCCGCGCCCAACGGGGTGAACTGACGCACAAGCACTACCGCGCCGGGAATATCAGGATGGATCTTGATCGGCACGAAGTCGCGGTCGACGGGAAAACTATCGAGTTGACCCCGAAAGAATTCAAGATCCTTTTCCAATTTATGGAAGCACCGGGTCGCGTGTTTTCCCGGCAGGAAATGCTCAACCGCGTGTGGGGGGAAGGCTACGCGCTGGAAGAACACGCGTTGGATGTCCACATTCATTCGCTGCGTCAGAAGATTGAAATTGATCCAGGCCAGCCGAGCCTGATCGTTACGGTACGTGGAGTCGGTTACAAGCTTCGGGTGTAGATTCGGTCGGTGTGGTCGATCGCTGACAGACTGCTCATGATCTCTTCCACGGGCACGAAGTAGATCGCTTTCTCGGCGCCCACAAACTTCTTGACGACATCAGATTCCGTCACAATCCCAATGATCTGAGATTGATGGGCCACCAGCACTCTTTTTACATTATGCGCTTTCATCACCTTTGCCGCTTCGACAACCGACGTACCGGCATCAACTGTGACCAGCTCTTCACGCACACTGTCGTCGATTATCGCCATGCTGTATCCTCCTGTGTCGGGAGCAGTGAAGTTATAGTGAGCCTATCCTGAGGGCATTGCGTCAGCGTCAACCTGTGATTATGAGCTGGTAAAAGGAAGAAGAGCTCGGGAGACAAGGTTACCGGACGTTAACGATTCGGCAATGGAACAGTGACACAATGGGGGTAGGGTATCGAACATGACTGTAGGCCTGTCACAAATATAGGAGGGAACTATCATGTTTGCCGAGCTCCGCGCAGGATTGATTCTCCTCGCCTCAGTAGTCTTCCTTTTGATCATTGTCGGGATCTTTGCCCTCAGTATGGTCATGCTGCCGGATCGATGGAGCGAGCGAACCAGGCTTGCCAGCGAAGGACGATCGAACGATAACAAAAGGCTCTCGGTGGCAGCCTGATGCCCTCTCGGTAAAAGGTGCGTGTTGCGTAGAATCGTCCATGAGCGGCTCGATGCCGAGCGGCACTGTTTCGATCGAATCACGCCTGCGATTGTTCCACGATACCCAACCGTCTGGATCAGGCAGACCAGAGAAGTACGCCGCCAAGGAAACGAAGAGGTGGTGTATTGACTTCAATATATAGATCTCTGCCAGTAAAGCGGCTATATGTTGTGGCTAGTGCCATGAATATGAGATCGTCCTAGACCTGTGTATCTCTCGCATATTACACTCCCTCCCAATCATTTGAGTCAATGGTAGCGGAAGGAGTGTGGATATGAAGTCCAATCATAATAGGCTAATGAAAGTAAAACGAACGCTCGCGCTCGTCAATGAGGCGACCGTGTCGATTGATCAGGCAATCGATGCCGTCTCTCACATCGGAGGCACGATCTTTGACATGAGACTCAAAGAAGCTCGTGAGAGGATTATCTGGCGCATCAAAATGGTACGAGACGGTGAGCGAGTCAAGGTCCATGTGGATGCCAAGTCCGGGCTTATCATCGAGGCGAACGCGGAAGTGGCGGTAGCCGAACAGAATTTCGTGTAATCGGCTAACAGAAGCTGCTCCTCTGCGACAGCGTGACTTGCGCCGGATGGATTTGTAAACGCTGTGGCTGCTCCTACAACTTTTGGTGTAGCTCTAGGCCAAATTTCTCCAACCGGCGATGCGTTCTTTGACTATTCGGCGTCCGTAGGCTTAAGGTGAAGCGCCTTATACAGTAGGCCTACGACGACGCCACTCAGTACGAGCATTTCGACGATCAACGTTCCCATCGGTCTCTCCCTTTCCAAGTCTTAAAGTACGGCCTCATCGTTCGGTTGACCATAGACCTACCGGAAGCTCGTTATCTCATTGTCACGATTGTATTAGGTTTGCGTTACCAACTTATTTTGGCTGTGTAACTAGCCGTGGCCATACGCACGCGCTTTCACTCCGCCGTTCCCCTCTTTCCGAGATCTAGATTCTCCTTGACGGTCTGTAAACCCCTGCTACGCTTACACTATTCTTCTCAGGCTGGATACCGGTCCGAAACGATCGGTGTCTGATGGGCGAGGACGGATGGCTGAATCTATGGTTCGGCCACTGGGGATGCTTGTCGTCATGCTGGCTGGTCACCTTCCGATTCGACGATGGAGCTTAGACGTGCTCGCAAGGAGTGCGGTGCTACTGGCCCTCTCCGGTTGCATGACAGACCATGCGCTTCCCGGCGAAGAGTATAACCTCTCGTCTCTCAGGGTCGTTTTCCTCGATGCCCCCCAGATACAGGCCAAGTACGAGGCGATCACCGGCAAGTCAGCCGTCATGATGACGCCTCGCCTTGTCTTGGACACCCACCGGCGGGAAGAAGTGGTTGTCGGGTTCTATGACTTTCGCACACGCACGATTTACTGCCCCAAGATGGATTTCGAAGTCTGTGGCCACGAACTCCACCACGCCGTGCTGGGCCGTTTTCACCTCGAGCAGTAACATACACCTCCGAAGATCCTTCTTCAGTTTCAGCAGGCGATCCGTCTTAGGACATGACGGTTTGTCGACTTTACCATCCCTTCATACACACCGAATACAATCGTAACCCTTCTCGATTAATCTGGCGCTACCGAGTCCCCTGTATCCGGGGCAACTGTCTCGGACATCTACAACGGGATCTGAACTCTCGGAAGAGCTTCACTGTAGCCCAACCATCGGAGGTGATGATGAAATCTTTGCGTCATGTGATGACATCGCTGGCGGTCAGCCTCGTCTGCGTGGCAATGGCCCCTGCCGTGCTGGCCGCGCCTGAATTCGTGAATGGCCTTGCGTTGGACGGGGCCTTGCTTGACCGCAGCGGCGGTACGGACGCCAACAACGGGCGGGTTGGGTACTTCTCCGACCTCTATTACGATGCCAAGAAGAAAGATTGGTATGGCCTCTCGGATCGAGGCCCTGGTGGCGGCTCCCTGGATTACCAGACTCGAGTTCAACGATTCCGATTGAAAGTCGATAAGAAAACCGGCGCGATCAGCGGATTCAAGATCCGCGAGACGGTCATCTTCAAGGATGAATACGGTGTCCCTCTGAATGGGTTGGCTCCAAGTCCAACCAATGTCCTCGGCAAGGCGTTTGACCCAGAAGGTTTCGTCATAGGGCCGAAGAATCGCCATTTCTATGTGTCGGATGAATATGGTCCCTCGCTCTACGAGTTCAACAAGAAGGGAAAGCGCATGCGGTCCTTCGTCACCCCTGCCAACCTGATTCCTCGCGATGCCGCAGGCATGCCGAATTTCGCCAATGATGCGGGCAACACCAAAGGGAAACGAACCAACCGGGGCTTCGAAGGTCTTGCGATCAGCCCGGAGGGTTTCTATGTCTATGCGATGCTGCAGAGCGCCATGCTGGACGAAGGCGGCGGCAACGGTGTGTGCAATCGCATCGTCAAGTTCAGCACCGCGACCGGCACGGCCGTCGCGCAATATGCCTATCAGATGGAAGGTTCCAGCCAGGGTCGTGGTATCTCAGCCCTATACGCCATTAATGACCATGAGTTTCTGGTTCTTGAGCGCAACAATCGTGGCCTCGGCGTCGGCGCGGAATTCTCACCACCCAACAAGAAAGTCTTCAAGATCGACATCGCCGGCGCCGTTGATGTCAGCGATGTGCTGTTTGGGCCGGCCGCTTGTCCGACCGGAAAGGTCACGAAAACCCCCGTTCCATTCCTTGACCTCGCCACCGACACCCTGCCGGAACTAGGCAACAAGGTTCCTGAGAAATGGGAAGGACTGGCCATCGGGCCACGGTTAAAGGACGGCAGCTATGTGATGGTGACTGGCACGGACAACGACTACAGCGTGACCCAAAATGCGACCGGCCAGCAGTTCGATGTGTACTTCCGGGTCACCGATGCGGATCCCTTCGTCAGTTCAATTCAGTGCCCGCTCGGCTTGACGACCGGTTGTTTCACCACCGCCGATATTGCGGATGGCGTGATCAATGAGATGCTCGACCTGCCGAACGACGGCAGCTACAAGCTCCTCCCTGGCGTATTGCATGCCTATAAGGTAGCAGCGGCCGACCTTGGCGACTTCGTTCTGCCCGGTAGTCATGGTGGCCATGATCAGCATGATGACGATGATCGCGATGACGACGACCATCAGGAATAAACGGAAGCGGCTAACCTGCCCGCTGCTCGAATGCCGGGGCGCCTGAGGTGCCTCGGCCGTTCACACCTACTGTGAAGCCTACTACGGACCGTGAAGCTGTTAGCATCATCGCATCAGTGGGATCGCCGAAAAAGGTGAACACATGACCAGATTTCCGTTATCCCGCCTCCCCCTTCTCCTTGGCCAGAAAACTGACAGAATCCAGGGAGCAGAAAGAGGAACGACCGATTCACACGACTTGTATGTCTCTCACCTTCGCCCCATGGTGCCACAAAACATGTGGGATCGAAACGCTCGGGACAGCCTCACGCGGCTCTTGTGCATCGCAGCCATCAGCCTTATCTCGTGGATCGGGGGCTGTGCCGGCGCTCCTGAAGAGAAAACCTGGATTGCGGTGGGTACGACGACCAGGGAGGAGGTGGTCAAGCGGTACGGCCAACCGGATATCATTCAGATGTCGGGTGAGGACTCCATAGTCACCTACTGGCCGGCGTCAGCACGACCAATCCGGCCGCAGATGGAGATCCCCACAGTCCAGGCGGGCCCCTCGGGAACGACCACCACCCAGATGACACCGATTGAGCCAGGACTCGATCGGCCCGACACGCAAGAGCGTTCGCTGCAAGAGATCCAGATCCGCTACGACGCCCAAGGTGTGGTGCGAGAAGTGATGCCGTAGGGGAATCTCATGGTCAGCGCTCGGGGGCGTGCAGTGTCGGGAGTGGGGTGTGAAAAAGTACGGGCGGTGCCTTTCGAGACTGTACTCTGAAATTGATCTTTGTAGGTGCGCGCAATGATCGCATTTCTTACTCTGTGTTGAAAGTGATTTCCAGGGTTCTATCCCATTCCCACGGACAGCTGTGCGAGGAGTTCTCCACTTGCTGCTGAACGGCCAGTGGTCGCTGTCTCAAAGTTGGATCTAGTCAAAGATCTCCCCTCCCGTTTTAGCCCTCGTCCGGTACCTTTGACCCGTTCACCCCGGGCACTCGCGGAAGGAACAATTAACGAAACCATTAGACCGAGCCAATGCGGCGGTAACAGACCGCACGTACCTTGTGCTTAGGAATAAAAATTAGATTGTTCCATCACTACATTTAGATCGCTCAGCGTACTTGCACCCTCATGGATGGAAGGAAGCCAATATGATTCAGTCACTCATCTCAGCCTATCGGAGTGCCTCCCGAGTCGTCCGTCGTGTGCCACACCTGTTAGGTGTCGTCGGACTCACAGCTGCGACGGCGCTCTTTGGCGCCCCTGCGGGGGCGTGGGCAGCCGGCAATGTCGTGATCAGCCAAATTTACGGCGGCGGGGGCAATTCGGGAGCGACCTTTCGCAACGACTTCATCGAGTTGTTCAATCGTAGCAATGTCGCTGTGAGTCTGTCTGGGTGGTCGGTGCAATATGCGAGTGCGACAGGCACGACGTGGCAACGGACAGATCTAAGCGGAACGCTCCAGCCCGGTCAGTACTATTTGGTGCAGGAATCGGTCGGCACCGGAGGTACCGTCACGCTCCCGACACCGGATGCGAGTGGGAGCATCCCCATGTCTGCGACGGCGGGAAAGGTGGCCTTGGTGAACTCAACGACCTTGCTCACTTGCAGCACCGGGTGCGCCACCTTGCCGAGCATAGTCGATTTAGTAGGGTACGGAGGAACGGCGAACAGCGTTGAAGGCGCCGGACCCGCCCCGGGCTTGAGTAATACCACAGCCGCATCGCGCAATGGAAATGGCTGTCAGGACACCGATGTCAACTCGACTGATTTTAGCGCGGGCTCGCCGAATCCACGCAACACTGCTTCACCTGTCTCTCCCTGCGGGGGCTCCGCAACGCAGTCTATAGTTGCCACCTGCCCGGTGACGCTTTCTACCGCAGCCAGCACCCCGGCGTCGGCCAATCTCAGCGCCACGGACGCCGACGGTGTCGTGATGAATGTTGTCATTACGAGCGCCGCCGTTACCGGCATCACTGTCACGAATATCGTTCCCGCCAATGCAATAGGTGGAACCTTGACCGCCACGCTTTCCGCGGCAGCGACAGTTGTGCCGGGATCCTACGCTACGGATCTGACCTTTACCAATACCGACACCACTGCGCAGACGGCGCTGTGTACCGTGACCATCTCCGTCGGTGGTGGGACGGGAGTCGCCTTGCGCATCCATGACATCCAAGGGGCCGCCCATCTTTCTCCCCACAACGGGGAAACGGTCACCAACGTCCCTGGAATCGTCACGGTCGTGCGGCCAAACGGCTTCTACATGCAAGACCCCTCTCCGGATAACGATCCAGCGACATCCGAAGGCATCTTCGTCTTTACCTCGACGGCTCCTCCCGTCGCCGTAGGGGACTCCGTACAGGTGCGCGGCACGGTGAGTGAATTCCGGCCAGGCGGAGCCGGTGGCGCGACAAACTTGACCATTACGGAAATTACGTCACCGATCGTGACCGTGGTCTCGAGTGGCAACTCCTTGCCTACGGCGGTCAATATCGGGATCAACGGGCGTATTCCCCCGACCCTCGTGATCGACAACGATGCGACCAGCGATGTCGAAATCAACGGAGTCTTCGATCCTACGAACGACGGCATCGACTTTTACGAGAGCCTTGAGGCGATGTTGGTGCAGATCAACAATCCCGTCGTCGTAGGGCCGACGAACGCCTTCGGGGAAATTCCGGTACTGGCGGACAACGGTGCCAACGCCGGTCTCCGCACAGCTCGTGGAGGGATTGTCATTAGCAGCTCCGACTTCAATCCCGAACGTATCTTCCTGGACGATGCCATCGTTGCTCCTGTGCCGGCTGTCAATGTGGGAGATCGGTTCGCCTCGGTGAATGCGGTGGTCGATTACAGCTTCGGGAATTTTAAATTCCTCGTGATGAATTCATTGACGCCGATTCCGCAAGGCTTGAGCCCGGAAATTACGACACTCTTGGGAACGAGTGATCGTCTGACGGTGTCCTCGTTCAATGTGGAGAATCTGGCCCCTACGGATCCGAGCAGCAAGTTTGCCGGGTTAGGGGATGCGGTCGTCAATCGCCTGCGGTCCCCCGATATCATCGCGGTGGAGGAGATTCAGGACAATTCCGGCGCGACCAATGACGGCGTGGTCGATGCGACGACCACGTTCGACCTGTTGATCAGCGCTATTCGAACGGCCGGGGGACCGACCTATGCCTTCCGCAACATCAACCCCGTCGATGGGCAAGACGGCGGGCAGCCCGGAGGGAACATCCGCGTGGGCTTCCTCTTCAATCCGGCGCGAGTCACCTTTGTCGATCGACCCGGAGGCACGTCGACCTCCGGCACGACCGCGCTCAATGGACCAACCGGCCCACAACTGTCCGTGAGCCCGGGGCGAATTGACCCCTTGAATCCGGCGTTCACGGACAGCCGCAAACCATTGGCTGGCGAATTCCAGTTCAATGGCCACTCAATCTTCATCATCGCGAATCACTTCAATTCCAAGGGCGGCGACCAACCGCTTTTCGGTCGTTTCCAACCGCCGGTGCGTTTGTCAGAAACTCAACGCCAAGCGCAAGCTCAGGTGGTGCATGATTTCGTCCAAAGTCTCCTGACGCTGGACAGCCAGGCACGGGTTATTGTGTTGGGGGACTTGAACGATTTTCAATTTTCGACAGCCGTGACGACCTTGAAGGGCGGGGGGATTCTGCACAATCTGGTCGGGACTTTACCGGTTGATGAACAATATACCTATATTTTCGAGGGGAACGCTCAAGTGCTCGACCATATTCTGATCAGCCCAGGATTGATGAATTTTGCCTTGCCGGAATACGATATTGTGCACATGAATGCGGAGTTCACGACGCAACTCAGCGACCATGACCCGGCCGTCGCTCGTTTGAATCTCCCACCTGTCCAGGATGTCACCGCAGAGGTTCCGGCGGTCAGTTCCGGACTCACATTCAACCGGAGAACGCAAACGTTCACAGGGACGATTCAGATCACGAATACCAGTGCCAGCTTCATTGCCGGCCCGGTGCAGGTGCAACTGCAAAACCTGACGGTCGGGGTGGCTCTGGTGAATGCCAACGGCACTCAAAGTGGCAATCCCTACCTCACTGTGCCGGTGAGCGGCTTGGCGCCAGGAGCATCAGTCTCCGTGCCGGTTCAATTCAGTAATCCAACGCGCGTCGGCATCAGCTACAACGTGCGTATGTTCTCAGGGAGCTTCTAATAAGCACATTTCATTCAGAGGAAAGGACGGGCCATGGCTATAGCATTACGAATTCAACGCTCCAAACGTCTCGTACTCATGATGGGTGTGATTGTGGCGCTCGCGGCGCCGGTACATGCCGCGACCGTCGAGTATGACGTCGCCCTCAATACCAGCTCGCTCACGGGGACTTCCGGCTATCTGGACCTGCAATTCAATCCTGGCACTATCCCAGGGACGCCTGGTGCGCAGGCCACGATCAGCCGTTTTGGTGGAGACGCTATCCTCCAGAACCTAGGGCCCACGAATGGGACGGGAGATGTCACGGGTGCCCTACCCGGCGACCTGGCCTTCCACAACACCACCCAATTCAATGATTTCTTCCAACAAGTGACGTTTGGAAGCTCGACCAGCTTTCACCTCAATTTCAACGGCGCGTTCCTCACCGCATTGTCCGGCGCTCACACCGCGTTTTCAGTGAGCCTGTATGATGCGGATGGGGTCACTCCTCTCCTCACCACGGACCCATCCGGTGCGCTGATGATATTCGACCTCGCACCGGGTGGCGGAGTCGCCCCGGACATATTCAATCCCTCGGTGGTCACCGTGGCGGCGGTGCCACTCCCGGCCGCTGCGGTACTGTTTCCCACCGGCTTGAGCCTCCTCGCGTTCGCCTATCGCAGGTTCAGCGGGAATGCAAACGTCGTGGTCTAATCAGCTCGTCAGCAAGAGTGGGTTAGGAAATAGCAAGCCGTCATAGATGGTACGGGATGCCTGAAGAGCTGTTGCAGTTTTCGATCTTCGGCTGGAGCTCTCCTGGCTCGACGGATGGTCCGCGGTCTGTTGGATCATTTTGATGCTACAGCCACGCGAGCCTCGCATCTGGTCGCCACCAGCTGTTCACCGACCAAACAATCTGCCGAATAACTCGGTAGGTCTCAAATACTGGGCAATTTGTCATCCAACTCCGTGCTCAATATTCCATTGGTCAGTTGGGCATAGAGAGGTCGCCACGGCGTTGCATGAATGCCTCCCGTTCACCAGGAGAATACACCCAGGCGGCGTAGCGCGACATCAATTCTCGTTGAGCCTCCACATCCCCATCAGCGGCCGCCTTCATCAATATGCCACGATCAATCAGGTCATCTGACATCCCAACCATTTCGGCAACTTCCATTTGGAGCCTCCTTCATTTTTTGGGGAGCCCAGTGCAATGAAACTCCACGTATGGTACGTACCGTAGTAATTCTCAGTTTGTGGCAAGTGGGGAGTGATCTTAAGTTGTCGTAAATTCCTTACCGAATGAGAGGTGTTCTGATTCGAAGAAAAGTGACGGTAGGAGGAATAGCCCTATTCGCGATCCATGCCTCTGGGGGCTATGCGCAAAGGGGGACGAGTTTTCCCTAAGCCTTATCGAAGGCCGTCGGTTATATCAATGGGGCCGGTCTCGGAGATGATCCTTCACGTGCTTCAGCGCGAGGATAAGCACAAAATCCCGAATGCGAGCGACTTGCTCAAGATCGTGGATTTCATCCCATAGCAGGTCATGCGCTTTGGAGGTTGGAAGCGCGAACTGCGTGGCCAGGGCACTGATGTCATGCTCGATACCCTTGCCCTTTATTTCTAGGTCAACTCCCATGGGCGCACTTCTACCATGACACAGCAACAATTTTCTAGGCCTGTCTTTTGAACTAGTAATCACCTAGTCTACAAGTACAGTTCGGAAAGCGAGACCTCTCCCCCGACCAGCGAATAAAGAAGGCCTCTCTCGAGTAGCCATAAAGAGATCGAGAATCGTCTGTTTCCTCATAGCCCCGGCGATCCCTTGGTATTGGCCGAAATATGAAAAGCTTTGGATCGTCTCACCTGATTTCATAGCCCGGTGGAGGCGCGGACGTGATCTTTAACGAATAGCGCCTCTGGTTAACGCACTCCTTACAGGTTGTTGATGATCATGAAAAACACGCGAGCCATCATGAAAGAAACCGGATGGTGGTAAGCAATCCGGAGAGAGAAATTCGCAATGCATCCACACACGAAGGAGGTCAGTATGTTTCGTAACGCAGGAGGCAAGATGTTCTTAGCCCTGATGGCACTTGTCGGTCTGACGACTGCCGAGATGGGTGCTGTCTATGCCGAACGATGGGAGCGACCGTCACAAGGACACGATAAACCTATTGTGATTGCGCATCGTGGAGCCAGTGGATATGTGCCAGAACATACCCTGGCGGCCTACGCGACGGCGATGCTTCAGGGAGCAGATTTTGTTGAGCCGGATCTCGTCATGACGAAGGACGGACATCTGATCGCTCGACATGACAATGTCCTGGATCTCACCACGGACGTGGCGACCAGGCCTGAGTTTGCCGGACGGAAGACCACCAAAACGGTGGACGGTGTGACGGTGACGGGTTGGTTCAGCGAAGACTTCACGCTGAAGGAGATCAAGACGCTCCGGGCGATCGAACGCATCCCGAGTACGCGACCGGCTAACGCGCGGTTTGACGGTCAGTTCGAAATTCCGACCCTCCAGGAGATCATTGAGTTGGTACAGGCTTATGAGAAGGTGCTTGATCGCCGGATCGGATTGTACCCGGAAACCAAGCATCCGACGTATTTTGACCGGTTGGGTCTTTCTCTTGAGGAACCGCTGGTCAAGATACTTCATCGGAACGGGTACGAAGGGCGACGAGCTCGGGTGTTCATCCAGTCCTTTGAGATCAACAATCTGCGCAAGCTGAAGACTCTGACACGGATCCCGCTGGTTCAACTGCTCTGGATCGAGGGTAAGCCGTATGATGTGGAGGCCGGGGGCGGCTCACTGACCTATGAGCAGATGGCGACACCGGCAGGATTGGCTCAAATCGCGTCGTATGCTGAAGGAGTAGGTCCTGAGAAAAGTTTCATTATTCCTCTGGATCCAGCTGGGAATTTGGACCTCTCTCAAGCCACGAGCTTCGTGAAGGATGCCCATGCGGTGGGGCTCCAAGTGCATCCCTACACGTTCCGTTCCGAGAACGTCTTCCTGCCCACCAACTTCAAATCATCCAGCGACCCTAACGCTCTGGGAGACGGAGCAGGGGAAATCAAGGTTTTCTTGAGGACTGGGATCGATGGCTTCTTCACCGACCAGACCGATCGCGGCATCGTGGCTCGCGATTCGTTCTTGAAGAATTGGTGACAGCCCACAAGATGCTGCCAATCTAAGCGGGGGGCAATCGTCGTTCCTCGGAACGTACCTCCGAGCACTGGCGGCGATTCGATAGCCACCGACAGGAGCCCGTCGGAGAAATCCGGCGGGCTCCTGCGTTCTTGAGGCCTTCAACCTTACTCAAGGGCGACGATCAAGATACAAGGTTCGGCCCGTCACGAAGTGTGGTGGGGAGGGCTTGCAGCGTGAGGGGCGGCGAAAGACTAAGCTTTTGAGGGGGAGAGTGTGTTCTGAAAAGGCCTACGTGACGACCGGCGCATGCGTTGAACCCCTGGAGGGAGCCTAATCGGACGGGTCAGACGGAAGCCTCGGATTTCGCAACGCGACAACTGTGGTAGTTCAGGGGTGTCCGGGCATAGCCTGGAAAGATGTCCTCGTGGCTGCGGACGGAGTCGCAGCCACGAGGAGCGTGAGGGTTACAGGCTGGGTGTCGCCCGTTTGTTGCCATCTCGGCGAGAGTTACGCGCCCATCGACCAGTTGGTCACGATCGAGTCGTGAAGACGCGCACGTCACTTGCTCGCCGCGATAGCTACAAGGGAGACGGCCACCATAAAGCCCCACGCCAATCCTTCTTTAGTTGAGCCTCACGATTCGTCCATCAACAGCAGCAGAAAAGGGCTGCGGGAGAGTCTGGATGTGGGTGATCAGAGCATCCAGATCCAGGGGGCCGCCCACCTGGTTGCCCCCCTGCAGGAGGACCGTGAAGTTGTCCCCACCTGCCGCCATGAAACTATTGACGGTCACAGAGAACGTCGCTTGCCGGTCGATCGGTGTCCCATTGCGCCGCACGTCGACAATACGATCGCCGATCGGTCGGTTGTTGTCCCACGTATAGGTCAATCCGGACGTCTTCATGATTCGGGGAAACGGCTGGTTGACCCATTGCTGATTGAGGAGGTCGTAGATTTGCGCGCCGGTCAGGTCCATTCGTACCAGGCTGTTTCCGAACGGTTGAATCGTAAAGAGTTCACCGTATGTCGCCGATCCGGCGGAAAGATCGGCCCGGATACCCCCAGGATTCATGAACGCAAAATCGGTGCCGAGGGCGGCTCGTTGCGCATCGGCGATCAGATTACCGAGCGACGACTCCCCGGCCGGGTTTTCCGCGCGCAACAAATCCGTCGCGGCTTCGCCGATCACCCGGTTGACGAGCGGCGCCACTTTGGCTTGGGACTGCGCAACCAGGTCCGCCACCAAGGGATCCGGTGTGAGTCCGGGTCCGGCATCGGCAAAGGTGGTGACGATCGAGGCGCTCTTGGAGACGACATCCCGTGTCTGTTTGTTGATCATCAGATCGATGTCGCCGTAGGCCGTACTTGACGAGAACGCTTGGGTGACGAGGATTTCAGCGCCGTTCTGATTTTTCATGAGGGCATTGGTGAACGCATGCGCATGGCCGGACATCACCACATCGACGTCGTCATCAAGACGCGAGACGATGTCGACGATCTCCTGTCCGTTGATGAGGGCACCCGGCTGAGTCGGACCTTCAAATGTCGTCTGGCGGCCGCCCTGGTGAATGAGGACGATGAAGGTATGAATGCCTTCCGTCCTTCGCAACCACCGCACATAGCGATTGATACTGTCGGCTTCATCCAGAAACTTCAGCCCGGCGACGCCGCTCGGGGTGACGATGGTGGGAGTCTCCTTCAAGACCGCCCCAATGAACGCCATGCGAATGCCCTTAACCTGTTTGATGACGAACGGCGGCAGGATGGGCTTGCCGGTCTTTTCCTCGACGAAGTTGGAAGAGACGGTCGGGTACCGCGCGCCGAGGTAGGGATTCTCCAGAAAGGGGCCGGAGGCATGGTTGCCGCCGTTCAGAAGCCGAAGGAGCTCGTCTTGACCTTCGTCGAATTCGTGATTCCCCGGAGTGCCCACGAGGTTGCACTTGGGATGCATCCGGCGATCGCGCTGATCCTCCCTGGCCTCCTCATCGTTCCACCCTCTGCGACGATCGCGAGGGTCCCGGCGGTCGTCGTACCGACAATGGCGATTGGCCAGGAGATTCAAAAATCCGATCGCCGGTTCGTCCTGCAGGAGCGCGGAATCGGGAGGGGACGCTCCGACGTGGTCGCCGGCATGAACGATGAAGGTTCGGTCGGAGAGGTCGGGATCATTCGCGTCCGTTTGGGCAGCTTCCAGATACGCCGCCAGTACGGCGGCGCCCCCGACCAGGCGGCCTGCCACTAGTCTTCCTCCCGAGAGCTGCCCGTGAAAATCATTGATGCCCAGCAGCTGTACATGAAGGAGGGAATCCTTATCTTCACGATGGAATTCCGGTTTTCGCCATTCCACCTTCCGGCCCGCGCCCTGGCGCATCTCAATCGTATCGTCGGCCTCGTCGTCGCGGTCCCACTCGTGGGAGTGATGCTCGACCGAAGCCTCGGCGAATGCGGGCGACATCGCGCAGGCGGCGCTCAAGTACAGGGTGCCCATAACGGCGGCGCGAGCCAGGGGCTTTAGGATGATACGGGCGATACGCATAGGGAAACTCCTTTCGTCCAGGTCGTGCCATTGGAAGTCCAGGCCCAGTTCTAACCAAGATGACGTCGGTGTTCGGACGGCTCACCGGAATTCTTAAAGCCAAGGATATGGCAGGTGTGTTACGACCCGGTCGGGAAATGGTCCAAGCCCGGTAAATTCTCGATCACACCCTGTGCGTTGAGGCAACGATCATGCAGAATTGGACCCTCGTCCGGTGTGTCGGTCGGATCCCCTATTGGATTCAGGCAGGAGCGATTTGGCCAGACGTAACTCCCGAAGTAAGGCTCGTCTCTTGGAGTTGTGCGCCTGCATCCGCCGCAGGATGTCGTCAAGCACACGAATCGCACCGAGCATGTGAGGTCCCTTGTTCAACATCACGCACTCGGCACGCTGGCCCATGGCTGCATCCGTCACTTCGGCGCGGGACGGCATTCCCGTTTTGGCGAGCGTTTCCAGGACTTGCGTTGCCCAGATGACGGGCATGTGGGCGGCCTCTGAGATCCAGAGGATCTCCTCCTGGATCTCAGCCAGACGTTCGAACCCGCATTCGACCGCCAGGTCGCCTCGCGCGATCATCACTCCACAACTGGGCCACCGCATCGCTGCCAGGAGCATCTCTGGAAGGTTCTCAAAGCCGCGTCGCGTTTCGATCTTCAGGACAATACCCGGTTGTCGACTGCCCAGTCGTGTCAGGTGCTGCTGAAGTAGTTCTACATCCTGCGCGCTGTTCGCGAAGGACAATTCCACGACATCGGCATGCTCGGCGACGAAGGGCAAGTTTTTCAGGTCATCAGGCGTCAGGGCCGGCAACCGAAGAGCGCTTTCAGGTAGATTAATTCCCTTATTACCCCGGAGCCGTTCTCCAGCCGCTGACGCATGGGTGATTCTGACGAGCGCTCTTGTGTGTTCGACCTTTTCAATGACCCCGCCGATTTTCCCATCATCGAACCAAATGGGCTCTCCCGATCGAACGTCCTCGAACACCTCGGGGATGGTGCAGCCAATCGAGGCAGGGCTGAGCATTTTCCCCATATGGTCATATGTGGGAGGACCTCCGGGCGTGAGGGCTCGATAGAGGATGAGCAGGTCCCCTGGTCTGAGAAAGATACGGTTTTCGCTGGGAGGCAGTTTCCCGATGAATGTCTCGAAATCGCCACGCTCTGTACCCGTTGCGATGTACCGCATGACTGTGCCGGGGACGACATACGTCGTTTTCGCCACTTCCGCCCAGCAGCCGCGCTCGCTCACCTCCACGACCTGCAACGTGCGTTTCGCTTCCCGAGCGTCAGTCAGCTTTAACCGTCCTCCAACACGAAGGTGAGCCAGCCAGGTCGCAGATACGAACAGGCAGGTTGCCGCCGGCGAAGGAGGTGAATGGGGGGCCGCTGCCGGAGTCAGCCAAATCCTGGCTGGAGCCAGGACTCGACCAAAAATATCGCGAGACGGATGAATACGGGCTACGGCCGGACCGGGTCCAAGTGGTCCAGTGTGGAGCTTCGGACCGGCCAAGTCCATGATGATCCGACAGGGGATCCTCAGCGCCTGCTTGGCCCGGTTCAGGTGCTCGATCATCCTCGACCACGCCCCCACATCGTCATGCGCACAATTGATGCGCATGCAATCCATGCCCTGTTGGAGCAGGTCGTGGACCAACTTGTAATCGTCCGCGGCCTCACTCGGCATGGTGACCATGATTCTCGACAGCCGCCTTGGAGGGGGCGGGCCTAGCAAGGCTTCGGCATGTTCGGCGAGCAGCCGCTGCCCGCTGGAAAAATCGAGCGCTGGTATTTCACCAGGCGGTTGCCGCCATGGTCGCTGTGCGAGACGATGCAAAACGTCCAACACCGTGTCCACGGTGGTCAGGACATGCGATTCCGTTCGACCAAGAGACGACAGCCCCATAGCAGCCAGCCGGAGCTGTAGTGGACGGAGATCTCGTCGACGGAGAACCAGGTAGTGGAGGAGATTTTGAGCGCTCGCTCTGTAATTGAGATGAATGGTGCCGAGGCGTGTGTTGGACGCGGCCGGCTCCGCGACCATTTCCGCCCGAATGGCCGCAAGCTCACAAAGAACTGATTCAAGATCAGTAGCCCCAAGATGAATGCCGGGACCGGCGATGCTTGGTGTCACCGGCGCACCTCAAGAAAGAAACCAATGTGGCTTCCGCGGCTCCAGCTCAAGGAGGTTCCTGGATTCTGGACAGTTCTTGCGTTCATGAAAGTTCCGCTGATTCTGGAAAATGCCAGAGCTCGTTTATTTCCTAATCTTCGTCATCCTCCTCGTTATCCTGTCGCTCGCGTTCGATCCCGAAGATCGTAACGGTGTTGCTCACTTCATGCGACACAACTAGGAGCGGTCTGCCGTTGGGACTATCTTTCCTCTTGATGAAGAGGATACCCTCCGGCGACAGGTCGGTAGGGGTGGTGTTGGCATAGGTCGCGAACTCGGGAGATTTGGGGTCGGAGATATCGTAGACGATGATGCCGCCGGTTCGTTCAAGGCCGATAAAGGCATAGGTTCTTCCGCCGATCTTCCCCAGCGCAAGCCCTTCGGGCTCGGGTCCCTTATTGTCGCTCCTCGTATCAAAGGTATCGACGGTTCCGTTGGAGTTGAAGATCGTCGGGACTAGGGCAGCCGTGCGCTGTTCGAGTTCGTCGCCGCTGTCGTAAACCAGACCACCGTCAGCGTCTCGAATACTGAACGAACGGGCGCCGAAGACATAGAGCTTTTCAAATTCTGGGTCGCTGTCCGTATTCCCGAGCGTGTTAGTCACCGTCAGACGCCCAAGATGGTCATTATTCCGAAGACCCTCCGTACCGGTGGTTACGTCGGGGAATCCCTGGGTGGAAAAACTCGCGGCGTCGAGTGTAAGCGAGCCCACTCTGGCTTCTTCGGCAAAACCCGTGTAATCCCGCGCGTCACCTTCGTTGGCCGTGACCAAGTAGGTCTTCCCTTTCACGCGATAGGCCGCGATGCTGTCCGGTTGGTACATGCCGAACACCGGCCAGTTTCGAATATTGATCACGCCGTTATTGCTCGAACCAGGCTCGTCCCGGTCGCTTGCATCGAGCTTATTGGCGGCTTGAAGGTGATCCTTGAAACCTAACCCAACGATCTTGGTGAAGGTTGCTGAACGGATATCGAGGATAGCGATCGCGTTATTTTCCTGTAGGGTTACCCAGGCCATGCGAGAATCCTTGGACACGGTAATGTATTCCGGTTCCAAATCTTTCGCAAGGGTTGCGTTTGGGCCGAAGATGCGGATGCTGGACGCATTCTCCTGTGGGATGGCAGGATTGAACGTCGCGGTACGGACGTCGAACTGTGTGAGACTGGTGACGTCGCCGCGCATGTCGATGATGCTCACCGAACCTTCCGGATCTATCGAGTCTACCTGGTTATAACTGTTGGGTTCGCCTTCGTTTGCCACAAGCAGCCATCGACCGTTCGGCGAAAATGTGAGCATATCGGGCAGAGATCCGACGGTGAGTTGATTGAGCAACATCCCGCTGGTGTTAAAGAACTTTACGCTACCGGGGTCGGTTTTCTGCGTTCCCTCCAGCGCGACGGCAACTACCCCGCGATGCACTGCGACGCTGTTCGCCTTGCCGCCGAGTGGAACCGCCTGGACCAACACAGGTGTCTCAGGCGCGCTGAGATCCAACACATCAAGTTGACGAAGATTGAGATTGCTGCTGAACAGCCGTTTCGAGGCCGGATCAAAGGCTGAGATCTCTGTCCGTGGCTCATCCGGGTTGGTGCTTACCCCGGCACTGTACCGGCCGATTTCTTTAAGTGTGATTGTCTTGGAGTCAGACGCGTCGACGGTGACTGCTGTTCCCACGATGCCGAGCAATCCGACTCCCACAAGTAGCCGTTCAATGACCATGGATACTCCCTCCTGATCTGAAGTGAACGTGAAAGGCACTATAAGGATCCGAATCCTGCCTGAGGCAGATTCCAAGGAGGTAACGTCGATGTTAAGAGAGCGTAACGTAGATGAGGAGAACTCGTGCTGAATTTCCGAAGATGTTCAGAAAAGATAGGCCTTCCTATCGCATTCCTACCGGTAGTCCTGGTGTTTCCCCTAGTAGGATTCAAGATTGATTCCCGGTTGCAAACGATGATCAATGGGTATAGGAATCAATGGGTATAGGGAAGAAGAGATCTATGATGGGCTCATCTGAAAAATTGATCCATCCGGGCGAAGTGTTGGAGGAGGTCTATATGGAACCATTCCACCCTCCCATCACCGTCGCCGATTTGGCAGAGTCACTCGATTTGTCGACACAGGAACTCACCACCTTCATAAGAGGAAAACGGCCTGTGACCACGCCGCTGGCAATGAGGCTTGCGGTGCGCTTCAGGACGACCGCCGACTTTTGGCTCGGGTTACAGGACCAGTACACCAAGCGATTGCGAGCTGGTATTCCCCAACGGGTGCATCGTCTGAAGACATAGAGTTGTCGTGACAGGGACCTAGCTAGTCTGAACGGGTGGCGACAGAGGTCTGGATTTTGCCCGACCCTCATTCGACGGCTAGGAAGAAACATCAGCAGCGTTTTGACCGTCGAGATGTGTGAAGCATCCCTTCGCGAGCTATACAACGTGGCTCGCTGCCTTGGTTCTCCTCGTGATCCGCGAGCGGCTGTAGAGCCTCTGGAGGTGTGCTGTGATGACGGTCCGGCAATCTTCAGCACCAACTCGATTTCTTTGTTCGTTTGTTCGGCTGCTACAAGAGAGGCGCTTCGTTCATGCTCACCCGAGAGCTCTTGGAGGATGGTCTGTTGGATTTTCCACCCTCCGTGGCGCACCCAAGGTGAGAACCTGTTGGGTCACTTGTTGATCTAGGACCGACTGTCCGGTCGCCACGAGGTCGATACTCCTCACAACAGCCTCAGGGGAAGCCATCTTCAAAAGGTAGCCATGCGCACCGGCAAGGATGGCGGATTGGAGGACATTTTTGTCATCGTATTCGCTGAAAAACAGGACCGCGATCTTCGGATATAACTCCCTCATGACCCTGCAGATGTCGATTCCACTGGCTCGACCAACACGAACTCCCAGTACCACCACCTCCGGCTGACAGATCTTCAAGGCGGTCAAAGCCGCACGTTCCGTGCGTGCCGTGCCGACAACTATGATGTGGTCGCTCTCTGAGAGGTAGCTTTTCAGGCCGTGAAGAGTGATGATGGAACCATCGACCAGCAGCACGTGCACCCGTTTCAGTGCCTCGGTCGATCGCCCCCTCTGGACAACCGTGTTCCGTAGAAGTTCCATAGCCGTGACGCCTCGAATGAATAAAGTTGCTCTAGTAGTTGGTGGTGGATAGTAGCGCAACTTGACAGGGCCTTGATTAATTCCTTGTTAATGCTTTGTAAATTCTGCCCGGTTCACTAGGCTCGGCAACTGCCTATCCGTGGCTACCGGGAATAAATGACACGGCGATCGACAGCGTGATGAGTGCAATGATGATCCACTCAAGGACTTCCATCCGTCTGGTTCCGGCTCGATCCGACATCTTGCCGTAGATGCTTTCCAGTGTCTGCAATTTCCGAAGGATGCTGGCATCCCACGCCTCTAAATGAAAACGCTGTGAGACGAGTCGATACACGCGTGCGAGATACTGGTCTCCCAGCAGTTTCAAGGTGTTGGTCACGCGCTCAAAGATCAGGGCGCTGTCGACTTGCAGCTGTGCAATGTGCGTCATATCCTTTTCATGCGAGCCGGGTAGGGAGAGGAGGCGTGGCTTACGTGACAACGCCTCATACCCTTCATCCAGCGCACGATCGAGTTGTTCATCGAGGATTCGCATCTCCAGCAGCTCGACGTTGGCAAATTCGAGAACCGCTCGGACGTCGTCCATCTCCTTGCCGAACAGGACTGCGGAATGCCAGTCGATGACCGCTGCATCTTCTTGCCCGAACGAGATTCGGCAGGACAGTGCGTCGGCCACTTCCTGCTCCGAAAACGGTGCCCGCTCTGCTCGCAGAATCTGAGCCAAATTGGTCTCGTTACTTGTCCATAACGGAGGAGCATCCACCGGCACAGAGGACTCGATCGAGAACATGATGTAATCCTCTACGTCCCCCGCAATGGCTGGACGCTCAATGGCTGGGCCCAGGGCTTGGACTAACTGTTCTACACGGGTTCGGGATTCCGTCAGCAATCGCTCATTCTCATACAGCGACTCACTCAGCTCCAGCAGTTGATGGAAGGGGCCATTGATGGGAAAGCGATAGGTAATGGTGACGGCACCGAAATCGTACACCATGACCTCGACGGTCGGGCTCGCCTGATAATGACTGATACTGAAAACGCTGCCTTCCTGAACGAGCCGTAGCGGAGCCGGCCGATATTCGAAGTACTGAGGGGCCCTCGTCTTATGCCGAAGGTGGCTGCGCTCGGTCCCTTCGAGGATTCGCTGCTCCGCCTCCGTGAGGTTAATGGAGAGACCAATATCGTAGGCGAAGAGGGCGAAGCAGGTTCCTTTTGTAATTGTCACATGCTCCAACATGGTTATACTTTGTACCCCAACATTGTCATAGGTTGCGTTCTTGCGTTCCGATAACCATGCCTCACTATAGGCTGTTAGAGGCACTCGGTAAATAGAGGCGTTGCGCGATCGGTGATCTATGGGGGAATGGTTAGGCCCACAACGAAGAGTGTTGAAACTTGACAGGGACGCAGCTTCCGTCCTCGTTATGCCACCGCGGGTATGCTGGTTCGATATGATAAGGCGGGATATTCAGATAGCGGAAACACAAGCGCAATGTGCCGTGCCGTTATGGAGTCGCCTGTTAATTGTGGTGGGACGGGACCGCCATTGTCGTGCCTGACCAATGCAACGGTTCGTGCTCTACCGCGCTGACATCGAGCGGCATGTGGCAACGGAACAGAGACAGAAAACTCGAAGCGAGCATGAGGAGCATTGCATATAAATAGGTCGCAGATCGTGGCAGCCTTCCAACAGATCCCACACCACCCGTGGCGAGCACATGCGAATTCTTCAAGCTCTGCACTCTACCAAGCGAGGACATACGCAAAAATCAATGGGGCCACGATCGTGGCGTCGGACTCGATGATGAATTTCGGCGTGTCTACCCCTAGCTTTCCCCACGTGATCTTTTCATTCGGGACCGCTCCGGAGTACGACCCATAGCTCGTTGTCGAATCGCCGATCTGACAGAAATATCCCCAGAGCGGTACCTGTTCTTTTCGAAGATCCTGGCTCAGCATCGGCACGACACAGATAGGAAAATCACCGGCAATCCCGCCTCCGATTTGAAAAAATCCGATCGAATGTGCCTCTGTTGTTTCCAGATACCATTCGGCTAAATGCATCATGTATTCGACGCCGGATCGCACAGTGTGCACGTTTCTAATGGCTCCTGTGATGCAGTGTGCCGCATACATATTCCCCAAGGTCGAATCTTCCCATCCTGGAACAAACATTGGGAGATTCCGCTCTGCTGCTGCGCACATCCAACTGTCGGCTGGATCAATTTGGTAATGCTCTTTCAGCGTGCCGTTGACCAAAAGCTTGTAAAGGAACTGATGCGGAAATGCTTTGGCCCCTGCGCGATCCGCTGCCGTCCATTCGGTCGCCACCGCTGCCTCAATGCGCCGCATCGCTTCCGCTTCAGGAATGCAGGTGTCAGTGACACGATTCAGATGTCGATGCAGGAGGTTCTGTTCATCCTGGACGGTCAGCTCACGATAGTGCGGGATCCGCTCGTAATGTTTTTGCGCCACCAGGTTGAACAAATCCTCTTCCAGATTGGCTCCTGTGCAACAGATCGCGTGAACCTTGTCACTCCGGATCATTTCAGCCAGCGATAGACCTAACTCCGCTGTACTCATTGCGCCGGCCAACGTCACCAGCATTGTGCCACTTCGGTCCAAGTGAGCTCTGTAGGCATGGGCCGCATCTTTCATCGCCGCCGCATTGAAATGCCGATAGTGATGGTCAATGAATTGCGAAATAGAGGTCGGTTTCATATTCAACTCCAGCTTTCAAGATTGTGCTGCTAAGAACTGTTGCCTTTGTCTTCTCCGATCATGTCGCGAGTAGATTGGATACGATTAACGACGACATATAACCGAGCTCAAACCGTAGCGACAACCGCCGAGAATTCCCAGTGTGGAAAAACGCGATGGAAGCAATCCTAGTGGTAGCGGTTGACCCGCCGCTGCAGTCTAGCAGCATGGTAGCGTCAAGTACGAGATCATTGACAAATTCCAGTGTGGTCTGCTCGGCGGCCGGTATGATCTCGCCCAAGAAATGCCATACGGATGGCCATAGACACAGTGCGTCATGTCAGGAACCTCATCTTTACACGTGTGTTGAAACGGAACCCATTCCGTGAAATTGGAAATATATTGTTTAAGTGGAAGGCATTACAGATCCATTACGGGACTGTAACCGCACGGTAAAAAGTTTTTGGGCTTGGTAGAGGGATCACTCATCTTGTTGAGGCTTGTCATGTGGAAGTCGGAGCCATGATCCGATGATCGTGTCCAGAAGATATTGCGAAGTCCAGTTCCACTTTGCTACAACAAGCACCCGACACAGCCGTTGATCTGGTCCAGTTTGTGTGCCTGAGTGGCCTCTTCGGAACCACATCAATTCAAACAATCTTCCGAATAATTAAGAACCGCCCATGGCCAGGCGAAAGGGAACATGATGGTACCTACGCATATGTTTCTGACACGAGGAGTTGGAGTTCACAAGGAAAAGTTGACCTCCTTCGAAGAGGCCTTACGCAGCGCAGGTGTGGAATACTGCAACCTGGTCAGTGTGTCATCGATCCTTCCGCCACACTGTAAGATCATCCCCCGGAAGCATGGAGAGAAGCTGCTGAAGCCCGGAGAAATAACGTTTTGTGTTATGGCTCGATCTGAAACCAATGAACGGAACCAATTGGTCTCAGCTTCGGTCGGAGTGGCGAAGCCCACCGATCACGGTACCTATGGGTATCTCTCGGAGCATCATGCGCATGGTGAGACGGATGAAGAGACTGGAGAATATACGGAAGACCTCGCTGCACAGATGCTCGCCACGACATTGGGCGTGGAGTTTGATCCCAATGTCGCCTGGAAAGAGCGTGAACAGGTCTTCAAGATGGGCGGAAAGATCGTGCAAACGTTGAATATGACCCAATCGGCCGTCGGGAAGAAGGGTAAGTGGACGACGGTCATCGCTCTGGCAGTGTTTATCCCACCGGAAAACGTGCCCGCCCGCCCTCGGCGGTAAAATGCAGCGGTGCTAATCCGAACGGGATGCCTCATGTGCGGGCAGCTACCGCACCTGGCCCTGTGTCGGGATCGTTGCCTGTGCCTCCGTGGCAGGAAACGTGCTGCCTTTTGTGCCACTAAACCCGCATCGGGTAACTCATCAACGTTCATTTCCATGCCACAGCTAGAGTATCAGAACAAGATCCTACCTCCCTCCGGGAGTCGATACGTGCTGATTCACCTCACCCAGACCCGATAAATTCTGTTTGTGTTCATAGAGGGAGGTATTGGGGCTGTGCTCGGAAGGGCAGATGAGCGATGGTATCGCCAGGTGTTTGCTGGCTTCCTGACCACCGCCATCGACCCGATTGCCAACTGTGGCTACGATACCGATCGACAAAGGGTGTGACACCCTGCATTCTGTCACGCAAGAACCGCACAACAGTCTCGCCACGGCAACACCCTGTGAAAACAGCCTCATCCCATCGAGCTCATGTTCGGTCGTCTCAAGAGTTGGCGCCGCGCCGCCATGCGCGATGACCGCCGTGCACATACCGTTCACTCGGTCATCTGTCTCTTCTCTGTCAAAGAGTGAGCCTAGCAACCGGGGTAAGGGTCCGTCGATCGGGAAGCGGTAGGTGATAGTGGCGGTGCCGGCCCGTACTCGAAGTACGGGGAGTCACGCGACAGACGAGACCGACATTCCCCCAGTTGCGTCTCTTAACGAGTTTGTTACCCATTATTAAAGATTATGAGACTCGGCTGTAACGAATCACTGTGAAAGTGCGGACGTGTGGGGTTCGTGCTCGCGGCGTGAAGGAAGACTGCAGCTTCATTCAACCGCGAGTGGTGCATGTCGAAGATATGGATAGGTCTCGATTCGGCTTACCATCATTATGGAGAAGAGAGTGCTGAAGATCCCTCAAGAAGAGGTGAACGAGAGCAATGAACCATCCGTGCAGGCGCCACTGACGTCGCAATCAATGTTGTTAGTGTCATCTGGCGTGCTGAGACGATATGACAGGGAATCACTGATAGCAAAACTGACAAGACGAATTCTGAAGATGTGATCACGAGCGGGTCGGGAACTCTGGTAGTGAACCTATGGGCAAGAGGCACAACGCTGTCTACATACATAACGTACGGGGGGAGGGTCTATGTCGATCATCGATGACGAGGGTGTGAGCAACACTTCTGGCAACGAACAGTTTCAAGACATTGTGAACGCGCGCTTGTCGCGCCGCAACTTCTTGACAGGCGGTCTCGCGACGGCGGCGGCCGTAACGCTGGGGGGAGTTGAAGCACTGTTAAGTGCCGTACCCGCAGCGGCACGTGGAACTGAAGAAGCCGAAGATACGGATCAAGACGAAAAAAGTCTCGGGGGCCGCCGGCCGACGTTGGGGTTCGAGAGTGTGCCGGTTTCCTCGGCCGATGAGGTCGTGGTGCCCAAAGGCTATACCGCCGACGTACTCATCGCGTGGGGTGATCCCGTCTCGCACGGCCCCGCATTTAAACAAGACGCGAGCAACACGGCGGTGGAACAAGCCCGACAGTGGGGGATGCACAACGACGGCCTCGTCTATTTTCCGATCGTGCAGTCCCAGCGCGGGCTTATTGTGCAGAATAACGAATACACCGATGACGGCCTGTTGTTTCCGGACGGCGTCAATAACTGGACGCAAGAGAAGACCAACAAATCGCTCAATGCGCATGGTGTCTCGATCATCGAAGTGACCAAGCGAACCGGCTTTCCGTGGGACTGGCGACGTCGGCGCGGCAAGTGGGATGTCGTGCGGCCCTCTCCCTTTGCCCGTCGCATCACCGGCATGACGCCGATCGAGATTGGCGGACCGGCCGCTGGCGACCCTCGGCTGACCACCAGTGACGATCCGACCGGGACGCGCGTACTGGGCACGCTCAACAATTGCGCCATGGGCTATACCCCCTGGGGGACCTATCTCGCCTGTGAGGAGAATTTCAACGGCTACTTCCGGAAGAACGGGACCCAAACGACGATGGAAAAGCGCTACGGCATTACAGCCGCGGGATTCGGCTATCTCTGGCACACGACCGACAAGCGATTTCGTGTCGATGAAGAACCCAATGAGCCCAATCGATTCGGCTGGGTAGTGGAGATTGATCCGTTCAAGCCGCATTCGACCCCGGTGAAACGCACGGCGTTGGGCCGGCTCAAGCACGAAGGGGCCTGGGTGCAGGAGGCGCGGAACGGTCGTGTCGTGGTCTACATGGGCGACGACGAGCGAAACGAGTACATCTATCGTTATGTCTCCAACCTGCCTTGGCGTCAGGCCCGCCATCAGGGGATCAATCCCCTCGACGATGGTATCCTCTACGTCGCGAAGTTTCATGCGGACGGCACCGGAGAATGGCTGCCGCTCGTTCCGGACAATCCGCGGCTCGCAGGATGGTCGTTGAACGACATTCTGATCAATACCCGCGGGGCCGCCGATGCCGCCGGGGCGACCATGATGGATCGGCCCGAATGGATCGATACCTTCCCCAAGGATCTGACGGCCATTGCGACATTGACCAACAACAGCCGACGTGGCACGACTCCAGAGTCGGTCAACAACCCCGACGGGTCTACCGCCGCAGGCTCCGCCCGTCCGCCGGTAGACGCGGCGAATCCTCGCGCCGTCAACAACTATGGCCACATCATCCGCTGGTACTATCGCCAGGACTGGACGGAACTCACGTTTGGATGGGACATTTTCGCCCTTTGCGGCGATCCCACGAATCCGGCTCACGGGTCGACGATCTCCGGCGATAAGTACGGGTCGCCGGACGGGATCTATGTGGATCCGAGTGGCTTGCTCTGGATTCAGACGGATGTGTCGACCTCAACGATCAATGCCGGGGCGTACGCCGGCTTCGGCAACAACCAGATGGTGGCCGCGCATCCGGACACTCGAGAGACCCGACGCTTTCTTGTGGGTCCGAGTCAGTGCGAAATTACCGGGGTATTCATGACGCCGGATCGGCGCACCATGTTCGTCGGGATTCAGCATCCGGGAGAGCGGCCCGACGATCAACCCGGCGATCCCAACAACCCGAAGCAATTCAGCTCCTGGCCTGATGGGCCGACCGGGGGTCGCCCTCGTTCTGCCTTGATCGTTGTGACCAAAGACGACGGTGGGAAGATCGGCAGCTGAACGTGAAGTGTTGCGGGCCTTGCGGGAGTTACCCCGAGGCCCGCATCCTATCGGTTTCCCCTCTCTCGTGCCGTCACGTCCTACCCGCAGTTATGAAACCGGGTTGCAGCGAGCATTTGCGAAGAGTCGTACTGGCACCCGTCACATATGGTCAGAATCGGACCAAGGAATGGGCAATTGATGAAATGGAGATAATGGATACAGCGGTTGGAGGATTCACCGAACTGAAGATCGCCTCGGTGATGAGCCGGTATCCCTAGCCAAACGCAGACCAATCCCATCTATGGGAGTTGCGACCATAAACGGGGGGTCGCGCTCGTCCCTCTCTGACGAGTCGCGGCCGTTGCTGATTTTTGACAATCACATGGTCAGTGAGGTTTCCACAGTGAACACACCGCAGCGCTAATGCCCTCATTCCTCCTTCGGTGATCAACTCCGGCACCCTCATGCCGGCGCAACGTGGACATCGCATACGATCCTCCTTAGCAAGACCTTGCAAACGCATGAGCTTGTATGTCTCTTTTAACAGGAGCGAGATCAAGATAGTCATAGCACTGTACGACTAAAGACGGATGCGCGTGCGCGAGCCGGTTTTCGATATGTCGCCGAATTCCATTTCTACCTCTGCGGGTCGGCCCATCCGATGGCGTTAAATCCGCGCTCACCAGCAGTGCACCCAGCACAAGATCTTGGAGAAACCAGCCCATTTGATCGGTCGTGTCAAGCGATTCCCTCAGGGCTGATATCAGGGCTCTCTTAGCCGGCTCATTCATCGGGAACCGTGCCCCATTGTGAGTAGTAAGGCGACAGAGCAAGATATGAAAGACTTGCCCTGATTGCAGGCAGCGGTCATGTTCGAGGTCCAACAGCGAACGGAATGTCTCCTCGTCATGTTCGGCAGGCGTGTCGGTCGGTGTTATCAACATGGTTCGCATCATGGGCGACACACTCTTTCTTGATGACGGGTAGGCGACGCTCCCTTACTAATTTCGTGATGCGCGACTCTCTATCAATGCGAGACAGGGAACACAGAAACGTGCATCCGGTTGAACGGCCAGCCGTGCGTCGGGAATCGCCTTGCGGCACCGGCGACAGTATCCATAGTGCTTGGTCCGCAGCAAAAGCAGCGCGCGCTCAATCCGCTTCAGCTTTGTGATTGCGCGCTTTCTGACCTGAAACGTCAGGCTTTGATTACACTCATTGGATGCTTGATCGGCAGGGTCTGAACAATGTGCCGGCTCCACAAGCGGAATGCAGGACAAGTCCCAATCAGCCAGCAGCAGGGCCCGCTGACGGGTCAGCTCCTCTCGCAGTCGTGAGCGTTTCACTTCAGGGGACCACGCCTGCATGAGCGGCTGCGTATGTCGTGGCTGACGGGATCGTGACTTTGGCTGCGTCGTGAGTGCCATATGCATCCTCCTTGTTGATGGCAACTCATACAGGGCGGTTTCAAGTTCCAAGTGCAACGGGTGAATAATGGCGCAGCTGCGCATAGACCTCCAGGGGTGTGGCAAAGTCCAAACATTTGCGGGGACGCGTATTTAACCGATAGGCAATGGCATTCAACTCACGCTGGGTATAGCCCGACAGGTCCGTGCCTTTGGGCACATACTGACGCAGCAACCCGTTGGTGTTCTCATTGGTCCCGCGTTGCCACGGGCTGTAGGGATCGGCGAAGAAGACCTGGATCGCCAGGCGCTCGGTCAGGCGTTCATGCTCGGCCATCTCTTTCCCGCGATCATAGGTCAGCGTTTTGCGCAGCAGCGCAGGCACTTGCCGAAGTTTCTTCGTGAACCCCTCGCGGGCACTCCTCGCATCGGTCCCCTCCATCCT
This sequence comes from Nitrospira sp., assembly GCA_041743145.1. Lineage (GTDB taxonomy): Bacteria > Nitrospirota > Nitrospiria > Nitrospirales > Nitrospiraceae > Nitrospira_D. Next base: position 119,424 of record JBGTNJ010000028.1, on the reverse strand, counting down.
GGCCAGAATGACCAGGCGGGTCGTGCGCTCCACCAGAGTCCCGACGGCCGAGCCATTGCGTGCCCCCTTGATCAGGTCGCCTTCCCAGTGGCCTGGGACGATGCGAGTCGCCACATCGGTCGGGCGTTCGGCAATCGGCGTCATATTGGGGATCTGGCCACGTCGATCAGTGCCGCGCGCTCGAGGCCGACGGGCCTTGCGCGCCTGACGCAGCGCCGCCAGCAGTTCGCTCCGTAGCGTGCCACGTGGCAACACATACAGGGCCGCATAGATAGTTTCTGCCGAGAGGTGCTTTTTCATGTCACCAGGATACGCGCGTCGGAGGCGTCCGGCAATCTGCTCCGGCGAGCAGCCCTCAGTCAGATGGCTCCGCACGTACTGCCACAGCCAAGGATCCACGAGTTTCCGTCGGCGCCGCGGCTGACAGGCTCGACCGGAGGCGATCGTGTGTGCCGTGCAGGCCCGATACGGTCGGCCTCTTGTCACATTACGGGCCAACTCGCGACTCACCGTGCTGGGCGCACGTCCCAACACCAACGCCATGGTCCTTACCGAATGGCCGTAGGCCAGGCCCAGACTCACGGCCTCACGTTCGTCGGCACTCAGGTGTCTGTACGATCTCGTTTGCATGGCAACACCCTAGCCCATCCGGGCTTGAAGTGTTGCACTTGGAGTTAGAACTTAAGCAGGATGAAAAAAAACGTTGGCTCACGATCAGATCAAATCTATGTAAAAGTCCTCTCGATGATGCGATGAGGTCGCGGGACAATCGGTGGTCGGTCAGAATAACTCGATGTTTAACGGCAGGCGATATGTTCCCATCGTTGCGAGTGCCGGTCCTCATCGAAGAAGACGCGGTACCCGACACAGCGAGAATTGCCGGAGAGGAACTCGAAGTCCCACACCTCCGTGCCCGATCCGAGCCGCTTCAGTCGCTGCGGATATCCGAACAGACGGATCAGTTCATCTTGGTCTAAGCGACCGACGCTTGTCTCGAAATTTTCCACGTGTGGTTGGTGCCGACACGAGGTTACGAGGAGGATGAAGAAGGCCAAGGCGAACACGGATATGGTGGTGGATCGAAGCACAGGCGGTGAGTCGCTATTGGAGCAATGGGTGGTCCGAAAGTTTGTAGCCGAGCGATTTGACGGACACGATCGATTCGTTGAGGAAGGGCATTTTCACCTTGAGACGCCGAACGTGGACGTCGACCGTTCGAGTCGTTCCATAGTAGTCGTACCCCCACACGGCGTTGAGCAGCATGTCTCGCGTCAGAACCCGGCCCGGGTGACGTAAGAGATGCTCCAATAACCCGAATTCTTTCGCCGTCAGCGGCACCTCTTTCCCCTTCACGGTGACCTCATGACGAATGAGGTCCATCTGGAGTGGACCGTAGGTCAAGGAGGTCGGTTTATGATCGTTCGTCCGCTCAAGGCGGCGGAAGAGAGCCTTCACCCGAGCTACCAATGTTTTGGGGCTGAACGGTTTGGTCACATAATCATCGGCCCCCAACTCCAGTCCGACGATGGTATCGGACTCTTCGTTCTTAGCCGTCAACATAATAATCGGCAGCAACGACGTTTCCGGTTTCTGGCGGATGGATTTGCACACTTCCAATCCGTCCATTTCGGGAAGCATGAGATCAAGGATGACGAGGTCGGGGTGTTCGCTTGCGACGAGCTTCAGTGCTTCTATGCCGGTTTGAGCGATGCAAGGGTGAAAGCCTGCTTTCTCAAGATAGTGCTTGACCAACTGTGCGATATCCGGTTCGTCTTCAACGATCAAAATCGTCTTTGGGCGTTGTGATGCCTGCACGACTCCTCCTACCACGGCGTACACCAGCGAAAGGCGCAGCATACGCTGCGCATGTTACAGGAGTATTAAGTATTTGAAGACCTGTACGGAATGCTCACAGCCCCATCATAGGGCCATCCAGCCCTATGTCTCTGTGCGTGAAGACCGCCGACAGGGTAGTCATTCGATCATCGGATGCAAGACAGCGGAGATCCTTGAGCTTTGGTGGGACGTTACGGACCTAGGAGCGCCTTCATTTCCTCTTCTGCCAATTCGATGGCTCCACGAGGAGTATAGTGCACATTGTCAAGGAGCACTTCGGATAATCGGTTGGGTTGATCCGCTTTCCATCCCCGTTCATCCATCAATCGTCGCGAATTGATGACCAGCACCTCCGGATCCGAGGCAGCGATCGCTCGCAGTGCGCCGGGATAACGGGCATATTCGGCTTCCGAAGTCTGGCTCAGCCCCTTTCGATAGGGATCGCTAATCAGGATGATGGGAAAAGCGGGCTTGCCGCTCCATGAACGGATGCGGGCGATCAGCCGTTCCGTATCGGCGCGGAATAGTTCTGCCGTCGAACCTTCACCGATGTCGTTGGCGCCGAAATGAAGAATGGCCGCGTCGAAACCCATGGACCGAAATAGGAGTCCGGCGTTCCGGTAGGTGTCCAAAAACTCCTTGGTGGACAGCCCGCCGGCAGCGAGATCCTGGATGACGAGGCCCTGCGGACACTGATCGCTCTTAAAGCGTGCGCCGATGATATCCGTCAATGTCGACGTCATACTGCCCAGTAGTTCCAGTTGGAGGTGGCGTTTTCCGTTGAAAGGCAGTGGGGCTGTTGTGAAAGACTTCACGACAAACGTCGTATCAGCTAGCGAGAGAGGCGGTGTTTCTTCGATCGTTGCTGTTGCGGAATAGCTAGGCACCAAGTCAGACGGCCGTGCCTTATAGAGAATGCCTCCGGACTGCGGATGTGTCGCCGCAAAAATCTCGGCCCGCACCGATCCTTGGGTGCAGAAGTATTGATTGGTGGTCGGAATTTCCGCAGCCGGATTGAGGCTACGCGCATCCTGCTCGAGAACCATCAGCTGACCGTACCACTGTCCGTTCACCGACTGAGGTCCGGCTGGTGCGGCGTGGGCCGCTGCCGGAATACCTGGCAAGAGACTGTCCGTTCTAATGCGGGTCGGCGAGCCTCCTGGTTTAGCCGCTGCGCCTCTCAGCAACCAATCCCCAAACGGAGCGCCACCACCGTAAGCATGGTAACCGGCCACGACGGTTTCGGGCACGTTCTGGTATCGCTTCCACGCTTCGTATTGGAGGCGTGGCACATATACGTCGCCTTTCCCTTCCGGTGATGTTTCCTGTGAGTCGCCGAGCAAGGCAATACGGACGGTGCGGGTCCTCGCCTGTGCCCAGAGGCTGGAGAACAGAACTGCCGATTGGGTATAGGACTGTTCGACTTGATCAAAAGGCAACAGTGCAGCCGGTGGAGGCCGTATCGGCGGTGGTTCAGGTGGCGGGGGCCCAGCCGGCGGGGGCGAGGTTGGTGAACCGTTCTTGACGCCATGACGGGCAATCATTTCTTCCACCGTCACGATTTCGATTTTCCCCTCCGCACGCAGTTTGACCAGATAGTCGGCGACCGCATCAAAGTCCTGATCGTATCGTTGCCACTCTAGGCCGAGTTGCTCGCCATACTTTATCGCATGGTCGATCGCTGCGATGATCTCCGTCAATAACCGAGCATCGCCCGACACCGCCCACAGATTGTATGGATTGGTGAGCCCTCCATAGAGAGAGCGGCCTGTATTGTCGGAAAAAATGTTCCCGCTATACGCTGCTACGACATTGCGCTTCGCCAGCTCGACATCGAGCGCGGCGTTATGCTTCGCATCTTCGTAGCACCAGAAGATCGGACGTTGATAGCCGAGCCTCTGGAGATCAGTAAGGTGCTTGTCCATATCATCCGCGGCACTCTCAAGCGTGTGGAAATCTATGTAATTGAGTCCCTCGGTCGATTCTCCGCCGATAGTCCAACCGGCTGCCACCATTTCTTTCAGTTGGTCATTGGTAAATCCCCCTTCCAACACCACGCGACCGGGGTCCTTGAGCATCTCGGTCACCGGGCAGTAAGAGCCGATCAGGTTTCGTTTCCTGGCTTGGGGAAAAAGATGAGTGTACACGCTCGCGAAGTTGTTCTCTCCCCAGATATTGATCTGCGGTTTCGCGTAATAGCCATGGAGAAAGTCGCTGACGTAGAACGTTCCCGAACTGTTGGACCGGAGATCGAGGAGAATTCGGAAGGTCGTGAACGTCTGATTCACCGCGGCCCCGCCGACATTCCCGACGTGGTCGCCGGCTTGCCAGGTGATGGGATTCCATCCATCGATGAGCCGCCGCCCCACGGCCCCCGTTGCCCAATTAAAGCGAAGATATTGGGAGAAACTTGGGGATGTCGCGAGTTCGAGGGTCACAGCCGTTGAGACGGACACGGACGGCTGATGCCAGAAGAATCCGAAATTGCCGAGATCGCTCATCGTTCGGTCGTCCATATCAACAACTATTTCGATTCGCCCACCACTGGAACCGCCGATACACTTTGCTTGGATGTAATGCAATGCTGTACTTCCGCCGAAGGGTGCATGCTGAGGGAGGCTGTTGTTGTCGCTGACCTGACTTAAGTCACACGTCGCAGTTCCACCGGTGAGCCTTGGCCAATTATGAATCGATGCTTGTCCGCGAGCCGGACCGGATCCATCTGCTTGCCACAGGAATTGATGGGAGGTGACCGGCGAGCCGGCAGGTGGGTTAGCAGCTTGATTGGTTGGCGACGACCCTTGGTTGTCCTCTGTTCCACAGGACAGCAAGGTGGTGAACGTCAGAATTAGGAAGAGCATCCCGAGACTCGTCTGACCGGTTCTATTCTTCTTAAAAGGGTTGAGATACCCCATCGCTGTGCCTCAATCGACTTGGTGTGGTAAAACCCGGATCTGTCTGCCCACGATCTCGTAGCATAACGTTCCACGCAAAATCTGCGCGTAGTGTCCATATTTACAATTTGTTAACAGAGATTTGAGCGATCCGTGTCTCCTGCTTTACCAGCAGACAGTAGACTGAGAGCCCCGAACCATGAGGGCTTCGGTAGGCCATGTGCGGCCCCTTGCATGCCCCCGCACCGCACGGTCTGTTTTTCAGACCATCTTACCGATTACCGACGGATGTATCAGTGAACGATAACGCACTCCACCGTCCTTGGCACAACAGGCGAATGACACGATGTTAACCGTTTCTGTGTTGGGTCCATGGTGGATGACGCTGAAGTCCAACGCCAAGGAGATGGGTCTGCTCGGTCGGATTCCATTGTATTCGCTCGCTTCCGGGATCGTGATCCTCGCCGGATTGGCTCGAGAAATCATCGTCGCGTCGACGTTCGGTCTCAGTGGTGATCTCGATGTGCTCGTTGCGGTAATGGGATTTCACCTTTTGTTTGGAGTGCAGGCGGGAAATGCCATTCAACAAGTGTTTGTGTCAAAGTTGGCGTCGCAGCACCGCCATCGGCTCAAACCGCTCATCAAGCAAGCTGCCCTTATTCTCCTTTCGATCAATGCGATCGCCCTCGCCGCGCTGGTCCTCGGGTCAGGGCCCGTGCTTCGATGGATTTTTCCAGAATTCACCGTCGAGCAGCATGAGACAGGAATCCATTTGATTCGCCTCTTGCTCTTCCCGATTGCTTGTGCCGGATTGGCGGGGATTTTCCGTGGTGGTCTCTCTATCGTGGGTAGTTTTGCACCGGTTTTTCTTGGCGGGGCGGTCGTCTCGCTCTCAACGATTGCATCAGTTCTGGTCTTCGCCAATCGATGGGGTATCGACGCCCTGGTGTGGGGATTTGCGGCAGGACATTTCCTCGTTCTGGCCTGGTTTACGCATGCGCTTTGGAAATGCCCGACCTCACCTTCCTCCACCATGGTGGAGGAACATAACCAGCATGTTGAGGTGAGCGAATTATGGCGCCCGACATTGATCGTGCTGTTCGGGGAATTCTTGTTTCAGGCGGTCGTCATGACCGAACGGAGTTTTGCGTCAGGTTTGGGAACAGGAAAAATTGCTGCCTTCTATTATGCCGGCTCTATCATAGCGGTGCCGCTGGCCTTGTTCACGACGCCGATCAACACGACGCTCTTTCCAAAATTGGCACGCGCGTTCCACGCCGGGTACGGCGAAGGGCGTGTGCTGCTGGTTCGGTATGGATCGGTCCTCTTCGGTGGAGCCTTCCTGTTCAGCATTGCGCTGGCTTTTAGCGCCAAACCGTTGATCGAGATCGCATTAGTACGAGGGAAATTTTCAATGAGCGACGCTGAAACGACCGCCCACATCTTGTCGATGCTCGTTTGGGGATTACCGTTGGCCAGTTTGTACGGGATTATTAGAAATTCGTTTTACTCTCTTTCCGACTATCGCACACCGGTGGCGGGATACGGGATCAAATGGCTCGCACTCATTCTGCTCGGGAGCTGGCTCGTTCCATCCTTCGGCGTGGAGGGATTGGCCGTTGCGTCCGTGGCCGCTCAAGCTACCGATACGAGCGTGATGGGCTGGTTCCTGCATCGTCGCCTTGCCAACCAGTCGGAAGCGCTGAGATAGCGATGACTGATACCGATGAGCTACCCACTCTGGACAACCGAACCTGGATCGGCCTCGTCTTGGGTTTGTGGTTGACGGGAGTGTTCGCCGGGTCGCTGTTCGGGAGGATGGAAGCTCGAAAAGGGCACGTGTACGAAGTCATCATGCTCGTGTCGCTTGTGTGGCCGGCCGGGTATTTTCTGCTGAGCCGCTGTCGCTTCATCCCGAGCGGTTTCAGTGCAGGAACGATTGCGGGTTTAGCAGTGTTTGGAGTTTTCTGTGGATTCAGCGCGCTGGTCAGCCAGATGCCGCTCGAGTCCGCTCAGTATACCGCGTTGACGATTCTGACGATTATCGTCGTGCTGCAGTTCAATACCAACTTGGACGCGGCACAGTATGAGGTGGGGATGAAGACGTATGCCGTGATCATGGCCGCACTCGTCTCCGGGTTCGCTCTCTACGATTATGTGCCTGGCCGTCGGCTTGGGGGTGGGAGGGAGATCTTGAACCCAGCCAGTTTCGCATTGGTCACCATGTCCGTTTTTATCACGGCCATGGCGATTAGAAGAGCCGTCGTACGGATCCCGATTCTTGTCACCATGGGGACGGTCATCTACTTAACCGGCGCTCGAGCGTCGGCCTTGGCGGCGATGTTCGGGCTTGCGATCACCCTCTTCTCGCGCCGACGGACCGCGGGAACCAGTGGGTATCTATTGCTCATTGTTTGCATCGTAGTCGGCGCCGCTCTGGCGGCATACTATGCCGAGTCCGTCGTTCGTGGGACAACCGACTTCTTCGCGATTCAGGACCGTCATCGCGGCTTGGAATCAGGCGGATCAGGGCGACTGGAAACCTGGAAAATGACATGGAATCTGTTTCTGAGCCATCCGATTCTTGGGGTTGGGTTTCGGGCGCACGAAGTCGTTCTCAAGGTCGCCTCATCGGCCCATAACGGCTACCTGGCGCTATTGGCGGAGATCGGGGTGATTGGATTTGCGGCGGTGTTGCTCGTTACGCTGTCGGGGTTGTGGAAAACCAGGCGTCGGAATCAGGACCCCTCTCAAACATTCACTTATAGCGTGTTGTTGGGGTTGGCTTGTGGATATTGTGTGCTCGCGATATTCGAACGGTACTTTATCAATGCAGGCAATCCAACCTCGCTCCTGTTTCTGCTGAGCATTCTCGGTCCGGTCCTCTCCCATGACGAATTGGCAGCCGTGGAGGGCGATCATCCGTATGGCGATGGCGAGACGGAGGAGTTCTTCCCAGACTCTCTCGACGATGATGTTCTCGAGTCGCAGACGGAAACATTGGGCGTTCGATGATAAACACGTCAACCGATAACACCCCTCTCGTCGTGCTGCAGCAGGTCTGCATGCCACATTACCGACGACACCTCTACGAAACGTTGGGGGCCGATCCGCGATTTCGGTTTCTGGTGCTGGCCGATCCGGTTGCCGATGTGCCCTATCTTGCATTGTCCGAGTCACCGAGCCGATGTGATTTCAAAACGGCCACACAGTATCTCTTCCGGCTGCCTTTTGGCTGCTCGCTGTCTTGGCAGCCAGCTGCCGTCAAGGCGGTGCTCCGGTACCGCCCCGATGTCGTGATCGCGCAGGGGAGTCCCTATGAGGTGACCGCCTGGCTCTTGACGATCATCGGGCGCATCTTTCGCATACCGGTCCTGCTCTGGACCCATGGGCTGCAGGGTGAAGAGTCCGGAGTCAAGTGGAGGGTTCGTGCATGGTTGTTTCGACTGTCCCAAGGGTTGTTGCTCTATGGCGATCATGCAAAACGCCTGTTGATGGCAAAAGGGTTCACGGCAGACCGGCTACACGTCATTTATAACTCCCTAGACGACTGTGAACAGGCTGCGGTGTCCGAACAGATTGCGCCTGAAGATTGTGAGGCATTCCGCCACTCACTCGGCATCGGTGTGCAGGAGCGGTTGATCTGTTTCACAGGTCGTCTCCAGCCGGTGAAGCGCCTGCCATGGCTCTTGCACGCATTGCATCTTGTGGCGCAACGAGGCAGGAACGTCCATCTCGTCTTGGTCGGTGACGGAAGTGAACGACCGGTGTTGGAATCGCTGGCGGAAGACTTAGAACTTACCAAGCTGGTACATTTTCTAGGGGCCTCGTACGACGAATCCCGACTCGGTCTTGTGCTCTCCGCCAGCGACCTGGCCGTAGTTCCATCAGGGGCCGGTCTTTCTGTCATGCATGCGCTCGGATACGGTACCCCGGTCCTCATACATGACAAGGTTGAGGAACATTTCCCAGAGTGGGAAGCCGTAAAGGATGGGGAGACCGGATGGTTTTATCAATACGATGACCTGTCGGATTGCGCTGAAAAGATCATCGACGCCCTGTTCCCCATCCCTCAAAAGCCGGGGATGGCGGCGGCTTGCCGATTGGTGATCAATAGCCGATACAACACGACCACTCATGCCGACCTGTTCATCAATGCAATCGCCAAGCACTGTACGCTTGCGGCGCTTGCCGCTAAAGACCAACGGCACTCGGATGGTGTGTTTCCGTGCGGACCGCTCGAGCACTCGGTCAAGGAGGGGCGATGAGTAAGCTCATGAAACAAGCGCAGGCGCTGTACAAAAAAGTTGAGCGGCGCGTAGCCCAAAACACGTTGAATCGTCTTCTGGATCAGTGCTCCCTTTCCCACCGAAAGATCGGCACAGGCTATGGAGGGTGGTTTGTCCCTAACAGTCTCCTGAGCAATCGGTCGCTCTGTTACGGAGTGGGCGCCGGTGAGGATATCAGCTTCGAAGTCGAACTCATCAATCGGTATGGGTGCGAGGTCCATTGTTTTGATCCGACTCCGCGGGCGCAACGCCATGTGGATCAGCTGCATCGGAATACGATCAACGGCATCCCGACTTCGATCAATGACGCAGTCGACCTTTGCTACAAGGTCGATCCGGGATGTCTGGCCCGGCTCCACTTTCACGCCATCGGCCTGTGGAGCCAAGACCGAATCATGCGTTTCTATGCACCGGCCGATCCGGCTCATGTTTCACACTCGATTGTCAATTTGCAGCACACCACCGAGTACTTCGAGGCCGACTGCCGCACGCTCCAGACCGTGATGCAGACCTTGGGTCATTCGGACCTGTCATTGCTCAAGCTCGACGTCGAGGGGGCGGAGTATGAGATTCTCGCCTCGCTTATTGACGGCAACATCAGGCCGGCTGTCCTGTGCGTCGAATTCGACGAAGGCTACAATCCTTTGGACGACGGGTATTTGCCGCGCATCCTGAATATGGTCTCTCGTGTCAAGGCCCGTGGCTATCGCTTGACGTATGTCGATGGGTGGAACGTCACATTCATTCACCATCGCGCGATGGAATCCGAGAGGAACACATGAAAGTCGGCATGGTCACGGCATCCGTGTCCCGAAAGGGCGGAGGGATACAGGAGGTTGTCCGAAGGAGCGCGCTCGAGTTGCATCGTCGGGGTTCCAACGTCAGCGTGTTCGGACTCAGTGATGAGCATGTCGATGAGGATTGTGAGGCCTGGAAGCCGGTTATGGTCAGTATTTTTCAACAGCGGGGGTACAAACCTTTCGGATACGCTCCAGATCTGTTGTCGGCGCTTCGTTCGGCTGCTCCGGATGTGCTGCACAATCATGGCTTATGGATGTATCCCTCCGTTGCCTCGGTGAAGTGGTCGAAACTGACCCACCGTCCTTACCTCATCAGCGTACACGGCATGCTGGACCCATGGGCCGTCACCCATTCGTATTGGAAGAAGAAACTTGCGAGTATGATGTACGAACACCGCCACCTGACACAGGCAGCGTGCCTTCACGCGCTGTGTTCAGCGGAAGCCGATGCCATCCGTCGCTATGGGCTTTCCAATCCGCTCTCCGTCATCCCCTTCGGCATCGATCTTCCTCCTTTGGGTCTTGGAGAGACAACCCGGCATGAAAAGGCTCTCTTATTTCTAGGTCGTCTCCATCCAAAGAAAGGCCTCATGAACCTCTTGATGGCCTGGCAGCGGCTTCAACATGACCGCACGCCCCCAGTAGCGGGATGGGAGCTATGGATTGCAGGATGGGACCAAGGAAACCATGAGCAGGCACTTCGAACCTATGCGCTCGAGCACGGCATCGAATGCTCTGTCCGGTTTCTCGGGCCAAAGTTTGGACGGGACAAGGACCTGCTGCTTCGGTCAGTGGGTGCGTTTGTTTTGCCGTCTTTCAGCGAGGGCTTACCGGTCAGTGTCTTGGAAGCGTGGGCCTATGGGTTACCGGTGGTCATGACGAAAGAATGTAATCTTCCGCAAGGATTTTCATCCGGGGCAGCGATATGCATCGATACTACCGCAACGGGGATCGCGCGTGGACTGTGGGACATCATGGCCCTGTCCTCTGATGATCGTACGGCCATGGGAATGCGCGGGAGGCAACTTGTGGAACAACGGTTCTCATGGGCTTCCTATGCGGAACATATGTCGTCCGTGTACGCATGGATGAGCGGGGCGGGTCCGCGACCTGAATGTGTGAGCATTCATTAGGAATTGAGTTCAGAGGATGGGTAGTCTGTGATGAGCGCCTCTCGACCGGACTTCCAAACTGCCGGGAACAGAGCACGTCGGGTCCTGTGGGGTGCCGTCTGGTGGCTCGCGTACCGTCCGAGTCCGCGACTCCTGCATGGGTGGAGAAGGTTTTTGCTTAGGTTGTTCGGAGCCGACATCGAAGATGGGGCACATCCCTATCCCTCGGCCAGAATTTGGGCGCCATGGAACCTCACCATGGGAGAGGGGAGTTGCCTGGGCGACCATGTGCGATGCTATTCGGTCGACCGCGTGACACTCGAACCTTACGCGACGGTGAGTCAATACTCGTTTCTCTGCACCGCAAGCCATGATTATCGTGTCGATGGGATGCCTTTGATCACAGGTCCGATTACGATCGGGCGGCATGCGTGGGTCGCAGCCGATGCCTTTATCGGACCTGGGGTAAGGGTTGGAGAGCGAGCAGTGGTCGGCGCACGTGCGAGCGTGTTTCGTCATGTCGACCCTTGGACCGTGGTCGGCGGAAATCCTGCCCGAGTCATCCGAAAGTATCAGCTGGAACGCGAGGAATGATGATGGACACCTTGGTCGATATCTCAGGGTATGCGTATGACGACGGTGAACTCAATGACTCACACAGCTACCTCGTCCCGTCCTTGTTGAGCATTCTGTCCTCGCTTTCCCTTCCTTCTGAGAAACGGCGCGTATTTGAGCTAGGGTGCGGCAACGGAGCGGTCGCCGCGGTTCTCGCCGAGCGGGGATACCAGGCGACCGGCGTTGATGTTTCAACCGAGGGGCTGGAACAAGCTCGACGCCGCTATCCACACCTGTCGCTCCAGCCCGGATCGGCCTACGATGACCTTGCTGAAACCTATGGACGCTTCCCGATCGTCATCAGTCTGGAAGTTGTTGAGCATCTCTATGCGCCTCGCGTCTTTGCCAAGACGCTCTACGATCTCGTCGAGCCGGCGGGTACCGCCATCATATCCACGCCCCACCACGGGTATTGGAAGAACCTGGCTTTGGCGCTCACCGGTCGCATGGACGCCCACTTCACGGCCCTGTGGGATCATGGACATATCAAGTTTTGGTCCATGAAGACGCTAGAGGCGTTGTTGGTCGAGGCGGGATTCAAGGATATCTCCTTTATGAGGGTTGGGCGTATCCCGGCATTGGCCAAGTCGTTGATTGCTATCGCCAAGAAGCCGTAAGGACATTTCGAGAGTCTCATCCGTGCCCTGTGGCGTCATCCACTTGTTCGAATCCGTGTAGCCCCCCTTGCTCTCCTTTCGGTTTTTAACATTCGGATAACACAAACTTGACGTTGATGTCGCTCCATCATTGTTCCCAGGGAGTAGACTTCGGCGTCTGAACTGGCGCGCTCGCAAAGTACCTGAGCTACAGAGTTGTGAATATGAGCCTGTCTATCCTCATTCTGACACTGAATGAAGAAAGCAACCTTGCCGACTGTATCCGGTCGGTGAATGGGGCAGACGACATCGTCGTTCTGGATTCCTTCAGCAGCGACCGGACGGTCAAGATCGCGGAGGAGATGGGTGCGCACGTCGTGCAGAGGCGTTTCGACAACTGGTCTGCTCATCAGAATTGGGCGCTCGAGCACATCCCCTTCAAACATCCCTGGGTCTTCTATCTCGATGCCGATGAGCGCATGACCGACGAATTGATGGCGGAGCTCCTCGCGATCGCCGGAGATCCGATGCGCGCACCGGTCGCCTACTATTGTGGGCGTCGGAATATGTTCATGGGTCGCTGGATTAAACAAGCGATGCCGCCGGGCATGATCATGCGCTTCTTTCGCCCTCCCTCGGTCCGATTCCAGCGGTTGGTGAATCCCGTGCCGGTGATCGACGGTCCGCACGGATACCTGACCGGGATGCTGATTCATTACAACTTCAGCAAAGGGATTTCAGAATGGATCGACAAACATAATCGCTACTCTCAGTTGGAAGCACAGGAAGGGATGAAGCTGATCCACCAGCGTGAGGCAAACGAACCAGGACTGTTCACCGCCGATCCCGCGCTCCGTCGGCGGGCGCTCAAAAATTTGTCGTTCAAGCTGCCATGGAGGCCGCTGATCAAGTTTTTCTACTTCTATGTGTGGCAACAAGGCTGGCGCGATGGAAGGCCGGGCTTTACCTATTGCGTCCTCCAAGCGTTCTACGAATACATGATCGTACTCAAGATGCGCGAACTCGAACGACAACAACGCGGGCTCTCAACCTAAAAGGAAGCGAGGCGCCTACATCCGCCGGCTCGACACCTAATGGCCAAGACTATTTTCGTCAATCGATACTTCCATCCCGATCACTCCGCAACAAGCCAGCTCCTCAGTGACCTGGCTTTTGACCTGGCGTCGCGCGGCCAAGATATTCATGTGATTACCGGGTGTCAGTTGTATGGAAATGCCCTCGCATCCCTTCCCGCCGACGAATCAATCCGCGGCGTGCAGGTGCACCGGGTGCAAACGTCTCGGTTTGGACGAACCAGGCTGTGGGGTCGGCTGATCGATTATGTGACGTTTTATCTGGGGGCGACGTGGCGATTGCTGCGCCTGATCCGATCAGGGGACATCGTGGTCGCCAAGACTGATCCCCCGATGATGTCCGTCCCCGCCGCATGGGCGGTGAAACTCAGGCGGGGAGTCTTGGTCAACTGGGTGCAGGATCTGTTTCCGGAAGTGGCGACATCCCTGGATGTATACGGCGTGCGATTTGCCGCGCCCATGCTGAAGCGGTTGCGCAATCAATCGCTTCGACTGGGGCGGTCGAACGTCGTCTTGGGCGAACTCATGGCGGAGCGACTGCGTGGGGAAGGCGTCCCCTCCGATCGGATCACGATCATCGAGAATTGGGCTGACGGTGAAGCTATTCAACCGATCGACAAGCGCGACAACCCGCTCAGCCGGGAATGGGGTCTCGAAGGGAAATTTGTTCTGGGCTACTCCGGGAACATGGGCCATGTCCATGAGTTCAAGACGATGATCGATGCGGCGGAAAAGTTGAATGATGTCAACGAGATCGCGTTTGTGTTTGTCGGCGACGGGATTGCGAGGCAATGGCTCATTTCGGAAGCGGCTCGTCGCGGCCTAAAGAATACTCAGTTTTATCCCTACCAGTCGGCGGATCGTTTGCGCTGGAGCTTGTCGCTCCCAGACGTGCATTTTGTGTCGCTGCGACCGACGCTGGAAGGCTTGATCGTCCCGAGCAAGTTTTACGGTATCGCAGCAGCCGGACGGCCGATCATCCACATCGGGGATCCGGACGGCGAGATCGCCCGCATACTCGAACAAGAACGCTGCGGATGGAGCTTCTGCATCGGCGAAGTCGATGCCTTGACGAACTGCATTCTACGCCTGTCTCAGGAAGAGCGTGAGGTCGCGGACGCGGGATTGCGCGCGCGTGAGGTCTTTGACCGGAAATATTCTCGTCTCCACGCCCTCGATAGTTGGCGTCTGTTATTGGAATCGGCCGCACCGGTGGTTCCCTCCGTCAAGGTGACTGTACCGGAACCGTTGGAGCAGCCTGTTGCAGTTGGGCGAAAGTGATGCGATCTGGGCTATTCAGATATCTGGCATCAGGGCTGGCGGTGGTTGGAGTGTTCGCCGCGTCTCTGCCGTCCGATTCCGTCAATACAAGTGCGGCTGCAGCCCAACGGCCCTTCATCGTGTTCGACGCAACACTCTATAAGAATAAGCCCTCCTTCAACGGTTATCCCATACGTCCGATCAAGCTGCTGTACGAGTCTCGCTTGTTTATACGCAATCAGCCACATGCTTCCCTGCCGGCCCAGGATACCGTCCGATCCGTTGCCAAAGAGTTACGTGGAGGACCAGATTGGGTGATCATCGACATCGAGCGTTGGCCGCTCAAAGGAGATCCGCAGACCGTCAAGGAGAATGTCGGCAAGCTGTTAGCGATCCTATCGTGGATTAAGGATGAAACACCGGATATCCAGGTCGGAGCCTATGGAACGGTTCCGTTGCCGGACTATTGGCGGGCGATTCGAGGCCCAGGGAGCAAGGAGTATCTCGCGTGGCAACAAGATAACGATCGATTGGATGAAATGGCGGCTCAATTGAATGCGTTATATCCTACGCTGTACACCTACTATCCGGATCGTCAAGGATGGGTTCGATACGCCGTCGCTCAGCTGACGGAAGCCAAGCGGAAGGCGAACGGGAAACCGGTCTATGCCTTTCTTTGGCCGCAATACCATGATTCCAATAAGAAGCTGCGGCTGCAGCCTCTCGAACCAGAGTACTGGGAACTTCAGTTGAATACCGTCCGTCAACATGCCGATGGTCTCGTGATTTGGGGCGGATGGGGAGAAAAGGGGCCGGAATCTTGGAACGAAGAAGCCCCCTGGTGGCAAGTCACGAAACGGTTCCTGAAGCAAATGGATTCTTCTCAACCCACCCGTCCCACCGATCTCACTGTACAGTAGTCGGTCATCAGCTTTATCCGTTTTTAACAATCAGTTAACACAAACTTGAGGCTGACGTGGCCACTGGGCGGTCGTCCAGCGATAGACTCCTGCACCGGACAGCTCAAGTGAGACCAATCATGTCAACTCAACCTTCGACAATCAGTTCATTGCCGCCTTCTTCGGGCCTCTCTTTTGGTCCCTCCTCCTTGAACCGGAGGGGTGCGCTCTGGTGGGCCTTTCTCGCCGTTGTCGCGACACTCCTCGGTTATCTCTACGCCGACAGTCTGCGTTTTCTGGGAGAAGCCTGGCTCGAGGATAACAACAGCCACGGCCCGTTTATTCCCTTGATCTCTCTCTACATGATTTGGATGCGATGGCGGCAGATTCAATCGATCGAACCATACGGCGTATGGTGGGGACTTCCAATCGTCGCCGTTGGGCTGTTCGTGTACGCCGTAGGGCAGTTCGCCGCGATGCATGCGGTGGTGCACATCTCGTTCTGGCTGGTCATTGTCGGAATGTTGACCTGTGCGATCGGAGTATCCGGTATTCGCCAGATCGCCTTTCCTTTATTGTATCTGCTCGCGGCTATCCCACCGCCCACATTTCTGCAGTATGAACTCTCGAGCCGTCTCCAGCTCTGGTCTTCGGCCCTGGGGATCGGATTTCTTCAGTCGATAGGGGTCATGGCGTTCCGAGACGGCAATGTCATCGATTTGGGAAAGATTCAGCTGCAAGTCGTAGAAGCCTGCAGCGGGCTTCGGTATTTGTTTCCGCTCACCACCCTGACGATCCTCGTGGCCTATCTGTACCGTGACTCGCTCTGGAAGCGGATCCTGCTGGTTCTGTCGAGTATCCCTATTTCGATTCTGTTGAACGGGGTTCGGATCGGCGTCATCGGCGTGTTGGTTGAATATTACGGATCAGGTGCAGCCGAGGGATTCACTCATTTCTTCGAGGGTTGGGTTATCTTCGTTGCGAGTCTGGCTTTGCTTTGTGTGGAGATATGGATCCTCGCGCGAGTCAGTTCCAGCGCATCGTCGCGTCCCTTCGTGGAATTGATCGGGTTGCCGGATACAAATCGCCGGTCTATTTCTTCGTTCAGCAGCCGTAGACCGCTGGTTCCCCTCTCCGCGGCGCTGGCTCTCCTCATCTTTGCGGTGCCGATAGCTCCGTTGCTCGCGCAAGAGGAGTTTTCCCCGCCCCCGAGACAATCGCTCACGGAATTCCCCTTGCGACTCGACGCATGGCAGGGGGTCTCTTCCCCGATGGAGCGACAATATCTGGATGCGCTGCAATTGGACGATTACATCTTGGCCGATTACACCGCGACGGATCAGCCTCCTGTGAATGTCTATATGGCGTACTACCTGTCTCCCAAGAAAGGTCGGTCGTCACACTCGCCCAGGCAGTGTATTCCCGGCGGTGGCTGGGAGATCACGTCTTTGGAACCGGTTCAAATGGATCGTGTGCCGGGCGTGGCGCCGGGTCAGGAAATCAATCGAGTGGTGATCCAAAAAGGCGGGCAGAAGCAAATCGTCTACTACTGGTTCAAACAGCGCGATCGTTGGATTACCAGCGAGTACGTGGTGAAGTTTTTTCTCTTCTGGGATTCGTTAACGAGGCACCGCGCGGATGGCGCGCTCGTGCGTTTGTCCTCCGCTGTTCATGCAGGAGAGAGCGAAGCAGTCGTCGACAAACGGTTGCAGATTTTGGCCGGTCTTGTCACGCCATTGCTGGGTCAGTACGTTCCAGATTGAGGTGAGGTGAAGTGGGCTCTGTCCTATTCTTCAGTTTCATGGGGTCATTGATCATGTGCATGGCGTTGATCCCGACGCTCTCGGCATCGGCCGGGCGCCTGCAGTTTATCGATGTGCCGCGTGAACGACATGCCCACCGTGAACCGATTGCAAAAGTCGGCGGGATTGCCTTTGCGGTCGCGACGATCGCGGCGGTTCTCGTCTGGGCACCGAAGGATCAGCTGATTGTTTCGAGCCTGTTCGGGGGAACGGTGATCTTATTGTTCGGGATCTGGGATGATCGTGTTGGACTCAGCTATCGGATAAAGTTCGCCGGGCAGATCCTGGCTGCAGTCATTGTCATCGTATTCGCTGGAATTCGCATTTCTTCAGTTCCATTCCTCGACGATGTGCTCATCCCTGCCTGGGTTTCGGTGCCACTCACGTTGATCGTGATTGTCGGCGTCACAAACGCCGTCAATCTTTCAGACGGACTCGACGGGTTGGCCGGCGGCCTGTCCCTGATCAGCTTTGCCGGTATCGCGTATTTGGCCTATCAGGCGAACGAATCCTTGTTGGTACTGCTGACAGTGTCTGTTCTTGGGGGCTTGCTTGGATTTCTCAGATTTAACACCCATCCGGCTAAAATTTTCATGGGCGATGCAGGCAGTCAATTCCTCGGACACTACCTGGCAGTTGCCGCCATTCTTCTGACCGACGCGACCAGGACGGTCTACAGTCCGCTCTTAGCGCTTTTCTTGCTGGGGATACCCTTGCTGGATACGGTCGGAGTCATGATCCACCGCACCGTGCAAGGCCGATCGCCGTTCGTCGGCGATCGGAGTCATGTCCACTACCGCTTATTGGCCTCCGGGCTGACGCACGGACAGGCGGTGACCCTTATTTATGTCGTTCATGCCCTCATGGTGGGCTGCGCATATGTCCTTCGCTGGCAACCTGATGGAGTGTTGGCTGCCGTGTATCTCGTATTTGCGGTCGGGCTGTTCAGTCTCTTCGTTCGTATGCCGCAGACCAGCGCCCCAGTTGAGGCGACCTCACCATCGGTCACTGAACGTCATGGGCAGCGTCTTTACCGTCAATGGGCGATCGGCGAGGTCTCTCTCACGATCTTGTACCTGGCGATTCCGATGTACTTGATCGGATCCATCGTCGTCCCTCGCGAGATTCCATCAGATGCCGGCTTAGTCGCAGGAGCCTTGACGGTTGCCGTGCTCGCCTCGTTCTTTCTGCCCTCCGCAGCTCCTTGGGCCGTGCGGGCCGCCTTGTATATCGGCAGCACATCGTTGATGTACTACAGTGACCTATTCCCTCGTGAGGTTATGGTTAAGGTCCTCACCCCGGTCAACCTGGGAGTTGCCACGTTGGCCGTGCTGGTTGTCCTGGCTATCCGCCTGGTCGGCGAGGAACGGTTCCAAACGACTCCATTGGATTACCTTATCATCTTGTTCGCGGGGGTCATGCCGTTTCTGCCGGGCATGACCGTCGGCGATGTACCAATGGGGCTTCTGACGGCGAAGTTGATCGTGCTGTTCTTTGCCTTCGAATTGTTGTTGAACATACGCGCGTCCGCAGTGACGCGTCTGGGTGTCGTATCTCTGGTGATGCTAACCGGTGTGATGCTGCGCGCCTGGTGGCCGTAAGATGAAAACAGAGGAGAATAGAAATGAAGCCATTGATCGCTCTTGGATTGGTCCTTGTCGTTGCCGTGGGGCTCAGCGCCTGTGGAGGTGCCGAAGAGCGTAAAGCCAAGTATCGCCTGAAGGCACAGGAGTATTTCCAGGAAGGGAATTTCCCCAAAGCCAGAATTGCGCTGAGGAATGTGCTCCAAATCGATCCGAAGGATGTCGATGCCTATTTCCTCTACGCCCAAGTCGAAGAAAAAGAGCAGAATTGGCGCAATGCGTTTGCAGGCTATCAGCAGGTCGTCGAACTCAATCCGGGTCATGATCAGGCCCAAGTCAAACTGGCGAAGTACTACCTTGAGGTGCGGGCGTTAGAGCAAGCAAAAGAGATTACGGATCGGTTGTTGGCGAAACAACCGGATTATGTTCCCGCGCAGGCTATCAAAATTGCCATCACAGCCCTCTCCGACCATGTAAAAGAGGCAGTTAGCCAAGCAGAAAAGCTGATTACTGCCGTCCCGACGGAGGTGGATGCGGCACTGCTCATTGCGGCGCTCTACACATCGGTTCAGAGGACCGGAGAGGCGATCCCCTTTCTGCGCCGAGCCTTGGAAGTCCATCCGGACAATCTTGAATTGTTGGATGTGTTGGCGACCACACTGATCAAGCAAGGTCAAAAGGAAGAGGCAGAAACGATACTCGCGCGGATCGTCAAGTTGGAGCCGACTGTGTTCAATCACCAGTTACGCCAAGTCTCGTTCTATGACGGACAACAACAATACGAAAAGGCGGAAGCTATTTTACGGGAAGCGATTCGAGCAGAACCGGACAACGAAAAGCGCTGGTTGTCCTTGGCGGAATACATCGGGAAACGCCGCGGTGTGGAGCAGGGAGAAGGGATATTGCAAGAGGCACGAAAGGAGCTTTCGCACAACGGCAAACTGTGGTTGGCTTTAGGCGGCCTGTACGAATCAACCCGACGAGTCGACAAAGCCCGCGAACTCTATCGTGAGATGGAGACGGCGTTTAAAGGAAAGCCTGAGGCCTCAGAAGCGCAGGTGAAGCTCGCAAGTCTGGATTGGGCCGAAGGAAAGGCCGAGGAAGCCGAACAGAAAGTTCAAGCCGTGCTCCAAGAAAACTCGCGCTCGAGCGATGCCCTGTTGCTGAGGGGGAAGATCGCCCTTCAGCGAGGCAACGGGAAGGACGCCATTCTCGATTTTCGATCTGTCTTAAAGGATCAACCGGAAATGGCAGAAGGGCATGTCCTCCTGGCCCGAGCGCATTTGCTGACCGGTGAACCGACGTTGGCACGGGAAAGTCTGGATAAAGCTCTTGCATTCAAGCCGACGCTGATGGAGGCACAGACCTTATTGGCGGGACTTGATGCGGCTGCCGGTCAGTTCAAGGAGGCGAAACAACGGCTGAGTCCACTACTCGAGCGAGAACCAGGCAATGTGGCGCTTCTGGGCATGCTGTTTCAGCTTCAGCTGCAGGAAAGAGATTGGACTCATAGCCAAGAGACGCTCACGCAGTTGCGGAAGGCCGGGGCTGATGAAGGCCTCGCAAGTCTCGCAGAAGGGCATGTGGCGCTCGCCCAACAACAGTGGGATTCTGCCGAGACTGCATACACCAAGGCCGCTCAGCGCCGGCCATCGGCGGCCGAGCCACTCATGGCCCTCGTGCAGCTTGATGTGCGGCGCGGCCGTATGCCCCAAGCTCAACAGCGCCTGGAGTCCATTCTGGCCAAGTCGCCGGAGCATCCCTACGCCGCAGGATTTCTCGGTGAACTGTTGCTCACGAAAGGAGAGTCGGCTGCGGCTGTCTCTCACTTGGAGACCGCCGCTCGTGTGAACCCCAAATGGACGACTCCCTGGGTACATCTTGCCCGACTTCATCAGGCACAGAAGCGCACGGCGGAAAGTGATGCGGTGCTTCGAAAGGGATTGGTCGTAAGTCCGGAGAATGAACAGCTGCGTCTCTTGTTAGCCATGAGTCTGTCGTCACAGGGTCATCATGATGAAGCCATCAGTCATTACGAGCTGGTCTTGAAACGCGCTCCTTCGTCGCTTGTGGCTGCGAATAATCTTGCAGCGGCGCTGGTCGACCACAAAGGCGATCAACAGAGTCTTGAACGAGCCTTGACGCTGAGTCGTGGGTTTGAATCGCAGAAAGCGAACCCCTATCTCCTCGACACGCTGGGATGGGCCCATCATAAGCTCGGTCACGGGGCCGATGCCGTGCGGGTGCTCCAGCAGGCCACGGCGATGGCACCTGATCATCCGATACTGAACTATCACCTGGGTGCCGCCTATGTGAAGGTAGGGAGGGGATCGGATGCCGTTACTCATCTAAAGAAAGCGGTGGCTTCCGGAACTCCTTTCGACGGCCTGAACGATGCCAAAACATTGCTTGGAGAAGTGGCAGGATGATGATCATGTTGCGACCCTTGGTCAGACGTCGGTTCAGTCGCGTAGCAGTCGTAACAACGTGCGTCTGCCTTTTGATGCTAGGCGACGGCCCGCAGCTCCTGGCAGAACCAGTGATAGCCGAGCCAACGAATGTCGAGCCGACCTATCTATTGGGCCCGGAAGACATCCTCAAGGTGGCCGTGTGGAAAGACGAGCAATTGACGCAAGAAGCCGTGGTCAGACCGGATGGGATGATTTCATTTCCCCTCATCGGAGAGGTCCAGGCCTCCGGGCGTACGGTAGAAGATGTTCGCAGTGAGATTGCACTGCGTCTGACGAAATATCTCCCGAATCCCAATGTGACGGTGACGGTTCTCAAGGTCCTCAGCTATCGCATCTATGTGTTGGGACGGGTCAATAAACCGGGTGAATATCAAGCGGGACACCATACCGATGTGTTGCAGGCGTTGAGCATGGCCGGTGGGTTGACGGCCTATGCTTCAGAGAACAACATCAAGATTATTCGCCGAAGCGGAACCGAAGAGCTGGTGTTTCCCTTCCGCTACGGCGATGCAAAGAAAGGACAAGACTTACACCAGAACATTCTTCTTCAGCGTGGCGATGTGGTGATGGTGCCTTGACGGGATGGAACAATCACAGGTTGGTTGTGACCCAACGCCTTGGTGGAAGCAACGCGGGCCATGCCGTTCGTGCTGTTTGTTCTGCATTCTGGTATTGACGATGGTCGGTTGGAAGGGCGAGACGTCGGCAGCGGAATGGTCGGCCGTACCGTCATTGAGCGTGAAGGGTGTCTACAACAGCAATCTGCTGCTGCGGGATGGAAACAACGAGGTGTGGGGAAATTGGGTGACACCGGCCGTCAAATTCAAAGGGGCGACAGAATCGTTCTCGATCGAAGGAGAGAGTCGGGCGGATTTTGTCCACTACTTCGGCGACCAAGACAGATCCTTCACCAATTATTACTTTCCACTTCGGACATCGTATCGTGCAGATCGTCATACCCTGGGGTTTGAAGGGGGTTTTACCAACGATAACACACTGCGAGGAGAGTTGGAGACGACCGGCCTCGTGCTGTCCTTTACACAACGGAACATGTGGACTGCCAACCCGAGTTGGAAGGTCGGCATCACCGAACGGCTCTCCTGGCAGAGCGGGTATAACTTCGTCGATGCAAGTTATCAGGACGGCCAGCGTCTTGGTCTCTTCGACTATCGGGTCCATGGGGGAACGGCCGGACCGACATATAACTTGACCGAGGTGGACCAGGTTCAGTTGACCGGTGAATACACGCTCGTGAGCATCTCGAGGATCGGGCTGGAGTCGACTTATTACGGTGCACAAGGGACCTGGACTCATGACTTCGGTGATCGATTGATCGGCTCTGTGGGGGGAGGAGGACGATTTGTCAGCTCGGATTTGGATATTCTTGGATCTGGGTCCGTGAGGAGCGAAGAGATCGTGTGGGTCTACAATGCGTCTCTGAGCAAGCAGTATGAGCAAACGACGATTCGAATCGATGGAAGCCGACGGATCAATCCCAGCGGGTTCGGGCGTCTGCTCCAGACGGATCGCGTGGGGGGATCGCTCATTCACCATGTGAATGAGGCTCTGACGGCATCACTCTCTGGTGGTCTCTATTTTGTATCGGGAATCGCCACAAGTCCATCCAGTCGCGATTTCCCAAGCGCCAGATTCTTGTCTGTCAGCCCCAGCATCTCATGGAACTTCGCAGAATCATGGGCTGTTGACGCCACGTATACGTTTGCTGAGAGATCGGTTGAGGACCTTAACCAACACAATGGGGCGCACTCGATGTTTTTTGTGCTCCGCTATGAAGGACTCAAATGGGCAGTATCACGTTGAGCAATGATCAGAGATCATCAGGTCGGTCGCAGGCGAACGCTCAAACACGAACCGCGTCCGACTATCTGGCGATATTGCGCCGTCGCCGTCGGTTGATTCTCATGGTAGGATCGTTGCTGCTGGCAGCGAGTGTCGCCCTGGCGTTTCTCTGGCCGCCGGTGTATCGCTCGACCGCGACGGTTTTGATCGAAGAACAAGAGATTCCTCCCGATCTTGTGCGGTCGGCGATCGCGACCTATGTCGATCAGCGCATCGAAACAATCAAACAGCAGGTGCTCAGCCGATCCACGCTTTGGCGCATGGTCGAACAATACAAGCTGTATCAAGGGCTTCGCACGCGAAGCTCGACGGAAGAGGTGCTGGAGCGATTTACGAAAGATATTGCGATCGAAGTCATGAACGTCAAGGTGATCGACAAGCGATCGCAGAACCCCACTCAAGCGACTATCGCCTTTACCTTGACCTACGATGGTGAAACTCCAGAGGTGGCCCAAAAAGTCGCCAACGAGCTGACAAGCCTTTTCCTCAACGAAAATTTAAAAACGCGTGAGCGACATGCTCAAGAAACAACGTTATTCCTCAAGCGGGAATCGGAGAATATATCTCGACATATCCAAGAATTGGAAGAGAAGCTCGCCAAGGTTAAGCAGCGGGCCGACGGAGCATTGCCCGAACTCGTGCAATTGAACATGGCCTTGATGAATCAGGCCCAACGGGAACTGATCGATGCCGATCGTGATATCAGAAGCTTACGGGAACGCAAGACCTATCTGGAAGGTGAACTGGCAACGTTAAAACCTCATACGCCGATCATCAGCGCGAACGGCGAGCGTCTATTGGACGTCGACGAACGGCTGAAAGCGCTGCGCGCTCAATTTGCCAGTCTCACGGCGTACGTGAAATCCGATCATCCCGACATGATCAAGTTGAAACAGGAATTGTCGTCGCTTGAAAAGGAGACCGGCGCTACGGACGGTCGCGATGAGTTGTCGAAACGACTCATGGCGGAACGAGCGACGTTGGCGGACCTTCGCGAGCGTATGCACGACGCCCATCCTGACGTGATCCGCGCCCAAGAAGTCGTGGCTTCGCTTGAGCGGGAATTGCAGACTGCCATCGGTCGCGATGCATCCCAGGCGACCATCAAGCCGGAAAACCCCGCGTACATTAATATTGAGTCGCAGCTGGCTTCGACCAAGGCATCGTTGCAGGCGATGGAAGCCGCGCGCAGTGAGCTGAAGGGTCGCATGGCTGAGTACGCCAAACGACTCGAGTCGACACCGACGATCGAGCCTGAATACCTGGACTTGATTCGGGATCGGGAAAACTCCGTGCGTAAGCATCAAGAAATTTCGTCTCGGATGATGGAAGCGCAGGTATCCGCTGAACTGGAGGTTCAACGGAAAGGAGAGCGGTTCTTGTTGATCAATCCACCGGAACTACCCGAAAAACCCAGTCAGCCCAACCGTCCCGCGATCTTGTTGCTCGGTGCGTTGTTTGCGATCTTCGGCGGAGTCGGAGTCGGTGTTGCTGCGGACAATCTCGACGGCAAGATCCATACGAGAGACCAGCTTGCCCGCACCATGCGAAGCGTCCCGGTCCTCGCTGTCCCCTATCTGCCTTCAGAGCGTGAGGTGGCAGCCATGGCCCGTCGTCGTGTGGCCGTCAGCCTCTCCGCCTTCGGAGCCGTTGCTGTAGTGGCGATCGTCCTACATCTGACCTGGAGGCCATTGGACGTCGTGTGGTACACGATTCTCAGAAAATTGGGATGACACAATCCTAGAGAAGGGACACCTAATCTGATGGAATATCTTCAGCACGCTCAGGAACGTTTCAAGCAGCAAACCGGCTCATCAGGTACGGAGCCACTCCGATTTGTTGAAGCCACCCGACGGCCAGGCCCTCCGATCGTGTATACCAGCACAAAGACGATCACGCTTTCCGATCATGTGATGCGTGAGCAGCGCTTGATTACCGGGTTCGACGAAGGCCCCTTTGTCGATGCCTATCGGGTGTTGCGCGCGCAAGTCCTAAAGCAGTATCGTCAAAAAGGATGGAATGTCATCGGAGTGTCTAGTCCCTCGGGCCAAGAAGGCAAAACACTGACGGCGGTCAATCTCTCGCTCTCTTTGGCGATGGACCTGGCTCATACTGTGCTATTGGTTGATGCCGACATGCATCGACCGGCGGTGCATCGTGTCTTCGGGATGGAAGCTGTTCCAGGACTGACCGAGTATTTGTTTGACAATGCGCCGCTCGCTCAGCTGCTTATTCATCCAGGAATCGGACGGTTTGTCTTCCTCCCAGGAGGGCGGGCAATCAAGAACTCGGCCGAGGCGCTCGCGTCACCGAGAATGACCGGCCTTGTTCAGGAACTCAAGCATCGGTACCCGTCTCGGCTTATCGTATTGGATCTCCCGCCGCTCTTGTCCCGTGCGGACGTAGTTGGATTTGCCCCGCAGATCGATGCGTTGTTGCTGGTCGTGGAAGAAGGTCGCACCGCGGCAGCCGAGGTTGAACGAGCCATGGACGCGCTGAAAGGGTCTGTTCCGATTCTCGGAGGGATTCTGAATAAGTCCGGCCGCGCAATGTTGACCTTACGGCAAGGGCGGAAACTTGTCACAACTGATCGCTAATAGGTAACGATGTACGAAACTCACTACCGATTGAAGACTAAGCCGTTCACGCTGTTGCCTGATCCAGACTTTCTCTATTTGGGAGCCAAGCACAAGATGGCGTTGAGCCTGTTGGAGTACGGGTTGGCGAACGGATCTGCCTTCATCGTCATTACGGGGCATCCCGGGACTGGCAAAACGACTCTATTAAACCGATTGTTGGACCAGTCCCAGCATCCCTGGGTCATTGGTGTCATGTCAAATATCCATGGTGGACTGGGTGGGCTCATGCCTTGGATTGCGGCTTCGTTCGGTTTGTCGACTAACGGGAAAAGCGAGGTCGATATCTTTCATGATTTTGCGCGATTTCTTGAGCATGAGCACAGCATCGGGCGACGAGTCCTCTTGATTCTGGATGAGGCACAGAATGCCGAAGCCGGCGTCTTGGAAGAGCTTCGGCTCCTGTCGAATCTCAACGATGGACGACGTCGATCGCTGCAGATCCTCCTGTCGGGACAACAAGGTCTGCAGGATCTCCTCAAGGGATCTGGGATGGTTCAATTTGCTCAGCGGATCGGGGTGGAATACGTGCTGGAAAGTCTTTCCGAAGATGAAACTGTCGCCTACATCGATCATCGTTTACGGGTAGCTGGTCGACCATCGCGGCTGTTCACCGCGTTGGCCAGTCGAGTTGTTTTCCGTCTTACCGGTGGAATACCTCGCCTCATCAACCAATTATGCGATCATGCCCTTGTGTACGGCTATGCCGAGCAACTCGGCGCCATTACCGCTCAGGTTATCCTGGCGGCTGCGAAAGCCAGAGCCAAGCATGGCGTCCTTCCATTGATGGTTTCGCCAGACGATATCGAGTTGTCTGAACAGAAACTGGCTGCTGAGCGACTCGAGATCGACACATTGAATGGTTCACTAGTCCAGGTTGACGTACCTGCGAGTCAGTCTGTGCAGCCGCAACATTCTGAGGTTGTGAGGTCACAGGACTCAGACTCGGTGTATCGCGAAGGCTTAGCGCTCAAGGAATCTGGTGAATATAGGAAGGCGATTGGTTTGTTCAACAGGCTTGTCAGCCAGGATTCCTGGGCGGTTCGAGCCCTCGCACAGAAGGGGCTATGCCTGAAGGCCATCGGAAAAGACGACGACGCGGTTACGACGATCAGAGAGGCCACCACTCGACAGTCGGCTAGCAAGGAGGAACGCAGCGTCGTTCGGTATTTGTTGGCTAGAACGCTCGAATCTCAGGGACGCTACGGTGAAGCTCGGGAGGAGTATGTATTGCTGGTTCAAGGGCAGGGGAAGTACCGAGATGTGGCGGATCGACTGGCCCGATTACCGCATGCAGGTCAGGACGATAAAGACCTGAAGGAAACGCGGAGTACACGCTTTGGGGCATTCTGGCGAGGGTGCGAACAGTTCTTACGAGGTGCTCACCGGTAAGGATGAGTCACAGCGATCTTTCTCGTAGTCGGCACCGACTAACTCCAGATAAGGAAGATCCGCTGAAGGCTGACGTCCAGTCCCGTTGTGGTATACCCTCGCGGGACCGTCCTGCGCTATGTGGGGTGCTCTCAAGTTTCAGACGATAACGCACGCTAACGAGGTGACCCGCTTGCGCGATCAGCAACTTGCATCACTCACCGCGAGCGATCGTGAATAACAATCTGATGACACTGGTGGGCTGATTTTCAATCTGTTATCACGCTGGTTAGCGTACGTAAATTTCCGTTTCTTGAGGTGTCCCCAGTTTCCTTGCGGTGAGTTCATCCAGCAGTTCCGGGTCGAGCAGGAAGGTGCTTTCGGTGAAGGGGTCGCTGCGGGTCTTACCGCCGGTCTTCACATAGGCCTCGATGCCACCATAGACCACGCGCTTGTCGGTGGCGGGGATATCGCCTTCTGGTTTCAGTTCGGAGCGGATATCGTCGGCATCGGTATAGTCGGGATTGAAAGCCTCGAACACCTGTTCCTTCCGCTCAATGTTGTCACTGCTGGCGAAGGCCTGGACATGTTCCAGCGTTAGGTCGCCAGCACGGTGGGATGCCAGGATTTTCGGGCTGACGCGCGTGAGCTTCAGCAGCTTGAGCACGGTGCTTTCGGCGTATCCGAAGCTGGTGTCTATGCAGCCTGAGCTGATTATAGAAAGTCACGTAGCACGCTACCCCCTGCGTGGCGCCGCTGACGGTGTCGTAGGCGTGGAGGTACTGCCTCGCGAGCATCCGATGTCTCTAGATACTAACCCTACGTGTTCCGGGCGTGTTCTCTTCATAGCACAATAGGCCCCAATTCCACTGAATTGGACTGAGCCAAACTGAAGCTGAAAAACAGCCAAACGCCGCTGATGGAGCTATGTTTCGCTGTTCTGACAAGGGCTTGGATGGACGGGTCAGAAGGGGTTAGGAAACCGCTGCTCTATCCAACTGAGCTACGGGGGCATGGCTGAACTGTAGCGCACTAGCAGTCGGATTGGAAGGGGAGGGGGTGATGTGGATGCAACGGTGGCTCAGCGAACGCAATGTCGAAAACAGTCGATGGGCTGGAGCCATTGGACTCGGAACGGAGGGGCAGGGGCACAGTAGCGAAAATCCCTGTGACGTCACGTGGCGGACCGATTCGATCATCCGGTCGGTCAGCCGGTTGACCTCGTGGTCGGTCAAACAGTCGGCGGAGAGGGTTTCGAGAAGGCCGGAGATCACCGCGGTGCGAGCCTGATAGCGCTCTAGAGCGCCGACCAAACAGTGGGACAGCAGTCGTTCCAGTTGTTTCGCGCTGAAGACTCGCGCCACATGGATCATCGACAGCGCTTTCCGAGGCTGATGCCGCCGGTGTCGCGCCAGTCGCCCGATAAGAAGCGCATCGAACGTGTGTAGCCCGTCGAGATACACAACCGGATGTCCGGTCAAGGCATGATCGACGAGAGCCTGTAAGGCGATGTGAGTCGCATGTGGCTGCCCATACAGTACGGTCAGACCATCAGCCGAATTCAGCGAAATCGCAGGGAGGACCGACTCATCCTTCACGTTCTTCATCGCTGTGGACCGTGGGGCAGGTTTGGGCCTGAAGCCCTTTGTGTTTGGGAGCAGCAGTTGGGGCACTGTTTCCCTTGCTTCCGTGCCGGTCATCGATAGCTACCCACAGCATCCGCCGGCGAAGGTTTGCCGTTGTCTGTGGGCGTTCCAACAGGTAGGGCAAAGCTGAACCGTGGAATGGGTAAAGCCATCAATGAACTGCATTCGCTCCTCGACGACCATGCCACAATCGCAACAGGGTCCTCCCGTAACCGGTAGTGGTCTATGCTCTTGGACTATCATGAGTCTCCAGCTTCATATTCGAGCGTGCCCGTTGGTTGCAGACTGCTGACATAAACTCGGTGTTTGGTTTGGGTTTCATGAAGCTCAACAAACGTTCAGTCAATGAGCCGGTATGGCTTCGTTGCAATCCCCACTGGATGGTCCGCAGCCGGCTGTCCAAAGCGGCTACCGTCCTTTCTAAATCCATTAGGCGCTCTTTTGCTACGAATGTTTGTTCGGATGGCATCATCTCTTCCTCCTTTCGATGATCTAGACGGCGCAATGTCGAATGACGCCGATGACGAGCCCTTCGATATGAAATTCGTCCGATGGTTGGACGATAATCGGTTGCATCGTCTCGTTGGCCGGACGGAGTTCAATATGCGTACCTTTCTTGAAATACGTCTTGATCGTTGCTTCACGATTGACCAATGCGACGACGGTTTGCCCATTCTTAGCCGTTTCCTGTTTGCGCACCACCACGAGATCGCCTGGCAAGATTCCTTCATCTTTCATGGATTCTCCCTTGACCTTTAGGGCGAAGGTGTCTCCTCCACGCAACATGCTCGGCGGCACGTCTACGAGTTCGGATTGCGGAACCGGATCGATGGGGAAGCCGGCCGCAACGAGACCGGCCATGGGAATCAACGACTTCTGTCGTAATTGATCGAGCACAACCGATACGACACCGGGAATTTTCCGCATGCCGGCCTCATAACGCGCCACGGATACGCGTGTGGTGTGCAAAGCCTCGGCAAGTTGCTGCTGCGTGAGGCCCAGTTCTTCACGGGAGCGTTTGAGATCCTGCGACTTCATACTGTAACCATTGGTAACATTCTTATTTCTTCCTGTCAAGAGGATATTTTTTGTTAATGGCCGAGGTTGTTGTGTATGACTTCGACTTAGACATGATCTCAACGCTACGAGCTCCCTAATATGCTTGAAACATAGAATGAACAGACTTTTCAGGTTTTCCTTTCGAGATAGGCCGAAGACCACTACATGCAGTGGGCCGCCTCAACAGGCATTCAATGATTAAAAAATAGGCAAAGAGGTCGCTCGATGCGCGTTTGGTCGATTCGCACAACGTGAAGGATTTTGTTCACAGACTTATCCACAGAAACTGGGGAGATCAAGACAATGACGAGTTTGGGTTAGTTACGTGGAATGAGATGCACTGCGCCCGCTTTAAACGCAGCCCGCACGTCGCGGCCGATGCGCACGTTCAGTTCTCGTAGTGCTGACTGTGTAATAAGAGCGGTGAGAGGAAATCCGCAGTCGAGAGTCACTTGCACAAGGGCGCCTAGTGATGTGATGGTTTGGACGGTTCCCTTCAGGTGATTTCGGGCGCTTGTTTCGGCAGAACCGGCAAGTTCTAGGGTTACATCTTCGGCTCGTAGACAGACGAACACATCGGGTTCGAGGCTTGGTGAAGCGAGAGCCGTTAACGTGACTGTGCCGACTTGAACGGTCGCCAGCTCGTCTCGCGCCTCCATAATGGTTCCTTGGACAACCGTTTCAATCCCGACGACGTGTGCGACTTCGGCGTTCATGGGCCGACTAAAAACATCTTGCGGCGTGCCTGTCTGTAGCACACGTCCGTTATCGATCACCGCCATCTGATCACCAAGCGCGAGCGCTTCGGTCCAGTCATGCGTCACCACGACAGAAGGAATGGCCAATTGTGTGAGGAGTCTGCGCAAGTCTTTGCACAGCCGAGCCCTCATCGGCGCATCGAGCGCCGACAACGGTTCGTCGAGCAGCAACAGTCGAGGCCGCCGTGCGATCGCACGGGCCAGGGCGACCCGCTGCTGTTGTCCGCCGGAGAGCTGAGTGGGGTTCTGTTGTGCAATGGCCTCGATCTGCAACAGATGAAGGACTTCGTCCACGCGTCTTTTCTTCTCCTGCGACGCTACGCCGGTCAATCCATAGGCGACGTTCCCTTCCACGGTGTAATTTGGGAACAAGGCATAGTCCTGCGCCATATAGCCAAGCCGGCGGGCTTGTGGGGGGACCGTCACACGAGCGATTGCATCGAACCAGATCTCGCCGCCAACTGAAATGGTTCCTTCTTCAGGCTGCTCAAGACCTGCCAAGCAGCGGAGGATCGTCGTTTTCCCGGATCCGGATGGACCGAACAGAATCGTGACGGAGGGCGGATCGAGGGGACAGCTGAGCTGAGCTGTAATGGAAGCCCGACCGACAAAGGTCTTCTGGAAGTTCAACGTTATTTCTGCGGCCATACCGACCACACGCGTCGATTGACGGCATAGACCAGCAACAACACGGCATAGGACACGACAAGGAGAAACGCCGACGTCTTTGCGGCCCCGGCATAGTCGAGGGCCTGGACGTTGTCGTAGATCTCGATCGACACCGTGCGCGTGACGCCTTCGATGTTGCCGCCCACCATCAAGACGACGCCGAACTCGCCGAGGGTGTGGGCAAAGCTCAGCACGACCCCAGAGATGAGTCCGGCTGTCGAGAGCGGGAGGATGAGTTTCAAGAAGGTTGTTAGTTTAGAAAGCCCCAGAGTCCAGGACGCTTCGATCAGTCTCCGATCTACCTGCTCGAAGGCAGTGGCAAATGGCTGAACGGCAAAGGGCAAACTATAGAGGATCGACGCGAGGAGCAGCCCTTGAAAACTGAACGGCAGGGGGTGGCCGATGATATCTGTGTAAAATTGCCCGATCGGGCTGTGCGGTCCGATGGCCACGAGAATGTAAAATCCCAGCACTGTCGGGGGCAACACCAACGGCAAGGCTACGATCGATTCGATGAGGAACTTCCAACGCCATTTGGAATAGGTCAGCCAATAGGCGATAGGGAGGCCGATGGCCAGCAAGGCGATCGATGTCAGGCTCGCGAGCTTGCATGTCACCCAAATGGCTGTCCAATTCATCGGGACTCCGTAACAGCGAACCCATAACGCCTCATGATGACCTGTCCTTGTCGACTTTTCATGAATTCGAGGAACCGCTTCGCTGATTCTTCATGCCTCGATGACTTGAGAATCACGGCTCCTTGTTCGAGCGGCGGATGGGCCTCAGGGGGTATCTCCCAGTACGTCCCTTTGTCCTTCATGGCGAGCGCAAGCGCCAGTGACAGCGCAATGATGCCGATATCGGCGGCGCCGGACTCAACGAATTGTGCGGCCTGGGCGACATTTTCCCCCAGGACCAACCGGTCTTTGACCTCGTCGTGGGTTTTGAAATGTTGCATCGCGGCGACTGCCGCGCGGCCGTACGGAGCATGTTTGGGGTTGGCAATGGCGATCTTTCTGATGGACTGTTGGCGAAGTGTCGGGAGCCCTTGTGTCACGTCGAGAGGGGAGTCGTGCCGAGCCCACAGCACGATTCGTCCGACGGCATAGCGATAGAGCGATCCTGGAACGGTCAGGCCAGCTTCTTCCAATTTTTGTGGGTAACTGATATCGGCAGAAAAGTAGAGGTCGAAAGGGGCGCCGTGCTGAATTTGCGCGAAAAAGTTTCCGGATGATCCAAGCGATAAGGTAACGTGCTGGCCGGTCGTCTTTTCATATTCCGGGATGAGTTCCTTGAAGGCGAAATTCAAATCAGCCGCGGCGGCAATCGTGATGTCCTCTGCGTGCGCGAAGTGAGGGTGCAGCGCAATCAACAGGCTTAAGAAGACCACGAGTCGCTTCATGAGTCCTTTCCTAGACTCGCACGCGCAATTGAAGATAGAAGTACTCTGCATCCTTGTTACCTCCGCTTGGTAGACCCGCAGAAGGCGGGAGTCGGTCGAAGTAGGATCCCTTGAACCAATGCACGTATCCCACGTCAATATCCAGGTTCCCGTTGATCGCCCATTGTGCGCGAAATTCTACATCATGCCCTAGCGAGTTTCCGGCCTGCCCAGTGGGATCTCGTAGGCCGGAACTGCCGAAGAAGTCAGCGGCCTGAGCCAGATACCAGACTCTATGTTTGACTTGTAGAATCCAGCCCGGTGATGGTGTGGCGATGATCCGCCAGCCCGGCGAACTGAGATTTGTGCGAAAAAATGGACCCCAGATGCCGGTCGGCCCGTACTCCCATCGGCGAGCTCCAAACAATGTGTCGAAGCTTTCGCTTTGGCTATCGCCTGGCTGCCGATCCCCGCTGGCATAGTCATAGTGGAAGACCAGTCTCGGTGTCCAAGGGAAGTTGAACGTGTATCCAAGATCCACATGCTGAAAATGGGCGAAGTGATCAGTGTCTCCCCGCGTTCCAATCTGCCAAGCGCTCTCGATTTCGTAATCCGGTTCCCCCGGATTTGGATCTTTGTACAGCCGTCCTCCCAATGTGGAGTAGGTGCGGTGGGGCACCACATTCGTCACTCGTTTATCGTTCAAACCTAGGTAATAGGCCTCGACTTGGAACCATGGGAGATGGCGACTCTCGAAATAGGTTCCCCAAAAGAGCAACTTGTTGTTTTGCTCATCGAGTCTCACCTCGTCGCGAATAACAGGTTCCACGATAAATGTTCTGAATCGCCAGATCCGACCTTGATTGATCTGCCAATGAAATCCGTCAAATGCGTTGGTGGTGTTCCGAAAATCGTTTCGCGCGACCAGTCGGCGTCGGCCGACATCCATGGTCATCCGTCCGAAATGAAAATCGGTGCGTAACCCGGTTCCCAAGACGTTGTTCACAGTCAATGACCCAAGTAACTGCACGATGTCGAATTCGTTGACCGTCGTGGAGTCCCGGAAGCTCCCGGGAGCGTCGTTCAAATAAGCCCGTGAATCCTGGCCTTCAAAGAGAAATCGCAGGGGACCGTTTCCTCCCACACCGACGCGAACCCGTGACCGAAGAGCGATCTGGGCGTCTGTCTGACCATTTCCAGCTTGCTGACTTGTTCGCCAAGGGTGGTCATAGGATTCGAAACGAGTCCGATTTTCGAGACCGAGATCCAGCCAGTCGGGTAGATGCGCGGCGCTTCGTAGGTATCTGCTCCACTTAAGCTCACGATGTTGGATGAGAACGGCATCTGCCGGCTCAATCCAGTTTTGCCCTGTCTGGACATCTGCCCGCTGCTTGATGTCGGAGGCCACCTCCAACGGAAAGGATGTCAATTGTTTGAGTGGTGGCGAGATCCATGTAGATGCCTCCTCGGCCAGGGCCACACCGACGATGAGCCACATCGCGATCATACTGGCAGCAGCACTTACGATTCTGACCCTCTGGTTCTCTTCGGTTTGGCTCATGACATGGCAACATGTCTCGTGAGTGCCAAGCTCAGTCAGAGCGGAGCGGATGCACCTTCCCGGTGTCGCTGGTGTCGTAGCCGCCTAATGCTTCGATCTCGTTCCGAAATGGGCGACTGGCAAGCGTTTCAAACAGCCGCGTCAGCGTGGGGTGGGACTTGAGATAGGCATTCGGGACAACCAGATCGTACCGAGCCGCCTGCAGTGGCACAAAATCTAGGTCGAAGTGTTGTGCAGCGGACCGAATCCCAATTCCGACGTCTGCTTGGCTGGTTGCAATCACCCTCGCGACTTCAAAATGCGTTAATGCGATGCGGTCATATCCTCTTATTTGCTTCGTCGCGATTCCGGCTGCTTGTAATCGTTGATCGAGAAGGAGTCTGGCCCCAGAGCCTTCTTCACGATTGACCAGCGTCACGGTGGGTTCAGCAAGATCAGCTGCGGTACGAATCGATAGCGGGTTACCCGGCCGAACGAGGAATCCTTCCTCCCAGGTCGCGAAGGTCACGACTTCGTAGCCGGATCCTTTCAGCGACCGCCTGAGGAACGGCATATTGGACTCACCACTCTTTGGATCGAACAGATGCATGCCCGCGACATGGACTTCACCCCTTTGCAAGGCCTGGAGCGCGGTCATGCTTCCCATGGTCCAGCCTACGACAGATGTCTGATCTTTCTGTCGTCGCAGGTGTTCACCGAGGAGGAAAATCGCCGGATCGCATCCAGCCACGGAGATTTCCTGTTGGATCGCCTCACGATCACGGGCGAGCTTCACGCGGACAGTGGCGCCAGGAAACCTGCCGGCGACGTCGCTGAGATACCCGTCGGCAGGAACTGTAAAGGAGAATTGGTCACCCAACTCGCTGACAGGTCGCACAACGGTTCGTTTGCCAACGGTTGAGACTTTCACGCGAATCGAATGAGGTTGGGTCTTTCCTTGAGGAGGGAAATGGCCGATCAGCGTGCCTTCAATGATTTTTTCTGACGGGATTAGGCTGAACAGGTCTTCAACGCGACACGCTAGTACGGAAGCCAGCTGAAGAGCAACGGTGGTCGTCGGTAAGTACAGGTTGGACTCAATGGACGATACAGCCTGTCGGGTAATGCCTGCTCGACCGGCGAGCTCTCCCTGAGAAAAGCCTCTTTGTGTGCGCAGGACCTTGAGATGATTAGAATAGTGTGGCTGAGGTCGCTCGGCCTTGGCAGCAAGATCCATGGAGATGTGATAGCAACGATACATGACATATGTCAAGTATTATGGCATCTACCTGTTCGTTGTATTAGCCAATCGATTACGGTAGGCGGTAGTGCTTGCTTTCCGCGAGTACCTCCCTAACCTGAGTTGCTTTCGTCTCGGTTCTGGATCAGAGTGCAAAGGCATCGGTGCAATCAACTGACTGCCATTCTAAGAATGTGCCTCTGCCTGGGTCTTTCGGTGGTATTTCTCGCCACGACGGCTCAAACCGACCCTCCGACCGTTCGCTCGCTAGATGATTTGCCCGGTACGAAACTCATCTACGTCTCAGATTATTTTTCATTTATCGGACAGGATAACCAAGGATATGTTGCCTTTGCGCTCGATAACAGTCGTGGACGAGAGGGGGACGCCTATCAAGCCGAGCTTCTCGTCCTGCTGCATGACGAGAAGCTCGGCTGGGTAGAGCTCGAGGGGAACGGGCGGTACGACAATTCCGACAAAGAGCTCAAGACCATTCCTCAGTCGCCGTCCTTCCGGTTTGCCGGTATGGCATACACCGGTATGGCAATTGTGAGCGAAAATAATCGACTGACGTTGAAGATCCACCCAATCGTACGACGAAACCGCGAACGGCATGACGGTGCCTCAGTTTCAATGGGAACAGCTCAGGCGGTCTTGACCTGGAACGGCCGGACGGTCCCAGGGCGGGTCATCTATGAGTCCTTCATGATGCCGAACTTCAACCGGCTGACCCATACCTACTGGGACATGTGGAACGAATATCAAGGCTTTTATCTCAGGATGGGTACAGATGGCGATCTGTACTTCCATAGCCAGAAAAGTGAACGTCTCTCGCCGTTGATGGGCTTTCGTGATGGATTTATGGCATTGAACAACGAGACTGGGGTGATGAAGGACATGAACGTGGAGGTGCTTGGCCACGAGTTGGCCTGGGGCTTTTATAAATGGCCGACCTCCTGGCGCGTGACCTGGACAGGGCCCAAGGGACGGGCTGTAGTGACCCTTAAACAGCTAAGCAGGACCAGCATCGGGAACTGGGCGATCGGCGGCTTCTCGATGACGGTCGTGACTGGTGAACTGGAGTATGGGGGTAACAAAATGCCGGTTTATGGACTCGCAGAATTGATCATGTAACAGCCGCTCGCTTAGTCTTTCGCGGATTCGCCTGGTCGCCGTGGTCTATGACTATTTTGGGATGGCCTCCAGATCCACATCTGCTGAAACCCTCGCAGAATGAGGAATATCACAATAGTCGGGAGCCAGATCCATGTGGCTTCGCTGGCCAGAATCCGGAATGCCTCTCCAGTGAAAAAGTCCCCAATACCGATGGGAGAGACAGCGACCGGACGATACGTGAAGAAGTACCGGCTTGTATCGAACGGCGAGAAAAATGCAACGCCTAGGCCCCCATCGGTCATGGCGTCCAGGACTCCGTGCGAAGCGGTGCAGAAGAAGAAATAGACCAACATCGTTGCCTTTGCGGAAGTCGATGCCCGCCAGTACCAGAACCTCACGAGAAGGGCACTCAGCAGGCACGCGAAGAGAATGGAATGCGTCAAGCCGCGGTGTCCCCAGAGATCGCCGTAACGAATGCCGAAGGAAAAGCCGATAACGTCGAGATCTGGGACAATCGAGCAGGCCATGCCAAGAATCAAGACCTGCCAGGTCATGATTGGATGGCGGGAAGCCTTTCCTAATGCCAGGGCAACAAACGCGTGGGAAAATGCCGATGCCATCAAGAAGCCTGTCGTACCATGATCAACCGTTACAACCCGTTCTTAAATCCGACTTGCCGCCACGCTTCATACACGACCACCGCAACGGCATTCGAAAGGTTGAGGCTGCGACTCTCAGGGAGCATCGGCACACGGATTCGCCGCTCCTCCGCAAACGATTCAAGCAGTGTGGTCGGGAGGCCGCGTGTCTCAGGCCCGAACAGAAATGCATCGCCCTCGGCATAGTCGACACGATCGTACTGTGGCCTGTTACGCGTTGAGACGGCAAAGAGGCGTTGAGCTTTGAAATGCTCCGCGCACTCAGTCCAACCATTGTAGACGGTGAGCGCGGCAAACTCGTGATAGTCCAGCCCAGCGCGCAACAGCTGTTTGTCGTCCAGAGAGAATCCTAACGGTCTTACGAGGTGTAGCCTCACGCCGGTATTGGCACAGAGACGGATGATATTGCCGGTGTTGGGTGGAATCTCTGGTTGATAGAGAATGACGTCGAACATGGCGCGACACCCTACGTTGCTCCCGCCTGTCCGTCAAGCACTGGAGGAGACGTGCGCTCGTTTCACCGCAGTCCTGCTTCTTGATATAGCGAGCAGAATCAGAGAATCGCCGTATACACCTAAGCCATTCGCTGATACCTGTTGCGACAACTCTTTCAGACTGGTTCCAGTTCTGTTGTGTGACCAGGCCTTTGGGCCTGTGGTTGGTCCTGGCGTGAGCGATAGGGGTTCCCGGGCTAGCCGAGGAGACGGTTGTCCCCTCGGTCGAGAAGGTGGCTGAACAGGCCAAGGCCACCTGAGAGAGTGGAGCGGTGATTGCTGCCCTTGAATTGCTCGATCAGGGTATTCAGGACCATCCTCATATGCCTGAGCTGCACAAATTACGCGGGGGATATCCTCTCCACGTTTCGAGACTCACGGGAGGCGGTTCAAGCGTACGATCGAGCTCTTGCTGCTGAACCCACAGCCCTAGATGTTCACTAGGGGAAATGGGGGGTCTTGGCGCGGCGGGAACGAGAGGATCAGGCAATGTCGGAGTTGCGGAGCATTGCCCAGATTGAGACGAGCTATTCCGCCCGGCAAGGTCCTCCGTGATGACTTTTCAACCGGTGCCCACGAGTTCGTCCCGCTCATTCCGGGAGACACCTTTCCGAGCACACAATGCGAAATCTATTTAGTGTTTAAGCAGGTGTTGGATTCCTTTGACGCCGTGCCGCTGACCGCACGAAGTGCGCCGGAAACACGCTAGATGACGGAAGATCCGCAAACGACAGTTCAGGATCGAGTCATGACCGTCATGAACGATCGTTCCGGGTATTTTCTCGTCACTCCTCCGAAAACTGGCTGGGCACAAGGTTTCTACCGCTGTGGCCTCTTTGCGGGAGAACAGACTTCAGCCTATTCCTATGTGGATGAAGTACGGTTCAGGATTGTCGAGCCGAGTAGACCTTGATGATCGTTCGGTAAGATTTTCAGTGAGGCAGTAGTCATGCTTCGGACAGGACTGTTCAGTAGCTGCAATTGATCTCTCTTTCTACTCAGAGATAGACTGATAACGTGATTCCTCCCAAAACCGGCGATAGCGTGGTCTTTGCGATGAGAAAAGGCGAAATGGGTTGCGTGCATCTGTATGAGAGAATGGGCATTGAAACTTTTCGCAAACGTGCCGGGATGACTCGCTTCAAGAGTTTTGAGGACGGAGAGTGTCTGTCAATTCAGGAAGCACAGGGCGAGAGGAAGTCGGGGACGGGTACTCCGATGGCCCAAGATCAGACCCACCAGGAGTCGCTCATCACCAAGGGGTATCAGAAGAGACAATCCATCCAGCTGCGCGTTGTAGAAGTGAGCGAGGCGAGTGTCGCTGTTGAGGTGACGGTCTATGCCGACTTCTTCAATGGGAACACGTAGGTCCGTAGCAAACCGGGCAGAGGATTCCCGGTCAACGTTTCGTATTTTGATCTGCCTTACATGGTCGACATCAAATTAGTGGACGGGAACCGGTTTGCACGGGTCCTGAATGGTATTTACGGGGGATCGGATGCAAACGAAAACGCCGTGGCAGATATCGAGGCTATCCGCTTTAGGAATGATTTCATGAGCCTGCGGGACCGTCCTCTCTTCGAGGAGATGCTCAAGAAGCTTCAACAGAACGCTACGGCTCGTTGATCCAATTGGCCGACACGCGTGTTCACGAGAACTCCTATCGCTTTGATTTAGGCGAACGAGGCATGCTGCATTAAGGGAGTTGCACCACCAGTGTCGTCTCCTGGCGCTCTAGCGTGACCGGTGCCTTCCCTGGTTTCGTTTGCCCGGTTTTGCAGATGACGCATTTCATCGAGGCTTCCTCCCTGCAAACCCGGCTTCCCACTCTTGAGGGTCCGGTTCATACACCGTAATCACAATGGTTTCATCGCTTTGAACGTTATCTGATGCGACGACGTGCAACGGGCGACTTCCCCGCCAGCCCAGCAATAATTTGCTGGGGTACGACCTGCTTGACGTCTTCCTCTGAAACCTGTCGGTGGAACATACGCTTGATGGC
Source organism: Nitrospira sp. (assembly GCA_041743145.1). Taxonomy (GTDB): domain Bacteria; phylum Nitrospirota; class Nitrospiria; order Nitrospirales; family Nitrospiraceae; genus Nitrospira_D. The sequence continues at coordinate 79,742 of JBGTNJ010000028.1, read as the reverse complement.
ATGGATGCGGAAGACGATGCGGCTCAAATAATGCTCCAGTTTCTGGTGCTTATCGAGCGCGACGATAGAGGTCCTTCGTGTCCATGGATATTGGACGACAACAAGCTACTTGCACAGCAACAACGAAGTCAATCAGCTAGCGACGGGCTGCTGGTAATCCACTTCGATGGTGAAGCCGAGGTCCTCGATCATACCCCAGACTTCGGGAGCTGGTGCGCCGGGCGTCGTCAGGTAACCGTTCACGAAGACAGAGTCGGCCGGATACAGCGCCAAGGGTTGCAAGCTGCGAAGGTTGTGCTCCCGACCGCCTGCGATGCGGATCTCTGTTCGGGGATGGAGGAATCGGAAGAGGCAGAGCACTTTTAAGCAGCGTTGCGGGGTCAATTGGTCGCAATTTGCCAACGGGGTGCCGGCGACCGGGGTGAGCATGTTCAAGGGAATCGAGTCCGGCTTGACGTCACGCAGTGCCGTTGCCAGTTCGATCAGGTCCTCGTCCGTTTCGCCCATACCGACGATGCCACCCGAGCAAATTTCCAATCCAGCCGCACGCGCGTTTTTGATCGTCGCCAATCGGTCTTGGAAGGTATGGGTGGTGCAGATCGACGCGTGGAAGGCTTCGCTGGTGTTCAGATTGTGATTCACGCGATCGACGCCAGCCGCTTTCAAGCGCTTGGCTTGGGATTCACTCATCAGGCCGAGGGAGCAGCAGATTTGAATCGGAACTTCCTGTTTAATGGAGCGGACCGCTCCAGCTATCTCGTCGATTTCTCGATCCAACGGACTGCGCCCGCTGATGACGATGCAATAGCGCTGAGCTTTGGAGGCGGCGGCTTGGCGGGCGCCGTCGATCATCTGTCTCTGTGGAAGTAGATTGTACCGTTGGATCGGGGCCGTCGAAATCAATGACTGTGAACAGTAGTGACAGTCTTCCTGGCAGGCCCCGCTCTTAGCGTTTTGCAGCATCTGCAGACGGACTGTGCGGCCGAAATATTTGGAGCGCACTTGGAAAGCTGCGTGGAGCAATGCGAGCAGGTCGTCATTCGGTGTATCAAGGACAGAATGGCATTCTGCTCTGGTAAGGGGTTCGTCGTGGAGCGCCTTGTCTGCCAACGTCATGTAACTCATGGAGTCCTCAAAAAATTGCGATGTGGTGATGATCCGCTGAATTTCTGATCTGTCGAATCGAGGGGGAGAAGGTCCACACACTCGCCAGGCCAAACCATCAGCGGACACTGGCGGAAAACCTACACGGTTTCAAATGGAGAAGCAATGCCTTGATAGGGAACGGATGGAACGGACGAAGACTCGCCGTCCGGCCGGTCTCCCACTTGGCCCGCCTCGAGCCAGGGGAGAGCGGTGAGCGTGTTCCACTTGGCACAGCGGCGGCATCGGCCCGTCCATTCGACCGACTCCTGCTGACACTGAGTGCAGATATAGGGGACCACAACCCGTTTCTTGAAACCGAGGGCCTTCTTCAATTCGACAATAGCTTCCTCGAAATGTTGCTTGCGCAAATAAAGGTTGGCCATGATCTTGTGGTAATCCAATAAGTGATCTTGCGGGCCTTCAATCGTTGAAAGAAGGTCGAAGGCTTCATCCACCATTTCCAGCCGATAGTAGAGTTTGCCCAGATAGAATTGCAGGACTGGATTCTGTGGATTGTGTTGCAACGCCTCTTGATAGACACGGATGATTTCGCTGGGTTCGCCTTGTTCTAAGAACAGCTCTTCCAGCCGATGTAGAATGATGACGCTTCGCGTCCGTGAGTAGACTTTCTTGAGGATTTCGACGGCGTCTTTCGTCTTTCCTTCATGGATCAGAATTTCGCCCAGCCCGATATAGGCAGGAAGAAAACTACGATCCTTCTTGATGGCGCCTCTGAAGTATCGTCTGGCTTTGTCGGGGTGCCCCCGTTCAAGCAGTTGCCGTCCAACCTCATACATGCATCCGACCAACAGCGCGGCTTCCGGTGGTTTTTCGGCAGCAGGAAGGTTGGCTTTGAGCAAGTGATGCTGGATTTCGAGTGCTTCGCTCCATCGCTCCATCCGGATGTTCAGATCTCGCCTTCGGATCAGCGCCGTCAGGTTGTCGGGCTCGATCTTGAGAATCTTTTGCAGGGTCTGAAGCGCGTCTTCATACCGTTTGGCATCCTCCAAATCCTTGGCTAGTTCAAGCAAGACCTCGATATTGCGATCTTCGACTCGATGCGCGTGTTGATGGAGCCGAACGGCTTCTGGGAAATTGCGCTCGGAACGGTAGATATTTCCCAACCACAGGAGTGAATCGACACGATTCGGGTCGATGGCCAGAGCTTTTTCAAAGAGCGTGATCGCCTCCAAGGTCCGCTTCGACATGAACGCATGAGTTCCGTCTCGATGGAGCAAATCAACCTTTTCTTTTCGGCGAACCAGACGGTTGCTGCGCCAGTTTAAAATGAGGTGCGCTGTTTGTTGCAGGCCGACGGCGAACGTGGCGAGGACCGCTCCAAATGCCATGGAAATCAGCATGAGAGTGACCGGACTGAGTTCGAACTCGGCACCGGGGCTGGTATGGATCACGACAAACCCAGGGTTGAGTTCACGGAAGTAACTGTAGAGGAACAGCCCGGCGCTGATGAGGAAAATGCTGATCAGCAGTTTGAACATAGCCTACACCGTCTTTTGCGGGCTCACCTTCCGGACGAGGCGTCGTTTCGGCGGGACGGTTGCGGTCGACGACTCATCAGGAATAAGGATTCGCCGTGCGTCGCTCCACAGACGTTCAAGCGCGTAGTGCGATCGGGAGTCCTGTCTCATGACATGGGCAACGACATCGCCAAAATCGATCAGGACCCACTGGCCGGATGCTGTGCCTTCGATGCTCAGCGGCCGTTGGCCTATGCGAGAGAGTTCGTCGACGATCGAGTCAGCGACTGCGCGAGTCTGTCTGTCGGATTCAGCCGAGCCAATGACGAGATAATCAGCGATCGACGTAAGCGGGGCCACATGGAGGACTTGGACATCAAGGGCCTTTTTCTCAAGCATCGCCCTGGCTGCGGCGAGGGCGGTGGCCTTAGATGTGCGTGCGATCGCTGTCCTCCTGATACAAGCTATGCCGAAGTATATAAGATTCTACCGGGGGGGGCAACATATTTGCCAGCGATAGTCTGCCTCGAATTCGCTGGCGAATGTCCGACGCTGAAATCGGACAGGGGGAAAGGGATAAACAGGTGATGCCTGGGGCGTCAGGGACCGCGATATCGAGCCTCCTAAGGATGCCAGCGTCGAGTTGTATCAGAGGTTCTGGATCTAGATTGGGAAGCAATGGCATCCCAGCAAGGGTTTGGAACGATCGCCCCGGACGAGGCACAATCACGAAGTGGCAGATCCTCAAGATCTCTTCGGGAGCCCTCCAGGTCGGGAATTCGAGGAATGCATCAAGCCCAATGATAAAAAATAATTCACAGGATCGGCCGAACTCTCCTCGTATTTCACGAACGGTGTCGATGGAGTACGATTTCCCCGTGCGATGGACTTCTATGGGCGATATGTTGAAAACCGGAGTGTCGGCGATTGCGAGGCGCACCATTTCATAGCGGACTGGTGCGGGAGCCAGTGATAGGTTGTGTTTGTGGGGTGGGTCGCCGGTCGGGATGAAGAGGATGCGAGAGAGCTGCATGCGTTCTCGCACGTCCCGTGCGATTGCCAGGTGGCCATTGTGAATGGGATTGAAACTGCCTCCGAATAGGCCGAGGCGTTCCGAGGGTGCGTCTTGCGCGACGGCTGTTGAGCGTTCAGACGTAGGACGATCCATGACTCAAGAATCGTGAGGCGACACTAGAGAATGACGAGATTGTCTCGATGGATGACTTCCTCATACTCTTGAGGACCGAACTGTTCTTGAATCACTGCGGTCTTGAGACCTCTCATCCGATGTAACGAGTCGGACGAAAAGTTCACAAGGCCTTTTGCGAATTCCTTCCCGTCCGGCGTGAGGCAACTGACCGGATCTCCGGCCTCAAACAGACCGGTCACCCGGAGGATGCCAGACGCAAGCAGGCTCTTCCCTCGTGTGGTCAAGGCTTCAACCGCTCCCTGGTCAAGGTGTACCTGGCCACGAGGGCGCAGCGTGAAGGCGATCCAATGTTTGCGGCTATTCAAACGGCGTTCTTTCGCAAGAAACAGGCTTCCCCCTGATTTTCCTGTGAGGACAGTTGGCAGAAGTCCGGCTCGCTCGCCGTTGAGAATCAGCGTCGGAATCCCATACTCTGCGACCTTCTTAGCTGCCCGTAGCTTGGTGGCCATCCCTCCAGTGCCTTCGAACGTGCTGGACACTCCTGCTAGCCGTTCGATGTCCGGAGTAATTTCAGGAACGAGTGGGATCAGTGTGGCAGAGGGATTCTTGCGCGGGTCTTCCGTGTACAGTCCGTCGACATCCGAGAGAATGACGAGCAAATCTGCATCGGATAGATGAGCGACTTCGCTCGCGAGGGTGTCGTTATCACCGACCCGAATTTCGTCGACTGCGACCGTGTCGTTTTCGTTGATGATGGGGATGATGCCAAACCCGATCAGTGCTGAAAGGGTATGGCGCGCATTGAGAAAGCGGCGGCGATCAGCGAGGTCGTGGTGAGTGAGAAGAATCTGAGCCACTTGAATCGCCAGACGCTCGAAGGCTTTTTCGTAGGCCCACATCAGTCGACTTTGTCCGACGGCTGCCGCAGCCTGCTTGACCGGAAGGTTTTTGGGATAGTCTTTCAGCTGCAACTTGCGGATACCGGAGACGATGGCACCGGATGAGACGACGAGAACCTCCCGGCCCTCCGTTCGGAGCGTGGCGATCTCATCCGCCAACCGCTCAATCTGCTCAGGACGAAGGCCCTCCTTGCGCGATGCGATCAGACTGCTCCCGATCTTAATGACGATCCGTTTGGCCTCTGTTAAGAGCTCGTCTCGCATGGCATCTTTCGTAGCATATCAACTTGTTTCCCGACGTAGGTGACAAGCTCATTCAGGCCTTTATTGGCGGCAGCCGAAATCACCAAACATGGATAACCTTCATGCTGGCAATACGTCCGCAGTTCAGCAAGCCGTTCGCTTGTGCCGACCACATCGATCTTCGTTGCCACGACGGCAAATGGGCGATGGGTAAGCGTTGGGTCGTAGGCTGCCAGTTCACGACGCAGTGTCTCAAAGCTGGCGGCTGGATCTTCGGTAGCCCACTCAGACACATCAATCAAGTGCAGCAAGAAAGCGGTGCGTTGAATATGACGGAGGAACTGGACACCGAGGCCTTTCCCTTCATGAGCTCCTTCGATCAATCCCGGAATATCGGCCACGACAAAACTGCGATGGGATCCCCAGCGAACAACACCAAGATTAGGAATGAGTGTGGTGAAGGGATAATCGGCAATTTTGGGACGTGCTGCTGAAATCGCGGCAATGAGTGTTGACTTGCCGGCGTTCGGAAATCCGACCAGCCCTACATCGGCCAGTAGTTTGAGTTCGAGCCGCAAGGTACGCTCTTCACCCGGAGTGCCGGGGGTGCACTTTGTCGGCACTCGATTGACGGACGTGGCGAAATTACTGTTTCCCTTCCCTCCACGGCCTCCATGCGCGATGACAGCCGTTTGACCATCTTCGATAAAATCGGCGAGTATTTCCGTAGTCTGATTATCATAGACGATGGTGCCGACAGGGACGACAATGGTCATGTCTTCCCCAGACCGGCCGGTGCAGTTCGAGCCCCCTCCGGCTCGCCCATCCTGGGCCTCATACTGTTTTTGGTAGCGGAGATCAAGCAATGTGGTGAGGCGATGAGATGCGGTCATGATGATATCGCCACCATGCCCACCATCGCCGCCGTCCGGACCTCCCCGTGGAACAAACATCTCCCTCCGGAAGCTGCAGATACCGTTTCCTCCGCGTCCGGCTCGGACGGTGACGTGGACTTCATCGATGAACATACGGTGGCACCATTCTGTGAACGGTTCAGTGGTTAGGATCTGAAAGTATACCCGACTCTGAGCCGAAGAGGCGGGGGGAATTTCCCCAGCCGGGACTGGGGCAGAGGAAGTGGAAAGAGAGAATCAGGATTTGGCTGGGATAGGATACACGCTGACTTTTCGTCTGCCTCGCCCACCTTCGAATTTGACCACGCCGCTCATTTTTGCAAATAGCGTATGATCCCGTCCGAGGTCTACATTGAATCCTGGGAAAAACTTGGTGCCGCGCTGACGGACAATGATGCTGCCGGCCGTTACTGTCTGACCACCATAGGCTTTCACACCTAGATACTGTGGATTACTGTCGCGGCCATTACGTGATGATCCGCCACCCTTGTTTGTTGCCATGGTAAGTCCTCTTGGTCCCCGTTAAGCCGACGCAATATTGGTAATGAGCAGCTTGGTGAATCCTTGTCGGTGTCCGCGGGTGCGGCGGTAATTCTTGCGGCGTTTCTTCTTGAACACGGTGATCGAACGAGTCCGCCCGTGTCGTACAATTTCGGCTATAACCTTCGCCCCACCAATAAGCGGTTGTCCAATCACGACACCGGCTTCGCCATGCACGAGACGGACTTGGTTGAGCTCGATCTGAGCTCCCACGTCTCCCGGCAAGCTTGCAACCTGAATCGTAGCACCGGCCTCGACCCGATATTGCTTCCCACCCGTTTCAACGATTGCGTACATGTCTCTTCTCCGAAATTAAAGAACGACTCATTTAACATGTGGTGATGAGGACTGTCAAGACAAACGAGGAGCGCCTGCGGCCCAAGGCGTCGAAAGGCCCCCTCTATTGGAGGGCTAGGATGGAACGATCTGCGACGCGTATGCTGAGCGCCACCGAGTCAGAGCAGTGATGAGAAACGTTCGAGGTACAAACTGAGAGATAGCAAGGAGAACATGCCTCACGCCAATAAGTTTGTGATCCGCACCTACCACCGGATTCCCGTTCGTTGTGTCATGTATTACTTGGGTGGTGATTTTCTTGGTAAGGGGACGGTGATGAATCTCTGCCGGAACGGGTTTCGGGTGCTGGGGGATCACCAAGTTGTGCCTGGGATGGAACTTGTGGTTCGAATTACCCTTCCAGACAGGGATGAGCCGGTGGAAATCCAGCGGGTTGTGGTTCGTTGGGTGCGCGGTCTGTTGTTTGGCGCCAAAGTGGTCACGATGAGTCCGGATGGAGAAGATCGAATCGGAACGTTTTTGAGTATACGTCTACGCGCGTATTGCGCTTCTTCCTAGTCACTGAGTGGCCCGTTTGCTTGACCCCTGAGTAGCCTCACGCTATATTCCACTCGTCTCACGTACTTACAACGGTCATCATCCTGCGCGGAGATCGCCCCCAATGCTTGAACCGGTTGAGAAAATCTGGATGGATGGGAAGTTTGTGGTGTGGGGGGAGGCCAATGTCCATATCCTTACACATTCGCTCCATTACGGCCTGGCAGCGTTTGAAGGTCTCCGGTGTTACAAGGGGAAATCAGGATCCGCCATCTTTCGGCTTCAGGAGCATGTCGATCGACTGTTCGATTCGGCGCACATCGGCATGATGGTCATGCCGTATGACAGGAAACAGATCACCGATGCCATTGTGGAAACAGTTCGCATCAATCGCCTCGACGCCTGTTATATTCGCCCATTGGTCTACATCGGATACGGTGCGATGGGTGTGCATCCAGGAGAGAATCCCATCCGGGTTGCCATCGCCGCTTGGAAGTGGGGAGCGTATTTAGGAGACGACGCGCTGGTCAATGGGATGCGCGCCTGTATCTCCTCCTTCACACGACATCATGTGAACGTGTCCATGACCAGAGGGAAAATATCCGGCTATTACGTGAATTCGATTATGGCGAAGCAACAAGCCAAAGCTGATGGATACGACGAAGCGATTCTTCTTGATCCGGAGGGTTATGTTGCCGAGGGAACGGGTGAGAACGTGTTCATTATTCGTCGAGGTGTGCTCAAGACGACGCCCTTGACCTCGGTGCTTGAAGGGATTACGAGAAGCTCTGTCATGCAACTGGCTCAAGAACGAAACATCGCCGTCGTCGAGGAACGATTCACACGGGATGAAATGTATATTGCCGACGAGGTATTCGTGACGGGAACGGCTGCTGAGCTGACCCCGGTCCGAGATATCGACAATCGCCGAATCGGAAACGGCACCCCCGGACCGATTACGCGCACCCTTCAAAATGCCTTCTTTTCAATCGTGCGTGGCGAAGATCGTACGCACGAGTCTTGGTTGACTCGGATCTAACCGAAAGTAAAGCCCTACAGCGGTTGTCGAATGGATGGTTCCACCGGCACGGCACTGGCTTGCGTGGCCAGCGAAGTGCTAGGGGGCTTGACGGGATATCAGTGGCTACCCTCGGAAGTCTCCCCTGCAGGGGGTGAGTTCTCTGAGGGCTGAGCAGGAGGGGCAGCCGCTGGAGCTGCGGGTTCGCTCTTGGGCTGCATGTCGATGACAGTAGAGGAGAAGTTTCGTTGTTTTGCTAAAATCGCCAGACTGAATGAGGTCACCATGAAGATCGCCGCGACGACCACCGTCAGCTTGCTCAAGAAGTTGGCCGGGCCACGGCTACCGAACACCGTCTGACTGGATCCGCCAAAAGAGGCGCCGATCTCTGCTCCTTTCCCTGATTGGAGAAGGATCGCCCCGATCATCAGAAAACAGACGAAGACGTGAAGGACGACGATTAGCGTATACATCATGAAAGCTTAGACTCCGATTGATCGAGCGGCTGAAGCAGCGCTCGCGATTGTAGCAAAGGAATCGACTTGAAGACAAGCGCCTCCGATCAGCGCGCCGTCCACCTGGTTCGAAGCGAGCAGGGATTCAATGTTTTGAGGCGTGACGCTCCCGCCATAAAGAATCCTAGTGGAATCGGCGATCGCGGAAGAAATCGTGGTGGCAAGGACCTGCCGGATCGTTTGGTGGGCGGCCACGGCTTGCTCTGCCGTTGCGGACGTTCCGGTGCCGATCGCCCATACCGGTTCATAGGCGACCGTGATTCCGTTCAATGCCTCGGCCGTAAAGCCAGATAGGCTCTCGCGCAATTGTTGGGTGAGCACGTCGTCCGTTGTCCCACTCTCTCGCTGCTGCAGCGATTCGCCTATGCAGAGGATCGGGCGGAGCCTGTGTTTGAGCGCCGCCCGGATTTTCTTCTGGATATCGTGGTTCTGTTCGCCAAAGAGTGTTCGTCGTTCTGAATGACCAAGAATAACGTATCGACACCCGAGGTCTACGAGCATCGGTGCCGAGACTTCTCCCGTGTAGGCACCCTGATCTTCCCAGAACATATCCTGTGCTCCGAGCTGCAGGTGAGGGGAAGAGACTAGTGCCGTGCGGACCGCTTGCAGGGCAGTGAATGGGGGAGCCACGACAAGCTCAACGTGTGAGGGGAGGCCACGAAGGCGTTCGCTCAACTCACGGATGAAAGGCGCCGCGTCGGATGCGGTCTTGTTCATCTTCCAATTGCCGACGATCAGGACTGTGCGCACGGTATTTCCTGGAATATTGTTATCGTTGCGGAATGGCGATCAAGTTGAGCGGTCAGGCAGCGCCGCAAGGCCAGGAAGCGTTTTCCCTTCGAGTAGTTCCAGAGCGGCACCACCTCCAGTCGAAATGAACGACATGCTTTCCGATACGCCGGCCCGATGAACGGCCAGAGCCGTCTCGCCGCCGCCGACAATCGTGAGGGCATAGGCATCGGCTATCGCATGGGCCATCGCAAAGGTGCCTCTGGCATAAGCATCGATCTCAAATACGCCCATCGGTCCGTTCCACAGGATGGTTTTGGCATTTTGGACCGCTTCATTGAACAGCTTCACGGAGGCCGGACCAATATCCAATGCGTACCAACCTTTGGGAATCTCTTGGACGGGAACAATCTTAGTTTCCGCGCCTACCTCTCGACTGACAGCTACGACACAATCCACCGGCAAGTAGAACTTGACTCCAGCTGAAAGTGCATGGTCTTCGATTCCTCGGGCAAAATCCAGCATGTCCATTTCAACGAGGGAATTCCCGATCTCCATGCCTTTTGCCTTCAGGAACGTAAATGCCATGCCGCCGCCGATGATCACCTTATCGACCTTTTTACCCAGGTTTTCGATTACGCCGATCTTTCCAGAGACCTTCGCCCCTCCTAGGACGGCGACAAACGGCCGAACGGGATTGGCGATGGCACCCTCCAGGTACTCGATTTCCTTCTTGAGCAGCGCGCCCGCCGCCGCATCCTTAATGTACTTCGTGATCCCGACGGTCGAGGCATGGGCCCGGTGTGCGGTCCCGAACGCGTCATTGATGAAGACATCACCCAGCGAGGCCAGGGCCTTGGCGAAGGCGTCATCGTTTTCTTCCTCGTCGGGGTGAAAACGGAGATTCTCCAGCAGGAGTACATCCCCGTCCTTCATCTTGGCGACCAGTTTCTCGACGGCCGGGCCTATGCAGTCTGGAGCGAAGGCCACGTCTTTCCCCAGCAGGCGTCCTAACCGCTTGGCTACAGGCGCCAGGCTGTATTTGGGGTCGAAGGCACCCTTTGGGCGACCAAGATGAGAGCAGAGAATGACTTTCCCCCCCTCGTCGACGACGCGATTGATCGTCGGCAAGGTAGAGCGGATGCGGGTGTCATCGGTAATCTGCAGCGATTCATCGAGCGGGACGTTGAAATCGGCCCGTATGATGACCCGCTTACCACGAAGTTGCACATCGTCGATTGTTTGTTTGTGCAAGTTCATGCGCGCTCCTTACAGCCACGCTCGGAAGGTGAGGAAAAGGATGAGACAGATTTGCATAGAGCCTGCTGGATCATCTCTGTCACAGTCGTTCAGTGAGTGATCGATTTTCCAGCCAGGACTTTGACGAGGTCGCGGATACGGCAGGAATAGCCCCATTCGTTGTCATACCAGGCCGTGACCTTGACCAGACGCTTGTCCACGACATTCGTCAGCGGGGCATCGACGGTGGCTGAGTGCGCGTCTCCTTTCTGGTCGATCGAGACGATGGGGTCTTCAGAATACTTGAGAATGCCCTTGAGCGGACCGTCCGCCGCCTTCTTGAAGGCCGCGTTGACAGAGGCGATATCGCAATCCCTTTCAGTTTCGACGGTGAGATCGACCAGCGAGACATTCGGTGTCGGGACACGAATGGCGAGCCCGTCTAGCTTACCTTTGAGTTCAGGAATCACAAGATGCAGAGCTTTCGCTGCGCCGGTGCTAGTTGGAATCATGGACATACCGGCGGCGCGGGCACGCCGAAGATCCTTGTGTGGAAGGTCCAACAGCTGCTGATCATTTGTGTAGGAATGGATGGTTGTCATGACGCCATGCTTAATTCCGAATGTTTCCAACAAGACCTTGGCCACGGGTGCGAGGCAGTTGGTCGTGCAAGAGGCGTTGGACACGATGTGGTGTGATTTCGAATCGAACTTGTCGTCATTCACGCCGAGCACAATGGTCACATCCGGATCTTTGGCCGGTGCGGAGATGATCACTTGCTTAGCGCCGGCAGAAAGATGTTTACCAGCTGATTCACGGTCGGTGAATCGACCGGTTGATTCAATCACCACATCGACGTTCAGCGCTTTCCACGGCAGTTCTTTTGGGTCTTTGACCGCAAGCACCTTGATGGGCTTGCCATCGACAAGGATCTGATCTTCTTTGGCTTCGACATTGGCCGACAGCGTGCCATGGACCGAGTCGTACTTAAGCAAGTATGCGAGTGTCTTAGCGTCTGTGAGATCGTTGACGGCGACGATCTGAAGATCCTGATCATCCATCGAGGCGCGGAACACATTACGCCCGATGCGCCCAAATCCATTGATTCCAACACGAATGGCCATGGTGTAATCCTCTACATACAACTATGATTGTTGGTACGAGTTGAGTGGTCCAGCACGAAAGTTAATATTATCGATGCCGTCTCCTTTTTGTCAAGGCACAGGAAGTCCGCACCGGCATTTACAACCCACGCAACTGAACCGGAGTTCCCGCCTCCAGCAGTGCGGGATCTTGTTTCTCCTCCAGTCGCTTGGTTAGAGTTCGGGATGTAATCAAGGGGCAGAATCCCACATGAGAAAAACAGTATCTGAACAGGCAGCGCAGGCTGTGGAATGGCCTCGTCTATTGGAGTTCCTCTCGCAATATGCCCAGTCGGCGATAGGGGTCGCTCGATGCCGGGCCCTTCCTCTGTCGGGTGAACTGGCGAGTGCATCTCTACGGCAACAAGAGACGACTGAAATGGTGGGTTTGCTGGAGGGGAGCGATGCGGTGCCCACGCTGTCCTTTCCCGATATCCGGGAACAGCTCATTCGGTCGAAAAAGGGAGGGGTACTTGAGGCCGGTGAGTTACGAGACTGCGCAGTCATACTGACAGTGATGGCAGAGGTAGAGCGATATACGGAGTCGCATTCAGGCGAAATTCACGCCCTCATGCGACTCTTGGAACCCCTTCAGATCACCAAGAGCCTCAAAGGAGTCCTTAGGGCTATCGAGGGCGCAATTCAATCAGACGGCTCCATGAAAGACACGGCTTCGCCGGAGCTACGGCGCCTAACGCATCACGCCCTGGAATTGAAACAGGCGATACGGGAAAAACTTGAGCAGATCTTGCATTCCAAGAGGTACGAGGAAGTGCTTCAAGAATCGTATTTCGCACAGCGAGAAGGCCGGTATGTGGTGCCGATAAAAACAGACATGCGAGGGAGGATGCCCGGGATTGTCCACGATGTGTCGGCCAGCGGCGCAACCATCTTTCTCGAGCCGCGTGAATTGGTCGAGCTGAACAATTCCATCAAAGTGGCGGATCTGGAAGTGGAACGGGAGGTCCAGCGCATCCTACGGGAGCTCACCAGTTTAGTGGCCTCCAGAGCTGAGGATATCAGCCGAGGGATCGAGGTGCTGGTCGAATGTGATGTCGTCAGAGCCAAGGCTGAAATGGGCCGACGACTGAAATGCAGCCCCGTCGTCTTGAATGAGAAGGGGCGTGTCCTGCTCAAACAGGCGCGGCATCCACTGTTGCTTATCGCGAAAGACCATGTGTTGGCGAATGACATTCACATGGATGAAACAGTCCGTGTCCTCGTGATCTCCGGGCCGAATACGGGAGGGAAAACCGTCACACTCAAGATCGTCGGGCTGTTTGCGCTTATGGTCCGGGCCGGATTACATCTTCCCTGTGCTCCGGAATCCGAGATGGCGATTTTTACGGACCTCTATGCCGATGTTGGCGATGCCCAGGACTTGAGCCGCGATTTATCCAGTTTTTCCGCGCATATGACACAGATGATCCATCTTCTGTCCGAGAGCGCTACGGGCCCGACTCCGAACGAAACCGTTGCCTCGCGTTCGCTCGTGCTCCTCGATGAACCGGTGACCTCAACTGACCCACACGAAGGAGCGGCGCTGGCCGAGGCGCTTTTGTGTCGGTTGGCTGAGCTCAACATGAAGGTAGTGGCGACTACGCATTACGGTGCGCTCAAACAATTGGCACAGACGACCCCTGGTTTTGCGAATGCCAGCGTGGAATTTGACGTCGAGCATCTCGCGCCGACCTATCGATTGTTTATGGGAATCCCCGGCGGTTCATCGGCCTTGGAGATTGCTGGACGTCTCGGTATGGATCACAGCATTTTGAACGATGCGAGGAAGCGGTTGCGTCGGGAGGATCAACGGCTTGATGAGCTGATGGCCGATTTACAGCGAAAGCAACACCAGCTCATGGAGGATGGCGAGAAGGCCCGGCAGGCCAGGCAGGAAGCTGAACAAGGCGCTCGTGAGGTACAGGCGATTCGCGCACAGCTTGAAGAGGCTCAACAGGAGGCCCGACGAGGCCTCAAGAAGAAACTCGGTGAGCAGTTCCATCGTGCGCGGGCGGAAGTGCAGGCGACGGTCGACTCGCTGAAACGAGACCAGAAGCTCATCAAGGCAAAAGAAGCCAAACAGCGACTCAGTGAGCTGGAGGTGAAAACGCGACATGATCTGGCTCTTACGAGTGAACCGATTCCAGTTGAACAACTGACAGTCGGAGCTGCCGTCGAGATCGTTGGTCTAGGTATGACGGGGAGTTTGCTTGAACCACCACAGGGGAAAAAACGTGTTCGTGTCAAAGTTGGGGAGGGTGAAATCCTAGCGAGCGTCTCGAGCCTTGTCGGCATCGCCTGTGAACCAAGTGTCATGTCAGTGCAACCGGCGTCGTCGGCTTCAAGTCCACGGCGAGTCTCAACGAGTAGTGGACTGGGGCTGGATGAACCAACCGTCGTGGACGTACGAGGCCAAGCAGCTGATGAAGCACTCGATCAGGTCGTCGCGGCGTTAGATCGGGCGACTCTTCGCGGCGCACCGTATCTCCGAATCATCCATGGCCATGGAACCGGTCGTCTCAAAGCCGTCTTGCGTGAGTATTTGAAGGGTTCACCGTATGTGGTGGAGTTTCGTCAGGGAGATCGAGCTGAAGGGGGCGATGGAGTGACGGTGGCGAAATTACAATGACTGTAGGTGAGGTCTTGCGGTTAGCAGACGGGGCGTTCTCCAAAATATTCCTCTACTTGCCTGTATCTTTTCTGATCCACCACGGTATCTGATTAGATTCTATATCTGATTCAACCGTCAATCCGTTCCATGCCATTTTGTGTTCAATTGAGTAATGGAACCGCCAGCTCTTGCAAAGGTTTCTGCCTATTGCGGTAGCAGTAGTCGTAGGTGGTATCGAGTTTGCTTGATCGCTGCATGTCGCATTGCTTACAACGAGGGTGAGTGCCCACTGTGGGGCTTTTCATTAAACTAGGTCATAGAGGTTCTTACATGAACCAACGGTTGCGAGGAGGTTCGTCATGCGTCGGTCAACATCCAACGGAAGCCAGGTCATGAAGGTAGCAGATCTAAAACGTCTCAGGGAGTTGGAGCAGGAGAACAACCTGCTCAGGATGCTGTATGCCGATTTGCTGCAGAAGTTTTCGTCTATGAAGGACGGTCTCGTTAGACATGCGAGACTCTGCTAAGCAGCGATGAGGAGGTGTCACGGTGGAGAGAGCTCTCAATGGTCTCTAGCTGTCTTGAAAGGTGAATGGGAACACACAGGCATCTACTGAATGTGGTGTTTGGCCATCCGGTAACGAAGAGTGTTGCGGGTCATTTTGAGAAGTCGGCTGGCTTCCGAAATGTTGCCCGATGCTTTTTGCAACGCTTCTTCGAGCATCTTTTTTTCCATTTCCTGAAACGACAGGCCAAAGGCCAGTAGGGATGGCTTGGGCTCAGTGCCAAGATGATTGCTCGAAGAAGGAGTCTTCACGGAAGTCGGCAAATGATGTGGCTGGATCACGTCTTCTTTGCACGTGATAGTGAGCCACTCGACGACATTGTGCAGTTCTCGGACGTTACCAGGCCAATCGTGATTCCGAAGAACGGCGAGGGCTGGCGGCGCGATAGTCTTGATACGGCATCCTCGTTCTTTTCTCACACGCTCCAAAAAAATCAACAGAATTGGCTCAATGTCATCGAGCCGTTCGCGCAACGGTGGAATACGCAATTGATACACATTCAGTCGATAGTAGAGGTCAAGGCGAAACCGGCCGGCCTTGATCTTGGCCAGCAGATCTTCGTTGGTGGCGGCAATGATACGGATGTTTATTTTACGGCTTCGCGTATCGCCTAAGGGGTCGATGGTGTGGTTTTCCAGCACACGCAGAAGTTTGGCCTGAGCAGTCGAGCTCATTTCGCCGATTTCGTCGAGAAACAGCGTGCCTCCTTCCGCCAACTGAAATCGGCCGGGCTTGGCCCGCTTGGCATCGGTAAAGGCACCCGACTCATAGCCGAATAATTCGGACTCTAAGAGATTTTCCGGGATGCCGGCGCAATTGAGTGCAACCAGGGGGCCGGTGGCTCGTTGGCTATCACGATGAATGGCCTCGGCGAATAGTTCTTTGCCGGTCCCACTTTCCCCTGTCATGAGGACGGTGGCATCGGTCGATGCCACTTCTCTGGCCAGTTGCTTCATGAGGTTCATCTGCGACGAGACGCTGATGATTGAGGCAAACGGATCTTGTGAGGAGGATGGGGGGGGGAGCGAAGGGTGGCTGAGCACCCGAGCAATAGCGGCCTGTAGATCATTCAGAAGAATGGGCTTTGTCAGGTAATCTGCCGCGCCTGCACGCATGATCTCGATTGCATCCTTGACAGAGTGGCGGTTTCCGATGACCAGTACGGGCGGGGCTTCGGAGATTTGACGGGTGTATTCCAGAAGAGGCGCCAGAGCAGAAGGATTCCCCTCACCAATCACCAGGGTGGGTAAGACTTCTGACCAGAGGCTGATCCCCTCCGATACCGTGGACGCCTCGGTAATCTTGGCATGAGGAGACGCGATTTGGAGGAGTTGCTTAAGGTCTGGATCTTTCGAGAGCAGGAGGAATGTATGAGGGTTCATCGGAGTGCTCCCTTAGCCTAGCCTCCTATCGAACCATCGAACCTAGTCGTAGCCTACACCTCTTTCCGTAAAGAAAGAAAGGGGTGGTGGCGTGACCGGCTGACTCAACTGCAGTCATGTAAATGAAAGTTGTCTCACGCGAACAACCTACCGCGGGGCTTCTTTGTTATGTCTTAGAAAAGTTGCCTAAAGGAGTTCGGTGGGAGGGAGCACAGGATACAGGCGGATGGATGGGTCGAGCTCAATGACCAGATGGATGGCGAGCCGTAAGTCGAAATTTCAACCTCCAGCTCGCCGTCACAGGTATACTAGAAAAACTGCTCAGTAGCTATTCACTATCCTTAGTACAGAACGTCCGTTCGTACGCGATGATGGTCCAGGCTTCTTCTTCTGTGAGGACGCCGCCTTTCACGAGGGCAGGCATGCCGGTACCAGGACTTCCATTCTTGACGACCCAGAACAGTTCCCCATCCTTCCGTTTCTTATGAAACTTGCAGTTCGTGAGGTTTCGAGGGCCCGGCGTCAATAACATCCCTCCAGCCCCTTCACCATTTCCGTCCTGGTTGTGACAGTTGGCACAGGTACCCTTGCCTTCATAGAGCTCCTTGCCCTTGGCGAGTACCTCGGGTGTGACTTTGACCGGATTTTCCATTTTTCGTGCGTCACCACGTTCAGCGTCAGGGACACGCGACTTCAATGGATCGGCCTCTGGACCGGCCCATCCTACCGCACTCCACGAAGTGACGGCGACTAAGCAACACACTGTCATCATCAAACGCGTACCTCTCATGATTCCTCCTTGGTGATTACCACTGATCTTGCCGCCAGGTGGCTGCTCGCGCCGCGCGTTCGGAGGCGCAAATTCCGCACGTATAATAACACGATATTGTCCTAAGTGGCAGTGTCCATGTCTCGTAGAAAGTGATCAGATCGAAGTAGATATAGAGGCTGGTTTGCCCACAAAAGAACCTCGCCGGTCCAGACCCGTTCGGTCTAGACCGGCGAGAGACGGGCTAGAAACTATCGCAGTGTTCACCCTACGGTGTTAAGGAACTTCGACAATGTCGCTCTTCATTGGTCCGAGGATGGCCAGGAGCTCGTCCTTTTCCTTCTTCGGGACGTTGAAGGTATCTAGCGCACTGACGAGGTCTTCCACTAGAGCGTTGAAGGCAGCGGTGGTGACCTTCATCCCCTTGTGCGTGGTCTTCATATCACGCCCTTCGTAGGTGCATGGCCCACCGGTCGCTTGGCATACCTGATTGACCAAGTGCTTATTGAGTTGCTTGAGATCGGCATTTGCGAAATAGCCATTAATGCGCTTGTCCGCTCCCACGTTGCCGATGAACTTGGTGACGACGGCCTGAATCGCGCCTTGCCCGCCTAGTCGCTCATACAACGACCGGTCCGCGGCAAAAGAGGGGGCACTGCTCAAGGTCCATGCTGCCGCTATTGCGACTGCCGTACAAACAATCTTCTTGCTGAATGTCATATCGTCTACTCCTTTGTGTAAGAATAAATTGACTGCATGGCTCACCGACTGACTATGGATTCCATGGGGTGTTTGGCATCAACTGGCCTTTATAGTCCTTGGGATTCTGGTTCGCGACCACCACCGCAATTGCACCTCGTAAAGCGCTTGTTAAGGAGTGGGTCACGACAGGGTACGCTCCTGGATTGTCAGCGATCAAATCGAATGTGGCTGCACTACCTGGACCGACCACATAGGTCTGGACCCCCGTGAACTTATTGGCCGGATTGCCGCTCTCATAGACATTGTCCCAGATTTCGGCGATTGGATGGAGTGAAGAGAACTCGTTCGGGCCGGCATTCACAAAATAGATTCGCACCCGCTCGCCGACCTTGACCTCTAACGGCTCCCCAGCCGGCATAAAGGGATGATGCTTGAAGATGCCGCCGTTGAAGATCGTATAATCAAACTTCCGATCGAACATCGCCTGCACGTTGTCCGGGTTCTTCCACAGCTCGGATTGAACCAGAACAAATTCCCGATCGGCTTTGGGCCACACGCTCGGATCCTTCGGATCAACGATGATCGCACCGAACATGCCACGGGCCACGTGCTGGATCATTGGGCTCGCGCCACAGTGGTAGAAAAACACGCCGGGCTTCTTCGCCACGAAGGTGAACTTGTGGGTCTCTCCCGGTCCAACCGTACGGTGGTAGTTCTTCAAGAAGTCGAGCTCAGCCGCATGGAAGTCCATCGAATGTGGGAAGGCATTGTCCTTATGGCCGGTCAAAGTGAAATTCACGGTATCGCCTTCGGTGACCCGGACGACCGGACCAGGCATCTGACCGTTAAAGGTCCAGGCCTTGTACTTCGTCCCGTTACCGTCGATGACGACTTCGGATTCGGTCGCCGTGAATGTGACATCGTGGACCTTTGCCCCTGCGGACCCAGGCATGGTGATGCACCCGCTGGCTCCCAACAGGACGCCAAGGCCTAGGGTTAATGTGAGTACACGAAACCTCTGCATAGTAGCCTCCCTTTAGATTTTTTATTGAAATGAGACGCTGCGTTGACAAGCACGGCTAGTTTTGGCCCCCTCCATCACTCGTCGAGCAGACGCCGGGTCAACTATCTACCAAATTTAGAAGAAAAAATACATTGTTCTTGGCAGCGTAAGCAAATAATTTTTAACGCACGCCACCAACGCATGCAGGCATGTACCATCCCCTACCTCGATGGCGATGGCAGCCACCACCCGCCAAGCACAATGCGTACCACTAGTGTTGTCGCTCACAACGTGGTTATAATTTCCATGGGAAATTGGTCACCCATAGGACCAGTAGGCACCAGGGTAGATTCTTCTGACAAGGTCTAGATTAATAATTGAGGATGGTCGAGAATCGAATAAGATACACTTCGTATCTAATTTGATTCATGCTAGTACGTAATGAGAAAATTTGGAGGAATTTACAAGGGCTTCGTATTGCGTTGCGCGATGGCCGTGTTGCGGCGAAGCCCATGGAGCTTCGCACGTCGAATCGGGCTGTGCTGAAAGAGCGCGGCAAAGGTTGATTCATCCAATTCGGAAAGTTTCTTCAAGTGTGGCGAGAGGGTCAAATTGGATGGTTGAAAGGCCTCTTCACGAGTAGGCTCAGCTCGTAGGTTGAACGGACAGACGTCAAGGCAATCATCACAACCAAAAATCTTGTTGCCCATACCCGTTTGCAGCTCGTGAGGGATACCGGCCGCATCGCCTCGTAGTTCGATGGTGAGGTAAGAAATGCAACGAGTGGCGTCGACGACATAGGGCTCGGTGATGGCCTTCGTCGGGCAAGCCTGAATACAGAGCATGCAGTTCCCACAGAGATCGGTCGCCGGCTCATCGGGCTCAAGCTCCAACGTCGTCAGGATTTCTCCCAGCAACAGCCAGGAGCCGTGTTCGGCTGAGACGAGATTGGAATGTTTGCCGATCCAGCCAAGACCAGCCCGTTCGGCCCAGGCTTTTTCCATGATCGGGCCGGTATCCACGTAACAACGAGTATGCGCGTCGGGTGCCATGCCGTGAACAAATTTTTCAAGTTCCTGAAGACGGCGAAGCAGGACCTTGTGGTAGTCCTTCCCCCAGGCATACCGAGCGATGCGGCCATAGCCGGGCTGTTCGTCTGCACGATGTTCGGTGAGGTAGTTGACTCCTACTGAGATAATCGAACGGCAGCCCGGAAGCACATGACGAGGGTCGGCACGTTTTTCCGGCGTTCGTGCCATCCATGCCATGCTTCCATGATAGCCGTGCCGGATCCACTCGCTGAGACGATCGAATAGGCGCTGAGGTAGAGATGTCGCCCCGTCGTCAAACGAGCCAGTGCTTTGGGTTGTACCGGTTGAAAATGGGGTGTTGTCGACAACGGATGCGATGCCAACCGCATCAAATCCCAGCGTACGTGCTTCTTGCTTGATCGTCGCTGTGATGGACATCGGCAACTCGGAGATTTAGTGCAGGGCTGAACAGTCAAAGCGGACGCTAAAGTGGGCTGAACAGCGGACTGATTGGCATTGGCCGCATGCGCCGACAATTTTGGTCTTCCAATCGGTCTGTTTTTCATCGAATCGACACTGGAGTCGGCCGGCCTTCGAAATTGTAGTCCAGGGTTGCTTGGTGCCTGGGATATATGTGACCAGGCAGCCTTGCGGGAATGGAACGTGACAGGGCCGCGCGGTTTCACCTTTTTCCATCAAGAAGCTACATGATAGTTCCGTTGTGGCCCGTGAATCTTCCAGTTCCTGTGCACTGGCGTCGAAGGATATCACTGGTATGAGTAGTACGAGCGAGGAGAACGCAGAAAACATGTACCATTGTGAAATCATCGTTGTAGGATCGTAGCACAGTCGTTCGTCTTGCGGCCATGGAGAGGGCCGCGTAGAATCCTTTCCCCAGCCTCTGGTAGCCAAGGGAGGTCTTATGCTCGCGACGAGGATCACGCAAAAAGAGGGCACGTTTTATTTCATCGCCTATAAGGCCGGTGAGTTATTGGACAAGGTTCGGTTTACGAGCCGATACTATTTTGAGGGTGAGGAAATCGAGCAAGCCAAGCTCTCAGAACACGATGAGGTGGCGCAGTTTATTGCGGGAATCGAGCGAAGTGAAAAGGGTTTTCAACGTGTCTTGAATCGCCAGAAGATCAAGCAGATCGTCAATTTTTATGAGACCGTCGTGGCCCAACCCATGATTCCGGGCACCGTGCTCTTGTTTACCGATGAAACGCTTCGCTTTCAAAAGACAGACGGCTCGGATTCAATCGGCCATCTGAGCGAGCCTAAGGGGAAGTATCTGGTGATCGACGGGCAGCATCGACTCGCTGGGCTGCATTTTTTCCATGAGAAACATCCGGATCAAAGCGCGCAAGTCGAAGTGCCGTGCCTGCTCTTCGATGGACGGAGCGCGGATTTCGCCACGGAGATGTTCGTTATCATCAACTCCACCCATACACGGATCAACCGATCGCATCTGGTTGATCTTTATGAAAAAGTCTCGTGGGAGAGTCCGGAAAAGAAATTCGCCGCGAAGGTCGTGAACTTGTTATATGGCGAATCAGACTCGCCATTGCAGTACAAGATCAATCGTCTCGGTGGACGGAGCAAGCAGGAAAAGTGGATTCTGCAGTCCGAGGTGTTCAATGAGCTGTTGAAAGTCGTGACGGTCCATAAGCGCTGGATAGAGTCACACTTAGGGATGAAGCCTGATCGGTGCTACGCGTTGGTCCGTGATTATCTGAAGGGCGTCAGGGAAGTCATGGGCGAGGTCTGGGGAGCGAATGATCGGTATATGTTCACTCGCGATGTGACCCTCAAGGCGCTGATTCGTGTGCTCGACGATCTGATCGTGGATCGCAAGCTCATCACTGATTGGGAGGAACAACGCTCCCACAAGCCGTTCGCCGAGATCGTCAAGCCCTGGGCGCCGTTGACCAAAGAATTTCGGGCCGACGGGTTCTACGAGCGGTTTCCCGCGAAAGGTCAGCTCGAGCGGGTGAGAAAAATTCATCAGCGGCTGCTGGATGCCATCGTTGGATAAGCGAAGGAAAGGCTCTTCGGCTCCGTTCTGGCTGGTTGTGTTCGGAGGTCTCCTGTTCGCCATGCGGTGGGGAGCAGGAGATTCGCTGGCAGCCGAGACGGACAGGTTGGAGGTCGCCGCAGAATCCGGCGGTGGCGTTCGCGCGATAGCGCAAGTGTTCTTTCCAGCGAGGCAGGCTGTTGTCCAAGCGCTGCTGGCTGATTACCCTCATTGGCCTGACCTCTTTGAAGTGCGGATGCGTGTGGCCGAGTTGAACATCCATGACGGAGTTGCCACGGTCGACCTTCGAATCGAGCATCCTCTGATGCGTGGAGAACATCGGCTGGTTACTGAATCGAGGACCCTCCCGAATGGTGGTTTGGTGACTGACCTGAAGGGTGGGGACTTCAAACGCTATCATCGAGTTTGGAAGTTAGAGTCGGCGGGGCAGGGAAATCGCACACGTGCCGACTTCGAGCTGATCGTCGAAATCGAATCCATGGTGCCGGATTGGCTGGTGGCGATTGCGATGCGGCAGGAACTCGAAGCACACTTTCGTATCGTCAAACAGAAGGCGTTGGAACAGTCGAAGCAGTAACTGATATGACTCAGGATGCGAGACGGAAGAGCACCGGAGGATCGCCGCTATCCGGGCTGTATGTCATCCTCGACCCCTCAGCCAATCCCGATCGTACACTTCTGGATGTCTTGACGGCCTCAGCGAAAGCAGGAGCCAAGTTGTTTCAGTACCGGAACAAGACCGCCTCGATGAAGGCAGCTTATGAGGAAGCCTTGCCGCTCAGGAACGCGGCGCATGAATTCGGCGTGTTGTTCATCGTCAACGATCGTTGTGATTTGGCCCTCGCAGTGGATGCTGATGGAGTGCATCTTGGACAAGGAGACCTGCCACTCCATCTCGCGCGAAAAGTGATGGGGCCGGAAAAGCTGATTGGCATTTCGACGCATAGCCAGGAGCAAGTGGTGGCGGCGACAGCCGGCGAGCCAAGCTATCTTGGGTTTGGTCCGATTTTCACGCCTGGCTCGAAAACTGATCATGATCCTGTTGTCGGCATGGCAGGACTAAAGGCGATCCGTCAACTGACGCGGCTCCCGATCTTTGCCATTGGCGGGATTACACTTAACAATGCCGGAGAGGTCATCCGAGCAGGTGCCGACGGAGTGGCGGTCATCTCTGCAGTTATGAAGGCGCCGGATATTCAACAAACCGTCAGTGACTTCGTTTCGGGGCTTTCGACAACAGCATCGCCAGCTTCTTGACCGATGTGGATCGGGAGAGATGTGCGACTACAGGCCGGAAGCGGCCCGACATGCCAGATTCGTAGGGGAGAGGCCCGAGTACCGGTACACCGGCCTGTTTGCGGAGGATTTCAACAGTCGATCGTTCTTGAGCGCGTGCGAGAGCCGATCGCACGGGCTCGGTACGATTGAGGACCAGACTTATCATGCGAATCTTTTTTCGTCGAAGTGCGTCGATCGTCAGCAACGCATGATTAATCCCACCAAGCCCGGAGCGTCCGACAATCACGACCGGAAGCCGCAACTGTTTCACCAAGTCCATTACATTGTCGCATGGCGTGATCGGGACGTGCACGCCACCGACGCCTTCAACGACCATACACTCGTATCGGCTCGATAGGAGCTGATAGATTTTTCTGATCGTGTTTGGATTGATGGGTTGATTACCTATTTGTGCAGCGGTAAGGGGAGCCACTGGTAGCTCAAACGAATAGGGGCAGATGGCACCGAGCGTCTCTTCGCTGTCAATGATGGATTGCAGCCGTGCTGCATCCGACCGAGAGTGCCTTCCTGCCGAGGTGCCTGTCTCGATCGGTTTCATGACGCCGACGGAGAGGCCACGTTTCTTCAGATGCAGGGCGAGCGCAGCAGCCACCAACGTCTTCCCCACGCCCGTGTCGGTTCCGGTGATAAACACGCCATACTTCATGAGAAATAACCAGCCGCCTGTGGCATATCACTCCGTTCCGTATTCAAAGATGTCTACTGTCGCAGTTCCACACTTGTCCGGATACGTCCTTGAGTTGAGCCATATGTACGATGGTCCGGACGACCTCTTGGATATTCGGTGGACGGTTCAGAGCGTGATCGAGCCAGCCTTGTCCCTCGGGGAAGATGCCTTCTGTCAATTCCGTCTTTTGCCAGCCCGGTAGCACGAGATTCACTTGAATATTCTGCGGTCCCCATTCTCGCGCGGCCGTCCGGACGAGACCGATCAGTCCGGCCTTCGATGTGGCGTACGCACTCTGGCCGGTGGCGCCATGGAACCCCGTGTGGGACCCGATCACAATGATGCAACCTCCGCCGCGAGCGATTAATGAAGGCGCGATTGCACGCAGGGAATGAAATGTTCCTGTGAGATTGGTCGCAATGACATTATCCCAAATCTCTTCCGAATGACGCACAAGCAGGTCGCTCTGTCCGATTCCCGCGTTACAGACCACGACCAATGAGCCAGACGCGTGGCCAGAGAACCCGTCCATCATACGACGAACGGATTCGGCCTCACGAATATCTGCAGGGTAGAGATCGCCGATCCCGCCGGCATTGAGCACCTGTCGCAATGTCGTGTCTGCCGCCGGTTTATTGCGATAATAATGGACGCCCACGTACCATCCGGCTTTTCCAAAGGCTTCGCAGATGGCCCGACCGATTCCGCCGGAAGCCCCGGTAATGAGTGCTGCCTGACGAGTAGTGGTGCGGAGCCCCTGATCGGTTGAGGAAGGGATTGATGATGCTGAGGGGTCCATGCTTCAGAGGATTATGCGGTGAGAAAGAGCTCAAGGCAAGCACGAGTCGGAAGTCAGCGTATCGTCAGTCGGCTTGCCGCTGTCGGGACTCCTGTGGTACCGTCAAAATCTGGCTTCCGGAGCACTAATATGCGGAAACGTGAACTCGTCATGCTGTCTATACTGATCCTGGGTGTAGGCATTCTATCTGGACTTCACCTAGGATCTGAGGTCGCGGGCGCTGAGGAAACGGTGATCATTGAAAAGTCAGCGGAATATTTCCCTGACAGCCCCGGAAGCCGATGGACTTATCGCGGTCAAATCAGCGAAGGACCTCTCCAGACGATTGAGCTTAAATTCTTCACGAACGTGTCGACGGTGGCTGGAACAAAAACCATAAACGGCGCCACCGTGACGGTATTCCATGACACAAATCCCGGCAATCACGGGCCAGCGGATAGTTTCTATCGACGAGATGCGGTCGGGATTGTCTACTACGGGTCGGAGCCTGGAACGCCGTTGGAGGAACAGATCACTCCCTATCAGATATTCCGGTTTCCCTTAACCGTACCGTCTTCAT
The DNA here is from genome assembly GCA_041743145.1 of Nitrospira sp. Lineage (GTDB taxonomy): Bacteria > Nitrospirota > Nitrospiria > Nitrospirales > Nitrospiraceae > Nitrospira_D. Next base: position 54,472 of record JBGTNJ010000028.1, on the reverse strand, counting down.
TTCAACAGTTTAATCGTAGCGGGCTCGATTTCGGTAGCGACATGGATCGTGACGGAACGGATGAAAAAGTAGATGTCCAAGGTTGGAGCAGTGTGATCGGTCGCGAAACTATCACGGTTCCTGTCGGCACGTTCCAGGATACCATCAAAGTCGAAGCACGAATGAAGATGCAGATCCATCTATCCGGCACCCGTGGTATCATCTCGGGAAGCGACGTGATGACGGCATGGTTCGCCAAAGGCGTCGGTCTCGTGAAATACTCAGAACGACAGGAATTAGCCGGCGCGAGAGAGGATCGGGGAGTCGTGACGGAAATCTCGGAAGAACTTGAAGATCATGATGTAAAAACACAGAAGGCCTCATGGAGTGGATTCGAACCCACGACGGAGGGTGTTTTCGCTGATCACTCGGCTGATCATGAACTGGGCCAAGTAGTCTTCTCCACCCGCTTTCGCCCCTACCCCTGAGAAGCGGTGCCCTCCGAAGGGTTGACGAGACACGAGAGCGCCGGTAATCGGTCGATTCAGGTACAGATTCCCCACGTCAAATTGCTCACGCGCGATCGCAAGATTGGCGGGGCTTCGCGTAAACACTCCACCGGTGAGCGCATAGGAAGTTCCGTTGGCCATTCGTATCGCCTCGACAAAAGTCTCTGCCTTCATGACCGCTAACACCGGGCCGAATATTTCCTCCTGCGCCAATCGGTGCTGAGGTTCGATATCGACGAAGACCGTCGGTCCGACAAAATATCCCTCCTGAGCTACCGGGCATTGCACGAGCAGCCGCCCTTCTTCACGTCCTATGGAAATGTACCGTTGAATACCGGCTTGAGCCCGGGCATCGATCACTGGTCCCACTTTAGTACTAGGCTCCATGGGATCACCGATCTCCAAACTCAACACGGCCTCTCTCAAACGTGCGACGAATGGGTCGTAGACCGAGCGGTGAACGATCACACGCGAACAGGCCGAGCATTTCTGTCCCGCATATCCTGAGAACGACGCCACGACTCCCGTGATCGCCTCGTCGAGATCCGCTGTCTCGTCGACAATGATGGCGTTCTTTCCACCCATCTCGGCGATCACCCGTTTGACCATAGTCTGTCCATGACTTACGTGAGAGGCCTCGTTCAGAATATCAAGCCCCACGGTCTTTGAGCCGGTGAACGCGATCGTTGCTATCTGAGGATGTGTGACGAGTGCTTGGCCGACCTCCGCCCCCCCTGGCAGGCAAGTCACGCAACCAGCCGGTACCCCCGCTTCGATCAAGATGTCGGTGAGCAACGCTCCTAGGTGAGGTGAGCGTTCAGACGGCTTGAACAGAACCGGATTGCCGCTCACCAGGGCTGCCGAGACCATTCCGGCTGGGATGGCCAGCGGAAAGTTCCATGGCGCGATGACTGCCGTGAGGCCGCGCGGTCCATAGATACGATGATTCAGTTCTCCCGGGTGGTCACCTAATCGTGTGGACTGAGCCAAGCGATCCATCTCATCTGCGTAGTAGCGAAGAAAGTCGATGGCCTCGGCGACATCAGCGTCGGCCTCGCGCCAAGGCTTGCCGACTTCAACGATTTCCCACGAGGCGAGTTCGCAGCGACGGCGGCTCATTTCTCCTGCAGTCTTGCGCAGAATATCGGATCTCGCTTCTGGCGCGGTGCGCCGCCAGTTCTCCCATTGCTTGAATGCCCGGTCGATGATCAGGCCCAGATCGGACACCGCTGCACTCCGCACGTGCGCCACAACTTCATCCGGCCTACAGGGATTTCGAGATTCCAACCATGGGCCCGTCAGTCCGATATTGGAGGTGCTACCTTCCCATCGTAGACCGAGTTGGGATTGAACCGATACGATTCCTGCGCGCATGGCATCGCGAACATCGGCTTGAGAAAAGTCGCCGTGCGGTTCATTGACAAAGCTGTGAGCGTGGTCCGTCGTTTTGATCGATGGATGACGAGTCGAGGTCTGTGGTGGAGCGAGTAGCTGAGTCAGTGGTTGGGACTCCACATACTCTTTTTTGAGAAACGACTCATTCGATGTATTTTCCAACAATCGGCGCACGAGATAGGCCATGCCGGGCAGCAGTCGACCAACAGGCATGTACAATCGTACCCGACGGCCAATTTTCACCATGGCCTGTTGGAACGGCTCGGCCATGCCGAAGATCATCTGGTATTCTCGTGCATTGGGGGCCAGGCCCAGCGATTCTGCATGGGCTTCTACCGCTGCTAACGTGCGCAGATTATGTGTGCCGAACGCGGGACGGATCAGGTCCACGTGCTCGAAGAGGATGGGAATCAGTCGCTCATAATTGGCATCGGTCTCCGCCTTCAGCTCAAAAAGAGGAGACGGCCAGCCGGCTTGTCTATACCGCACGGTATCCGAGTCCCAGTAGGCACCTTTGACCAGTCGAATCGTAATCGGCACACCGCGGTCGCGAACCCAGCTGACTAAGTCCTGAATGTCTCGTTCGGTGTTTCGATGATAGGCCTGCAATGCGAGCCCGGCATAGGGATAGGATCGATAGGGTGGCTCGCTAAAGAGCCGTTTGAAAATGTGCAGAATCAAGTCCTTGGTCTCGGCTTGCTCCATATCGAAAATGAGCCCGGCTGGGAGCGCCTGTGCTCGATCTACAAGCGGGCGGAGTCGTGCGGCGACTGACTCATAACTACCGTCGGGATCGATCGGGTCCAGTCTCGATGACAGGGCTGAAATCTTAAGTGAGAGCTGTACGCGTGGGATTTGTCCCAAGGGGTCTCGCTCAAGCAACGGGGAAGAGGGCCAAGCCTTGGCGGCCTGTCCGAGTTCAGTCAAGGCGTTCAGACATCGATCTCGATAGTGATCGGCTTCCTGTTCGCTGATTGTAGCTTCACCAAGCAGATCGATGGACCAGGCCCGCCCATCCTTCCAGAGCTGTGACAAGACGGGAACTGATTCTTCAACCGAGACACCGGCAATAAAATTCTTGGCCATCTGCTCAATCTGTTTCCTGATGGACTTGCCGGTCAGGCGGGCGCCGATGCCGGTTGAGGTCAGCGCCCTGAAACCCCACTGCAGTCCGAACAGTTCACCGTTCTCCCGGCCAAAATACTCTTCGGCGAGAGAGACGACTCGTTCATCGTCCTCGATGACGGGCAGGACATCGATGAAATGGAACAAACGGGTTTTAAACGACGCATCCTTCATGGCCAGATTGATGGCTGAATGAGACCACCAGCGGGAATCGAAGATCGAGGGCGACAGACCTGCGGAGAGCTGGGCCAACTTCTCGCCGATACGAAGGATGGCCGGTTCGAGGGAAGGCTGCGTGGTCATCACGGCTCCTGAGCGAGAGACTTCTATCTGAGTTCAGTATACATGTATGACAACCGATGTCCACGTCGCGACTTCCCCAGTCGATGCATGGTCGATAGCCCGACTGGCCCATATCATTTGGCGCGGCGCATCGCTTATTATGATGATGGTGTCAGGCTCAAATGGCGTCCGATCGTGGGCGGCATTCCTGTCAAACGCGGTCGAACACAACCGGATTGGAGAATAGCTATGGCTGATGAACATGCCCATGGGGCCCAGCAGCCTCAGGCACAAGATAATTTGATTCCCGGAGTCAAGCATGTCATTGCGATCAGCAGCGGCAAGGGTGGAGTCGGCAAGTCTACCGTTGCGTCAAATGTAGCCTGCGCCTTGGCATTGGCTGGGGCAAAGGTTGGGCTGTTGGATGCTGATCTCTACGGTCCTAATATTCCCATGATGATGGGGAGCACAACAGGACCGGAGCAGAAGGATGGCAAGATTATTCCTGTGGAGAGCCATGGGGTGAAGCTGATCTCCATGGCGTTCCTCGTCCCGGAGGAAACCGCGCTTGTCTGGCGTGGTCCGATGGTGCACCAGTATCTGCAGGCCTTTTTCCGCGATGTGCTCTGGGGGGAGTTGGACTATCTGCTGATCGATTTACCGCCAGGCACCGGCGATGTGCAGCTCTCCTTGTCGCAGATGGTTCCGTTAGCCGGCGCGATCACGGTTACGACACCGCAAGAAGTTGCGCTCTATGACGTTCGCAAAGGTATGGCGATGTTCCAAAAGGTGAACGTCCCGCTTCTGGGTATCGTAGAGAATATGAGCTTTTTTGTCTGTGGGCATTGTGGGGAGCGGACGGAGATTTTTTCACATGGAGGCGGAGAGCGGGCGGCCAGCAAGGTCGGTGTGCCGTTCCTCGGACGGATTCCGATCGATCCGGCCATTCGGGATGGCGGAGATACTGGGCATCCTATCGTTGTGGCCAATCCGGAATCGCCTCAGGCAGTCGCATTTCGAGAGATTGCGAAGAAGATCTCGGAAGCCATGGGGCATGCCGGGAAAGAAGGGGCATCCATCGATAGTTTGCTTAAAAAGATCAAGCAACCCTTCAGCAGTAATTGAAGGCATTATAAGGCATTATATTGGGGGATGAGTAAGTATGGCGGAGTTTGTGCGTGTTGCAGCGCTTGCAGAAGTGAAGCCAGGACATGGCATTGTGGCGGAAGCGAATGGGAAAACACTGGCAGTCTTTAACGTGGATGGGGCGATCCATGCGATCAACAATACCTGTTGTCATCGAGAAGGCCCGCTAGGGGAGGGAGAATTGGAAGGCGACATTGTCACCTGTCCTTGGCACGGGTGGCGATACGATGTGACGACTGGAGCCTGCATGAATAACCCCTCTGCAAAAGTTGAGGCCTATCAAGTGAGGATTGAAGGCGACGATATAAAGGTATTATTCTAAATGGTGAACGGTACCGATGAAGCGTTACTCGTCAACTCTAAAGAACTTGATGAGGCTTAATCTGCTAGAGGATTGAACGTATGGCTGTTTCTGAGAAAGAACAAACGGACATTGCTGCAGCGTTTGTGCGTCTCTATGTATTTTTGACTCAGCACCTTGATCGCTGTTGTGACGAGGCAGCTCGGAAGACTTACCCGGATGCCGAGCTGGAGGTTCATCTGAATGAGACGCGCCGACAACTGATGGAGATCCTGTCAGTTAACCCTGTCGTTAAGAAGAAGCTCGCCGAAGAGTGTGATCGCATACTGTCGTTGGGGGCCGTTTGCCTGAAATCTGATTCGGTCGTCGATACCAAGACCCGCGAGACGATTGAGGCTGAACGAGCTGTGCTCAGGAACAAGACTATCGCACTCAGCGATCTGGTTGCCGTTTTTAGAGCGCTCGCATGAAGCATGGGGCAGATGGGGCTCGACAAACATCAGCTCGCCGGGTTGGATAATCGGGAACGAGGGTTCAGCAGACCGGTCGAGTTTGAGCGGGACGGAGAGCGGTATCGAGCCATCCTCCGCTACGAAACTCTCCGCATCGCGACCGAGACACATCCTACGCAGAATGAAGCCTTGACCATCCTGATTCAAACTCTGCAGTCACTAGGGTATCGGCAACTCAAAACTCAGATGAGTTTTCGTGACGGCCTGTACCTTGGTTCACAGGAACTCTGGGTGGAATATCCGGATCCACCTGAAGCCATGCCAGAGCAAACCGGTCTTTTAGGAAGAATGTTGAGCTGGTTCCGGTGAGAGTTCAAGGGTAGATGGCCGACATGAGCTTCGTTCCATTGGGCGATCTTCGAGCACCATCAGGCATCAACCATCCGCCATTTGAACCCAGCCGACCTCGGCTTCCCTCCTGGTTTAAGGTTAATGCGAGGACGGGGCCTGACTATCTTGAGATCAAACACACGTTAGAACGGCTTAGCCTTCACACAATCTGTGAAGAGGCCCGTTGCCCCAATCGGTGGGAATGCTGGAATGCCCGCACTGCGACATTTCTGATACTCGGCGATATCTGTACCAGGCGGTGCCACTACTGCTCCGTGGAAACGGGGAGGCCACTCGCGGTTGATCAGGCTGAGCCTTCTCGAGTTGCGGAAGCGGTGCGAGCCCTCTGTCTTCGCCATGCCGTGATTACTTCGGTGAATCGTGACGAATTGCCGGATGGCGGGGCATCGGTGTTTGGCGAAACGATCAGGCAGACGAGACAGCTGAATCCTGGTTGTACGATTGAAGTGTTGATCCCTGATTTCGAAGGTAGCGAGGCGGCACTTGCGACAGTCTGTGCGGAGAAGCCGGACATTCTGAATCACAATATCGAAACAGTTCGACGGCTCTTTCCTTCTATTCGCCCTCAAGGGAAATATCAACGGTCGATTGACTTATTGGCGAGAGCGAAGCAGCATGGCATGAAGACGAAGTCTGGATTGATCCTGGGGGTGGGTGAGACGCTTGATGAAGCGCGGGAGGTCATGCGCGATCTCCGAGCAATCGAGTGCGATATCCTCACCATCGGCCAATATCTCCAGCCGACCAGAGAACATCTGCCCGTTGCCCGTTTCTACGATCCTGCTGAGTTTACGTTGTTGAAAGAAGAAGGGCTTGCGATGGGCTTTGCCCATGTTGAATCTGGACCGCTGGTGAGAAGCTCCTACCACGCGAAAGAGCAAGCCTCGTTGGATTGAGTATCAACTCTTTTTCCACCCGGACAAGACACAACGCTGTGCAGTAAGTGGCCTGAAGCCTTCGACATCCTCTGATAGCTTCCTCATAAACTCTTCCGCACGGCTCTGATCCTCGAAACATTCATAGACGTCATCGAGAAAGCCGCCGCGAAGCAGCGGGTGGTAGAGGAATTCTTGGCCAGGACCAGTTGCGATTTCGAGTGAGTACTCACTGGCCTCGACTCGTTGGAGATCGAGTGTTTCGAGCCAACCTTGCCCGTCCTGCGCGGAGGGCCGTTCGTTCAGATACTCCTGAAATCGCGCGCGCTCGTTGACCAGCTCTTTCTGGATCATCATCTGATCCACACGCTGCCACAGGGAATCAAACGTTCCATAGGAAGGAAAGGTTAGGACAAGCTGGCCTTCAGGGTTGAGGTGTTTGATGAGTCCATGGACAGTTTCAAACCGATTGGGGCGGAAAAACATGACGGAGAGATTGCCCGTGACGCGATCAAATGACGGCAGCTCAGGTGGCAAGGCACGCATGTCCATGCACTCGAACCGGAGCCATGGCAAGTGCGAACCTTGAATAGCCCTCGCGCGAGCAACTTGACCCGCACTCACATCAATGGCCAGCACTTCACCGGCTGGACCAACTTGTTCGGCAAGAAAAAAGGCGGGGATGCCATGGCCGGAAGCGATGTCGAGAATACGTAGCCCCGGACGAAGATTCAGGTGTTGCAACAATGATTCGGCGAATGGCGTGGACCAATAGTCATGCTTGGGAAGAGGCCAGCGTAGAGCATCCTTGTTCATTTAGTGTGGAGGACTATGTGATGAGGTCAATGCGCCAGCGACGATTGCCCGTGCTTCGTCTTGAATCTTCTTGAGATGCTCCTTCCCTCTGAAGCTCTCCGCATACAACTTATATACATCTTCAGTTCCAGATGGTCTAGCAGCGAACCAGCCATTGTCCGTCACGACCTTCAAACCACCGATAGCTGCATTGTTACCTGGCGCCTTGGTCAGCATCGCCACGATCTTGTCGCCGGCAAGCTGCGTTGCTTTTACTTGGTCGGGTGAAAGTTTCGAGAGAATCGTTTTCTGCTCCGGGGTCGCTGGGGCATCGATTCGTTCATAGACCGGCTCGCCCAGTTCGTTCGTGAGGTTTCGGTACAACTCAGATGGATCGCGGCCGGTCTTGGCCATCATCTCGGCAGCCAGCAAGTCCATAATGATACCGTCCTTGTCGGTGGACCAGACTGTGCCATCATGTCGTAAGAACGATGCACCGGCGCTTTCCTCACCGCCGAAGCCGAGCGAGCCATCGAGCAAGCCGCTCACAAACCACTTGAAACCGACCGGGACTTCCACGAGCTTGCGTTTCAGTTTGGCTGCCACTCGATCGATGAGGCTGCTGCTGACTAACGTCTTGCCGATGCCGGCATCAGATTTCCAGCCATCACGATTGGCGAAGAGGTAGGCAATCGAGACGGCAAGGTAATGATTTGGGTTCATCAGGCCCGAACGGGTGACGATCCCATGCCGATCGTTGTCGGCATCGTTCCCGAAGGCCACGTCGAAGCGATCTTTCAGAGCGATGAGATTGGCCATCGCATAGGGCGACGAACAGTCCATGCGGATCTTACCGTCCCAGTCCAATGGCATGAATCGAAATGTTGGGTCGACTACGGGATTGACAATCTCGAGGTTCAATCCGTATCGCTCCGCAATGGGTTGCCAGTAGGCCACGCCGGACCCGCCCAGAGGATCAATGCCGAGCGTTAGCTTGGCCGATTTGATGGCGTCCAACTTAATGATCTTTGCCAGATCGCCGACATAGGCATCGATGTAGGCACACCGGTGCGTTGTCGAAGCCTGTCGGGCTTGCTCAATCGGAAGCCGGTTACATCCCTGGAGGTTGTTCGTCAAAAGAGTATTCGCCCTGTCTTCGATCCACTTGGTGACCTGGGTGTCGGCGGGCCCTCCATGCGGTGGGTTGTACTTGATACCGCCGTCTTCGGGCGGATTGTGCGAGGGGGTAATCACAATACCGTCGGCCAGGCCGGAGGTTCGGCCATGATTGTAGGTGAGGATCGCATGAGAGATAACCGGGGTCGGTGTGTATCCACCGTCCTGATCAATCATCACCTCGACGCCATTGGCTGCGAGGACTTCGAGGGTGGTGACGAAAGCCGGTTCGGATAGCGCGTGCGTGTCCTTCCCTAAATACAATGGCCCGGTGGTGTGCTGTGCCGTTCGGTATTCGCAGACTGCTTGAATAATGGCGATGATATGATCTTCATTGAAGCTTCCGTTAAAGGAGGAGCCTCGATGGCCTGACGTGCCGAATGAAACGCGCTGTTCTCGTACGGATGGATCCGGTTTCTGGGTCAAATACTCAGATACCAGCTTCGTCACATCAACGAGGGTTGAGGCCGGCGCTGGTCGTCCTGCGAGAGGATGAATTCCCATAGGAAGAGGTGTAGTGCTATTGTTCGGTCGCTGTCAACCCTACAGGGGCAACCTAACCTCACAGAGAATATGACAGTGGTTCGATGGCAAGATCGGTGGTTACAACAGAGGTTCATGTATGTCGTACGTGAAGACGCCGATGCTGGGGCAGACAGTGGTTTGAAGACACGAAAACGGTGTTAAAAAACCCTTGTAGAACGCTGAGTTGATGGATTTCGACTGGGTGATCCGGTAAGATGCTGATAAGGCTCATACGCCGGATATAGGGGGTGGTGTGTCTCGTTTTCGACTGACCTTGTTGATCATACTCGCCTTTGTGGTATTGGTCGGTGCCTTCCTAGCATTCTCACGAGAATTGACAGGGCAAGACTATCTCAAGGACTTTGTTCTTGAACAACTCGAAGAGAGCCTAGGTCGAAAAATCGACGTTCGTCGAGTCCGATTTGTCCTCTTCCCGAGCATACGTACGGAACTTATCGATATCACGATTCATGAACCGCAGTCGGAGCAGGTGGTGTTGACTGCAAAACGGGTCGATCTTGTTCTACGTCTCCTCCCGCTCCTCAAAAAACAAATCGTTGGTAAGCGATTGTTAGTCGAGGAACCGATGCTGACCCTTCGACGGAATGAAGGTGGCCGTTGGAATATTTTTGAGGGGGCGAACGGCCAGGCTGATACAGACCGGGGAACTATGGACATGATGGCCCGGACCTTCCGAGTTAAAGAAGCCAAGATCGCGAACGGAACGATCACGGTGATCGATGCGACGAGGTCCGATGGAATTCGGTCAGTCAAGCTGGAACATGTCGAATTCGGTCTCTTGATCAGGCCGGAACGTGGTCATGGAGAATTGCATGCATCGATCACTCATCAGGGTGCACAAGGGGCCTCGGCTGTCTCTCTCGATGGCGTGATTAAACCAGCGGAACCACCGGTGTCTTTGACGGGTGAGGAGATGGGAGATCGCGTCTCGGGATATCAGTTCGAAGGGCATATCGATGCGGCTGATCTGAGAATTCGAGAAGCGGCTGACTTTCTTGCTCCAAGACCGGTCTCGGAGCAGCTCCAGGGTGCCCTCAACCTCAAGAGTACTATTCGAATGATGCCGGGAGTTGCCGGATACGACATGGTGTTATCCGATATGACCGCGGGTTTGGGCGACCTCACACTGACAGGGCATGCCAATTTAGCGGGACTGCTGACCCCCCAGCCTACCTTTTCCATCACGTTCTCCAGTGCTCCCGTGGCTGTTCGTAAGCTGCTGAACACGATTCCCCAGGACTGGATCCTCCCGCAGCTCCCCGCGTTGCTGGCGGATCACCAGATCGACGGTAAAGTGCAGGTGATTCATGCCACGCTGACTGGTTCCGCGACGACCGGGTCACAAGTTTCGACCACAGGGGAATTCCGTGTTCGAGATGGGCAGGGCGTGATCGGTCGTGATCGTACGGCAGTGACGGACCTGGCTGCGGTGGTCATGGTGGAGACCGGGCGTGTCCGTATCGCAAAAGTGACCGGAATGTATGGAGCGATGCACCTCACCGACGGAAAGGCGGACGTGTCGTTTCTCGAGGCAGGCCCATGGTTGGAGCTGGAGGTTACGGGAGATATGGCGGCGGCGCCGTTGGTGGAATTTCTTGCTAGGACCGTGAAGACCGAGCCAGTCTCGCAGTTAATTGCTGGTATTCGTGACCCCGAAGGAACCGCACAGACGACGTTGCGCCTGGTTGGCCCGTTGGATCATGCCGATAAGATTACTTTTGCAGGCGGGGAGATTACAGCTCGCCAGGTGAGCCTGAACCATGCCGCGCTGCCCGAGCGGTTGACCGGGCTGCAAGGGCGGTTCGTTTTGGCCGGTGGATCGACACAGTTTGAGCAAGTCATCGGACATGTTGGGGGCACTGCCGTGCAGGTCCAAGGGATGATTACCGGCGGAACGCCGAGCCTCTTTCAAGATTTTCTCATTCGCACGCGAGGTGATGCGTCCCAATTAGTGAGGCTGTTCGGATCCACGGCCATCAAATCGGGTACGTTCGCGGGGACACTCAGCTCCGCAGTGATACTGTCAGGTTCAACGGCGAAACCTCGGATTCGAGGTTCACTCGTATTCGATGAAGCTAAAGTCGTACTTGGTTCACTGGAGAAACCCATCGGGGCTCATGCCACGGTGGAGTTTGATGGCATCCTCCCTCCACGAAGCGGCGTGACCTTGGAGCGGGTGGAGCTCGTCCTACCCAGGATCCACATTCCCGTAAAGGGAACCATGCGCCTTGGTGATCGCTTCATGATCAATATGGCGGTGGCGATGAGAAGTTTGTCGGTGTCGAGTTTCCCAGAATGGGTCTCCAAAGCCGGGCTTGAAGCGGGAAATCTTGATGTCTCGCTCGATATCAAGGGCAAAGGAACGGATTGGAAGGCGTGGAGAGTGACGGGATGGATGGGGATGACGAATGGGCTGATGGTGGTAAACGGAATCGATGGGCATCTCCAGGATCTCTATGCTCGAGTACGATTTGCGCGCAACGAGATCGACCTCAAGCGCCTATCATTCAAGCTTCAGGGCAGCGATCTTACCGTAGAAGCCATGGTTCGAAACTGGTTAGTGAAGCCTACCATCACCGGCAAGATTGAATCCAACCAGCTCGATTTGAGTTTGGTGATTCCAAAGGGGGGACGGTCTCCGATACGGGAATTCCTTGAAACCTTGGCGGCGACCAGTCAGGTGACGATGTCTGCAGCCGTCGTGAGGGGGCACTACCGACATATGAAATTTGGCGGGATGTCCGCTCGAATTAATATTCAAGATGGCGTGCTTGATATCGACCGTCTGTCAGGTGAGTCCATTCGTGGCCACGTAGCCGGACGACTTGCGGTGCACCTTCCCCCTAAGGCGCCGGCGGATATTGATCTCTCGTTCAGAGCCACAGGAGTGGAGTTCGACGATCTCTTGAGACTGACCAACACTCAGGTCCATGGTGTGTCGGGAGAGGCTCGCTTGAGTGGGGTGCTTCGCGGACACGGACGCAACCCTCATGGAATCTATCCGTCACTGAATGGAAAAGTCGAGGTCCTGTTGGAAAATGGGCGCATCCTTAAATCGAATGAGCGGGCGATTTGGAAAATCATCAGTCTATTGAATGTTCCCGCCGTGTTGCAGGGAAAGGTGGATCTGGAAAAGGAAGGATTGCCGTATAACAGAATTACCGCGACCGTGGCGATTCAAAACGGCATGTTTCAGACAGAAAACTTGATCATCGATAGCCCGATTCTACGGATTACGGCGGCTGGGAATTATGACTTGCCAACCGACCAGTTGGATCTTGCTGTTGCCGTAAGCCCGTTTGGGTCCTACTCACAATTTCTCAAGACCATCCCACTCTTTGGTCGAATGATCGCAGGAGAACGGAAGGGATTAGCCACTGCGATGTTCACCGCGAAGGGAGCGATTGAAGACCCTGAGGTAACCTATCTTCCGGTGAAGTCCTTTGCGTCCGGGCTATCGGGGTTGGCGCAACTCGCCGTCGATGTCCTCACGAACACCCTGACGCTTCCGATCGACCTTGTGGCACCCGATGAAGAAACCGGTATGAAGCCAAGAGATATTTCTCCCTCACCAGCTCCTGCCTTTCCATGATCGATCTCGATTCTTGACCGACCCCCGAACGCATGTTAGCATCACGCCTACGATGCTGAACATGCTGGCTGATTTTGCTCCTCTGGTGACCGGCCCCCTCAGGCCACCCATGAGCGCACGTCGAGCACCCTCACCTGGCGGGCATTGCCATGCATCCATCCTGAGCATGTTTTCTATAACTTGCCGGTTGCCGTGATTCCGGTAAGCCAGCTATGAAACGCACCACAACCTCCCACGCAGAAGCGGCGACTCTATTTATCGCTGCCAGCGAGTACGACTCGAATCTGTACTACGCGACACGATTCATTGCCCCTGACTCATTCATCTATTTGGAGGTCAAAGGCGAGCGGCTGATGGTCATGAGCGATCTTGAAATGGATCGTGCCAAGACCCAGGCTTCAGTGGATCGCGTGCTCTCCTACTCCGAATTCGAGCGGAAGGCCAAGAAACAAGGGATCAAGGACCCGACGACGATTGACATTGTGAACATCGTCTTAAAAGAGTCCAAAGCCCGTCGACTGTTGGTACCTGCGAATTTCCCTTTCATTTATGCCACGCGATTACAGGAATTGGGGTATAGCCTCAAGCCGAAGCGAGATCCATTTTACGAGCAGCGTGTCATAAAAAGTGCGGAGGAAGTTCGGCATATTGAGCTGTCTCAGCGGGCCACTGAGGAGGCCGTCACTCTGGCCCACGATCTGCTTCGGCGGGCGACCATCCGAGATGGAGAACTCTGGTGTGACGGAGCCGTCTTGACTTCTGAACGGGTCAAACAACTCATCAACGTCGAACTCATGAAGCGCAACTGTGTGGCCCAGCATACGATCGTCGCAGGAGGCGAACAGGCCTGTGATCCGCACAATGAGGGAAGTGGACCGTTGCCGGCCCATCGCAGTATCATCTTTGACGTATTTCCCCGTTCCGCTACGAGCCGCTATTTTGCCGACATGTCGCGCACAGTGATTCGTGGGACAGTTAGCCCGGAGCTGAGACGGTTGTATGGTGCCGTGAAGGACGCCCAGGAAGAGGCGATCACCAAGATCAAAGACGGCGCCGATGGAATGAAGATCCATCAAGGCATCTGTTCACGTTTTGAAAAGGCCGGATACAAGACCGGCTTGGTGAATGGACGGATGCAGGGCTATTTTCATGGGACAGGGCATGGGGTAGGGCTCGACATTCACGAAGCGCCTCGCATCAGCCGAACGGGCTCTCTTCTCCAAGAGGGGCATGTGGTCACAGTTGAGCCAGGGCTGTATTATCCAGGACTGGGAGCGGTTCGAATCGAGGACATGGTGTTAGTCACGAAAGACGGCTGCCGCAATCTCACCAATTTTCCGAAAGTCTTCGAGCTCGAATAGCTCACTTCAGGACTCACGCTCTCCCCACGATGGTTCCAGATCGCATATCACTTCGAGTGACATTCGATGTCCCACTCATTCCACTTTCTAGACGACATTGCCACGGCAGACTTGGCGTTTGATGCTTCCGGTGATTCCCTCCAAGAACTCTTTTATGGGGCGACGTGTGCGGTCATCGAAGCGATGGCCGATCCTTTGACAGTCGGGTCTACCTGGCGGAAACCAGTGGAACGAACAGAAGAGGATCCCGCGGAACTGTTGTTCGATTGGCTCTCGGATCTGGTGTACTGGAAAGATGCGGAAGGAGTCGTATTCAGTACATTTGAACTCACGATCACACGTGGAGACGACGGCTCTTGGCATCTGAAGGGGGAGCTGTGTGGGGAGTCGGTCAATGGATTGGTGCAAGTGTTGCGGAACGATGTGAAGGGGATTACAAAGCATATGTATCACGTCAGCCAAGAGGGCATGCGTTGGAATGCGCGGGTGGTGGTGGACGTATGAAGCTCCACACAGAGATGAGGGTCAATCGGATTACCGATGAGGTGTGGGAAATCCCCATCAGCGAGAAGTCTGGCATGCTGGTTCCAGCACGAATCTATGCCACACCGACCATTCTTCAATCGATGGACGCCGGCGTGTTCGAGCAGGTGACGAACGTCGCCTGCCTCCCCGGTATCAGACGTTATGCCCTGTGCATGCCGGATGGACATTGGGGGTACGGCTTCCCCATTGGAGGTGTTGCTGCCTTCGATGTCGGATCTGGAATCATCTCACCCGGTGGTGTCGGGTATGACGTCAATTGCGGAATGCGGCTCATCCGAACTGACCTGACCATCGAGGATGTGCAGCCACAGCTTGAACGATTGATGACGGAATTGTTTCGGAGAGTTCCGGCCGGAGTTGGGGCGAGTGGGTTTATACGGTTGGATCGCGCTTCGTTCGAGGACGTCATGACCAATGGAGCCCGATGGTGTATCGAACGTGGATTGGGTTGGCATCGGGATCTCGATGCGATCGAGGAGAGAGGATGTATCGCCGATGCTGATCCGTCGAAAGTCAGCGACCAGGCAGTCAGCCGAGGGATCAATCAATTGGGAACCCTGGGATCAGGGAATCACTATCTTGAGGTGCAGGTGGTGTCCAGCGAGCGAGTCTTCGATAAAGAGACTGCGGCTGCTTGGGGAATTACCGGTCATGATCAGATCGTGGTGATGGTTCACTGTGGATCACGTGGGTTCGGACATCAGGTCGCGAGTGACTATCTCAAAGTATTCGAAAAGGCGATGCGGCGTTACGGCATCTCCGTCAAGGACCAGCAACTGGCATGTGCCCCGTTCGCATCGGTTGAAGGGCAGGATTATTTCGATGCCATGAATTGTGCGGCGAACACCGCGTTTGCCAACCGGCAGGTCATCACCCATCAGATCCGTGAAGCCTTCTCCACGGTGTTTGGCCGATCGGCCGAGGACATGGGCATGGAATTGGTCTATGACGTGGCGCACAATATTGCCAAAGTTGAGCGATATCCGGAAGGCGAACTGGTCGTGCATCGAAAAGGATCGACAAGAGCGTTAGGGCCCGGGAGTTCCGATCTCTCCCAACAGTATCGTGCGACCGGTCAGCCGGTCATTTGTGGCGGTTCGATGGAAACCGGGTCCTATTTGCTGGCGGGAACGGCAGGAGCGGTGCGTGACACCTTTGCTTCGACGATGCACGGGTCGGGGCGCACGATGTCGCGGGCCCAGGCCAAGAAAGCCATTCGTGGGGAGCAAGTCCAGAAGCACATGAAGCAGCAGGGTATTCTTGTGAAGGCCGTCTCCCTGTCGGGCCTAGCCGAAGAGGCGGGATTCGCCTACAAGAATATTTCCGAGGTGGTCGAATCAGTTAATCGTGCGGGAATCACCAAAACAGTTGCGGAATTGCGCCCGATCGGGAACATCAAGGGATAGTCAGACCCTGCCACTCAGATTTAGTTCATCTGCGATATACCTTCCATAAGTCGACCTTCATCCTTATTAGAAGAGTTCTTCAATGGCTCACAGGTACCGAGCCCTGTATTGGTGGTTGCGCAAGCGGAGTCGAAGGAGGCCCCGGCCACGGGTGATCCCACTCCTACAAGCGAACCGATTCAGGTATCTGGAGAGGAGGCGATGCTACTTGGGGAGACTTCCATCGTCTACAGCGCGGCAAAGTATGAACAGAAAATCAACGAAGCGCCCGCGTCCGTCACGCTCATTAGCGCTGAGCAAATCCGAAAATACTGGTATCGAACATTCGCTCAAGTCCTCCAGAGCGTTCCAGGACTACCACCCATGATCCGAACTATGACTATCTCGGTGTGCGCGGTTTTAACCGTCCCGGCGACTATAACAGTCGGGTGCTCTTGCTCGTGGATGGCCACCAACTCAATGATGCGGTCTTCGATCAAGCCCCGATCGGGACAGATTCTCCCATCAATGTCGACCTCATCGATCGGGTCCAAATTGTTCGTGGTCCGAGTTCATCAGTTCAGGTAGAAATCGAGACCCATAATTTAAAGGGGAATAGTGTACATGCGTCGGACGTATTGCACCTCTTCAAGAACGAGCCCCCGACGATGTTCTTGACCGTGGGATCATTGACGACGCAGGGGCAGGGGCTGACTCCTCGTCTACTGTTGGATCACCATGTGGGGCGGGCGTATCTCTTCCTGCAAAACGAGACCATCAAAATCTAGAGAAACCGCCTATCCTGAGACTGCCACCAATCCTGGAGCAGGGCTCGGTAGCAGAGGAGGACTACATTTAGGGTGTCAGCTAAATGATCCGGAGGGCGACTCTACCTTATGCGAACGCTGGAGTCATTGGAAGCAGCAAGGCGCTCGGCAAGATATGCTGCGATCGATCGAAGCGACCGCAATTCTGAGACCAGCATAGGAAGTGGGATTTCCACGGAAAAATCTTGTTCGATAATAGCCTGGAGGTAGGTCAACCCCATCGAGTCAACGCCTCTGCCTTCTATAAGGTCTTCATCCACATCCGGCGCTCCATCTTCCGCAGAAAATAGCCCTTGCTGTTCACACGCAGTCAATAACAGTGTCATGATATTGGCTTCGGATGTTGTAGCCGGCATATCGTGTGTGCCCTCCCTCCCACCTTCTCGGGTGGACGTTCGTTAGATGGTGGTAGCCAGGTGTAACCGCTTCAGTTCAAAGCAGTACTTTATGTTATGTGTGGGCGTGCGCGCTAATGCGTGTGGCAGAATATAGATTGTGTTCTTGCTCAACTCCGGAGTAATACCTGCAACCGACTGAGTAAAAGCGATGGCCTGCTCCAATCGAGTTCGCAAGGCCATGCGTTCGCTGACACCCGTTTCAATATCCTTTTCCCACATCACATCCTTGTGGATTCGTGTGTAGTCGGGATAGATGAAGACGCTCAGAAAATTGTCCAGCGGGCGTAATCGTGTTACCAGTGCGTCTTTCACGTAGATGTTTCTTACCAGGAGATTTGACAGATGTTGAGGGTCTATATAGCTGCCATCGTCCCATCGAATCAGTTCCGCTTCTCGTCCAAGCACGTGTAAGTAACCACGCTCGTCGAACCAGCACAGGTCCCCGGTTCGAAAATAGCCATCACTAGAACAACTAGGATTGCGTTCTTCACCATGATAGGAATGCATCACGGTCGGACCTTTTACCTCAAGAACACCCACTGCAGCATGGATGTGAGGAACCTGGCGCTGATCCGTCAGGCGGTACTGCAGGAGACTGTTCATCCGCCCGCATGTACTAGGGGCTACGTCGTTCAACCGATTGCGGGAGATAATGCCTGAACATTCGGTCGCATGGTAGACGTTGATGATGGTAATGCCGAGTTTCCCAAATACTTCCACGATGGCACCATCAAGCTTTGCCGAAGAAGAGATGCCATAACGGAAATACCCACCCAACTTATTGCACAAGGCGGTTTTCATTGCGGCGAGTTTGGCCTTGTCGAGAGTTCCGATGTCGTGCAGTTTGTGGTTTTTCTCGAAGGATTCAATGTATTTGTACAGGGCGTGAAGGGTCGGGGTATTTTTCATCTCCTCGAGAACTTCCTTGAGCAGGTAGATCCAAAACTTTGGCGTGGCCATGAAGACCTTGACCCGTACTCCTAATCGCTTGAGTTTTTTGATTTCGTTCTCGAGTACGTCGTCGTCATCGGGTTCACGGGTGAAATATGTGACGGTGAACCCGCGCATCTTGGTCAAGAGAAACTCTGTCAGCGTGACGACGTGTGTATAGGAGTTGAGGCTCAATAGATCCTCGTTGTTCCTCAAATTAATGACGTCGACCGTTTCATTAACTTGAGCCACGATGTTGCCGTGTGTGATCCGAACGATTTTGGGGAGAGTGGTCGTCCCGGATGTTGGATAGTGGCCGAGAATGGTGTCCGTAATCTTAAGCTTGGGGCTGGCGACAATTTCAATGGAGGACTCGGCAGTAGCCAGAACGTGTTTAAAGCTTAGCTCTCCCTGTCGCAGCTCTACGGGCGGTACATGTTCATCTTCAAATCCCGGGCATAAATCTGCCACGAATAGGTGAGGAGTAATAGACAACTCGTCCATTATGGAACGAAGCCGCTTGACTTGCGCCAGACCGACGAGGATGTAGTCGGGCGGATTTATCGATAGGACATGTTTAAGTTCCGTATCGTTCAACTTTGTGTCGAGAGGAAACAGAATGTTTGCGGTGTAGAAAACTGCCAGGGCGGTAACATCCCATTCTAAGCGATTGTTGCAAAGTGTTGCGAACACTTTTTGTTCAAGGCCCCGCGCCTTGATGGCACGAATCGCGGTGTTGAGATGTCCGAGATAGGCGTCAAAACCGACCGTTGCGTACGTCGTGCCGGTATCGTAACGGATTGCGGGGCGGTTGCTGTATGCGTTGAGGTGGCCATCGACGATATCGGCTATGCTTCGGATGGAATGGTGGTCTTTGAATGAACCGATCGGGTTCTGGGCTATTTCGGTGAGCATGGGTGAATCCTCACAGATGTTTTGGACGGGACAGTCCTGTGTCCAGTATGCGGTTGTTCAGCTTGATGTCGCCCAATGAAAAGCCGTACGTCTCAGCCATATTGAGAATCTCATAGACTTGATCGCTCGTGATCGCTCCTTTACTGAAGGAATGATTTCTTCCATCAAATCCCAGCAAGAGCGTCTCCGCGAGACAGCCATAGGTCAGCCGCCCTCCTGGCATACCAACAAAATCGATGCGAGAGCCTTCGGGCAATTGAGCCAAGCCACTATCAAATGCAAGATTGCGATTCAGGTTTTCTTCGAATTCCGTACTCAAGTTGGAGGGGATGGACGAACAACACACCAACGCCCCGGGTTTGACCATGTCTGGAAGAATGAGGTTCGGATCGGGAGAGTTTGTCGCGACCACAATGACATCACAGTCTGATAATGATTCGAGCCCAATTGCTATCTCAATCTGTGGATATTCCTCTGGTGAAAGTTGGAGTCCATCGAGGGCTTTTTCGAACTGAGAACCGGTGTTCTTCGGAAGTGGTGCGTCATCCGGCATGCGAAAGAGTGACGGGCTGTGCTGGACAAACTGTTCTCGATACTTTTCGATTAGGTTGGCCACTTGGGTCAAGAGATCGCCTGTGGGCGTGTAGGTAGGGCCGTCCGGCTCTTTGGTATTCGGTCTCAAGACCCGTAAGAGTTCTCGCCAACACAGTTCTCGCACAAATTTCAACCGCAGCCGATTGTCCTTGCCGGGCCTTCCCACAAGTTTTAATCGTCCGACACGTGCGGCCAGAATTTCGGACACTACGCTTCCAATGTTCCCCAACGCTCCAACGACGGCAACCGTTGCATGCCGCAAATCAATGCCACGCAACTTGGCGGCATGGATGATGCCACAGAACGTCAGCGCCGTCGTATACGTATTGCCTGTCGTCACCGGAACTTCATAATCATTGATGAGTTCGGCATTCCGGGTCACGATTGATGTATAGGCTCCAAGTCCGACCATCGAAACGGGAATATTGTCATCGCCCAATTCTTTTGCAAGCGTGACGGCATCTTGGACTTTGTCGCGTATTTCTTGCACCAAGTAGGGCGTTGTTGTGCTGACCATGGAATCGGGCAGATATGGGACAAAGACCAGATTGTTTTCCACGACAAAACCATTCGATGAAACCAAGGTGCTACGGACATGAACCGGCTCCAGGAACCGGGCGATGCGATTCCACCATCTGACTAAGCCGTCTTTGATTGAGGGATAACAGTTGAACGAAGGAAAGTAGTACTCGATCAAATTGTCCACGGTGGTGGGGTGAATAATGAACCCGGCTCTTGCATCGATATGGCGATGTTCCGTGACGATGGGCCATCCCACCTCCATGTGCGTCGCTGAACGTCGAATCGCCTCTGGTACGTGAGTTCCTGCCAGATGAGCAATCAGGCAATACTCATTGTTTCGCGCGATGATTTCCAACACTTCGGCCAACGCATTCACAAGGAGCGTGATTTCTTCGATGGTTATCGTGAGCGAGGGTTGAATGCGAAGAATAGAAAGGCGTTGTTTCCCAGGATTGCCTTTTAGCATGGTCGACAACGGGGCCAGCAGTCTGATGTTGTGATATTCGAGTAAATAGCTCGCAATGAGAAGCGACAAGACTCCTTGCTTTCCACTCGAACGGAAAAATGGGGAATGATCGTCCATCGGGGAAAATTCCACGCCGATCATGAGCCCGGCGCCACGTACATCTTTGATAGTATTTGGATAGCGTGCTTGCAAGGAACGTAACTCCCGGAGGAGGTACTCACCCTTATCTCGAACTTGATGAAGCAATTCTCCATCGTTACGAGTCAAGAGCTGCAGGGTCTTGGTGGCAATTCGTGACGACAGTTCGTCTTCTGCGAAGGTGGAGGTGTGTAGAATACCGAAATCCTGATCGTAGATGTCCTTCCGGATCAGCGCAGCGCCGATTTTGACCAATCCCCCTCCCAACGCTTTACTCACGACGATATATTCGGGAGCATGCTGCGCCAATGGTGTTTGGGAATATGCGAATACGGATCCCAGACGGCCACATCCAGTCTGGATTTCATCTAAGATAAACGGCACCTTGACACGTTGACGTACCTCAGCTAGGTATTGCAGCGTGTGGAGAGGAACTGGCCGCATGCCCCCTTCCCCTTGGAGGGTTTCAAAAATGAACGCAATGACTCGGGTCATCACTATTGGGCGCAGGGTGACTTGCCTGCCGGTTAACACGGGATAGTAGAAGACACTGACGTGTTCCGCTACCAGCTCTTCCAACCGCTCGGGATGATCCGTGCTAATGAACGCCGTTCGAATGGCCGAGAGCCCCTCGTATGCCTCGCGATAGGACTTGTTGAAGGTCACCTTCAGAGCCGAACTGGTTTTCCCATGAAATGACCCTTTGAAAGCGACCATAACCGGATTGTTTTGGAATGCTTCAAATTGCGTCAGGTTATATTCATCGAGATTGTCTCGAAAGTCGGTCAGGTCTTTGCTCTTGTTGGGTAAATCCACGTCGAGACCGTTTCGATCGAGTGAATAATAGAACTCATTGAGCACTCTTGAAATCCGCTCGTACTCACGTCGTATCTTGTCGAATTGCACCTTGTACGCGTGCTTGATTGCCGCCTCAACGCTTTCCCCACCGCTATTGGTAAAATGGACAAAATACTCGTGTCCAGGAGGAGTGTACTGATTCAGGAGTGCGGCTAAGCGAGCACTTTCACCTCGAAGGGAGCTTTGAGCGTGTACAGGAACACCTTGTCGGAGTGCGGTAATTGCCTCCTCGACCAGTTCAGATTGGTTATGTCCAAGAATCGTGGCGCCGAACCCCCCGATGAAATCGAGCACCCGACGCCCATCATTGGTCGAAAGATAATTGCCCTGTGCCGAAGTGAATTCGACATCCAGTTTGATCGCAGCCAATAGGTCGGCAAGTTTGGGTTTGCAGTACACGTCGTAAGGGCATTCGGTACTCATCTCACACCCCTATCGTTTCTAACTGATTATTCATAAAGCGCGTTCGAATGACATTACGCCTTTTTTTTCCGCTGGATGTTTTTTCAATGGTTCCTTTGGGGCAAAAGAGGACACGTGTGAGTAGCACCACGAGTTCTGAATATATCTGGTGTTGTACCGTCATGGCATGATCCTTTAACGTTTCTGCACTCGTTAAAGGACTCGTCTCAACCAGCAACACCAACTCCATTGTCCCCGTAGAGTTATTTTCTACAGCAATCAAGCAGGTGGTCGTCGGGCGGATGAAGGGTAATTCCTCTGCAAGCCCTTCAATGTCATCAGGGACAATATTGCGTCCGCCGACGGTAATCATGTCGTCACGACGCCCATAAAAATAGAGTTCGCCTGCGAAAAAAAACCCAAGATCACCGCTTCGGAATCGTCCATTGGCAAATGCGCGTCGAGTTGCCTCGTCACTGTTGAGATATCCAGGCGAGACACAGGGCCCTGCAATGTTGATTTCGCCCAGATGCAGTTCAGGTAGGACTCGGTCACTCTCGTCGCGCACGGTAATCTCATGTAGATTGTCAGGCGTTCCTATGGAGACCAACTCAATGGCAGCGGGATGTGAATCGTTCGATGCCATGGGAACGACGTGCCCATGGTCGTCGATCAGACAACGTATGATGCTGATGGTGGGCGTTCTTGTGCATGAACAACCTAAAGCATTTTCAGCCATGCCATATCCGACATGCAGCTGGTCCATTGGCATGTGCAGTTGCGGCAGCGTTTCGTAGCAACGGCGCACCATAAGTGGGCTCACTTTTTCGGCAGCAATATAGATATGGAGCGCATCCAATGAGATGGCAGTTCCCTGGAGCTTCCGGGCGACCATGTTCAGCGTCGTGGCTAGCGCGGAATTGGTGGTGAAGGTGAAGTCGACACGGTGAGCGGATAAAAGTGAGAACCAACGTCCTGGGTTCCGCATGTAATAACTCGGCGGAGCGAGCAAGTTATCGCAGCCGACGAATAACGGTTTTAATACGCCGATAAATAAGCCCATGTCGTGATGGATCGGCATCCACGAGGCTGATGACGCGACGGGAGTCCCACGGCGCGAACGAGTGTGATTCTCCATAAGATTCACCAGCTGCGCCATCATCATGCTATGTGTCACGATCACGGCCTTCGGCTGCCCTGTACTCCCAGAAGAAAACTGTAGGACTGCTCTATCGTGACTGTGTGTCCGAGCGGGTGGATAGGAGTCTGGATGTGCAGGAGTTGATTTGAAGGCATCCAGGGAGAGTGCCAGCTTGCGAGTTTTCTCTTTCCAACTCGCAAATACGCTGGCGATAGTGGGATCTTCATAAAGCATTAACTTGAAGTCGCAGACATCGTCACACTTGGTGAGATACGTGGCAGACTTCGTATGCTTATTCCATTTGGGGCGCAGCGGAACGATAGTGGCGTTGAGTTTGAGCAGCGCAACGATGAGCGCCACATAGTCTGAGGAGTTATCTAAAATTAGGCCAACCCTGTCTTGATGGCCAATTCCCAGGACTGTCAACTTCTGAGCGTATTGGAGAGAGAGCCTGTAAAGTTCCTCCAAGCTGAGCTCTAAGCCTTCAGACGGAAATCGCCAGGTTGGCCGTCTGGTCAGCGCATGTTTTACGGCGATTTCTACGAGAGTCTCCATCAATATACTGCGGGTCTCTACTCAAAATAGATGTCGTCCGTAACGGCCGCGTGATCTCCCTAAACCGACTGCTGTTACGTTGCCTACAATGCGATCTACAGTCTGGAATGCTCGGCGAAACCAATATCAAATTTTGATTGCGATTGGTGGGTATTCCTAACCTAAACGTAATGATGGGTCAATACCAACCAAAAGGGGGGGGCTATCGGTCTTAATGGGACCTGCCTGAGTCCAAAATGATTGACATGTGTTTGATTGCCGACCGACTCCACGACAGGGGTGGGGGTGTGAGCTGGGAGCCGTGTGTTGCTCGCCCGGTGCTATGACGGCCGTCGATGAAAACCCATCGACAGGTGCACATGGTCTGCGGGCCCCAGTATCATTTGGTGTGGGTGACACGGTATCGACGGAAAATCCTCATGCCAGGGATAGCGGAATATTTAAAAAAGGTCCTCTGGACAGTGCGGGAATTTTACCCGGATTGGTTTCTTCAGGACATTGGGGTGGAACTTGACCATGTCTCCATCTGTACATAGTGATTCTACCAAAGTACGCGGTATCAAAGATGGTGGAGACCTTGAAGAGCGTGACGAGTCGGCCTCTGAAAGAGAAATTCCCGCACGTATTGAGCAAAGTGTATTGGGATGATGGTTGGATCTGGGTACGAGGATGTTTTGTCTCCACAGTAGGCATCAATGAGGCCACGATGCGACAGTATGTGTGGCACCAGGGCGAGCAGGAGTCGGGTCAAGCGCAGCTTGAATTGTAAGGAGACCCCGCTTGCAAGGGGGGACTCTTCATTCCAGATGATTTTCCGTCCTATAAACCGCTCTGTATGCCCCCCTTGCAAGATAGGGTAAGTGCAGAGTGAGCTGGTCCAGCGTCATCCTTCCACCCTGCATGAGGGAATGGACAGACCTGATCGAACGAGTGTGCCGTACTGTCTACTTTCCTGCCCGGAATACGAGATCTCCTTCTTAGGCTCAATGACACTTAGCTGATTTCCTCCAAACTCTTTACCAATACAAAAATACTGATATCGTCGCTCCAGGTGCGCATAAAGCGCTCGGCACTAACCGTTTTGCCTCTGAGAAAAGTGAGAGGAACCATGAACATCTGGCATAGGTCCCGGTTGATCAAGATCTGCTCGGTCTGGACCGGTATCGCGCTGATCCTTCTCAGTCCGGTGATGGGAATGGCGCAGACGGAGTTGGAGGGGGTCGTCCCCACAAGTGAACCAACTCCCACGAGTGAGCCTGCTCAGATATTTGGCGAAGAGGCAATGCTACTGGGAGAGACTCCCATCGTGTACAGCGCAGCGAAATACGAACAAAAGATTACAGAAGCGCCGGCTGCTGTCACCATCATTACCGCCGACCAGATCAGAAAATATGGCTATCGATCACTCCATCAGGTGCTCCAGAGCGTTCCCGGTTTCTTCATCTCCAATGATAGACTCTATGACTATCTTGGTATTCGTGGCTTCAACCGCCCTGCCGATTTTAACAGTCGCTTCCTGTTGCTTGTTGATGGCCACCGGTTGAACGATGCAATGTTCGATCAGGCACCAATAGGGACGGATTCCCCGATCGATGTCGACCTCATTGAACGGCTCGAAGTCGTCCGTGGCCCGAGTTCATCTTTATATGGAACCAACGCATTTTTTGGGGTGATTAACGTGATTACCAAGCGGGGCCGTGACATCAAGGGGGTGGAAGGGTCATGGGAAAACTCCAGCTATACCTCCAATAAGGGCCGGGTGACCTATGGCCAAAGGCTTTCCAGTGGGCTCGAATTCATCGCCTCGGGATCCTATCTCTACAGTGTGGGACAGGAGAATTTGTTTTATCCAGAGTTTAATACACCTGCCACGAACAACGGCATTGCCCACCGTATGGATCAGGACACCTTCCACAACTTCTTTGCCAAGGTCTCGTACGGGGATTTCACCCTACAGGGCGGGTATGTAGGACGCAAAAAGGGCATCCCAACTGCGCATTTTGGCACCATATTCAACAATGGACGAGATGCCGCGGTCGATCGTCGTAGTTATGTAGATCTCAAATATCAACATGCATTTATGAATCAGCTTACTGTAAAAGGCCGGCTTTACTATGACAACTACTACTTTCGCGATGATTATTTGCTGAACCCTGTTCCCCTGCCGCCCGCTCAAGATATCGCTGCGGCGACTGAGCAAGTTGGGGGAGAGCTGACATTTGTGAAGCGGTTGTTTGAGAAGCACAAGGTTACGCTTGGGGGAGAATTTCGAAGTCAGTTTCGAATGGATCAATCGAATACAGGCCCTCTGCCTCCACTGACCTACCTGATCGATAACCGAAAATCCAATATCGGGGCCGTGTATTTTCAGGACGAGTTCGCGATCACGGACCGCCTGATCCTCAACGCGGGCTTCCGCTATGATCACTATTCGACGTTCGGGGGAACGGTCAATCCAAGGACTGGGTTGATCTATACCTGGCGCAATACGACAGCCAAGCTACTCTATGGACGAGCTTTTCGTGCGCCGAATCCCTTTCAACAGTTCAATATCGTGTCGAATGCAAGCAAGCCCAATCCGGATCTCAAGCCGGAAATCATCAATACTTACGAATTGGTCCTCGAACAGTATATTGGTCATCACCTGCGAGGGGCTGCCAGTGCCTACTACTACGAGATTGACAAGTTGATCGACCAGGTCCTTGACCCGAGCGACAATCTACTGATCTATCGGAATGGAAACAAGATCAATGCAAAGGGCCTTGAGCTGACGGTGGAAGGAAAATGGCCGAGCGGGTGGGATGGGCGGATCAGCTATGCGATCCAAGAGGCGAGAGATAGTGCAAGCGATGGGTTGCTTACGAACTCCCCACAGCATCTCCTGAAGGGAAATTTAATTATTCCACTGTTCAGCGACAAGGTGTTTGTTAGCCTGGAAACTCGCTACATGAGCAGTCGCCTCACACTTTCCGGGAACAGTGCGAAGAGTGTATTCCTGACGAACGTGACGCTCTTTACCCAACAACTGTTGCCAGGCTGGGAATTCTCTGCCCAAGTGAATAACCTATTCGACTATCACTACGGTGATCCTACGTCCGGTCAGCATTTCCAAGACCTGATCTTGCAGGATGGTCGAACTTATTGGCTGAAGTTGAAATATCACCTGTGAAGGGAACCTGCCTCCAGTGCTATTTCCCCGAACAGTGACAGCGATGACCTGCTGGCTAGCGATGGGATGGCTGGCATGGCTCAGCTTACAGCCGCTGTCAGCCGTGGCTGCCTCACCCAAGGTGGTCATTGTCCTCAGTCAAGAGTCGTCTCCCTATGCCGACATGGTTCAGGGGTTTCGTACCGCCATGGTTGGTGCTGGAGTTCCGGTAGAAATCGAGATCCATAATTTAAAGGGGAATAGTGCACATGCGTCGGCCGTGTTGCGACTCTTCAAGAACGAGCCCCCGACGATGTTCTTGACCGTGGGATCATTGGCGACGCAGGAGGTCCTTGCCGAACATGAAGCGGTGCCCGTGATCGCCAGTCTCACGGCCCATCTGGAAAAGTTGAGGAAAAAAGGAAATCTCACGGGGGTTGGCCTTGAGTTTTCACTCGCGAGTCAATTTGATGTTATGCGGAGGATCCTGCCTGACGTGGGAACCGTCGGGGTGCTGTACAGTCCAAAAGAAAACCAGGAGATCATTGATTCCGCGCTCAATCTTACCAAAAAACTCGGTGTGAAACTCGTGCCCAAGCCCGTCGAGACACCTCGTGACATTCCTGACGCACTGGAGAGCTTGGCGAGTAATGTAGATCTTCTTTGGGGCATCACAGATCAGGTGGTAGTATCGCCACAGACAGCCGAACCGATCCTATTGTTTTCATTCAGGAACAAAATTCCGTTCGCCGGACTATCGACTCCTTGGGTCAAGGCCGGTGCCTTGTATGCGTTGGAACGGGACTATAGTGACATCGGAAGTCAGTGTGCAGAAATCGCCGTGAAGATTCTGAACAAGACGGCACCCCGAACGATTCAGGTGGTTTCCCCAAGAAAGATATTGTTTTCACTCAATCTGAAGAGCGCTCGTACGATGAAGATAGATTTTCCTGATCCGATCATTGACGGTGCGAGTCAGGTGTTCCAGTGAGAGGTGCTTTATGCGCACAAGCCTGACGACCAAGTTCAATCTCCTCACAATCACGGTCGTGTTGATGACGGCGATTAGTATCGGCTCGTTGGTGTTGTATCGTGAAGTGACGACCACCACAGACGAATTGGTGCGGCGGGGTGTGATCACTGCCGGCATGTTGGCTCAGGCCAGCGAGTATGGAGTCTACACGGAAGATACGGAGACGCTAAGAAAGGTCGCGGCCAGTGCCCGTATGGACCCGGATTTTGCCTACATGGTGGTTCAGAACGCTGAGAACAATGTTCTGATTCAAGAGACGCATGATCAGGTCACAAACAGCTTCATAACGGAGGTACTGAAGTCCAGGCGACCATCAAGGGACTCTTCGTTCGTAGAGTTTGTCGACTCAAACAGCAAGCAGCGATACACCGACATCCGCGTCGCGATTGTTTCAAAAGGAAAGGCAAACCTGTTTGGCGACGAATCCAGTTCTCAGCTCCCGGGAAAAGTGATCGGATACTTGAGCCTTGGGTTAAGTGAGGATCGACTAAGAACGGAATTATTGGGGTATCTGCTCTGGATCGGATCCGTTACCTGTGCGGTCGTGTTGGTTGGCATTGTGGTGACGGTGTTCCTGATCCGACGGATCATTCAGCCCATACAAGGCCTCGTTCACGCGACCAGACGGATTGTTGGAGGAGATTTACAGCAATCGGTGACCGTGACAGGCAGCGATGAAATCGGAACCTTGGCCAAGTCGTTCAATACGATGGTCCAACACTTAGCTACCTCTCAGGCGGAAGTGCAGGGGTATCAGCGCACATTGGAAATGAAGGTTGAGGAACGGACGCGAGAACTTGAACAGAAAACGCATGAGGCGGTGGAGTTTGCTCAGAAAGCCCAAGCGGCGAGCCAGGCCAAGACGGAATTCTTAGCCAACATGAGTCATGAGATCCGAACCCCATTGAACGGGGTCCTGGGCATGACACAGTTATTGCTTCATACGCCCTTGACGGATAAACAACGACGGTTTGCCGAAATTGCGGACCGATCGGGCATCTCCTTGCTCGATGTGGTGAACGATATCCTGGACTTTTCGAAGATTGAGGCGGGCAAACTGCAGCTGGAGGACAATGACTTCGATTTGCAGCAATTGATGGGAGAGGTGATGGATCTGTTTGCACACCGAGTGCAGTCGAAACACATCGAGTTAGCTTCCAATATTCGCGATGAGGTGCCGAGGCATTTGAGAGGGGATGTCACACGGCTGCGGCAAATTTTGGTGAATCTCTTGGGTAATGCCGTCAAGTTTACAGCGCGTGGGGAAGTTGTGGTATCAGTTTCTCGCGTTGAGGAGCAGGCCGATCAGATCACCCTCCGCATAGAGGTGAAGGATACGGGAATCGGAATCGCCCCTTTGGTGCAAGAAACGATCTTCGAAGCGTTCTCACAGGCCGACGGATCCACTACAAGAAAATTCGGCGGAACTGGTCTCGGGTTGACCATCGTGAAGCGGTTGGTGCACCTCATGAACGGAACGATCGGTCTTGAAAGTTCTCTAGGAATGGGGGCGACGTTCTGGTTCCAGATCCCCTTCAATCGGCCGCTCAATCTGGCGTCGAGGCGCTGGGAAGCTTGTGAAGCCTTCCGTAGGATGCGAGTGCTTGTGGTCGACGATAATGCGACCAACCGGCATATCCTTGACCAGTACCTGGATGGATGGGGTATTGCCAATATCACTGTGCCATCCGGTAAGGAGGCGTTGGAAGTAATGCGGGCCACGAACAGTCCAACGACAACGTATGATATCGTGATTATCGACGGACAGATGCCTGAAATGGATGGGTTTGAACTGGCAAGAGCCATACGAGCTGACAGGCGGCTGGCGGCGATCAAAATCATCATGTTGACCTCAATGGGGCAAGATGAACGATTGCACGCCTCCGAGTCTGCCGGCGAACTCGATTGTTCGATTACGAAGCCCGTACGTCAGTCGCATCTCTACAACCGTCTCGTCGCCCTTACCGCGACGGACAAGAAGCATTCAGCTCCGCCAAAGTCTGTACCAATCGAAAGCTCTTCCTCGCAGCCTCGGAAGGACTTCTCGGTGTTGGTTGCAGAGGACAATCCAGTGAATCGAGAAGTAACGGCGGAGATGCTTGAAGTGATGGGATATCGTGTTCATGCCGTCTGCAATGGACGCGAGGCTGTTGAAGCAGCGGCGAATCGCACGTTCGACTTGGTGTTTATGGATTGCCAGATGCCCGAGATGGATGGATTTGCGGCGACAGCCGCGATCCGGGTTCGCGAACGGGACCTGAAGCTCCCGCGAATGCCTATTGTTGCCTTAACCGCCCATGCTATTGCAGGAGATCGGGAGCTATGTTTAGCTCAAGACATGGATGACTATTTAAGCAAGCCATTTCGACAACCCCAAATCCTTGCTGTGGTGGAACGATGGGTTTCAGATGGTAAGGCGCCTCCTACGAACAAACCCGACACAACCAATCATGCTACCCCGGTCATGGCTGCCTTGAGTGAGTCTGTCGACTGCCTAGACGAGCGGACCTTGCGGGACTTGCGCGACCTTCGTCGCCCTGGAAGGCGGGATATCTATGTCGACATGTTGTCTCGATACCTAGATTCTTCGAGACAATATATCGAGGCCATGGGACAGCAAATCGCCGCTCAGAACGCCACTGAGCTGTACCGAACTGCTCACACTCTTAAATCGAGCAGCGGGATGGTCGGCGCTCGAAGATTGGCCGAGTATTTAAAACAACTCGAAGCATTGGGCTGTTCGGGGGATGTGTCCTCAGCGTCAGCTGTGTTCACTCAGGTGGAGAGGGAATATCACCGTGTCAGTCGAGCGATAGAGGGATTGTTGGGCAAGGAGGCTGCGTAGGTCGCTTGTGGATCTGATTCGGACCGGCCCTTCCCATCGTTGTGTTCCACTTCACCAGATTTCTAGAAACAGTAAGAAAATAAGATTCTGACATGCAAAAAGACAACGAGAACACTTCCGCATTAGTCCTGGTCGTGGATGACGAAGAGCT
Source organism: Nitrospira sp. (assembly GCA_041743145.1). Lineage (GTDB taxonomy): Bacteria > Nitrospirota > Nitrospiria > Nitrospirales > Nitrospiraceae > Nitrospira_D. The sequence goes on along the minus strand of JBGTNJ010000028.1, from coordinate 23,673 downwards.
TGCCAGAATATTCGTACGTGAGGCGTTGGAACAAGCAGGATTTGAAGTGTGCGAAGCGTCGAACGGTGCGCAGGCGCTCGAACAGTTTGCCGCTCTGCGGCCGGATCTTATTGTGATGGACGTCGTGATGCCTGTGATGGACGGATTTGCGGCCTGCATGAAACTTCGTGAGTCGGGAGAAGCAAGCCGCGCGCCGATCCTAATCATGACCGGTTTGGACGATGCCGACTCGATTGGCCGGGCGTACGAGTATGGCGCGACCGATTTTATCGCCAAGCCCATGAATGCAAGCATCTTAGGGCATCGGGTTCGTTACATGTTGCGAGGGAGCCTCATGCTGAATGCCTTGTTGCGCAGCGAGGCTCGGCTTGCGTTGGCACAGCGTATCGCCAAGATCGGTAACTGGGAATGGCATCCCTCCACGGACCGCTTTACGGCGTCGCCAGAACTCTGTCGGTTAATGGGCATTCGGCTCCAAGATTTCGGAGGGACGAAAGAAGCCTTTGTCAGGATGGTCCATGAAGAGGACCGCGATCGTGTCGACCACGCGCTGAAGTCAATTCTTGAGGAGCGGAAGCCGTGCGATATCGATCATCGAATCATCCTGCCAAACGGGGATGAGTTTGCCGTGAATTTACAGGCCGAGGGGGTATTCGATGATCAGCTGAAGTCTTTAACAATTGTAGGAACGGCAAAGGACATCAGCGAACGAAAGCGCTCGGAACGGGAAATCCACCGGTTGGCCTATTATGACAGCCTGACCGGGCTGCCGAACCGTGTCTTATTCAAAGATCGTGTCGCGCAAGCGCTAGCCCATGCACGTCGTTACCAAACGACTCTGGCGGTCTTGTTCCTCGACTTGGACCGATTCAAAGTCATCAACGACACGTTAGGCCATAACGTCGGCGATCTACTTTTAAAACAGGTAGCGGACCGTTTGGCGGATTCTGTCCGGCATAGCGATTCAATTGGCCGGTCGGTGGACCAGGGCGAAACGCACGAACTTGCCCGGTTGGGAGGGGATGAATTTACTGTCTTGTTGACAAACATTCGACAGGTTCAGGATGCCGGGACGGTCGCGCGTCGCATATTGGAAGCGTTGGCAAAGTCGTTCTTGATCGATGGGCATGAGGTTTCTGTAACGGCCAGTGTAGGGATCGCCATCTTCCCCACTGACGGGGATACAGTGGACCAGTTGCTTAAGAGCTCAGATATTGCAATGTATCACGCCAAAGAGCAGGGTCGGAACAACTTTCAGTTCTATTCGGCCACCATGAATGCTTTGGCTGCCGAGCGGCTCGAGATGGAAAACGAATTGCGGAAGGTGTTGGAACGTCACGAGTTGCTCGTGTATTACCAGCCTCAAGTGGATATCCGGACCAACCAAATCGTGGGGGCAGAAGCCTTGGCCCGGTGGCGTCATCCTCGACAGGGTTTGCTGAAGCCCGCCGTGTTTCTTCCTGTAGCGATTGAGACAGGAATGATTCGCGAGCTGGATGAGGAAGTGCTGCTCATGGCGTGCCGGCAAAATAAAGCGTGGCAAGATGCGGGGTACGCTCCCATCCGGGTTTCGGTGAATATCTCCAATTCATTCTTCCATGGGCCTTCATTGACGAACGCCATTGTGAGGGCGTTGCAGGAAACTCAGCTCGCTCCTGAATATCTTGAGTTGGAATTAACGGAATCTATTACGATGCGACATGTAGAGACCTCCATCACCATGCTGCAGGAGCTTAAGGCCATGGGTGTCAGGCTGTCGATCGATGATTTTGGGACTGGTTATTCGTCGTTGAGCCATCTACAGCGGTTTCCCTTGAACATGCTCAAGATCGACCAGTCGTTCGCCAGTGACGTCACACGGAATTCAGCCAACGCATCAATTACCCGCGCGATCATCTCCCTTGCGCACAGTATGAATCTTGCCGTATTGGCGGAGGGAGTGGAAACCGCCGAACAGTTGGCGCTACTTCGTCAACAAGACTGCGATCAAGTCCAGGGGCATTTATTTGGTTGGCCAATGCCAGCTGAGGAGTTTGTGCGATTGCTCGCAGGGGCTATTCCGATAAAACGCAGAGAACGGGCCGCGTAGAAAATTCAAAAAGAGTAGCGAAATTTAGGCCGGTCGGCAATATAAAGAGGTAGCAACTCACCGTCGCAGGGTTCTACCCATGGAACAACGAAAGGATACTCGGTTTCCGGTCGAATTTCGAAGCTCGTTCAGCTCGGCGAATGTTGTATCGGGCGATGGCACTCTAAACGATCTTTCATTCAGGGCTGCCGTGTCTTCAGTCTCATCGATGTGAAGCCTGGGACGCTCCTTCAGTTGCGGATCCATACATCCTATGACGAACCTTCGATCCAGATTTCACAAGCCATCGTGCGATGGTGTCGAGCCGGCAGTTTTGGATGCGAATTTGTCAACCTCAGCCCAGATGAATGGGCCAGGCTCCACCATGTGATCAGGGAGTTGGAGCAGCATCGGTTCCAACGACACCACGAAGACACCGAAGTCGCATGATTCCTCGAGCCAATCTACTCAGCTATTAAGTCTCCACGCAGTTCCGCTGATAGAACAAAGCAAGAAGTCCAGCACCCAGGATATCTGTGCCACATACATCAGGTCACGAGGAGAGAAGTGGCGTAGATCAGTACGTCCAATCGCCAAAGTGCTAGGCAGCTTTGGTCGCTCGGCGCTTCGCCACTTGTCCCAAGATGTCGAGCGCGGCGATTCGGTAGGCTTCTGCGTAGGTCGGAAAATTGAAGATGTTGTCGATGAACGATTCGATCGTGGCAGAACTTTGGAGAGCCAATTGTCCAATATGTACCAGTTCGGTGGCTGAATCTCCGACGACCTGGACACCAAGGAGGCGCGCTCCTTCAGGATCAGCTACCATCTTGAGGAGCCCATGGCCAGCCCCCGATATTTGGGCACGGGCGATTTCTTCAAACTTCGCCCGCCCGATCAACGGATCTCGATAGCGTTCCCGCGCGCTCTTTTCATCAAGGCCGATGCTTCCTATTTCTGGAATCGTATAGATTCCCAGAGGAATGGTCGAGGCTGCGTCACCGATCGAGAGGTTGAGGGCGTGGCGGACAGCCCGCCGACCTTCTTCCATGGCCTTAGAGGCAAGAGCAGGGCCCTCAGCCATATCGCCGACCGCATAGATGTGGGCGACATCTGTCTGGCAATACTGATTAGTGGGAATGAGGCCCTTCTCTGAAACCGCGATCCTCGCTGCTGAGAGGTTCAAGTCTTCGACGTTCGCTTGCCGTCCAAGGGCGACGAGCATTTTCTCGCTACAGATTTTGGTTCCATCGCTCAACAAGGTGACGATGTGGGCAACCTCGTCCCAGCGAACCTCCGCAATCTGGATTTTCCCGAGGTGGCGGCCACCATGGCGCTCAAAACTCTGTATAAAGTGGCTGACCAGTTCACGATCCATGAATTGCAACGGGTACTGAGCACGATCGATCAGAGTCACTTCCACGCCCAGCAGCGCGAAGATGGAGGCATACTCACACGCGATGACCCCACCTCCGATGACTGCCAATGACCGAGGCAAGTACATCATCGAAAGGAGCGAATCGCTGTCCAGAATGTGTTCATGGTCGATAGGAATTTCCTTTGGGGTTCTGGGACGTGATCCAGTGGCGATCACGATGGTATCGGCCGTGAATTGTTGCCGTGCTCCATCAACAGTTTGCATCTCGATGATGTGTTCGTTCAGGAAGCGTGCACGGCCATGCAGCAACGAAATACCGTTCCGGCGGAGCTGTTGACTCATGAAGGAGTCATGTGCCTGAACGACATTTTCAAGCCGACTTAAGAGTGTTGCGATCTGAGTATCGGGTTTGAGAGTAAATTGAAGGGCCTCGCCAGCCCGCTTGAGTTGGTCGAGGTGGAGCGCGCTTTCACGCAAAGTCTTACTGGGAATTGTCCCACGATAAACACAGCTTCCGCCGATACCGCGTTCTCGCTCAATCAGGGCGACGCGTTTCCCGGCCTTGGCACCCTGGACTGCCGCTTTCTGTCCGGCGGGGCCGGCTCCGATGACGATGATATCGAACGCAACGGGTGTGCTCATAGATTTAGGGCATTCACCACCGCTAGCACATGGTCCTTCGTAGTCAGTAGCTGGTCGATGTCGTTGGGATACAAGTTCAATTCCGCAAAGACCGGTTGCGTCCGAAGCGACTCCTCCGGCAGATCCTCTGGTGCGAGTACATGACTTGCGAGTCTATCGGAGGCGCACGTGAGTAGGCACTCCTGACGGAATGATCCGGCATGATCGTAATCGTCGTAGTACTGAATGGCCGTCGCCACTTGCTTGGGCAAACCCCATTTCTCGGCGATGAGGGTGCCGACGCGGGAATGATACCCATCGATCCATCCGGAGAGGATTGATTTCTCAACGGTGAGACGCTGCGCCTGTGTGAGCGCCGTTGCTGTTTGCAAGACGACCGGTTTCCCGATTTCGTGCAGCAGCCCACAGAGATACGCGCTTTCGATGTTAACACGTCTCATGCGGGCGACTTCTTTGGCAAAAGCCCCACTCGCCAGGGAGTGACGCCACAGACGCTTCACATCCTCTTCATGCCCTGGTGCCTTAAACGCGCCTGATTTGAGCGAAGCCGTAAAGGCAATCTCGGACAGCAAGGTAATGCCCAGCATGGCCACCGCATGTTGGAGAGACACAACGGGACTGCGGGGCATGTAGGCTGGGGAGTTGGCGATCCGCAATACATGCGCAGCGAGTGCTTGATCCTGGTGAATCAGAGCCGAGAGCTTCGCCGCGTCAGCCGCTGGATCCGAAGCTAAGGCCATCACCTGGCTGGCGGCTTGTGGCAGGAGAGGGAGCTCAATCTCACCGGTCTCAATTTTCTGAACCAATGACTGTTCCAGCCGTTCAACTGGGGTGGCTGCCGACCCTATTTCTGATGCCATAGAAGCAGTTCCTCGAACGCGAGTAGTTTGGTTACGACTATCTTTCTCGGTTGAACCCTCGTGAAAGTTTAGCGCTCGTGACTTTGGGAAAGTGGCAGACTATACTCCATGGTCTTTGGGAGAAGGGGTATGAGTCGAAGTCCGATCATGGTAGTCGTCTTAATCTTAGCCGTTGCGGGAATGGCATCTGTATCGAGTATGGCAGCTGAACCCACCGTGAGTGCCGAAAAGGTTGTGAAAGAAGCTCAGGAAACCATCGAGGCAACCAGGGAATATACGGCTCAGCAAAAGGAGGCATTCCTACTGAAGGCACAGGATGAATTGATGGCTATTCAGGAGCACATCCTCGGGTTGCGGGAGAAGATTGCGAAGGCCTCGGAGTCCACACGGGCAGATCTTCAGAAGTCGCTCAACGAGTTGGAGAAGAGGAAAGATGGTGTCAAGGAGAAGTTAGATGCACTGAGGGGAACCACTGATGAAAAATGGCACCAAATTCGAGAGGGGATGAATACTGCCATGAACGAACTTAAGCATTCGTACCGGAAATTGTTGTCTCGTTTGCCGTGATCACCTAGATTGTGGAGTATTTGTGATGAATGTTGTCACGCTTGCCGACTTTCAACAGTTCAGCAGTGAGAAGATGAAAAAGAACAACATCTTCCAAACAGATCGATTCTTCTGTGATGTCTATTGTTTTGAGCCAGGCCAAGAACAAAAAGGTCACGTACATGGCCATCAAGACAAAATTTATATAGTCTTGGAGGGCCAGGGGACGTTTCAAGTCGGCATCGAACAGCGAGTACTCCTTGCAGGGCAGGGCACCATGGCTCCAGCCGGAGAGGAGCACGGCGTGAAAAACCATACAAGCGGGCGGCTCAAGGTGTTGGTGTTTGTAGCTCCTAACCGAGCCTGAATGCGCCACAAGAATCGATGTCAATGAGCAAGGGGGAAAGAGCATGACGCTCTTTCCCCCTTGCTTGTGATCAGCTGATCACAACGTTTCTTCGTCCAATAATTTTCCCCTTAGGGTTTGTAACATGACCGGTCAGCCGGCTTACCGTCGTGCGAGAACTGGTTTTCATAGGTCATCACTTGCCAGATCTGCTCCTCGGACAGAAGGCCCTTATTGGCCTTCATCTTTGTCTTTGGGACACCTTCCGATATGCGCCAGAACCAGTATGCGTCCGAGAAACGGCAGACGAGTTTCGGGTCACGAAGATCTCGTGCGCCCTTTTTCTTTGGTTTGCCGTCATCTCCGTGGCAACTACTGCAATTGATATCGGTTTTGAACTCGCCTCTATAAATCTTCCCACCCTCTGCTATGACTTTTGGATCGGTCCACCAACCTGCCGGCATTTTTTTGTCGGCGTACTCGGGTGGAACTGTAGGCAATGGGGGTAGATCTTCGGCGGAGACGACCCCTCCGGAAAACAGTAAGGCGCATCCCATCGCCAAAACTGAAACGCTTACGGTCCTTCTCATTCGTACCTCCTGCTTAGTTGTAATGGATATGTGGCCTCTGTATTTACTTGAGCTAGACCAGATCTTTCCACGAACTATACCATAACTTATTTTGTCGGAAAAATGAAAGCATAGGAGAGGGCTGTGCGTCCATGTGGACTGACTTTAGTGGCATAAAAGCAATACCATTTCTCACAGGAGTTTGACATAGAGCAGTCGATCAAGTGCACGATCGTGCCTTATGCATGGTCGGCTATTTAATGAACTGTTTAGCTGCCTCGACTATGGATCGCACTCCAATGCCATAGTGATCCACCAGTTCTTCCGATTTCCCGCTATGAGGAATTTCACGAACGGCCAGTTTGTGGACCTTGATACCCTCGGCAGCAACGGCACTCAGAACGGCATCACCGAGTCCTCCGTGGGCATAGTGGTCCTCCACCGTGAGGATTCGCCCCTGCGTTGATTTCCCACTATTCACTAGGGTGTTTCTATCGATGGGAGCGATGCTGTAGAGATCGATGACGCGGACAGCGATACCGGCTGTTTTCAATTGATCATAAGCTTTCAAAGCCTCAAATAGGGTTACACCAGCGGCGACGATCGTGAGGACATCTGATGCGCTCTGTCGGAGGATCTTGCTGCCTCCGATGTGGAACCGCTCCTCTGGTCCATAGAGAACTGGAGTTTTCGGCCTTCCGGCACGCACATAGACCATTCCCTTGTGCTTGGCGGCCGCTTCGATCAGGTGATACGTCGAGTTGCCGTCTGATGGGTAGAGCACTGTCACATTTGGTTGTGCCGCCATCATGGCGATGTCTTCGAGTCCCATTTGGGACGGCCCATCCTCACCGATGCTCACGCCGGCATGTGTGCCGACCAGCTTGATGTTTGACCCGCTGATCGCGGCCATCCGGATGAAGTCGTAAGCGCGGCTTAAGAAGCAGGCAAACGTGGCGGCGAAGGGGATCTTCCCGCATGCCGCCAGCCCAGCGGCTGCGCCCACCATGTTTTGTTCCGCGATGAAGCTTTCAAAAAACCGATTTGGGAATTTCTTGCCGAATTTGTCGGTGTACGTGGAGTTCTTCACGTCGGCGTCAAGCGCGACGACGAGGGGGTTCACGGAGCCGAGTGCCTCAAGGGCGAGTCCAAATGCTTCGCGTGTTGCAATCGATTCACCGATCTTATACGGAGCTAGCGGCATGGTGTCGATGGTGAGGGAAGGGGTAGTGGCGAGCGATGGTAGTGTAATGTGAGGAGCTGTGCCGTTTGGGCTCAATTGCTTTGTGAGCTCGTCGATGGCCTTCTGGGTCTCATCCCCTTTTTTCAGCGGCTTCCCATGCCAATCCGGTTTGTTCTCGATGAAAGAAATGCCCTTACCCTTATAGGTCTTGGCGAGCAGTACGGTCGGACGTCCCTTCGTATGGACAGCTTCATCAAATGCCCTGAGTAGGGATCCGAAATCATGGCCGTCGACGACAATTGTGTGCCAGCCAAATCCCGCCCAGCGGGAACGGTAGGCGTCCATATCGTGCTGCAACATGGTTGGATCACTTTGTCCGAGACGATTTACGTCCACGATCGCACATAAATTGTCTAAACCGTACTGGCGGCTAACCTCGGCAGCTTCCCAGACAGATCCCTCCACCGATTCACCGTCTCCCATGAGCACATAGGTTCGGTACTCAAGGTTGTCGACGAACTTTGCATTCAACGCAATACCGACCCCAACCGGAAGTCCTTGGCCCAGGGAACCAGTAGCCATGTCAACAAAGGGGAGCCGGGGAGTCGGGTGGCCTTCGAGGTCCGATGTCAAGGTGCGCAACTTTAGGAGATCACTCGCAGGGAAGAGTCCAGCCTCCGCCCACGCTGCGTATAACAATGGTGCTGCATGGCCCTTTGAGAGAACGAAGCGGTCGCTATTGAGTGCTTTGGGATTCTGAGGGTTGTACCGCATGACGGAGAAAAATAGGGCGGCAACGATATCAGCAGCTGAAGCGCAGCTCGACGGATGACCACTGCCTGCTTCGCTTGTGGCACGCACGCTGTCGATGCGGAGTTGGGTTGACTTATTGTGTAACGTCGTAAGCAATTCTGGTGAAGCAGGTGAACCGGCCATTGGAGGTCCTTTCGAGATTGGGATCAAACGGTGTAGCCGACTGATTGTCTAAAATCATATCGGCAGCTAAGGTAACAGAAACGAAGGCTAGCAAATCGACTGGGTAGAGGTCAATGAAGAGATCCGCCCTCTGGCAAAAGCCAGAGGGCGGTAAGCGTAGCGATGAGGAGGCAGGTTTCTCAGCTTTGAGTCGGCGGTGTGACTACGAGCACCTCGTTCGAACAAGGGCTTTCCAATTCGCCACCTTCGCCGCCGTAAGCACTGATTGCAAAGAAATAGGGTGTATTAGGCTCGAGCCCGTTAATAGTAGCAGGCGGAGCCTCGACCGCTTGGCCTTCTTCATAGGAGCATGAGGCAAACTCTCCGGACGATTGCTTTCCATAATAGACATTGTAGCCAGCCACATTAGGATCAGCGGAGGCATCCCATGTTAATCTTGCAGTGACTCCAGTTGGGGTGGAGGTCAAAGAGATTGTGGGATCTTCCTCTTCTCCATCAGGGCTCGCTATGTTGGCCAGAGCTTCTGAATCTTCGGCCTCATTTTCAATAATATCCGTTGCCTGATGTTCGTCTTCTGACAAACTTGGCGTGGTCAAATCAGCATCCGAATCATCTGCTCCCTCTGGTGACGAAGTACCTTCTGTCGGTGTAGAGAGCGAAGAAACGATAGGCCCTCCTCCTTCGTTGCCACCGCATCCGGTTAATGGAAGTCCGATAACGCTGAAGATGATAAGGCCAGGTATCAATCTTGTGAATTGCCGATAAAAGAGGACGATAGAACTTGCATTTTTCAGCATAAGAATCGGCTCCTATTCAGATGAATTGAGGTAGTCCCTTGCGGCTCAAGTACGCAAGACTAGGACGACCTTGGTCACAGCAAATAGAATGCCAGATCGAAAAATTAACATTATTCTGATTAGTCAATTAGTTATATGTCTTGTCTGTACTGGCGAAGATGAAGGTGTGAAGGGTTTACCATTCAAGTATCAGGATGAGCAGCAGAGGAGAAAATACAGAAAAATGAGGGGGAAAGTTCTTCGTGTTCGATCCTATTTTTTTAAGCGAACAAGGCGTAAATGAACGAGCTACGTCGGAAGCTATGAGGGCGGGATAGGCTGGTGATCAGTGCGATCTTTAAAATATTTAAAGAGCAAATAGCCGTTCGCGAAAACCACGATCAACAAGATGCTATAGGTCGTACCTGGTGAGGCAAGATCTAACTCGACTAAGACTCGAGACAGGCCGAATCCCACAATTAACCCGTCGAATGCCATGCAAATGCGCCGGAATGTCTCAGGATCCAGCAAGCGAATGAGATACGTTCCGAACGGAATACCGATGATGACGCTGGGAACGATATAGGGGATGATTTCCATACTGCCGGCACTGTAGAAACCGATAAACCCGTAAGCGATCGCTGTGAGTGACGACTCCGCCAGGCGAATGATCCCCAAGGCAGCACGGAAGTCTTGTTTCGGATAGCCTTGATTGTTAAAGAGGAGAGCCAAGGGGGGACCGGAAATTGTCGTGACGGAGTAGAGCGTACCGAGCCCTATTCCAAACGGTACCCCTATAGCTTTTTCAGCGCGAATGGGTTTCCGAATGCCCGCAGCCTGGAGAAGAATCAAGGGCAACAGAAAAAAATAGGTGACGAATTTGATCCATGCTGGTTGCACCAAAAAGAGAAGATAGCTGCCGATGCCGACTCCGACCGCCAGACCGCCAAGTATAGGAGCGACACGCCAGAAGACGTTGGAGATGCTCTTCCGGTTGATGAAGAGAACATAGGTGTTGATGACGAGTTCGATGAGTACAAGAGCCGGATTCAAGATGCGATTGGTGTAAAACAACAGGGCGACAGGAACAGTGATGGAGGAGAAGCCATAGCCTAGGGCGCCGTTTACCGTGGCGGCCACAAACGTAATGAGGACTAGAACGACTGTATCCATCAAGGGTCACACTTCCGAACGGTTGGAGGCAAAGTCGGCAAGCGTATAGTGGTCGAGGATCCCGGCAATTGCATCACGGACCGCGCCCATGACTTGTTGGAGCGGACACCGTGTTTTGTTTGCATAAGGGCATTCATTGCATTTCTGATAGGCGGTCTTGCTGACACACCCAATTGGTGCAAGTGGGCCATCAAGTAGGCGTATGACGTGGCCAAGTGTAATCTCCCTAGGCTGTTTGATCAGCCTGTACCCACCTTTGATGCCCCGTCGGCTTGCAACAAGCCCAGCTCGTTTGAGCGTGAGGAGAATCTGCTCCAAGAATTCGATCGGGATGTGTTGCCGATCCGCAATTTCATGGCGCTGTAAGGTAGTTTTCCCATGTGCACTGGTGAGCTCAAGCAAAGCCCTAAGGCCATATTCACTTTTTTTTGACAGCTTCACGGCTATTCCACGAATACAACTAACTTAGTCAACAATTACAACAATAGGGGAAAGACAGGTGGCTCGTCAAGGTTAAATTGGCCAGAGAGCTTCACGCGTATCACACTGTTCAAATGAGCATCTTAGGTTCGTGTTGGTTCTTCATATGTAACCATGAATAATTGAGTGATCTGTTTCCTTGACAGTGGAAAAGCATTCTTGCTAGCCTGCGATCCTCTAACGTAAACATCCAGTCATCTCTCCCGACCAGACAGTAGGTTCTGTGAATTTTCAAGACCTTATTCTCGGCCTTCATCGATTCTGGGCCGATCAGAATTGTGTCATCCATCAACCATATGACATGGAAATGGGCGCTGGGACGTTTCATCCGGCCACATTTCTCCGATCACTCGGGCCGGAGCCATGGCGGGCGGCCTATACGCAACCATGCCGCCGCCCGACAGACGGCCGCTATGGTGAAAACCCCAACCGTCTCCAGCACTATTACCAATATCAAGTCGTCTTGAAGCCTGCTCCCGACAACATTCAGGAGTTGTATCTCGACAGTCTGGCTCAGCTGGGGATCAATCCCAAGCATCACGACATTCGCTTCATCCAGGATGATTGGGAATCCCCGACGTTGGGGGCGTGGGGACTGGGGTGGGAAATACGGCTTGATGGGATGGAGATTACTCAGTTTACCTACTTTCAGGAGATTGGTGGAGTTGACCTAAGTCCGATCACGGGCGAAATCACCTATGGCACAGAGCGCATTGCGATGTACCTGCAGGAAGTAAACAACGTCTTCGATCTGGCTTGGACCGACAGCGTCACGTATCGAGATATTCATCACGAAACCGAAGTGCAAGGTTCTCGGTACAATTTCGAACAAGCGGACGTGGCGATGCTCATGCAAGCTTTTCAGGCGAATGAAGTGGAGTGCAAGCGGTTGCTTGCGCAGGCCGACCAGCGCGTGACGTTGCCAGCGTACGACTACTGCATCAAGTCGTCCCATCTGTTCAACCTACTCGATGCCCGCGGGGCGATCAGCGTCGCTGAACGGACGGGCTACATTGCCCGGGTGCGGGCACTGGCCAGGCAATGTGCCGAGCGCTATCTCGACGAGCGAACGGCGATGGGACACCCACTATTGAGTCTTGAACGTAGAATCATGAAGGCGGGTAGGCCTCGTTCGAAGGCCGGAGCAAACCGAACATAACAGGTTATGGGGACTCAAAAGAAACCAGGACGCCGGAGCGCTGCGCCGAAAAAAAACAGAAGGACCTCCGCACCATCCGTGGCCGAACTGTTGCTGGAAATCGGTGTAGAGGAACTGCCGTATCAGTTCATTGTTCCCGCACTGGCCTCACTCAAGGAATCAGCCGAACGTCTATTCAATAATCAGCGACTCACTTTTCAGGCTGTTCGAACCATGGGCACGCCACGCCGACTGACAATCGTGGTTGATGGCTTGGCGGCGAGACAAACCTCCGTGACGAAAGAGGCGATGGGGCCTTCGAAGGCCGTCGCGTTTGACCAGGCAGGACAGGCGACCAGAGCCGCCTTAGGATTTGCCGCAGGCCAGGGTGTCGCCGTTCAGGACCTTAAAGTTCGCCAGACTCCGAAGGGCGAGTACCTTTTTGCGGTAAAACGTGAAGAAGGCCGCGCGACTGCCGCTGTGCTGCTCGATACACTACCGCAAGTGGTATCAGGCCTCGCGTTTCCCAAAACGATGAAATGGAACGAAGCCGGCGTGCGCTTTGCCCGTCCGATCCGGTGGGTCATGGCGTGCTATGGAGGTTCGGTGCTTCCGATCGAAGTGGCCGGCATCAAAGCATCGAATCAGACGAGAGGTCATCGAGTCTTGGGCGGAGGGAAGTGGGTGTCCATTCGCGATGCTGCCTCCTATATCAGCACATTGGAGCGCAAAGGCGTCATCGTTGACCCGCAGGGCCGCCGCAAACTGATCGAAGAACAAATTGCCGCCATTTGCCACAAGACCGGATTACAGCTCAACGACGACGAAGCTTTGCTGGACCAGGCGGTGTACTCTACGGAACAGCCTTATTCGATGATCGGGTCGTTCAAGGATGCCTATCTGGATGTGCCGGAAGAGATTCTGATGACCTCGATGAAGGAACACCAGGGGTTTTTTTCCTTGCGGCAAAAGAACACCGGTAAACTGGCGGCCCATTTCATCACCGTGTCGAACAACCGTGTCAAGGATATGTCCCTCATTCGTGAAGGCAACGAACGGGTGTTGGCGGCACGGTTGGCTGACGCCAAGTTCTTTTTCGACGAAGACCGGAAGGTGCGCCTCGAAGAGCGAACGAAAAAGTTAGTTGGAGTTACGTTCCACCAGAAGCTTGGCACGATGGCGCAAAAACAGGAGCGGGTAAAAAAACTAGTTGGTTTCATCGCCACGCACGTGCCTCCCGGACAGGATGAATTACGACAGATTTGTGAGCGGGCGGCATCGTTGTCCAAGGCCGATCTCCTGACCGGCATAGTAGGCGAGTTTCCGGAGTTGCAAGGTATCATGGGTGGCGAGTACGCCTTGCACGATGGAGAACCGTCCGCAGTGGTTCAGGCCATTCGAGAGCAGTATCTTCCCAGGGCAATTGAAGGGGAATTGCCCAAGACGGTAGCAGGACAGATTCTCTCGCTGGCCGATCGGCTGGATTCCATTGCGGCTTTCTTTCACGTGGGCATTATTCCGACCGGGTCCGAGGATCCCTTTGCACTCAGGCGGCATGCGACAGCGATTGCTCGGATTATTCTCGAGGCGAATCTGCGACTGAATTTGGGAAGATATATTAATAATGCAAGAAACTTGGTCTCTGATGACGGTTTCAAGGGCCTGCCAGATTCTGAGCTGCAAGGTGTACGTCGGATCACTGAGTTTATCTTGGAACGGGTGCGGCACTACTGTCGGATCGTACATACGCTGCGTGACGATGTCATTGAGGCTGTCTTAAAACCCGTTCATGACAAAGCACTAGATCTCGTCGATCTGGTCCTGAAAATGAAGGCGCTTGAAACGGTCACGACAAAAGCGGAATTCGATCCCTTGATCGTCGGCTTCAAGCGGGCGCACAGGCTGGTTGAGAAAGAGCAATGGACCCGGGAGCCAGTGGAAGTGGCGCGGTTTCAACATGCGGCTGAATCCGCGCTGCACAAAGCTGTGACAGACGAACGTAATCAGGTCGAAGCTTCCGTCAAGGCTTGTGAGTATGGCCGAGCGCTGGATGCGTTGGTCCGTCTCAAGCCTGTCATCGATGACTTTTTCGCAGCTGTGATGGTAAACGCAGAAGATAAGGCTATTCGCAGCAATCGACTGTCGTTACTCAAAGAGGTCGATGAGTTATTCATGTCATTCGCGGACTTCTCTCAAATTGTGGTACAAGGGCGGTAGGTCGAATCGGACAGAAAACGGACTGTCTCTCGCGGGGATCAAGAACAACGGGAGTTGTCATGGATCAGCCGATGACGGAGGAATGCCGTCGGGCGAACAAGATCCGACGATTTTCTCGTGCGGTCTCGCTGGTGCTGATTGTGGTCTGCAATGTCATTCTCTTGGTTGGGTTCAGACTGAGTGGCATCAATTTGGACGACTTGGTGAAGACCCCTGATCTGTTCAATGCCAAGCGGGATGTGTGCCTTCGGCTGACCTGGCAGTCACTACCGGGTGCGAATGAACCAGTTCGGCTCTGTTCAGAATGGCTTAATCTTTCCGACCCTAGTGGGAAACCACATTACCTCCATCCTGATATGAAGCTTAAGAAGGGACTTGACGGCCAATACTATGTCGAGCAAGGTGTTCAGGCTGACTATCGGCTATTGCTGTTGATGCTGTTTGTCACTGCTATTATCATCGGAGGCGTACGGGCGAAGTGGTTCTTGGTGAATCGCTATCGGCTCCGGTTGGAATCATCCGACGGTCGCGGTGCGTCACCCGCGCATTGATAGGTATTCTTCGTGGAAGGAGAAGTCACGTGGCAAAGAAATATGTTTACTATTTCGGCGACGGGAAAGCCGAAGGTACGTCGAACATGAAAGAACTGCTCGGTGGCAAAGGCGCCGGGCTGGCCGAGATGACGAACCTCGGGATCTCCGTCCCACCGGGCTTCACGATCACGACCGAAGCCTGCATCGAATACTACAAGCAGGGCAAGAAATACCCATCTGGAATGTGGGAGGCGACCTTGGCCGCCCTGAAACGTGTGGAGCGGTCGATGGGCATGGGGTTTGGCGATCCCGAGAAGCCGTTGCTGGTGTCTGTGCGCTCTGGAGCCCGCGCATCGATGCCCGGCATGATGGACACGGTGCTCAACGTGGGGCTTACGCTGAAGACGGTCGAAGGGCTTGCTGCGAAGACGAAGAACGAGCGGTTCGCCCAGGACAGCTATCGCCGTTTCGTCACGATGTTCGGCAGCATCGTCATGGGGGTCCCTCGCGAACATTTTGAAGCGATCCTGAACCATAAGAAGGAAGAAATGGGCGTGGCTCATGAGACACAATTGGACGCTCGGGCGTTGCGGGACCTGGTCGGACGATTCAAGTCTTTGGTGAAGGAGGAGACCGGGAAGGATTTCCCGGACGATCCAAATGAGCAGCTGCGGATGGCGATCAACGCCGTCTTCTCATCGTGGAACGGCGCACGGGCCATTACCTATCGGCGGTTGAACGGCATTCCGGACCATTGGGGCACCGCCATCAACGTGGTCGCGATGGTTTTCGGCAACATGGGTGATACCAGTGGGACCGGTGTGGCGTTCACCCGCGATCCGAATACCGGCGAGCATACATTCTTCGGGGAATGCCTAATGAACGCGCAGGGCGAGGATGTCGTGGCCGGTATCAGAACGCCGCTCCCGGTCAGCGCGCTCGCGAAGAACGTCCCGGCGGCGTACAAGGATCTCGAATACACCTATAAGAAACTTGAAAAACATTACCGAGACATGCTCGACCTGGAATTTACGATCCAAGAGGGCAAGCTCTATATGTTGCAAACGCGCGTCGGGAAGCGGACTGGTATCTCGGCAGTCCGAATCGCCGTTGACATGGTGAAAGAAGGATTGATCACGAAGCGCGAAGCGGTGCAGCGGGTTGGTCCGGATCAGCTCGCGCAGTATCTCTATCCGATCTTCGAAACCCATTTTGAAGCGGGTTCAACCCCATTGGGCAAGGGGTTGCCGGCCGGTCCCGGTGCGGCAGCGGGAAAGATCGCGCTCACGCCGGATCGTGCGGTCGATATGAAAGCGGCCGGGCAGCGGGTTGTGCTGGTTCGTGACGAAACCAGCCCCGACGATATTCATGGCATGAATGCCGCGTCTGGGTTTGTGACGGCGCGAGGCGGGATGACGTCACATGCGGCGGTGGTGGCGAGGCAGATGGGCAAAGTCTGCGTGGCCGGCTGCGAGGCCGTGGAAGTTATCGATACCCAATCGGTGCGGATCGGGTCAAAGGTGTTTCACGAAGGGGACTACATCTCCGTCAATGGGTCGACCGGAAACGTCTATGACGGAGACATTCCCGTCATGGAATCAGAAATTATTCAGGTGGTGCAAGGGAAGCTGGATGTGAAGCGGTCGCAAAAATATCAGCTCTTTTCGACCATCCTCTCATGGGCGGACAGTGTGCGCACGATGAGAGTGAGGGCGAATGCCGATGTGCCGGATCAAGCCATGATCGCCCGAGGGTTCGGCGCCGAAGGCATCGGGCTCTGCCGTACAGAACATATGTTCTTTGCCGAAGACCGTATTCCGATTATGCAGAAGATGATTCTGGCCAGGACGAAAGAGGATCGTGAAAAGTATTTGGAGCAGTTGTTGCCACTGCAGAAGCAGGACTTTATCGGGCTGTATCGTGAGATGGAGGGATTCCCGGTTACCATTCGCTTGCTCGATCCGCCGTTGCACGAGTTTTTGCCGAAGCGCGAAGAACTGATGGTGGAGATCGCCCAGCTCGAGTTGACCGGCGAGGATGGGGCCAAGTTGGAAGAGCAGCGGCGGTTGCTCGTGCGTGTTGAAGAGTTGCATGAATTCAATCCGATGCTGGGGCTTCGCGGATGTCGGCTGGGTATTACGATGCCTGAGATCACGCGCATGCAAGCGCGCGCCATTATCGAGGCTGCCTGTGAGCTGGCAAGAGAAGGCAAGAAAATCGTTCCGGAGATCATGATCCCGCTGGTGGGCATGGTGGCGGAAATGAAGTCGCAGAAGGATCTCATCCGCGAAGTCGCGCAAGAGACCATGAAACGCTACAATGTGAAACTCTCGTATCTTGTCGGTACGATGATCGAATTGCCGCGCGCGGCGGTGACCGCCGAACGGATTGCCGAAGAGGCCGAGTTCTTCTCGTTCGGGACGAATGACCTGACCCAAACAACCTTCGGATTTTCCCGCGATGACGCCGCCAAGTTCATCGACCACTATCGGACGGTGAAGATCATGGATGCGGATCCGTTTGCCACGCTTGACCGGGAAGGCGTGGGGTCGTTAATGAAAACGGCGATTGCTGGTGGGCGTACGTCACGGCCGGGGATCAAACTCGGCATCTGCGGCGAACACGGCGGGGATCCAAGTTCCGTGGAGTTTTGTCATCAACTTGGTCTGGATTATGTGAGCTGTTCCCCATTCCGGGTGGCCATCGCGCGGTTGGCGGCGGCACAGGCGGCGATCGCTGAGGCAGACGCCAAGCCGGCAGCATCCAAGAAACCCGTGACGGTGCGTGTAAAGAGGGTGAAAACCAAGAAGGCATCGCAGTCTGTGAAGCGGGCCAAGCCGGCACCCAAGATGCCTTCAGGCAGCCGCAAGAAACGGTGACGGACCGCATACGAGATCTCCATTATATGACCCTGGCGCTTCGTCTTGCGGCGAAGGGCCAGGCGACGACAAGCCCGAATCCAATGGTCGGAGCCTTGGTCGTTCGCCAAGATCGAATCGTCGGCCAAGGGTTTCATCTCCGACCTGGGACTCCTCACGCAGAAATTCTCGCGCTACGGCAAGCGGGGACGCAGGCTCGAGGCGGCACGCTCTATATAACGCTCGAACCGTGCTGCCATCTCAAGAAACGAACTCCCCCGTGTGTCCCTGAAATTCTTCGCTCTGGTGTCCGCCGTGTGGTGATTGCGATGATGGATCCTAATCCATCCGTAAAGGGAAAAGGAGCCGCCGCGCTTCGGCGGACCGGGCTCTTGGTCATGGTTGGAGTGGCCCGCTTCGAGGCGGAAGAACTGAACAGGGCCTATTGCCACTGGATAAAAACAGGCCGCCCCTATGTGACGCTCAAAGCAGGCATGACGCTTGATGGGAAGTTGGCTACAGCCTCTGGTGAATCTCGATGGATTACGGGGGAGTTGTCCAGGAGAGAAGTTCATCAACTCCGCGGTAGTGTGGATGCCGTTCTGATTGGAATCGGAACAGTTCTGGCCGATGATCCGTCTCTGACAGCGAGAACTGGGCCTCGATTAGAACAGTTAACGCCACGGCAACCGCTTCGCATTATCGTAGACAGTCGTCTGCGTACTCCGTTCACGGCACAGGTCCTGGCGCAACAGGACAAGGCTAAGACGATCATGGCCACAACGGCAGTAGCTCCGGCGGCTCGACGATCGGTTCTGCAAAAGAAAGGTATAGAGATTCTCACATTGCCCGCGCTGCAGGGCCGTGTTTCATTGCGCGCCCTGCTCACGCAACTCGGTCGGCGCGGAATCGTGTCCCTCCTTGTCGAGGGAGGAGGTGAGATCAATGCAGCGCTGCTGAAGGCCAAGTTGGTCAACCACGTGCGCCTCTATCTGGCGCCGCTGCTGCTCGGTGGGCAAAATGCCAAGGGGGTGATCGGGGGGACGAGTCCAGCACGACTGGCCGGTGCGATCGCGTTACGGCATGTCGTGACACGGTCCGTCGGTCATGATGTTGTGGTGGAAGGAGAGTTGTGATCCCCTGGATGTGGAGTATCATCCTGTCGGCGTCTTTGGTAGGCAGTGTCGCGCCCAGCTTTGCAGAATCATCAGCTCAATTAAACGAGAGTCTTGATTCACTCGTCTATCGATTTCTAGATACGGGTGAGGCGAACGAAACTGAACGTCTCTTGCAGGCTATTCTGTCTGATGACAAAGGGTCAGTCGAAGTGGTTTCTCAGATCATAGGGAGAGAAGGAACGTACCAGAGCCAACCCATCGGGATGCTTCCGAGTGAACAGATCATCGTCCGTGGGCATACCTACCCGTTGTCTTTGTACATCCCCGACTCGTATCAGACTTCGAAGAGCTATGCCCTAATCGTGTGTCTGCATGGATACGGTTTTACTGGTGAAGGGTATTTGGAACGGTGGCGAGTGCGGTTGGACGAGGGATATTTGTTGGCGTGCCCAACGTATCCGTCTGGCGCGTGGTTTACCAGGCATGCCGAAGACTTGGTCTTGGAAACGATCCGAGAAGTCCGACGGCGGTACCATATCGATCCGAATCGGATTTTTCTCACAGGCATGTCGAACGGAGGGATCGGAACGTGGCTGATCGGCATGCATCATGCTCCACTGTTTGCAGGCCTTGCACCTATGGCCAGCGGATTGGATGATGTGTTACTGCCGTTCTTGGGGAATCTTCGTAATACGCCTGTGTATGTCATCCATGGAGCGAAAGATCAGGTGATGCCTGTGAGGCTGAGCCGGTCGATCGTCCGCGAGTTGGAGACACTTGGCTATTCGCATGTGTACCAAGAACATCAGCGCGAGCATCCCGTAGCAGGAGGTCACTATTTCCCGAAAGAAGAGCTGCCCGATCTTATCACCTGGTTTAATAGCCAGCGCCGCGAGCCGTTACCTGCAAGACTGACCGTAGTGCGCGATGCCAGCCACTTTCAATCGTTCAACTGGCTTCGGATCGACTCGACCGACCCAATCGCAGCATTTTCGCAGGACTTGGTCGACAAGCGAGATGAACGAATTAAGCGTCGGGAATATGCGAAGATAGAGGCGTCAATTGTTGGAACCAATCGGATTGAGGTATCCACGGAGCGGGTCCAACGGTACAGCTTGTTCTTGAACGATCAGCTCATCGACTTCTCCAAGCCTCTCACGGTCGTCACGAATGGGCGTCTCTCTTTCAGTGGCGTTGTTTCGCCGTCGGTTGAGACGTTGTTACGGCAGGCCAGACTACGACAGGATCGCCAACAGCTTTTTCCCGTTCATCTCACCATAGTCATCGAAAAGCCGACCCCATGAGTTCCGCTTGGCGGTTCACACGACGACACATAGTTGGAATAGTTATCGCCGGATTCGGAGTGGGACTGTTCCTCTCTCCTGAGCAGGGAAGGACAGAATCGTGTGTCTTATTGCGTGATCATGCTGGGTTGATTTTTCCTGTTGAACGAGTGGATCCTACCTGGACCTGTAGGCTACAACCCATCGTTCAGGGCCATACGACTGAAAGTAAGATAGGGCCCATCCGAGCCGCTCTATCTGAATCGATGTATCAGCATCTCCTGGGTCACCCGCCGTTTACCGCTGCTTTGATCCGGCGACTCAATCTCGGCCGCTACGAGTCAGAAGTAAGAGGGCCCGGAAGATTCTGGGGAGATGACGGTGAGGGGACCAAGGGCATTATTCAGCTGGTCTACGAGGACCTTGATTCACGTATTTACTATCTTGAAGGATCGCATGAGAGTCGGCTGCTTCCACATGTGACAGGGGAAGCGGTTATTTTTCTCAGGACCGGAGCCGTGAGAGAGCCGAACAGCCACGAAGCGATGAATAGCACATTGGTTGCGTACACCAAACTGGATAATTGGTTTCTCGCTGGGGTGGTGTCGCTTCTCCATCCGCTTGTCGCTAGGATCGTCAAAAGCAGATTGCAAAAGGGAGTTGAGACCATCAATCGATTGGGCGTTGTGATGAGGCAAAACCCCGAGCGAGTATTATCTGAAGCAGCGAAGCCACCGTCATTACCCGAGGAGCAGGTGGCATTCCTAAAAAATGCGCTGAGCACCGACCCAGATACTGATAAGGCGCTTCCACACAACAGATCCTTCCCATGACGACATCCCGCAGTTTTATGCTGATCTGTACGGTCGGCATCTTTTGTTTCATCAGTTACAACATGGTGCGGATGCCCGCACTCTCCTTGTTCGCCGAATCGCTCGGCGCGAGCCCCGAACGGATCGGTCTGATCGTGTCCGTTTCGACCTTGACGGGTGTCTTGCTGAAACTGCCATCCGGCGCCCTCTCCGATATCTATGGAAGACGCTTCTTGCTACGGATCGGCGTAGTGGCGTTTGGGCTGCCTCCATTTCTCTATCCTTTCATGACGGATTTGAACGCGCTGACGGCGCTACGGTTTTTGCACGGGTTGGCGACCGCCATCTTTGCACCAAGCGCCTTGGCTACTGTGGCGGAGCTCTATCGGGAACGGCGTGGTGCGGCGCTTGGCACGTATACGGCGTGTACGCAGTCCGGCTCACTATTGGGGCCATTTCTCGGAGGCTATTTTATCCATGCCGCTGGCTTTTCAACGACGTTTGTCGTCGCTGGGATCTTCGGCTGCGTAGGCATGGTGCTGTTCTATAGCCTTCACCTCGACGTTGCGGTTCCCGATAGGAAGGAGGGGGGAAACGCTGTTGTGCTGTCGGAAATGTGGAAAGGGTTTGTCGTGGTCGCCAAAAACAGGAAGGTGCTCATCACCAGCGTAACCGATGCGGCGAAGATGATTGCAAACGGGGCCTTGATGGGGTTTTTGCCGCTGTACGGAGTTTCAGCGGGGTTGAATCCTGGCGAAGTGGGCTTGTTGTTTACTGTCCAGGCTGTCACATCATTTTTCTCCAAGCCAATTATGGGTCGGATATCCGACCGAGTCGGTCGCCAGCCGCTGATTATCCTTGGTCTCTTCATTTGCGCCGGAACCTTTGTCTGTATCCCGCACGTCTCAATGTTCCCGCTCCTACTGGTCTTGTCTGGCGGATTCGGCTTTGGTGAGGCGGTGGTTTCCTCGTCGTCCTCGGCTCTAATTGCCGACAGTTCCGAGTTTAAGACGCTGGGAGCTGGCATGGGGATGCAGGGGACGATCATGGATATCGGGCACGCGAGCGGTCCATTGCTGGCGGGCCTCTTGATTGGGAGCCTGAGCTATTCCATGGCCTTCATTGCCATTGCAGGGATACAACTGATGGCAGCGGGTGTGTTCTGGCTGACAATGAAGCGAATGGAGGCGCTGCCATCTCGGTAACGGCTGCGATATAATGAGCGCGTGATGAAAGAAATTTCGGCTGGGAACCTCGTAATCGGCGTGCTGGCTAGTTTGGGCGTCGTGGTGTTGCTTGTGTTGTTCGTCTATGTAGTGAAGCAGATCATTCTGAGGAAAGACTGATGTTCTCCGGCATCGTCGAGGAAATGGGCGCGGTCGCTTCACTTGAGAAGACTCTTGCCGGGACAAGAATGACGATTCTCGCCTCAACGGTGATGGGCGATCTTAAAATCGGCGATAGTGTCAGTGTCAATGGCACCTGTCTGACGGTCGTGTCGAGAACCGATAAAGACTTCAACGTGGACGTTTCGCCCGAAACACTCTCGGTGACGACGCTCGGCGGTTTTGCCGTGGGAATGCCGGTGAATCTAGAAAGGGCCATGAAGCTCAACGAACGCATCGGCGGGCATCTGGTAGCCGGTCATGTGGATGGAGTCGGTGTGATTCGCAGCCGACATCAAGATGCCAACGCGATCATGTTGGCAATCGAAGCGCCGCAACATATCTTGCGGTATTGTGTGGTCAAGGGGTCGGTCACGGTTGATGGCATAAGCTTGACGATCAATGATATGAGCGACAAGGGCTTTTCCGTCGCCATCATTCCGCATACGGCGAAGGTGACGATACTCGGCCTCAGGCAGGTGAATGATTCCGTCAACCTTGAATCCGACCTCATCGGGAAGTACGTCGAACGTTTGCTCCAAGAGCGTGGCCAGCTTCCAAAACCCACCATCAGCATCGATAAGGACTACCTGCAGAAACGTGGGCTGATCTGACTATCAGTTCCAAATGACGAAAACCGTTCTCTCGAAATTGCACTCTGACCCCAGTTTGTCTCACAGTTTGTCTCAGATTTTGTGGATCAGATGAAAATATGTCGCGATCGATCGTCCGGTTGCAACTTGAGGAAACCATGACGCAAATGGCGTGCGGTGTGCGAACGTTCGTCGCGTGTTATTCGGGGTAACACTGCCGGATGCCGCGTTCATGCGGATCGACCTAAACATAGTTGGGCTGTACTCTCATGACACCAGAAAAACAAGCGCTACACGCCGAGTCGTCTGCCACAGGCCTAGTGGCACGCGCTGAGTCATTAGCGGCAGAGATAAATAAGCTCGCTAGTGAAGTGGACGCTGTTAGCGTGCTTAATCCGATGAGCATCTTGACTCTTTTGCAAAGAGGCAATGATCGTGAAACATTACGTCCGAAGGTAAAGACACTACTCGGCGAATCACTAGCGCAATGCGTGCCCCTCAAAGCGGTCCCGGGTTTGCTCTTAGCGCTATTCAATCGCCTTCGTTGGGTGAGTCTCTCGCCGCTACCCTACTAATACAGAATCAGTGGCAGCGCCTTGTAGGAACTATCGATCGCAAATCAGCATATACCGTGGCCGTACTTAGGGAAGGTCTGATTTATTCTTCGCTCGGGATGTGCTAGAGGGAACGCCACACTCGCTGATGAGGAGGCACGCCCATGGCGCAACAGACATTTGCCGAGGTGACGTTCGCACAGTATCGCAAATCCACCCGCCGAGAGC
>JBGTNJ010000027.1:0-146224 GCA_041743145.1 Nitrospira sp. | reverse complement strand
TCAATGTCCCATTCCTCCTCGGGGATGAGGGCGGCGAGGGTCGGGAGGTTCAGGTTCGGCGTCCGGAACAGCTTCCAGACCGAGTCCCATTTCTGATCTTCGGGATGGGGAATAATGAGGCCGATCTTGTAGTGCCCCATAACGGATCCTCCTGGAAGATGGTAGGTGGGTAGGTGTAGTTTTCTAAAAAGCTTTGATGAGGTTGTTCCTCCCGTACCTGTCCTGGTGCCAGCCAGATAAGCCGAAGCTATCCTGCCCACTATCGTTGGCCGTGGTTGTATCAGGCGAACGGGGATCGTAGAGAATGATACTCCGTTGGCCTTGAATGTAGAGATAGGGTCCGATGAACGGCTCAAAGTTCGTCGAGGAGGCAGGACTGTACGGATTGCCCGAAAGCCTTAAATCGTCGGCAAGACTGTGCGGGGCAACGTGAGGCTCTGCATTGGACAGATCGGTTTCCGCGCATGAACCAGGTTCGACAATGTTCGTGCAGTCGGATGACGCAACTTGGGTGTTCAGTGGAAGGAATGCAAGGATGCCGGCGAGCAAGAATCTCATCGTGCACCTCCTGTGTTCAACGCGAGACTAGCTCGTTCGAGAGAAGGAGATCAAGAGTTTTGAAAACGATTATAGGAAGGTCCTTGATTGATTCGTTCGACTTCCTGTAATCTTAAAGGTTTCAGGTATCCTTTCCTGCTGCTTTTCCTCCAGCAAAGCTTATAAAGTTTTCCCCCGAGATGATGGTGGTGTCGTTGTGAGCGCAGTTCGACATCGATCTCGATAGAAGGGCGGCAGCGCCTAGACATCCAACACACAGCTATCAGTATATGCGTGCTCGGCTAATCGAAGGCAGTTAAGGACCGAGTAATGGAAAACTCTGGGGGGTGGTGATGGGCCCACGATTGTGCGGTGAGCCCTTCCGTATGTGGAAGACGCCAGTTCCCACTCGTCAGGACCTTATATATACCTTCTGGATATCTTCCTTGCGTCTCTTGAGGTTCGTCCCTATGCGGGCACGCTCGCGCTCGTAGCCCACCGCCGTATAATAGAGGGTACGATCGAAGAACTGGTTGAGGAGTCGCATCAGCTCCAGCTCCCCGTGTAACTCTATGGCGCTATCGGACAAACCTTCACGCTGGACAAAGGCACACATGTGCTCCTTCGTGGCCGTGATGGCCCAGAGAAAGTGGCTGTAGGCCACGCCCTGCTCAGCTCGCCGCGCACCCAGCTCTGTGTAGCGCTGTTCGACCTCCGCTTCGGTCTTGTCCATCAGCCAGTTGTTCAGATTGTCGTAAATCTCGCGGGTACGGGCTCGAAGCTCATCCGGGGGGACTTTGCGGAGGTCACTGCAACGTGGCGAGTTCCACACTTTCTCGCTGAGCTCTCGGGCAAGCTGCTCGGAGTTCTTCTCGATCAGTTTCACCAATCGGCCAGCCAGCATGGCACACCTCCTTGGTTGGGTAGTTATGGTGGGGAAATATCAGCGCTCCTCATAGCGGTCCAGACGTTACCCGATTGATGACCTCAACGTCAATGATACGTCCGGCTGGCCAGGCCGGGGCCGGGAAATGAGGTGTGCCGAGAGTGCAGGGTCTTAGTCATTGGCGATTGATGTAACGCCGCTACGAGAGACTCTAATCTCAGCTAGCAAGGACGGGTCACTAGTCGCCTTGAACTTGCTTGATCCATTTGTTATCCTTCGCCCGCCTTTCGTATTCGTCGTCAACGTAACTATCTCATATCTGTACACATTTCGGAGGAGTACCCACTATGGCCGGCATCAAGCGGGCGCTGATCAGTGTTTCGGACAAGACTGGAGTCATCGAGATGGCCAAGGCACTGGAAGCGCTTGGCGCGGAAATCCTGTCCACCGGGGGAACGGCAAAGGCGTTGCGCGACACCGGTGTGAAAGTCATGGATGTGGCCGCCTATACTGGTTCGCCCGAGATTCTTGACGGACGAGTCAAAACGTTGCACCCGAAGATTCATGGGGGCTTACTAGGCCGTCGTTCGCTTGCGGCCCATGTGGAGGAGATGAATCAACATGGGATCGGTCCCATCGATGTCGTCGTGGTGAATCTCTACCCATTCGAAGCAACGATTGCGAAGCCCGATTGTCGATTCGAGGATGCCATCGAAAATATCGACATCGGCGGGCCGTCAATGCTGCGATCGGCCGCGAAGAATCACCAAGATGTCCTGGTCGTTGTCGATCCAGCCGACTATTCGAGAGTTCTTGATGCGGTGAAAGGCAATACGGCGACAGCGGAGCTACGTCGTGAGCTGGCGATGAAGGTGTTTCAACATACCGCGCGTTATGACGGATTGATTGCCGCCTATTTGGAAAAGCAGGCGCGAGGTGGGGAGGTGAAGTTCCCGAAAGTGTTGTCCCTACAGTTTGAATTGGCTGAAACGCTTCGTTATGGAGAAAACCCTCACCAGCAAGGCGCCTTCTACCGTGAACTCCACAGCAACGAGCCTGCAGTTTC
Organism: Nitrospira sp.; assembly: GCA_041743145.1. Classification (GTDB taxonomy): domain Bacteria; phylum Nitrospirota; class Nitrospiria; order Nitrospirales; family Nitrospiraceae; genus Nitrospira_D. The sequence continues at coordinate 143,735 of JBGTNJ010000027.1, read as the reverse complement.
ACGAGGCAAGATTCTTCATGGGAAGGCCATGTCCTACAATAATTTTCTCGACGCGAATTCCGCGTTGGAGTTGATCAAAGAATACGACGAGACGACCGTCGCGATCATCAAACACAACAATCCTTGCGGTGTAGCGCTCGGCGAAACGCCAGTGGAGGCGTATGTCAAAGCACGAGAGACGGATCCCGTCTCGGCCTTCGGCGGTGTGATCGCTTTCAACCGGATCGTCGATATTGCAGCGGCCAAGGAAATCACCTCCACGTTCGTTGAGGTTGTCATCGCTCCCGGGTTTGCTGAGGATGCGTTGGCCGAACTAAAGCGAAAGAAGGACCTCCGTCTCCTGGATGTGGGACCATTGACGAAGGTGAAACAGGAAGGCTTTGATCTGAAAAAACTCGTTGGTGGGTTGATCGTGCAGGATCGCGATCTCGGCGTCTTGACGGATCTTCGCGCGCTTTCCGTGCCGACCATTCGTAAGCCGACCGATGAGGAATATGCCGCCTGTGCTTTTGCCTGGAAAGTCTGTAAACACGTCAAATCCAACGCCATCATCTATGCTAAATCAGGCCAGACGGTCGGCATTGGAGCAGGACAGATGAGCCGGGTGGATTCCGTCAAGTTAGCAGCGATGAAAGCCCAAATGCCGGTGAAGGGCTGTGTCATGGCATCGGACGCGTTCTTTCCGTTCCGTGACGGTCTTGACACCGCTGCCGAAGTTGGTATTACGACCGTCATTCAGCCGGGGGGATCGATTAGGGATTCTGAAGTGGTGAAGGCAGCGGATGAACATGGGATGGCGATGATTTTGACGGGTATGCGCCACTTCCGCCACTAATCGGATGCTGAAACAGGCCCCCAACTTCGTTCTCAGTCGGTCGAGACCCTCAACGTACAGCCAGTACGCTTCGGGCCTCTCACTCCTTGTGGCCTCGTTTGATGACCTGTTTGAGGATCCTCTTGGCAATAAATAGCTCGGCAGCCTGAGTTCCCGGAGTTTTGCGATAGGCCATTTTGAGCTACCTGCCTTCCTTTAGAGTGAAAGAGAACTCATGAAGATTCTTGTTGTCGGCAGTGGCGGGCGAGAGCATGCGATAGTGTGGAAGCTCGCCCAGAGTCCACGCAAGCCGGCTCTCTATTGTGCCCCGGGCAATGCGGGGATCGCGTTGTTGGCAACCTGTGTGCCGATCACGGTGGACAATATTAGCGGCCTGAAAGACTTCGCGCTTCAAGAGAAGATTGACCTGACGGTGGTTGGGCCTGAGGTGCCACTTGCATTGGGCATCGTTGACGAATTCCGCAAAGCCAGGCTCAGAATTTTCGGGCCCACCAAGAACGCGGCTCGCTTGGAAGCAAGCAAAATATTCTCAAAAGATGTCATGGTCCAAGCCAAAATCAGAACTGCTCAGGCTGAGAGTTTCGAGAAGGTCGCCGACGCGCTCGCCTATGTTGAGCGTCATGAGCTACCGGTCGTGATCAAGGCAGACGGGCTGGCACAGGGGAAAGGGGTTATCATCGCGACCACTCGCGATCAAGCTCGGCAGGCAATCGTGGATGCCATGGAGAAGGCGGTCTTTGGCCAAGCCGGGAAGCAGGTCTTGATCGAACAATTTCTCGACGGCGAAGAACTGACGATCATGGCCTTCACGGATGGTCAGACGGTGGTGCCGATGCCGTCGGCACAAGATCATAAGCGTGTCGGTGATGGTGATATGGGTTTGAATACGGGAGGCATGGGTGCCTATTGCCCTGCTCCACTGGGAACGCCTGAGATTCGTGCTCGCGTCACGCATGAAGTCTTGCAGCCGATGGTCGATGCGATGGCACGTCTTGGTTCTCCATTTCAGGGTGTCCTCTATGCGGGATTGATGGTCGTCAACGGAACGCCGTACGTGTTGGAGTTCAATGTTCGTATGGGCGATCCTGAAACTCAGGTGGTGTTGCCGTTGCTCAAAACCGATCTGCTTGATGTCCTCGACGCCGTGGTCGAACATCGGCTGGACCAACTCGTGGTTGAATGGCATCGCGATGCTGCGGTGTGTGTCGTCATGGCGTCTGGAGGCTATCCCGGTTCCTACCGGCAGGGGGTGACGATTCACGGCCTCCCCTCGACCATCTCGGCATCAGCGACCTCCATGGTATTTCATGCGGGGACGACTCAGCGAGGGAACGAGATCGTCACGGCGGGAGGCCGGGTGCTCGGCATTTTAGGTCGAGGACCAACGCTCTCGGACGCACAGCGCGAGGCCTATCAGGTTGTGAGAGCAATCTCTTTCGAAGGCTGCCATTTCCGGACAGATATCGCGCATCGCGCGCTCAAGACATAGAATTGACCCGATCCACACCCCTGAAACATTCCCCCTTGGCCAACCCTGATTGCAGCGCGCAATCATCCTCGCTCCCAGTGCGCCCTTCATGTTCACGCCAGCTCTAGATCCGAATAGCCGGAGCCGATCTTCTGCGATGTCGGTCGCGATCGATCTGGTACAATGGCTTTACGAGTAACGAGAGTACGGGTGTAAGACCCACTTGTCGAAGCTGTAGCCTGTCTCAATCCAGACCGACGAAAGGGGAGTGAAGATTATGACGAGGAGCAGTCATTCGATGCGGGGCGTCTACACAGTTTTCGGGTGTGGTCTCATATTAAGCCTCGTTGGGTGTGACTATTGGCCGCCAGCCTTACAGGCTCAGATCGAGCAAATGCGCTCGGAAACGCAAACTCTGACGATGGAAAAAGCTCAATTGCAAGCGCAAGTCTCAGACTTATCGAAGGCCAAGCAAGAAGCCCAGAGTCAGATGGATGAACTGAGTCGGATGAATCGCGAGAAAACCGCGATGATTATGAGCCTCCAGAAACAGTTGGATGTGGTTCGTGCGAAAACTTTAAAGTCGAGGTCTTTCAAAGCAGCGCAGCGGAAAACACCAGCGAAATCGAAGGCAAATCTTGCCCCCAAGGTGCCACCTGCCAAAAAAGGTGTGTCGAAAGGGGTCGGTGTGCGGTAGCTCGGTTTAAGCCATTACGATGAGGAGGAGGTCGTTGTCGTGCTCGGTGCAGCGGTAGATGAACTGTTAGATGCTGTTTCGGGTGCCGCAGCCGGAGTCGACGGTGTTGTGCTCGCTGCAACGGGGGGTGCTGTTTCTTTTTTCTCGCCCGTGCCCGTTCCACCGGTCTCACTACCTGAGCTTGATGGAGGCTTCATCTTCTCGGAGTAATCGGTAACATACCAGCCGCTTCCCTTGAACATAATTCCCGGAGAGGAAATCAGTCGCCTCACAGCCTTCCCGCATCGTTCGCATGTAGAGAGGGGATCGTCTTTTATGCTCTGCTTCACTTCAAAACGGTAGGCACAACCCTCACATTGATATTCGTAGATCGGCACGGCTTCCCTCCCTTGTGCGCTATTCTTCCATCAGATCTTGGTATAGGTCACGTTAATTTAGCAAACGCCTGTTCGAGGCGTTCAAGACCTCTGATTATGTTCGTCATACTGGTGGCATACGATAGCCGAAGGTGCTCTCTGCTGCCAAACGGCTCACCAGGTACCGTTGCGATTTGGGCCTCGTTTAGCAGGTACTGAGCCACATCGTTCGGAGTCTTCAGCATACCCGATGGCCCCTGTTTTCCCAATACTCCTTTGATATTGGGAAAGGCGTAGAATGCCCCCTTTGGCATCCGACACGATACACCGGAGATCTTGTTTAACCCATTCACGATCGTGGTCCGACGACGGGAAAATTCTTCCACCATTTTTATGGTGAACGGGTCTCCTAGGCGTAATGCGGCGACTGCCGCTTTCTGGGCGATCGAGCACGGATTGGAGGTACTCTGGCTTTGAATGTTGGCCATCGCCGTGATCAGTTCCTTAGGCCCGGCCGCGTAACCGATCCTCCATCCGGTCATGGCATAGGCTTTTGAGACCCCGTTGATAATGACCGTTCGAGCAGCAATTTCCGGTCCCAACGAGGCAATGCTGACATGGATCGCACCATCGTACAGGACTTTTTCGTAGATCTCGTCGGAAATCACGAGAAGATCGTGCCGTACCGCAACCGATGCAATCTCCTCAAGCGTCGCACGATCATAGGCTGTCCCGGTCGGGTTGCACGGACTGTTGACGATAATGGCTTTCGTTCGAGGAGTGATGAGTCGTTCCAGGGCAGCGGCATGGACCGCGTACCCTTCGTCTTCATTGGTCGTCAACAGGATCGGCGTGGCATCGTTCAAGAGCGCTTGGTCAGAATAGGACACCCAGTAGGGGATTGGGATGATGATCTCGTCGCCTGCTTCGAGTAGAGCTTCGGCCAGGTTGTACAACGAGTGTTTGGCCCCGCAGGAAACCAGGACCTGAGATTTGTCATAGCGCACTCCAACTTCGGCCTGTAGCTTGTCTGCGATCGCCCCGCGCAACTCCTCGATTCCGGACGAAGGCGTATATTTTGTAAATCCACTGCGAATCGCATCTTCGGCTGCAGCCTTGACTGGCTCAGGTGTGTCAAAGTCTGGTTCGCCAGCCGAAAAGTCGATGACATCCACCCCTTGTGCCGCCATGGCTTTTGCTTTGGCAGCCATCGCAAGAGTAGGGGACGGTGCAATGCGGCTGACACGGGCGGCAAGCTTCATAGTTTGAGACTCCTGATGCGGTCGCGTAATCGGCGAGCAACTTCTGGGTGGAGAAACTCTGTTAAGTTTCCCCCGTGGCGCGCGACCTCCTTGATGATGGTCGAAGATAAATACGAATATTCCTCGCTTGGCATTAGGAACACGGTCTCGACTGCCTTGGCAAGTTTTCGATTGATCAACGCCATCTGAAATTCGTGTTCAAAATCTGAAATTGCCCGCAGGCCTCGGATGATCGCATGGGCACTGGACCGCTCGGCATAATCCACTAATAGTCCCTCAAACGGCGTGACGTCGACTTGATCGAGATCTTTCATCACCAACTTCACCATGTCAAGCCGTTCCGGCAGATTGAAGAGGGGATGTTTAGAGGGGTTTGGGGCTACGGCCACGATCACCTTATCAAACACGCGAAGGCTGCGCGTAATGATGTCTGTATGGCCATGGGTAATGGGATCGAATGTGCCAGGGTAGATACCAATCTTCATGGTCGCACAGCATTGAGACTGGAGTAGACAGAGAGGGTGGTATCTCCGTATCGATACCGACGCAGGAACTGTGTGCGCCCTGGAGACACGGATAAGGTGGTTCTGGTGGCGTGTTCAATAACCAACCATGAGTCGGCGCTGAATAGCTGATCAGTTCGCGGTTCAGAAAGGAATGATGAAAATTTTTGAGCGTCAGAATAGGGGGGGTCGGCAAAGACGATATCGTAGGGACCCTTCCATTGATCAGGGTTGCGAAGAAACTCTTCGACGGCTTGGGGCCGCGTAGTGAGTTCACTACGAATCTGACAGATCTGGACATTCCGCTGCAGGATCTTCAAGGCTTCTCTATCAGATTCCACGGAGGTGACATGGATCGCTCCCCGGCTTATGGCTTCTATTCCCACGGCACCCGTTCCGGCATAGAGGTCTAAAAAACGACTATTTGTCAGCCGATTCCCGAGAATTGAAAACAGAGCCTCTCGGACCCGATCCGAGGTTGGACGAAGTTGATCTGTCCGTGGTGCGTTGAGTCGCCGACCTCTATGGGTGCCCGCGATCACACGCATATTTGCCTAGAGCACATTGAACAGGGAACTCTAACATAGCGTTTTTGCGGGGGTCAAGGAATGGAGGATGAATGAAGGGAGGAAGATCACAACGTGGATGGGGAACCAGAAATGAGCCGCGAGAATATGGAAGGGTCCTCGGTCCTCTTTTGACCGTGCAGTTCGAAGAGGACTATAATAAATGGAGTGACTATTATGAGTGAGGGAAAAGGGTTGATCGTGCAGGTACTATCCTCCCCCTTACGGGACGGGCTCGGATGCCGAGCCCGAAAAAGAGAAAAATTTAGCGAGTAGTTACTGTGTGAGACTCTCGAGCTGCGAGACTCTTTCTGCGATTGTTGGAAATCGTGCGATCAATAATGGCTCCACAATTGATACATTTCCATGCGTAGAAGACGAGAAAGAAGTCTGAGAACCGCTCTAACATCATCATACCCTTACATTTCGGACATTCCATTGACTCCTCCTAGGGTGGCGACGTGCGTTGCTGGGGGCGAACTTAAGCAAGAGCTGCACCAAATTGTCGCTTGTTGGTATTTCAATAGGTTGCGATCTACGTATTTATCTTAGGTCGGCAATTTCAGCTTCTTTGACGGTACAAAAGCGTCCGGTCCGTCAATTTTTTGTCCAGGTAGGGGGCTTCATGGCGGATACGAAAGGCCACAGGAGAGGGATTGCCCACTGGCCCAAAACCGAGCGACCCCGTGAACGTCTTCTTGCAAAGGGCTCAGACGCCCTGTCCGATGCGCATCTTCTCGCAATCCTGCTGAGAACCGGGAGACGCGATTCGTCTGCCGTACAAGTGGCCATCGAACTCCTTGATCGAATGGGAGGCTTGGGTGGGATCGCAGCATGTGGCATTGAAGAACTCTGTGCCATCCCGGGGGTCGGTCCGGCAAAGGCGGCCCAGCTCAAGGCCGGACTGGCATTGGGAAGGCGTTCTCTGGCGATTCCACTTTCAACCGGCACACGCATTTCGTCGAGCGCCGATCTCTTCAAACATTTTCACCCTGTTCTTCGCGATGTGAAACACGAAATTTTTAAGGTGGTGCTGCTTGACGCAAAAAATACTGTTCTCAAAGAAACGACGGTTTCGGAAGGGAGTCTGACGCTCAGCATCGTCCATCCACGAGAAGTATTCGCCCTTGCGGTCCGCGAATCGGCTGCCGCGGTCATCTTTGTTCATAATCATCCAAGTGGAGATCCCACTCCCAGTCAGGAGGATCGACGGTTGACCGATCGATTGGTGGCGGCTGGCAGACTATTGGGGATACGCGTGTTGGACCACCTCATCATTGGGGATGGTCGGTATGTAAGTTTTGCCGACGAAGGGTGGTTGGGTGGATCCCGTGAAGATAACGAAAACATTTGAAGCTATGGAAGCTATGATTGATCGAAATCAAAATTCTTGTCCTGCGAGGAGGTCGATGGCCTAAACTACCATACTCAAACGGAGGGTATGCCATGGAAACAGCCCGTGTGGAGCCAGTCAGAAATGTGGCGATCGTGTCCAGCGTCGGTGCCGGGAAAACGTCCCTTTGCGAGTCCTTGCTCTATGTCGGTGGAGTTATTTCCTCCCTCGGTTCCGTGACGGAGGGGACCACCGTCTCGGATTTTGAACCTGAAGAACTCCGTCATCGTATCTCGACCAGTACCAGCCTTCTGCAGTTCAGCTGGAATCAGACTCATATCAATTTGATCGATACTCCCGGGGCACTCGATCTTCTTGGCGAACCGATGGCCGCTCTACGTGCCGTCGACGCGGTCATCATTGTCGTGGGGGGGAGCAGCGGGGTGAGGACCGAGTTGGCCCGGCTATGGTTGAAGATCGAAGAATTGGGCCTGCCCTGTCTTCTGTTCGTCAATGGACTGGATAAGGAAGGTACATCCTTCAAGAATGTACTTGAAACTTGCCGCCAACACTTTGGTTCTGCTCCACTCTCTCTGACAGTACCGGTCAATCAAGGGACGACTATCGACCGAGTGTATGATGCTTGGCAGAGGAAAATAATTCGATCTGGGCCGATGTCTTCGAAAGTCGAGCAGGTCTCCCCTGGAGACGATCTGCAGGAGTGTTCTAGGGACGCGCGCAAGCAGCTGGTGGAGGCAGTGGCTGAGACTGACGAATCTCTTCTGGATCGATACCTCTCTCAGGGTGATTTGACACGAGAAGAACTCTTGGACGGTCTGCGACGCGGTACTCAAATGAGGCGATTCCTTCCGGCCTATGCCGGATCTGCCATTCAGAATGTGGGAGTCTGGTCGATCTTGGATGCCATTGTGAAGTTGCTGCCCTCACCAAGAGAGCGTGGTACGAATCACCCATGGCACGGGACTCACCCCGAGACCAATGGAACATGCGAACGGAAGGGGAGTGCAGAAGAGCCCCTTTCTGCGTATGTCTTTAAGACCCTCATTGATCCGTTCGTTGGACGACTCTCCTATTGTCGTGTGTTGTCGGGAATTGTTCAGGCTGATACGACGGTGTGGAATGCGTCAAGACAGGTACGGGAGAAGCTCGGTCATTTCTATAAGGTGTTGGGCAAACGTCATGTGTCTGTTGAGGTCGCCAAAGGAGGAGACATTGTGGCGATCGGGAAACTCAAGGACACCCAGACCGGTGACACTTTGTGTCAGGAGAGCGCCCCTATCTGTTATGCAGGGCTTGGGATGCCGAAACCAATCTTATCGTTCGCTGTTGATGCGAAATCGAAGGCGGAGATCGACAAGGTTAGTCTCGGTTTGCACAAGCTCATTGAGGAAGACCCGACACTCGAGTTCACACGCAATCCTGAAACAAAGGAGATGGTACTCAGCGGGATGGGACAATTTCACATCGATCTGGCTTTGGAGAAACTGCAGCGCAAATTTGGAGCCGACGTCGCGCTGCACACCCCGAAGATCGCGTACCGGGAAACGATCAAAAGCCAATCACAGGCGCAGGGCAGGTACAAAAAACAAACCGGTGGTCATGGACAATACGGTGATTGTTGGCTTGAAGTGGTCCCGCAGCCTCGTGGTCATGGATTTGCCTTCGGCAACCGCATTGTTGGAGGAGCCATTCCACGAAACTTCATCCCTGCCGTGGAAAAGGGAGTGCTTGAAGCCATGCATGAGGGGCCGATAAGTGGATTTCCAGTCGTCGACGTTCGAGTCACGGTCTATGATGGCTCCTACCATACGGTCGATTCCTCGGAGATGTCGTTTAAGATTGCCGGAGCCATGGCATTTAAGAAAGCGATGGAGACAGCCCATCCGGTGTTGCTCGAACCCGTCATGAGGGTCGACATCGATAGTCCGACCGACACGGTTGGATCCGTGATGGGAGATTTGAACGCTCGTCGTGGACGTATTGTTTCCGTCAATGCGCTGGCTCTTATGGAACGGATCACGGCCATGGTTCCACTTGCGGAATTGCTGAGGTATGCGACAGCCCTGAATGCCGTGACCGGTGGCCGAGCAAGTTATGTCATGGAGTTTGATCACTACGACGAAGTGCCTCGGGATCTGACGGTAAAGCTCATCGAACGGCAGAGGGCCGAGCGGCACATCACGGTCGCTCACTGAGAAGGTCAGTCGACTGATTTGAGCACGACATAGAACGCACGGTTCTCTCGGAGCACGCGAAGCAAGACAGCATCACCCCGTCGAGATTGAGAAATACTTGACGTAAATTCCACCAAGGAAGATACCTCTGTACGGTTGACCTCGATGATCAGGTCGCCTTCCCGAAGCCCTTCGGCTTGCGCGAGACTGTTCGGATCGACCTTAGTGATGACCACGCCCGTCGACTGGCGGAGCTTGAATTGTTCCACGAGACTCGCAGTCGATTCTTGAACCTCTAGACCGAGTTTGCTCTCCAACTTCTCTAGTCTAGGAATGGATGCCAGGACGGGAGTCTCCGGTCGTTCGGTAAGCGGCACATCGAGAAGGAGGGGTTTCAGATCTCGAACGACTTCGATCCGTGACGTGGCACCGGGAGCGAGTGTGCCGATCAGGCGAGAGAGCCTATTGGGTGAGTCGACCAACACGCCATTGATCCGAACGATGACATCGCCAGGCTGAATCCCGGCGAGAGCCGCAGGGTCTTTTTCAAATACTTCATTGACCAGCACACCTCCGCCTTCAGTGACACCGAATTTCTTGGCCAACTCGGCGGTCAACGGTTGGATGCCGACGCCGAGCCAGCCTCGTACAACCTTTCCCTTGGCGAGGAGTTGTTCAATGACCTGTTTGGCCATGTTCGATGGTATGGCAAAGCCGATCCCTTGAGCAAAATTAATGATTGCCGTATTAATGCCAATTACTTCGCCACGAAGGTTAAACAGCGGACCGCCGGAATTACCTGGGTTGATTGAAGCATCGGTCTGAATGAAGTTTTCATAGCGTGAGAGGTTGATGTTTTCACGACCAATCCCGCTGACCACGCCAAGCGTCACCGTCTGGTCCAGCCCAAAGGGATTTCCGACGGCCAGTACCCATTGGCCTACCTTGACGGACGTCGAGTCACCGAACCGTGCGCTGGTCAGCGGCCGACCTGCCGATACTTTGAGCAGAGCCAAGTCCGTGTCTGGATCTTTACCAATCACGTGAGCGATGAGCTTTGTCTTGTCTGAGAGGCGTACTTCGATCTCCGTGGCATCGCCGACGACATGATTGTTCGTCACGATATGACCTTCGCTGTCTACGATCAGTCCGGAACCGGAGCCTGACGCATTCGGCATGCGCTCGCCGGGGCCTTCCCGAGATCTGTTGCCACTGGTGATTGGAAAAAGATTGACGACCGAGGACTTGGTTTCTTCTGCCAGCTCGGTGATGACGGTTTGAATCTCTTCGAGCATGCGAATTCCTGGTAAATCAGCAGAAAACGCCTCCGCGTGCCTAGTCTCTAAGCTAAGGAAGAGGAAAATCGAGACAGCAGAGAGTAGTAATCGCGGGATAGACGACGAAGGGGATGTGATCATGACCATCGACCGCTATTGTATCCAATCGTCACGAGTGTGCCTACTGCTTGTGCTTGTTGCTACGCAGGTCGTGTCAAAGAAGGTGTAAGGGTTCGTTGGCCGGTGAACCATGCCGTGAGTTTGTCCAGCTCCGCTTGCGTGCCGATCAGGATGACGATATCGCCGGGTCGAAGCAGAAGATCTTTGGTTGGGGCCAACAGAAAAGGCCCTCGTAGTACTGTGGCCACGTGTGCGGAGGCAGAGTAGGGAAGCGCACTCAATGGTCCATGTGCTGCAGCCGCACCTCGATTGACAATAAGCCGTTCAATGCCTCCTGAACGAAGCGTCAGATCTCGTTGAAAGGAAAGCAAATCTTGATGGATTGCTTCAAGTCTGAGTTCGTGGATTTGTGTATCGACGCCAACAAGGAAAGTTTTCAACTGCTGGACTTGGGCAATAGCCTCGGTCAGCGTCTCGTCGATCATGCCGACACCTGAATCAAGTGATGGCTTGTCGAGGAGTCGGTCGGAAACCTGGGCGACGATCTGCTGTCCAAGTGCGCCTGTGACCTCATCAATTCTCTTGAGTAATGTCGAAGCTTGCCAGTGTAGCCGGATAATCTGAACTTTCCGATTAACGAGCTCGGAGATGGCCAGAACGGTTTCGTAGCAGGCATGTCCAGTGATCGAGAGTTCTTTATGAACGCGGCCAAGCAGTTCGAGTGTCATAGTCTGATAAGATATATTATGTAAACTATTAAAAGTACCCGATTAGGCGCCCTACTGGACTGAGCCTAACCTCCCCTTGTTCATAACGGATTGTCACTCTAGCGTCAATCGCATGAGAGATCTTGTGATAGCTCGTTGAATCGAATTTTCCTCGTCAAAACGCACCTGAAAACGCACCTGGCATCACCAGATGACCAGTAGTCATTTGCAATCAGCCGTGTCGCCCCCGTATCATCAGGGCCATGAACTGTACAAAATGTAAGATCAAAGCCGTGATCAAGTTGCCTCGTCACAATGCCGCATTCTGCAAATGTTGCTTCAATGGCTTTGTGATCGACCAGGTTCAGAAAGCAATTCGGTCTCAGGACATGTTCACGAAAGAAGACCGTCTCCTTGTTGCCGTGTCTGGTGGTAAGGATAGTTTGGCCTTGTGGGATATTTTACTGAAGTTGGGCTATAGGACCGATGCATTATATGTAAATCTTGGGATTGGGAACTATTCCGAATCCTCTCAAAAGAAAGTCGCGCATTTTGCTGAAACTGTGGCTGCCGCCCATGGTTCGGTGGTGCACGTTCATACCGTGGAGCGTGAGGAAGGGGCTGGAATTCGCGAACTCGCGATGATCGTCCACCGTCCAACGTGTTCGACCTGTGGGACGATTAAGCGGTATCAATTCAACCATATCGCGATCCAACAGGGATACGACGTCATGGCAACCGGACATAACTTGGATGACGAAGCAGCCAGACTTCTCGGCAACATCCTGCATTGGCAGGATGAATATCTCGAGAAGCAAGGCCCCAGTCTCCCCGCTTCTCTGGACGGATTCGCAAAAAAAGTAAAACCTTTGTATCGCTTAACCGAGCGCGAATTGGCGGCCTATTGTGTGTTGAACCGGATCGAGTATGTTGTCGAGGAATGCCCCATGGCACAGGGAGCCCGTACCCTTCTCTATAAAGAGGTATTGAATCGATTGGAGACCGAATCGCCTGGTACTAAACACATGTTTTACTGGGGTTTTCTCGAAAAACACCGAAAGACTGAGACATCCGTGAGTATGATGGACAAAGACCGCTCCACCTTACACTCCTGTTCTCTTTGCGGCCAGCCAACGACGGCTGAGACCTGCTCCTATTGTAAGCTCATGGCCCGCGCTAAAGTCTCCCCGTCTCTTTGACCCACTCGGCTCTTGCAAACCGTTTCTACACTCCGTAAGCTCACGTGTATCATTCAGGCTTTGGTTCCTTACTAGGTCGAACATCGTATGGCAACTGCCCCACGCGAGTACTACCAAATCCTCGGTGTGCCCCGCACTGCCTCCGCCGACGATATCAAAAAGGCATTTCGTCGCTTAGCCCGCCAATATCATCCCGACCTTCACGCTGGGGCCAAGAAGGCCGAGATGGAGAAGAAGTTTAAGGAACTAAACGAGGCGCAAGAAGTACTATCCGATCCTGACAAACGTAAAAAATACGATCAGTACGGCACGGATTGGGAACAAGCGCAAGCCTTCAATAAAGCTCGTGAACAGGCCAGGAGCGGAGGGGTTAACGGGCCTTGGGGTTTCCAGCAAGGATCTGGTGGTCAGGGCGCTGGCGGGAATGAGCACTTTTCCGATTTTTTCGAGAGTCTCTTTGGCAACCGCGGGCGCAACGCTAATAGAGACAGCGACTCTGGAACACCGGGTGAGGATCTCGAGACCGACGTTCAACTTGCACTGCGCGAAGTTCTAACAGGCGTCACCAGGCGTGTAAACCTCCGTGAACCGCAAACCTGCGCAACCTGTCTCGGTAATGGTAACATACGAGGCCGATCGTGCATGACCTGTCACGGAAGCGGGATGACGACCGAATCCAAAACCATTGAAGTGCGGATCCCGGCGGGAGTTCAAGATGGTACTCGTGTGAGGATTGCTGGAAAGGGTCAGCCTGGAGCCTATGGTGGTAAGCGTGGTGACTTGTATCTCCACGTGGCCATCGCGCCTGATCCAATTTTTCGACAGCAGGGTTCAGATTTGTATGCCACCCTCCCAGTCTATCCTTGGGAGGCCGCACTGGGGGCAGAAGTGACCGCTCCAACTTTAGTGGAACCGGTTAAGGTCAAAGTGCCGGCAGGCAGCAAAGCCGACGGCAAACTCCGGCTGAAAGGGAAAGGACTACCGTCTGCAACTGGTGGACACGGGGATCTTTTTCTGACCCTGCAGATTGTGATGCCAACGATGATGACAGAAGAAGAACGAGGTCTGTACGAACGGCTGAGCAAGCAACGGCACCCAGATCCACGAGTGGAACTTCTCCATACCTCCAGAAAGCACTGATTACGCATGTGAGTCATAGGTGCGCGCTTGCGTTGCGTGTCTCACTATGGCAAGCTTTTGACCAGAGTGTTTCAACCAAGGAGGATTTCATGAAGTCTATAGCCAAGACAATTGCTGTCGTTGCGATAGCTTCGATGGGTCTGCTTATGTCAGGCACCCCCAGCGCCTGGGCAAATGATCCAGGCTATGGCCATGCCGGAGGCGGATACGGCGGCGGAGGACATGGCTATGGCAAGGGCGTGATGCATAGTGGCACCGGCCATCTCATCCGACATCTTCTCAAACACGAGAAAGACATCGGGCTCACGGCTGAGCAAGTTACGAAGCTCAAGGAGGTGCAACTCAATCTGGACCGCATCCGTATCAAAACTGAAGCCGACATCAAAATTGCCGAACGTGAATTGAAAGCGTTGACGGATGACGAAAAAAGCGATCTCGGCACAATTGAGACAAAGCTGAAGCAGAGTAAAGACCTGCAGGTCGGGCTACGGATGGCTTCAATTAAGATGCGGCGCGATGTGATGGCGGTGTTGACGCCCGAACAACGTGAGAAGGAAAAGTCCGAACATGAGAAAGTGATGCAGCAGCACAAAGGGGCAGGATCTCATCATGGAGGGGGGATGCCGTACGGCGCGTACCCTCATGGTGGGAGCTCGCCTGGAGGGAATCCTCATGGGATGAACCCACATGGCAAGGCGCCATATGAATCGGTTACACCCCCTACTCCTCCAAGCACGATGTCCGTCGAGTAGATGAGCGTGCGAAAGACCATGAAAAAAAAAGATGAGGCGAAGCTCCAGAGTCACGATCTTTTAATCGGCCCGGGACGGGCACCGGCGAGGGCGATGCTCAAGGCAGTGGGATTGACGGACGACGACCTCTCCAAACCGCTCGTCGGGGTCGCCAACACATGGATCGAGGTGATGCCGTGCAATTTTCATCTGCGTCGTCTCTCTGAACGTGTCAAAGCCGGGATCCGGGCTGCCGGCGGCACTCCGATCGAGTACAACACTATTGCCGTGTCGGATGGAATTTCGATGGGGACCGAAGGGATGAAGGCGTCCCTGATCAGCCGAGAAGTCATTGCGGATTCCATCGAACTCGTCGCCCGTGGACACCTGTTCGATGCCGTCGTCGCACTTTCTGGCTGCGATAAAACGATCCCTGGGACCGTCATGGCTCTTGCGCGGTTGAACCTGCCGTCACTCATGCTATACGGCGGTTCGATCATGCCGGGGCGGTTTCAGGGGCACGATGTGACCATTCAAGATGTCTTTGAAGCAGTCGGCAAACATGCGAAGGGTACTATGACGGATGCTGAGCTCAAGGACTTGGAAGATCACGCCTGCCCTGGGCCAGGCGCCTGTGGAGGTCAATTTACTGCCAATACGATGGCTATTGCGTTTGAATTTCTCGGCATTTCCCCGATGGGTCGAAATGGAGTGCCGGCGATGGACGGTCGAAAGGATGATGTGGCGTTTGAGTGCGGCAAGATGGTGATGGATTTGCTCAAGCAGAATCTCCGTCCGCGTCAGATCATCACGCGGAAGTCGTTGGAGAATGCCATTGCCGCAGTCGCCACGACCGGAGGCTCGACGAATGCTGTCCTGCATTTGCTCGCTATCGCTCGCGAGTCAGGAGTCAAGCTGAGCATCGACGATTTTGACAAGATCAATCGGAAGGTTCCCCTCCTGGCCGATCTCAAACCAGGAGGACGCTATACAGCGGCAGATCTTTTTGCCGCGGGCGGTACGACGTTGGTCGCGAAACGATTACTTGATGGAGGCCTTCTCCACGGGAATCAACCTACAGTTACGGGACGCACGATTGGTGAAGAGGCATCGACCGCTATTGATGCCCCCGGTCAACAAGTTCTTCGTCCCCTCTCCCATCCCATCAAGCCGACGGGCGGGCTTGTCATTCTGAAGGGAAATTTGGCGCCGGAAGGCTGTGTGGTGAAGGTGGCTGGACACTCCATGACCAGGTTCCAAGGGGCTGCGAAGGTCTATGATCGTGAGGAAGATGCGTTTGTGGCTGTGCAGGCAGGTCAGATTAAAGCTGGCGACGTGGTCGTCATTCGATACGAAGGCCCGGCGGGTGGGCCGGGCATGCGTGAGATGTTGGGGGTGACGGCGGCAATCGTGGGTGCTGGACTTGGCGACTCAGTTGCGTTGCTCACTGATGGTCGGTTTTCAGGAGCGACGCATGGATTGATGGCCGGCCACGTCGCTCCTGAAGCGGTGAAGGGAGGACCAATCGCGGCAGTGAAAAACGGTGACGTGATCACGTTCGATATCGTCAAACGCCGGCTGGATGTGGCGTTATCGCAGAGGGAAATCAGTGCTCGACTCAAGAAGGTGAAGTCCCCTACTCCTCGATACACATCGGGCGTGATGGGAAAGTATGCCAGGCATGTCTCTTCTGCATCTGAAGGCGCCATCACCACATAGATCTCTCCTTCATGTCTTGCTCTCGAAAGGATAGGGTAGGCGCAGACTCTAGCTCTAGCGAAAGTCTCGTCGTTGGAAGATGATGGAAGCGAGAGTCAGGAGGAATGCTGTATAGGCTAGCCCATAGGCACCGATCACAAGTAGATCGCTGGTCGATATATCGAGTTGATGTGTGACGTGGCCTTTGAGATTGAAGCGATCCAGGTTCGGTAGGACATAATACATCCCTTCCAGTATCGTTTTCCCTACACCGCCCATCTTTTCGCCGAATGCTTTGAGGTCAGGCGTGAGGTGGCCGATTACATACAGGGCCAAGGTAAAAATTGCGCTGAAGGTGGCACTTGAAAACGTTGAAAACAGAAGCGCGACAGCGGTGATCACCATGAACTCCACGACAATCATGATAAGCGCTTTAAAGAGGACTGCATGGACGGGAACATCCTGTATATAGAGGACCGCCAGTAACCCGCACGCCATGATGGCTGTATTGATCAACAGCGTCAGACTGAGCCCCAAATACTTTCCCAAGAGAAATTGAAATCGAGCGACCGGCTTGGAGATGATCGTATAAATGGTTTTCTTCTCGATTTCCTTACTGACGAGGCCGATGCCGACAAAAATGGCAATCAACACGCCGAAGAAGTTGATGCTCCCAAGACCGATGTCCAAAATCAACCGGTGGAACTCTCCAAGCGTCAACCGCATCAAAATCAGAGAGCTCCCGATCATCAGGAGCGCAAAAATCAATAGATTGTAGAGAAGTTTATCTCTCAGGTTCTCACGGAAGGTATTGAAAGCGATCGACAAGACTTTCATACGTGAACCTCTAGGACCTGCTGCACTCCCTTCGCTTTTCGGATGAATAACTCCTCGAGCGACGCTTTATGGGGGATGAGAGAGACGAGTTTGGCCTTGTGTGCTCTCAGTACCTCGATCGCCTCATCCACCTGTCGCTGGCTCGCTAGGATCGCCATGACACGCTCTCCGTGAAGCACTGTTTTAATGGCGAGCGGCCGTAGCTCTTCGATGCCCTCGGGAGTGAGCCGATCCACCACTATCTCTACTTCTTGAGTTGTTCCGTGGTCGATCAACTCAGATACCTGACCACAAGCTACGAGTTTTCCCTTCATGATCATGGCGACACGATCACACAGCAGCTCTGCATCATGAAGGATGTGCGAACTGAACATGACGGTTTTACCTGACTCCTTGAGACGAACGATCAGGTCGCGCACTTCTTTCCGTCCGATTGGATCCAGCCCCGACATCGGCTCATCCAAGATGACCAGCTCTGGGTCATTGATCAAGGCCTGGGCGATCCCTACCCGCTGCAACATACCTTTTGAGAACTTGCGTAGTTGTAGGTCGCGCGCATGTGTCATGCTGACGAGCTCCAACAATTCGTCGATGCGTTTTTCGAGCGTGGCTCCAAGGAGTCCAAAGAGATGCCCGTAAAATCGCAAGAACTCTCGACTCGTGAGGTAGTCATAGAAGTATGGTGATTCCGGGAGAAAACCGACTTTCGCTTTGGCTGTTTGGTCACCGACTGGCCGCCCGAACAGGCGCGCTGTTCCGCTACTGGGATAGATGAGTCCCATCAGCATCTTAATCGTTGTCGTTTTCCCCGCGCCGTTCGGCCCGAGGAACCCATAGACCTCTCCACGCTGGACATCAAGCGACAATTCATCAACGGCCGTCACCCGACGACCCCAGAAGCCAACTTTAAAAATCTTGGACAGGTGATCGATCGTGACGATTTGTTCACATTCAACATTCATATCGATATCCTATCGTTACGTGCCGCCCTTCAGATCCAGACGAAACACTTTCAGTCGAGTGGGATGGGTACTGCTTGTGACCTGTCCCGTTTGGGAATCCATCAGGTACGAACCGCCGAAGGGTTCTTCTGGGATTTGTGTCAGATACCCTGCCGAGACGAGTTCCGTGAGCGTCTTGGGATAGGCTCGATACTGCTTCTGATAGAGCCCGATCGCCTGTTCGAGGATTCTGAGGTCGCGCTCTATCATCACTTCCTTGGCACGTGTCTCCAGCTTTTCCCGTACGACAAGGTCCGGATTCTCTTTCCACAACGCCTCGAGAAACTTGAGGGCAACCTCCGGATTGCCGGCTTCCGCATGCATGCGTGTCGCTAAACCGGGGAGGAAGTCTGGAGCACCTGAAGTGCGCGCGGCTTTGCCGATGTAGTCAGCTCCCTTGGTGGCATCCCCGAGGACGAAATAATGGTTATGGCCAAGCAAGAAGGGAAGGTTCCATTCGCCTGGGTTCTCACGGTGCCCTTTTTCCAGTAGGCGGTTGCTCAGGTCAACTCGATTGGCATAGTTGTTCAGCACCACACCGCCGACGTAGTAGGCGTAGGCATAGTGCGGATCCAATGTGGTGACGACGTCGAGCGCATGATAAATCCATTCATATTCGTCTGAGGTATTGTTCCTTTTGCCCACGACTTGTAAGAGACGCAACCACAAGATATCCGCACCGAGATGGTGATAGCCCAATAAGGCGGGCTTGAGATACTCTCCTCGAGGCAGTCGCGCCAGCTCTTCGATCTTTGCTGCATGAGCATCGATGCGCAAATCTAAATTTCGTTGGATGAACATGACAAGTGCTAAGAAGCTGAGTGCGATCACCGTGACAGCGGTCCACACCAGGACAGGTTCCTTTGAGCATGTGGAGGGCTGGATGGCCAAGGGTGACAGCCTCGACATAACGATCACATCCCTAAATGCACGAGGTCCCGCCGACTGCTCTCAGTCGACGGGACGCTCGCGCTACTCAGGACCTATCCTTTCTTAGAATACGCCTGGTACGCAGTCTGCTGCGCCCGTGGAATCAGCCGAGGCCCAGACCGAGACGGTACCATCTCCGTCCAGATTGCTCGCTGCTGTCGCCCTAAACCCGGCTGCCGTCGGGCCGACATCCGTTGTCCCATTCTCCAAGGTGATCAGGGCTGCAGGAGCCGCTGTCGGTCCCAGGCACGAGGTATGCGAAGCAATATAGGTTCCGGTCGCGTACTGGTACAACACGTTCCCACTCGCCTGAAAGCCGAGATTGGAAAATTTTCCCAGAGATACGCCAATACCACTGGCACCGACACACCATCCCTGAGCACCTGCGGGATCAGGGGTAAGCCAGGGTTGGCCTGCCTGATTCCAGTTTTGCGGTTGGCTCTTGGTATTCACTGCTGGTGCGGCTGCCGGTGCGGCATTAACCGTTAGGTAGCACCCACGCTCACCCTGCCACGACACCTCGGACGTCTTAATAGCTCCAAGGTTCGTCTTGGCCTCGGACTGCCGAGACTTCATCTGGTATTGCAAGAAGTTGGGAATGGCGATGGCCGCCAGGATCCCGATGATCGCCACGACGATCATCAACTCGATGAGGGTAAAACCCTCTTGTTTTCGGAGCGACTTAAACATCGTACTGCCTCCTTGTTGATGGTTCACTGACGGCCCGGTTGATAATCTGCGGCGCCTGTATTGCCGCCTGCCTTTGCCTATAGCAGGTTTGGTGCCGGTCAGTGACAATGCCTAGCGTACCAGCAATCCTTGATGATGCAACAACTTATGAAAAATTGGTCGCGGCTGAGCTGGTGCGGAGCTTCTAGGTCTTCCCATAAACTGCTCTGGATTGCCAAGAATTGGCACTTGGTGGCTGCCCGCACGAGGCTGGCATCCTTTATATGTATTGAGAGATGTTTCCGAGTCCGGGGGAAGCAGAGTGCTTCTAGGATCAGTGATCAGTCAGGATGGGATTGAGGAGTGGCTTGAGAATTTTTGGCTTTCTCAGAAACACGGCGCTTGGCCTGTTGGATTCGGTCTTCGTCGGCTGGGTTGGCCATGCCATGCTTGCGGAAGCGCTGGAGCAATTTTTCATTGGAGGGGTCAAGCTCCAGCGAATGGAGCCAGGCATCACGAGCATCCGTCGTCTTACGCTGCTTCATGTAGACTTCTCCAAGATGCTCATAGATGACGGGGTCATCGCCGACGAGTGAGACGGCTCGCTTGATTTCGGTAAGGGCTTCAGAGAGTAACCCTGATTTATAGAATGCCCAGCCAAGACTATCGACGTAGTATCCATTTTCCGGTTTAAGCGCCACTGCTTGCTTTGTAAGGGACAGTGCCTGATCGATCTTTATGCCTCGCTCCGCGTAACTATACCCGAGATAGTTCAACGCATCGGCATGATGGGGGTCGAGTGAAAGCGCAGTTTCCATGGCGCGCTCCACTTCATCAAACCGATTCAGTTTGTCGTAAGCTGTGCCGAGATTGAAATGGAGGTCCGCGTTTTTTGGATTATGCCGAATCCCCTCTTGAAACGCTTCCAAAGCCTTCTCGAATTGCTCACTTTGTAGATGAGCTAAACCCAATACGATGTGTGGCTCAGGTTGTTTTGGCATCAGACGAACAGCTTCGTCCAGGTGCGTGACGGATTCAGGAAACTGCTTGAGTCGATAGAGGAGGACGCCGAGGTGGATGTGGCTGTCGGCGAATCTTGGATCTAGGTGGAGATTGTAGCGATAGGTCTCCATGGCCTTGGGAAAGTCTTTGGTCTCTTCGTACAGGTACCCAAGGTAATCACGCACTTTTAATTCAGCGGGTTTGGCCTTCAAAATGTCGGTCAATTGAGCGATCGCCTTTGAAAATTCTTTCTTCTCCCCATAGATCAGCGCCATCCGTAATTGAGCATCCAGATCACCGGGGTTGTCTTCCAGCATTTGTTCCAACTCTGCAAGACCACCTGCATAGTCTTTGGTCGCAATATACAATTGGATCAGGTGCTGACGAACTTCTCGGTTTCTCGGATTCACTTGATGGAGGTATCGTTTCAAAATGGCAATGGCCTTGTCTTTCTCTTGGCGCGATTCATAGACTGAAGCTTGAGCCAGATAGGCCGGCTCGAATGACGGGTTCACACTAATAGCACGATCGAAGCTGGACACGGCTTGTTCCGCATTCCCCGCTTCAATGGAAATACGACCTAAGTAGTAGTAGCCGATCGGCGAATCTGCGGCGTATTGCAAGCCTTTCTTGACCACTTGTTCCGATTCGGCGATTCGTTTTTGATTCAGTAAGATGAGACCCTTTGGAAAGTACGATTCTCCCCGCGCTGGGTCGATCGCGATTGCTTTATCCAATAACTCGATGGCACTCTCGGGCTTCCCCACACTGGCGAGAATACCGGCCATCTGCGTCAATAGGTGAGGTTCTTGTCCTGTTCCCTGTCCAACTTCCTCGGCATACTGTACGGCTTGAGTTGTATCACCGAGCGCAAAGTGCAGGGCTGCCAGGCGTGATTTGACTTCATGTGATTTGGGATCGGCTTTCAGTGCAGTTTGGTACTCCTTCAAGGCTGTATCAAGATCTTGGGCAAGCTCGGCTTGATGCCCCATCATGAAATGGTAGGTGGCATCAGATTCTGGCGTAACCTGTGCAGTTTGTTGCGCGGTCGAGGAAGGTGGCGGCGCCGTCTTTTGCGGCTGAGTCGCCGTCGCGCAAGCCACAAGGACACAGGGAAGAAAGAGGATGGTCAGTTTTATCACGAGGACTGTGAGGTCATGACCAGAAGATCGTCTATTCCAAACCATGTGGGGTGCCCCTACAGGCGTTTGTTCGGATGTGGGCTCAGGGAGGAACACCAAGGATTATACCGACTGTTGGAACGTTGCGCAAACCAGGGTTAGGCTTCGCGCAGATCAAGGCTTTCAAATTTGGCAAAGCGGTCCTGGAAAAACAGTTCTCGCTTTCCAATGGGCCCATTTCGATGTTTGCTCACGATGATGTCGGCGATCCCCTTGCGGTCAGAATTCTGGTCGTAGACATCTTCCCGGTAGATAAATATGACAACATCGGCGTCTTGTTCAATAGCGCCGCTCTCACGGAGGTCTGCCAGCATGGGGATTGGAGGCTTGCGCGCCTCCACGGCCCGGCTCAACTGCGATAGAGCTACCACCGGCACATTGAGTTCCTTGGCCAACGCTTTCAATGAGCGGGAGATATCGGAGATTTCCTGCTGACGAGATTCAGAATCGCTTCGGCCTTGCATGAGTTGCAAATAATCCACGATGAGCA
Source organism: Nitrospira sp. (assembly GCA_041743145.1). GTDB lineage: Bacteria > Nitrospirota > Nitrospiria > Nitrospirales > Nitrospiraceae > Nitrospira_D. The sequence goes on along the minus strand of JBGTNJ010000027.1, from coordinate 121,538 downwards.
AATCGAGCCCTTTTTCAGCCTTGAGGCGACGGGCTTTGCCGCGCATTTGTTGAACCGTAATCCCACCGGTATCGTCGATAAAAATTGGTGCCTGCTCCAACCGCCCTGCCGCTTCTGCTAAACGCCACCAATCTTCTTTTTGAAGCTTTCCCGTTCGTAGGGCGTGTGAATCCACCCGCGCTTCGGAGCTGAGCATGCGCAGCACGATCTGCGGCTTGGACATTTCCAGGCTGAAAATGCCGACTACGGTATTGGCATGGATGGCCGCATGCGTGGCAAATCCTAGTGCCAGGCTCGTCTTCCCCATGCTGGGGCGTCCGGCAACCACCACCAAGTCGGAAGCTTGAAGCCCTGCAGTAATGTCGTCAAGGTCATAGTAGCCGGTCGGGACACCAGTGACGTGTTCTTTTCGTTTTGACAGCTTGTCGATGACATCCAAACTCTCTTTGATGACCTCACTGATAGGACTGAACGCACGATCGAGCTTGCCTTGCGCGATGCTGAAGACAGATCGTTCGGCAAAATCGAGAAGGTCATCGATAGAGGCGGTCCCTTCATACCCCCTGGTCAACACTTCCGTGGATGTACTGATCAACTGACGGGCGACCGCCTTGTCACGGACGATCTTGCAGTGGTATCGAATGTTGGCCGAACTTGGAACCATCTGGACAAGTTCTGCGAGATGGGAGGCGCCTCCGACCGCCTCAAGCTCTCCGCGAGACTTGAGGCGTTCGGTCAACGTGATTTGATCGATGACTTCACCGGTGTCGGACAGCTCCAGCATGGCTTGGTAAATCTTTTTGTGGGCCGTGCGGTAAAAGTCTTCCTCGACGAGCAGTTCCATCGCCTTTGGCATCGCCGCGTTATCGAGGAGGATGGCACCAAGTACGGACTGTTCTGCTTCCAGATTCTGTGGCGGGAGCTTTGGTTGGGAAAGATCAACCGCGCCAGCGGATTTCATGACGCTCCTTTTCGGTCAGTCCGTAGGTTCGCCATAAGATCGCTCATCGACATCGTTGTTTTGTGAAGAGGAGAACGGCCGGTTCTCCCATCACCCATCTGTTGGCGGGATAGCACGACCACGTGCCCACGATTCGGTTGGTCCGCTCCCATCACGATGGTGGTAGGGATTTCGGCTTGGAGTCCAGCATCGGCGGCCGCACCCACTAGATCTTGGTCCGATGCCGTAACGGCTCGTTGAATCACACGAACACCCGCCTGGCGTAGTTGTCGGGTGACAGATACGAGTTCCTTCGTCATCGTAACAGGACCGACCACCAGAACCGCTGACGTCATCGTCCGGGCGGTGTCGACGAGGTTCAGCCCACGGAAGAGCCGATCAACGTTGAGCGCAAATCCAGTCGATGGAATGTCTCGACCAAAGCGCCCAATTAGGTGGTCGTAGCGCCCGCCACCACCTAGCTCTATCCCAATCCCGTCCGTAAAGACATCGAAGACAATCCCATCGTAATAATCGAATCCTCTAAACTCTCCGAGATCCAGTAGTACGACATCCTGGAATCCCATCGAACAGAGCAGCTCATAGACTTGTGCCAGTCGGTCCAACGCTTGGACCAGTGGTTGTTCGCCTCGGGCCAAGGCGCGCCCTTTCTTAAGGATCTCCGCCTTCCCGCATAGTTCCAGCGCTTCTAAAATTGCCTGTGTGGACCGTTTGCCGACTCGCTCCCGTGTGAGGATTTCTCCCAGCCAGGGGAAATCCTTTCTAGCCGCTGCCTGCTCTGCCAGCTTTTGGCCTTCCGCAGACAGCCCAGCACGGACCAGAAGCCCTTTGAAAAACCCAACATGTCCGAGTGAAATTTTGAACGAAGGTAATCCGACCTGCCGCAGGCATTCGATCATCAGCACGATGATCTCACAATCGGCCGACGGGTCATCGGCTCCAATCAGTTCCGCTCCGACTTGAAAGAGTTCTCGATCTCGACCGACATGTTCGGGCTCATAACGAAAGACGGTTGCCCGGTACGATAAGCGTAACGGCAAGCGAGTGCCTAACATGCCCATCGCGACAGTCCGTGCGATTTGTGCTGTAACGTCGGGTCTCAGTAGCAGAATACGGCCGGTCGTCCGATCAACGATCTTGTAGGAGTTTTCCAGTAATGTCGGCTCGAGGCCTGGCGCAAGGACGTCGAAATACTCAAATGTCGGAAGGATAATTTCGTCGTATCCATAGCCATAGAAATACCTGAGCAGCTCGGACTCGAGTTGCCTGACATGACGGGCAGCCTCCGGAAGGATGGTGGCCATCCCCACAGGAACCAATGAGTGCTCATGCGAAGGAGCAAGCTCCCCCGAAGAAAGCCGACGCGTCGGAGGAGCAGAGGCCATAAGAACCTAATGTTGAACTGATTACGAGAGGTTTGCAATCTTGACCGACAGAATGTTTGAGCTCGAGCGGATTTGGTCCAATGCCGACGATGGAAACTCCGTATCGGAGCCGATGATCAGCAAGGCATCCCCTCCTCGCTTTTCCAATGCGCACTGCATCCGAAGGATGTTAATGCCCTGATCTCCCAAGACCTTTCCAACCATCCCAATCACACCAGGACGATCGACATTGTGTATGAACAACATGTGTCCTTCCGGTACGACTTCCACCTTGAATTGGTCGATCTCTGTGATTCGGGCCTCTTTCTTGTGATAGAGCGTCCCTGCTACCAGGTGAGAAAGTTTGCCGGCTTCAACTCGAACTCGTATGAGACTCGTGAAATCACCTGCGTCCGTGCTCTTAATTTCTTTGACTTCGATTCCTCGCTCCTTTGCGACGAGCGGTGCGTTCACATAATTCACCGGGTGCTGCATGATGGGATTGAGCAAGCCTTTTAAGACAGCGATGGTCAAGGGCGCGATCGAGAGTGTAGCAACCTCCCCGCTGTATTCCACGACGACTCGTTCAGTCCCCGCTTGAACGAGTTGCGTCTGGAGCGAACCGAGTTTTTCGGCCAGCGTGAGAAATGGTTGGAGCCGAGGCAACAATTCCGGGGCGACTGAAGGAATATTAACGGCACCTTTTGCGACACCTTTCGTAAAGTAGTCGACTATCTGTTCCGCGATGCCAATCGCGACATTTTCCTGGGCTTCAGTCGTTTGTGCCCCGATGTGGGGAGTGCAGATGAAGTTGTCCAACGCCAGCAGCGGATTGTCCGGCTTGACGGGCTCTTCTTCAAAGACGTCAAAGGCGGCGGCGCCCACACGTTTGGTTTTCAAGGCTTCACACAAGTCGGTTTCATTGATGATGCCGCCCCGGGCGCAGTTCGCGATCAGTACCCCGGGTTTCATCTTAGCGATCGCCTGCGCATTGATGATCCCACGTGTTTCTGGGGTGAGAGGAGTATGAACTGAAATAATGTCCGCCCGACGGAAGAGTTCGTCGAGGTCCACCATCGTCACGCCCATCCGCTCGGCGCGTTCAGGGGCAAGATAGGGGTCGAACGCGACGACACTCATGCCGATACCCTGGGCCATCTTGGTCAGGTGGCTCCCGATCTGCCCGGCGCCGATGATGCCAAGCACCTTATTGTAGAGCTCGACCCCCATGAATTTGTCTTTTTCCCATTTCCCTGCTTTGACGGAAGCGGTTGCCTGTGGGATGCGTCGGCTCATGGCCCAGATCATCGACATCGTATGCTCAGCAGTGGTGACCGTATTGCCGCCCGGGGTATTCATCACGACGATTCCTCGGCGTGTGGCCGCTGGTGTATCAACGTTGTCCAGACCTGATCCAGCCCGCCCGACGACCTTGAGTTTATCGGCTGCGGCAATGAGTTCTGCGGTCACCTTTGTGCCGGATCGCACGATCAAACCGTCGGCGTCCTTGATCTCTTTGAAGAGCTCCTCCTTCGGCATTTTGGATTTCACCACCACCGTGAATCCTGCCTTTTCGAGGGCCTCCACTCCTTGCTTCGACAAACTGTCGCTAATCAAAATCTTCATGCCTGCTGCGGCCATGTCATCCTCGCCGTGGTTACTTAGCCAATAAGAGTTCCTGGGCTTTTCCGACGCCACTCCCCAGTTTGACCGGATGCCCGAGCCCTTTCAATACCATCTCGGTTGCGGCCAAGGCCGTGATGACATCAAAGGAGTCAGCATAGCCCATGTGCGAGAGACGGAAGATCTTTCCCTTGAGGTGGTCCTGGCCGCCGGCCGCCGTCATGCCGTACTGCACACGTAGGTTCTTATAGATCGCCTGCCCGTCGACTCCATCCGGTGCACAGACGGCCGTTAGGGCATCGCTGGGAGATTCTTTTGGAAATAGAGCCATTCCGGCGGCCTTCACACCTTCGCGCATGGCGTGAGCCAACCGACCTTGCCGGGCAAACATCTTGTCGAGTCCTTCCACCTTCATCATTCGAAACACTTCTTGAAGGCCGATGATGAGCGAGACGGTTGGGGTGAATGCGGTTTGGTTCTTTACCTGACTTTCCCGTTCTTTCTTGAAGTTGAAATAGAAAGCCGCATTCTTGGCTTTGTCGGCCAAGCCCCAGGCCTTCTCGCTGACACTGACGAATGCCATGCCGGGAGGGAGCATCAAGGCTTTTTGGGAGCCGGTAATCACGACATCTAGTCCCCACGCATCTGTCTTAATATCGAACACGCCCAGTGCGGTAATCGCGTCGACTACTAAAATGGTATTCTCATAACCCTTGATTATCTCTCCTAGGGCCTTCACGTCATGGGACACTCCGGTCGACGTCTCACTGGCCTGTACATACACGGCTTTGATCGTTGGATCTTTCTTGAGGGCATCGGCAACTTGTTGCGGGTTAACCGCATGTCCCCATTCGACCTTGATCTCGGTTGCCTGCACTCCAAAGGTCTTGCAGAGCTTGCCCCAGCGCTCCCCAAATTTTCCTCCGTTGACATAGAGGGCTTTGTCACCGGGTGATAAGAAGTTTGAAACCGCGCCTTCCATTCCCCCAGTTCCTGAAGCCGCCAACATCAGGACATCATTCCGTGTTTGAAACAGCCATTTGAGTCCTTCGCGGACCTCAGCGAAAACCGGGTCGAACTCAGGTGCGCGATGATGGATCATCGGCCGAGCCATCGCCAGTAACACCTCGGGGGGCACAGGCGTGGGGCCAGGGGCCAAGAGATAGCGCTTCAGCATCGATCAATCCTCCCTCCTCACAAAGTAACAATACAAAGTAACAATATAAATCTGGTGGGATAAGCCGTTTGGAGAGGCCGTACGCTACCATTTGCGCTGGGAGGCTGTCAAGAAATCGAACGATGGAACTACCGACGCTATCAGGACTTACCCTGTTTCCATCATAAGCTTTATCCATAAGCTTTATCTGCAAGACGTCGTCGGTCGAAGCAGTTTCGCTCTCGGCAACCTCTCGTGGTCAGAGAGGCACGTGGTAACATTTTGCCTATTCCAATTCCTTGACAAGTTAGCACTGGATCGATAGGCTCATCACTGATGCTATCCATGATGCTGAACCGACTACAACTTCTCCGGAGTGTGAGCGCGAGGATCGTGCTGATTCTGGCGATGTGTGCTGCTGTCGTTATTGCTCAATCCCAAAGTTGGGCTGAGGAGACGGCTTCGCTTGAACAGGAAGTTCTTCCTCTAGACCCCCGTTCAGAGTCGACTCCGTCCGAAGCGACTCCTCCTGAAGAAACAGAAGCTTCACAAGAGAGCGAGGATGTCGACTCTAATCTGGTCCCCTTGGAGCCTGAGCTGGAACCGGAGCTGACAGCCTCGCCCACTGATACGCCCGCGACTGCGGATCAGGCTGAAGCGCCAAAAGAGGAATCAATTGAGACAGTGCAGAGTACTGAGAGTGAGGAGAATCAAGGTCCCCTATATAACATTCCGGTGGTGATTGATCAGACAGTACAAAGCCATATTCGTTTCTTTAACACGTCAATTCGGGACCGATTCGAGCAGTGGCTTCTCCGTCTCAATCGCTATCGACCGTTGGTTGAAGACATCTTTGCCGAATTCGACCTTCCGAGCGACCTCGTGCATCTGTCCCTTGTCGAAAGTGGGTTCAATCCCTATGCCTACTCTCGAGCAAAAGCGACTGGGCCATGGCAGTTTATGAAAGGAACTGGAAAGATCTACGGGTTGCGCATCGATCATTACGTGGACGAACGGCGAGATCCCATTAAGTCAACGATTGCAGCAGCCCGCTATCTCAGGGACTTGTATGACCTTTTTGGGACGTGGCCTTTGGCGATGGCAGCGTATAACGCAGGGGAAGGCAAGGTACAGCGCGCGCTCAATAAGGCTCAGGCGGAATCATTTTCAGAGATTTCGAGAACAAAACTGATTCGGGGGGAGACCAAGCAATATGTCCCGCGCATCATGGCTGCCACGATTATTGCGCGCAACCTCGACCAGTATGGCTTCAACCAAGTTCCCGTCGCCCCTCATGTGTTTGAGGAAGTTGTCGTGACACGCCCGTTACACTTTCGGGCCATCTCCAACGTAACGGGTATTCCGTACAGCGAACTTCGATTACTGAATCCTGAACTTCGTCGGGACGCGACGCCTCCCGACGATACAGCGTACCATTTGAAAGTTCCGGTCGGGACGAGCGCCAAGGTGTTAAAATTGCTCGAGCGAGTTCCCACCTACAAGTTCCCTCCCCAGCGGACTCAGGTCCGGCAAACTCGGCAAGCTCGGCCTTCTCGACAGGGCAAGGCCGGTTCTTCTCACTGGTATCGAGTTCGTGGGGGAGATACGCTAGAGAAGATCTCCCGCCGATTCGGTATTCCCATTCGGACTCTGAAGGCCCGCAACAACTTATCCAGTAGCCGCATTCGAGCTGGTGAGCTCCTCAATATCGCCCGATAGTAGATGACAACCATGAAGAGGGTATGAGGGGGACGGCTGGCGCCCATCCTGCGTCGGGTTGGAAAGAGTGAACTATGGTTTGGAGGGCGCGGAGGGATTAGGGTCTGCAGTGGCTGTTGTTGGCTCCGAAGTTTTCTTTGCCTCGAGGACCTTCACGCGCACCGCAGCTTCGCTCGTCAAGGGAGAATCAGGGTACGTTTTAATCAGATCTTGATAATGCTTGAGTGCCTCGTCGGGCTTTGAACGGTTTTCTTCAAGCCGCGCCAGTTCAAAAATCGCATAGTCACGGTTCAGTGCCCCTGGGATCTCCAGTATTGTCGAGTAGGTCTTGGCTGCTTGGTCTAACTCCCCTTTTAAGAGGTATGTGTACCCTAGTTTTTGATGGACGAGGCCGAGGAGTGAAACATTTGATCCGTACGTAGAAATAAACCGTTTATAGGATTCAATCGCTGAGTCGAGGTTGTTAGACTGAAGGAAGGCATTTCCAAGACTAAATTGTACCAGTGGAGCCGTCGGCGTTCTTGGATACTCTTCCAGCACCCTCTTGTATAGCGCAATCGCCTCATTCAGGTTGGCTGCAGCCTTCTGCGGATCATTGCCTGGTCGCGTAAAAAGATGAAGGGTCGCCTCACGCTCGAGCTCTTGAGCCTTGCTCGCATTTTGCGCGTCATACCAGAATACGCCCCATATTCCCCCAGCCGTTAACAACACGAGAATGAATCCTACGATGATGGACCATCGATAGTGTTTCAGCCCAAGCACCCAGTGCTCAAGTCCACTCACGAGATGGGCTTCATCAACCGGCAACGTTCTAGGGGGCACTTTAATTCGGTATGACATGAGGATCTATCACATCGTTTAAATGGTTGAGAACCTGCTTTCTGCTGCTGAACCGTTGTTTTATACTAGGGATGAATTTCCATTGTCAATGCGACCGGATCCGGCACACGGATAAGTAGAACATACTGGAATGTTACGTCATGGTTGGGATCAACGTATTTCGAGAAAAACTCCAACAGCTCTCTGCCCAGTCGTTGCTTAGAACGCTGGCACCATTGGAATCGGCTACCGGAGCGAGGATCCAATATAGAGGACGTGAGGTCATCTTACTTTCCTCCAATGATTACCTTGGCCTCTCGAACCATCCTGATGTCGTGCGCGCCGCGATCACGGCTATGGAACGGTATGGCGTGGGGTCCGGCGCTTCGCGCCTGGTCTGCGGGACGTTACCTCCCCATACGCACCTGGAGACGACTCTTGCGAAGTTTAAAGGAACCGAAGCTGCCCTTCTGTTTGGGGCTGGTTACTTGGCAAACCTTGGAATTATTCCGACGCTCATTGGGAGTGGCGGTCTTATCCTGGCCGATCGATTGTGCCATGCCAGCGTGATCGATGCCTGTCGATTGAGCCAGGCAGATTTTCGAGTCTTTCGCCATGGCGACTGCAACCATGTTGAGTCGTTACTTCGACGCCGTACGACAGATCGTCCCACGCTCATCATCACCGAAGGGGTGTTCAGTATGGATGGCGATCTTGCCCCTTTGCCTGACCTGGTCTCGCTTGCCGAACGATACGGGGCGACGGTGTATGTCGATGATGCGCATGGAACCGGCATCATGGGAGCAACGGGCCGAGGTACTGTTGAATATTTTGGTTTGGAACGCCGGATTCCCTTTCATATGGGCACACTGAGCAAGGCCCTAGGCAGCCATGGTGCGTTCCTCGTGGGGCCGAATGATCTCGTTCAATACATGATCAACGTAACCCGTCCGTTCATTTTCGCAACGGCGCTTCCACCCGCAGTCGCCGCCGCCTCGTCCGCCGCATTAACTGTCATTGATCAGGAACCAGAGCGTCGGGCTCGGTTGTGGTCGAATCGACAACGCTTCTTCGACGGGCTGAAGAACCTCGGTCTTCGTCTTACGCCGACCGACAGCCCCATTCTACCGGTTCTGATTGGTGATGCGGCTGCTGCGTCAACATTTGCAGAACGCCTGCTCGCTCTTGGAGTGTATGCCACGGCCATTCGCCCACCGACTGTTCCTGATGGAACAAGTCGGATCCGCTTCACGGTGACATCGGAGCACACGACTGATCAGATCGACGAGGCCCTCAACACGCTCCGTATCGCGATTCGTGAAACCGGTCTTGTCTAATTCTCACCGCGCTGGTTCGCATCTTCTGCCTATTTTCTTGCTTTCCGGATTCGCTATGGCATGATGCGCAGGAGACATTCGCCTCATAACGCAACCCATAACACTAAGGATCACGGGCGATGGATATATCCAAGCTGCTCACGTTTTCCGTGAAAGAAGGTGCCTCCGATTGTCATATCAGCGCCAGTGAGCCCCCGATGATTCGCATTCACGGGGATCTGAAAAAGCTCGATCACCCTCCCCTGACTCCTGATGAAACGCACGCCCTGATCTATGACATGATGAACGATTCCCAAAGGAAAAATTTCGAAGAAAAACGAGAGTGTGACTTTTCCTTCGAGCTCGGGGACATCGCCCGTTTCCGGGTTAACGTGTTCGTGCAGCAGCGAGGGCTGGGAGCGGTGTTTCGGAATATTCCGACCACCATTCTTCCGCTAGAAAAGCTGGGGATGCCACCGATTCTGCGACAACTTTGCGATAAGGAAAAGGGATTGATTTTAGTGACGGGGCCTACCGGTTCCGGAAAGTCCACGACCCTCGCCGCAATGGTGGACTACCTGAATAGCACGTTTGAAGGCCATATCATCACCATCGAAGATCCGATCGAGTTCGTCCACAAGTCCAAAAAGTGTTTGGTCAACCAACGAGAGCTTGGTGTCCACACGTTATCTTTCGCCAACGCTCTGAAGTCGGCGCTTCGCGAAGATCCCGACATCGTGCTCGTGGGAGAAATGCGAGATCTTGAAACGATCCAACTGGCGTTGACTGCGGCGGAAACGGGGCACCTAGTCTTCGGTACACTCCATACGTCGAGCGCTCCCAAGACGATCGACCGCATCATCGATGCATTTCCGCCGGCGCAGCAAGCCCAAATTAGGACCCAGCTTTCAGAGGCGCTGGAAGCCGTGCTCACACAAACACTGTTGAAGAAAAAGACTGGTGGACGCGTCGCGGCATTGGAAATCATGGTTGCGACCACAGCCGTACGAAACCTCATTCGCGAGGCGAAGCTCCATCAAATTCCAGGAATTATGCAGGCCAGCCAAAAAGACGGCATGCAAACGATGGATATGGCGTTGCTTGAACTTGCGACACGTGGAGTTGTGCATAAAGCTGAAGCGCAATCGCGTAGCATGAACCCCAACCTGTTCGGGACACCGGTTGCGGGAGCTGCATAGAAGTAGGCACACAGGCGGAGTATGACCATGGATGTCCGAAGTCTCCTCAAGGTCATGGTGGATCAAGAATCGTCGGACTTGTATTTAACCGTCGATGCCCCACCGATTTACCGGATTCATGGGGTCACGCAGCAAACTGACGCCCCGCCGTTTACCAATGAACAACTTGAGGCGCTGGCGTTGGCGCTCATGCGCGGTCAGCAGCGGAGCGAATTCGAAGAAAAAATGGAGATGAACCTTGCGCTCTACTACAAGGAGTTGGGGCGTTTCCGTGTCAACATCTTTAGGCAAAAAGGCAATGTCGGACTAGTCTTCCGCCATATCAAAGCCGAGATTCAGACCGTCGAGCAGTTACAGCTTCCTCCGATCATCAAAGATATTGCGATGACCAAGCGCGGTCTCGTGCTTGTGGTGGGCGCAACCGGTTCCGGCAAGTCCACCTCGCTGGCGGCCATGATCGACCATCGTAATACCATTCATCAAGGGCATATCATTACTGTGGAGGACCCGATCGAGTTCGTCCATCAACACAAGAAATCGATCATCACGCAACGCGAAGTCGGATTCGACACCTTGACCTTCCAGAATGCGCTCAAGAACACGCTCCGACAAGCACCGGATGTGATTCTGATCGGTGAGGTGCGCGATACGGAAACGATGGAAGCCGCGATTACATTTGCCGAAACCGGTCACCTCTGCATCGGGACGCTCCACTCGAATAACGCGAACCAAGCGATCGAACGGATCATGAACTTTTTTCCGGTCGAGCGCCATGCCCAGATCTACTTGCAGCTGTCCCTGAATTTGCGCGCCATCATCTCTCAACGACTCATCCCATCGGTTGACGGCAGGCGGGTGCCCGCGTTGGAGATCATGTTGGATACGCCGCGGATCAAGGACCTTATCAAGAAGGCCGAGGTTGATATCTTGAAGGAGGCCATGGAACAGGGCGTGGACGAGGGCTGTCAGACCTTCGATCACGTGTTGTTCCAATTGTATAAGGAGAACAAGATTACACTGGAACAGGCGCTGATCAACGCAGATAGCGCGAATAATCTTCGCCTGAAAATCAAACTCGAAGGGCTCAAAGGCGACGACGCGGTGAACGCGTTGCTCGATAAGCAGATGGGAGCGCACGAGACAGACGCATTTAAGATTCAGGGTGCTGGTTCTGGGAACGTCACTCCGATCCGCAAGCGATAGTCCTCACCCGCTGCATTGTCAAGGGGTCAGATCAGCTTCAGTCTGGCGTTCAAGATACGCCGCGATCTTTTCAAGTGCCAGCGCACTCAGTTTCGATCCATACCAACTCGGCATCGTGTGTTCTGGATACCCGTGGACCACAAATTGCTGTGGCTCCAGCACAGATTCGACAATGTAATCGTGCACGGTTTGAGCATTGCCGTGATAACCGGGATCGGTGAGTCGCTGCTTGCCAGTTGTCCCGAGTATCAACGGAGGTCCGACTTGTCCATTTGCGCCTGGAATTCCGGGAATGACGTGGCAGACCGGGCATCCGGGTCTGGTCAATACCTCGATGAGTGATTCTTCACCCGTCACTAACGAAACTTTGTCAGGGGAAAGGGTCGCATCACCCAATTCGCCTGAGGTGGGCGGAGAAACGGGAGGAGCTCGAAGCGCCCAGACGATGCAGAAAACGACCAAACCTACCGCAGTCCACACCACCGCCTGTTGCGGCGACCGTGGTGGAGATCCTTGAGGCGATGGGAACGAAGGAGCGGAACCGGATTGCATACTTGGATAGTATCCCACTGAGAGAGCTGGAGCAGGATGTAGAGAAGTTTGGCCTGATGTTATTTCTCAGCGTCCGCGGCACATTGCATTGGCCTGTGGGACGATAAAATGAGTTCTCCCCGCCCCATGGATCCTCTGGTCAGGCGCCCATCTTCCCTTGAACTAATTTCATGAGTTGATCAAACCCTCCCGCTTCAACCTTCCCGTTGGGTGTCAGCTTGTCGATAAGATCAGGAAGGAGGCCGGCGAGCTGTGAGCTTGCTGCGTTAGAGGACAGTCCCGCTTTGCCGGCAAGTTGGCTCAAGAGATCACTTCCTAGGCCCTGTTCAATCTGACTTGGCGTTGCCGGCAGGTTTTGCCCCGTACTCACCCAGGAATTGACGAGTTCGCCGAGCCCGTTCTTCTGGAATGTCTGGACGAGGCCGGCCAGCGTCCCAATCCCACTGTCCTTTCCGAGAAGACCGGTTATGGCCTGCAGAAGGTGATTCTGATCGCCTTGGCCTCCCATCATTCCGCCCACTGCCTGCCCTACTTGATCCATCAATCCCATGATCAGGTCCTCCTTTTTGAACATCCTGCTCGAGGCTAGTTGATGTCGGCTCAAACTTCGATGCCCGTGGCGTCCACAGGTATTAAAATGACTTTTTCCGCAAACTGCTAATGCATGTACCATATGTCCCGAGGACAGTCCAACTGTCAACTCTCATTCAGGGTAATCTTCGCTGGGTGATGACACTGACTCAGGTATGCTGTCCCGTGGATCCGAATCTCTAGCTGGACGGACCTTAGAAAGGCCCGGGAGGACAGAGGGAAGAGGGACATTTTTGGAGAGATAGGAACAGTCTTCCAAATCCGACATTTTTTAGAGCTCTGTCTCTGTCATAACGGGGACTACGCACAAAGCAAACTTTTGGTATGATGTTTCGAAGGAGTCATGACCATGCAACGAAAAGACTGGTCAGTTGTCGGTGTAGCCTTTGCGGGATTTTTATTCATCCTGTTCAACGGTTCCCCTCCCGCATCTTCGGAAATGTATGTTGCCGGAACGGCGGGGGTGAACTTTGCGGATCGTATCAACAGTATTGCAGGAACAGGATCTCAGGCCGGAGTGCCAGGTCCTTTTGCCGACTTTGACCTCCAGAACTCAATAACCTATGGTGGCAAGATCGGATATTTCCCCGGTCACAGTTGGTATGGCATCGAGGGGGAAGTCTTGCATACGACGCCGCACATCAAACAGCTGGATCCCGACCCAGGCATCCATATGAGGGTAACCACCGTCGGAGCCAATTTCATTGCTCGGTACCCCGGCCGAACGTTTCAGCCGTACGTTGGCGCTGGGGTGGGAGCTGCGATTGCACACATCGGTGATACGCCGACGGTGCGAAGTGATACCGATGTAGCAGTGGCGTGGAATGTCTTAGCTGGATTGCGCACATTCGTCACACCCAAAATCGCCGTCTTCGGTGAATATAAGTATACGGGTGCGACTCTCACATTCGATCAAGCATTTGATGACTTAGGGGGATTTCGAGGCAACTACCGAGCACAGCATATTCTTGGTGGGCTGTCGTATCACTTCTAGGAGGAGAATGACCATGTCTCGCATGATGGTGCTCGCTCCCCTGGTTGGTGTGGCACTCATGTTTTCGGCCTGTGCCGAATCTATCCATCAAGTACAACGTGACACGGAGCTCCTCGGTGTTCCTCTCTGGTTGGAGAAAGAAATCGATACCAGCGTACGTTTCGCCGACTTGAAGAGTGCTCCCCGTGAATACATCGGGCGAACGGTGATGATCGGTGGTACCGTCATTCGGGCCAGACGGACTGGAGCGGGAACCGAACTGGAAGTCTTACAACTGCCGAGTGCGAAGGATGGGCCATTGACGGAAGACCGTCTTCATTCCGAGGGCCGATTCCTGGCTGTTCGCGAAGCATTTCTAGACCCAGCCAGCCTGCCGGAAGGAACGCCCATTACTGTGATCGGTACCGTCACAGGTGAGACGACGAGACAGCTGGACGAAAGTGACTACACCTACCCACTTCTCGATGTGAAACATATCATCGATTGGAACAGCATCGCAGCCAACAGACGAAGAGATAGAAGTCCATACTACGGGGCCTACTACCCACCCTATGGGTATAGCGGGTTCTATCCCTATGGCGGGTACGGTAGTTTGTGGGGGCCATTTGGTGGCTATGGTGGCTACTATGGAGGCCGGGGATTCTACGGTCCCTCTCGCTCATTTGCCCCAAGGTCACCATCGTTTTCGTCTCCTCCACCACCTCCTTCAACGGTTCACCCACGACTCAGGAGAAGGTAGTGAGAGGTACCTTTAGCTTTTGGTCCAAGAAGGGAATGGTTGCAGGGCCGTGATAGAGGAACATAAGCCTATCGGATGCTTTCTTTCTCGTCGCGAAGTCATGGCCCTTCTGGGGGCAACTGGAGCCACCTACTTGATCGGCGGAAGACAAGCAGTCGCCCAAACGATCGCTGCCACGCCTCGGCCACTCTGCATCGTCCGTCCTAAACAAACCGAGGGCCCGTACTTCGTCGATGAACGATTGCACCGATCCGATATTCGCGCAGACTTGACTAATGGGCGGAGCACTCCCGGGACGCCCTTCACGTTGACCTTCCAGGTGTCTCGACTTCGCGCTGGAGCGTGCCATCCCCTACCCGATGCCTACGTGGATGTCTGGCATTGCGATGCGGCTGGACTGTATTCGGATGTTCGAGATCCTGGATTCAACACGGTCGGCCAGAAGTTCTTGCGAGGCTATCAGATGACTGACGCCCGGGGCGAAGCCCGGTTCATGACGATCTATCCTGGCTGGTATCCTATTCGAACCGTGCATATCCACTTTAAGATTCGCACGACGCCGATGGTTCGCGGGAGTTTTGAGTTCACGTCGCAAGTATACTTTCCCGATGAATTGACTGATCACGTGCACACCGGTCATCCCTATGCTGCGATGGGCCCACGCAGAGTGAGAAACCGCCAGGATTTCATCTTCCGCCACGGCGGCGATCAACTGATGCTGGAGCCTTCGGCCACGAATGATGGATATTCTGCCATCTTTCCGATCGGTCTGGAGCTTCCCTGAGGACAAGCCCCGGACCTCAGCTTATTGACTGTCCCCAGCGAATCCCGATACCCTCCCCTGCCCCTATCACCTTCTTGAGGAGGATGTGCCGATGAAACTGTTGCACTATGCCGGGATACTGATGTGTGCATTCCTTGTCCCTACCACCGTGTATGCGGCCCCTCCACCGGAAGTACAAGTCGACTACTCGGCCGATAGTACGATGGAAACCGAAGGCGGTATGACGATGAAGTCGCGCATCTATCATACGACCGACAAGGACCGTATGGAGATGGGTGGATCGGATGGGATGACCACGATCATTCGGAAGGACAAGAAGGTGCTCTGGCAGTTGATGGGAGACATGTACATGGAGATGCCGATGAAAGACTCGAATGCTTCCGGTATGGACGCCTTTGAGATCGTCGAGCAGACTGAGGTCGGTCAGGAAACGGTCAACGGGATGAAGACCACAAAATCCAAAGTCGTAGCCGTGAAGAAGGACGGCTCGGGGAAATTCGGCGGCTTCTTCTGGACGACCAAAGAAGGGATCACCATCAAGATGGACATGCTCTCCAAAGAGGGTGACAAAAAGATGCGCATGGCCAGTGAGCTGACGAACATCAAGCTTGAAAAACAGGATCCCGCCCTCTTCGAAATCCCCGCCGGGTACACCAAGAACGACATGGGCACGCTGATGGGAGGGGCTGGTATGCCCAACCTTGAGGAACTGCGAAAAAATGCGGAGCAGCGTCGGGCAGATAGAAAACAGGCTGGTGAAAATCGAGACAGTGGGAAGAGCACCGACCGTGAGATGCCAGTCGACGTCAACAAGATGATGAAGGGCCTATTCGGCAAGTAAGCGGAGGTGATCACCCATGCGCCTGATGAAACTAGCCGGATACTCCTTGATCGGTATAGTTCTCACCGCTCCGGTTGTCCATGCGGATGATCCATGTTTGGGCGACGATGAAAAGAAAGCTGCTTTGGCCCAGTCGGCCGCCCTGCAGAAGGCCGAACAAGCCGGACAACCTGCCGCCCTCTTTGCCGCGTACAGGAGGGTCTCGGCAAGCGATTGCATCGACCGCTATGATAAAAATGCGATGCAGAAATCCAAAGCGAGTATGCCTAAACTAGGGCGGGATTTAGCCAAATCTGCCGAGGCGAAAGGGGTGCTGTACTCCGGTGAACCGGTGCGGGCTGACGGTCAGACCTCAGCGTTCCGATATTTCGAAACCATCGGTGATCACCAAGAAGCCAACCGTGTCCTCATCAAGGCGGTTCAGGCCAAACCGGAAGACCTTCGCTTCTTCGAGATCGCCTGGAATATCGATAACGGCCGGTACGGTCCGGCCGATCCAAACACCGGCTCGCGACAGCTCTATAGCTCCCCGGCGACCTTCCGGCAAGAGCTGGCAAAGGTTGCGACCTTCAACGCCGACCGATTGATGAAGGCCGAGGAAGAAGACGCTCAGGGTTTATCCGGCAATATTGGCGAATTAGGCAAGGCCACGGGGCAGTCGCTCGAGAAGCTCAGGAGCGCATCGCTTTGGATGAAATACCTGCCTGTTGAAGACAAGCCTGCGAAAGATCGTGCTGCATTACGAGGCGACACCATCATGAAGCGTCCTGATCAAACCTTCACACAGAGTCACGCCATGATGTATTACGAATTCTCCGGTTCGCCCAAGGCAAAGGATGTGGCCGCTCAGATCAAAAAGAAGGGCGAGGCGTCACAGCGAGCCATGGAAAAGGCCGGCGAGAGTATGAAAGGCATGTTCAGCCAGAAAAGCGAAGCCGAGCAAAAGCAGTTCGACAAGAAGAAAGGCGACCTGGAGAAAGAACTCGGGTTTTGATCCTCTACACTGTTCCCACCCCAAGACCACCAAACTTAGCCAATGGCCCTGCTGATATTTTGAACGACATCCGCTCCACCATTGGTTCTCGATGCAAGCGGTGAAGGCGGAGCATCGGGGTTCGCAGGAGTTGAAGAGTGAAGAGGGAGCGTCACTTCTGGCTTGGGCGGGAGTGCTTCTGTCTGCTTCTCTTCCTGTTGTTTCGCATGGTCTACGTGTTTTCTGTCGTGCACCCCGATGAGTTGTTCAACCGCGGAAGAAACGGCCAGCAGACTTTTGGCAGCTTCAGATGTTGGCGTGGCTTCGATGACGGGCATGAATTTCCGGACGGCCTGGCTCACGGCCGGATCGTCGGGGATTTCGCCGAGCAGGGTCAGATCGCCGCCGACGTATTGATGGAGAATCTTACGAAGGTACAGGACGTTGACCTGCGAACTACCGGATGCGCGATTGATGATCAGGCCAGGCCGAAACGATTGCAACGCAGCTGCCGCCGTGGCACGTCCCTCTGCGTCGATGGCACCAGCGACGTCCATGACTTCCTCCACACTCGCGAAGTCTTTGTTCGAGAGCACCTCCGACATTGGGCTGCGTACAAGAAAGCAAGCTAATACGCGACGGATCGCCGATAATTTAATGAAACGGTAGAGGTCTAGTATTGCGGTCGGCTCTGGAGTGGCCACGACCAAATGAATGTCAGCCATCAAGAAAAAGTCGAGGCTGTGGTAGCTGGTGCCGGCTCCGATATCAAGAACCACTACGTCGGTCTCAAAGTCCTGGAAATGTTTCATCAACCGCCTCTTCCGGGCATAGGCCATATTGGCGGTCGTCAAGGTCTCGCCGGTACCGGCAATGAGACGGAGGTTCGGATGAAACGTCACGGGGACGGCGACGTCCTCCAATCGGCTGACCTGTTTATTCAGAAAATGCGTCAGAGTAACCGGAGGATTCAATTCTCCGAACATGATGTGGGCATCGGCCCCGCCCACGTCGAGGTCGGCCAGTAAGACCTGTCGTGCGGTCTTCGCTAATGCCAGCGCCAGGTTGGCCGAGACGACGCTTTTGCCCACGCCGCCTTTGCCGGATGCGACCGAAATGAGGGTTGCCATTGTGTCCCCGTTTCGTTATTGAGGAGAGGTGCGCGTCAGCAAGATCGGAGCCGACATGGATGGAGGCCCCTGTGACGAAGTCATTGTACCGGTTGACGGAAAAATGAAAAGAAAAATGGCGCATTCCGAATGGCCAGGCCGAAAGACACCGGAGTCGCTATAACGTATCCAACGAAACAATTTGTGCTATCCTTCTTCCACTCTATTGCTTGAACATAGCTGAGGCCTTTCCACATGGACATGCGAAAAGCCAAGATTGTCTGCACGATCGGGCCGGCGAGTAATTCGCCGGCCATCTTAACTCGATTGATTGAAAGCGGCATGAATGCCGCTCGGCTGAATTTTTCTCACGGCACTCACGAATCTCATGCCTCGGCGATGACCGCCATCCGAGAGGCAGCCGCTCGGCTCGGGTCGGCGGTGGCGATTATCCAGGATCTGCAAGGTCCTCGAATTCGGGTGGGCCTGCTGCCGAAGGACGGAATTGAAGTGAACGCCGGCCAAGTAGCACGGTTGAGGACGTCGATCGAGTCAGGGGATTTGCGTGATGCACGAGCCTCCACTCCCCCTCCTGCGCTTGAGATCCCAGTCACCTATCCTGCACTCACTCGCGATCTCCGCCCAGGAGCACGAGTGCTCATCAATGATGGGCTGATTGAACTCATTGCCGATCGCGTCATGGATAATCGGATCGACTGTACTGTCGCCATCGGCGGCAAGATTACCTCGTACAAGGGGATTAATTTACCTGGTACCGTCGTCAGTGCCCCTACTCTGACCGAAAAAGATCGAAACGACATTCGATTTGGTGTCGAGCACTGCGTCGATTATGTGGCGCTTTCCTTCGTGAGAGGGCCGCAGGATATTGATGCGGCACGGACCCTGTTGGCGGAGCATGGGAGCAACATTCCAATAATTGCCAAAATCGAGCGAGCTGAAGCCGTGCAGTGTTTGGGTGAGATCCTAGACCGTGCCGATGGCGTGATGATTGCTCGTGGAGATTTGGGTGTAGAGATGGGTCCAGAGGCCGTGCCGGTCTTGCAGAAGCGGATTATCGTAGAAGCCAATCGTCGGCGCCGTCTGGTCATCACGGCCACTCAGATGTTGGAGTCCATGACACAGGCGACGCGCCCGACAAGAGCGGAGGCGTCGGATGTTGCAAATGCCGTCTTCGACGGCACTGACGCCGTGATGCTATCAGCCGAAACCGCTGTCGGCTCATATCCGGTCGAAACGGTGCAGGTGATGGATCGCATTATCCTGGTGGCCGAGGGAGAATTTGAGCCCGGCGTCATCCTCAAACGCCAAACCGATATGGAAAACCTGTCTTTTCCCGAAGCTATCTGTACCGCTGCGGCCTCCGCAGCCAAATCGGTCGCCGCGAGCGCCATCGTGGCATTCAGCGAGCGGGGGACCACCGCGCGATTGATTTCAAAACAGCGCCCATCCGCACCCATTATCGCGCTCACGCCGTTTGAGCCGGTCAGGCAGCAGATGGCACTCTACTGGGGCATACGCCCATATACCACGCCACAGATCGAGCAAACCGACGCGCGTGTGGAAGAGGCGGAGCGGCATTTAAAATCGGAGGGGCTGGTCAAGACTGGGGAAAAAATCGTGATCCTGTCGGGGACTCGAGTAGGACAACCAGGCGGGACCAATCTGATCAAGCTGCATGAGGTGGGCTGAATCGCTCATGGTTCAAAGCATCAATTCCACCTACCCGTCCCCCTTGTTTATCAATCCATCATCGAAGCAAGCTGTCTTGTCCTGATGTCCTTCTGTACTCAAAACTCGACATCAATTGTCACTGCATCAACGATCGGCGACCATAAATAAGTAAAACCAGCAGGATCAGGGTCAGAAGCCATGCCAGAACGTACATGATCATCGCCCGTTGTGCTCGTTCCTTCTCCCACCACGTACGTGGGCGGATCCCTTTGACGAAAAAGACCACTTTACTAGCCAGATTAATGCACACCACGTTGATCGCGAGCAGCAACCCTGCACCGGCAGCGAGGTCAATATCGCCGTGACCCAGCATGAGACCGAGAGTAACTGCCGGAGGAAGCAATGCGACGGCAACCATGACACCAACCATCACACTCGACAAGCCGGTGGTGAGAGAGAGCGCGGCAGCGGCACCGGATGCCAGTGCCAATGCCATAGAATCCAATCCGACGTCGGTGCGCCCCGCAAGCTCGGGGCTTGACACATCTAGAGGTTGCCACAAGGCGCCTATCACAATGGCCATGGCCACGGATATCACGATGCCCACAGTTGTGGTCAGGGCGGATTTCCGAGTTAAGACGATGTCGCCCAGCGCGGTACCGAGATTGAAGGCAAGGTTTGGGCCCAGCAACGGCGCGATCACCATGGCCCCGATCACGACGGCCACGTTGTTCTCGATCAGGCCGATGGCAGCAACAGCTGTCGAAAGGACGACCAGAACAACAAAATTCATGTCCAAGCGCGCATTTCTTACGACCTCCTCATAGAGAGCTTCTCGTGCGGCACTGGCCGTAACTTCTTTTTTCCGTGCTTCCTCAGTTGGTTTAGGCAGTGCGATCTCCACGGGGAGACTCACGATTCGTGCAAAAGGCTGTGCACCTAGTATGTTCTGCAGCGCATCCAACACAGACTGAATCTTGTCGTCGGCCACGAGCAGTCGTATCATCTGTTGCTTGTCTTCGCCCACCAGACCAAGACGACAATCAAACACGTTATTTTGCTCTGCGATTGCGGAGATTGTGCGCGTGCTACTTGCATCGGCAACCACCTCAACGTATTTCATGAGTAGTTCCTTTTTCGAGACAGGATGGGACCGACTCGTCGTGAGGAAGAAGCCCTCGAGCTGGTTTGTCCACTTCCCGATTCCATAAACCAGCTGGACCTTAAGATGGCGTTGAAAGCGCCTAATTACACCGCTTCCTGATCTCAGCAAGCTGGAGGTTAAACCAATGCGCTAGGAAAGTGGACCATAATCAATCACCAGGCACAAAAAAAGTCAACTGAGTTACGGCCAAGAATGGCACGCAAGTCTCATCTAGAGCAATTCCTGAAACGCCACATCTCTCACATGAAGTCCTCTCGAAGGAGTTCGGCCAGGACCTTGAGTTGTAGGTCGCAGATGCGGCCCCTCATGCTTCCTGCTGGAGCAAGACGGGAGCATCGAGTTAGACCTCCACTCCGTTACGAACTCCTACCCCGATCACCGTCGCTACATCAAAGGCGTGGCCAGAATAACGCCGCACTTGCTCTTCCCTAAACGTGCCAGGAAGACCACCCTGTTTCATAGCTGACGTCTCTGCCCTAGGTTCGCCAAAGAACGATATCTGGAGGTTCTTAGGACAGCACCTCGGCATTTTTATCACTAAGCCTAGTGGATTACCTAGTTCCTCTACGCATGTGATTCTTCTATACTTCCCCATCGATACAAGTTGTTCTTACACGCTTGTCGACTTGTGGGGCAACATCTAGGAAAGGAGGCACATCATGGACCTGCTGAAGATGGTGTTATTCGGATTCATTGGAGTCGGGTTGGTAGTCGCATTCATGGCTACTATGTCAAAAGTACTCGATTTTGGTATCAGTGGTATGGGGATGCCCAACTGAAGGTCTCGAAATTAGCGGCATTGAGTCAAGCTGGCCGGATACAGAGATTTGACTTCTGTATCCGGTATATCACCATCTACGAAGACCACAGGTGTGGAGGGGGAAGTGTATCCTAATGTTCCAGGTAGGAGCAGGCTTCTGACTCTTCCCGTGACAGGGCGCACATCACATTCGAGGCTTGTCAGATTTTTCTCCACGAAGACGTCTTGGGGGGACCGACCTATCGAGAACCAGAAGTAGCTCTAGTCAATATGGAATAAGAGATTAGTGGCCTGGTTGTAGATGAACGATAGTGCCATTCTCCCCGCTCGCCCATCCACCTGTGGCATCAGGAAAACTGAGACCAAATAACGAACTTGGAGCGATCACTCTCCCCTCACTCCAAGTAAGGCCGGCATCGGTTGTCTGATACAACATGCCCCGCTCCCCGACAATCCAGCCTTCTTGAGAACTCGTGAAACGAACCTTCAGTAAATCGGTGAGCCTCGTACAAGTTTTTCCGCAGGGCAAAGTGTGATCGACCCACCTGGCCCCGCCGTCTATCGTCTGAAAGAGAGCCCCTGCATTACCGACCACCCAGCCAGTACTGGGATCCGTGAAAAAGACATCAAATAAGGTGACCGCGTGCTGCGTTTCCTGTGGGGTCCATGTCACACCCCCATCGTTGGTCGATAGGACGGTACCGAGCGCACCGACGACCGTACCGTGCCGGTCATTGAGAAAGTGGGTAGCATAGAGCACAGCTGTCGTGCCGCTGATTTGCTCGACCCATTGTTTACCGCCATCGGTTGTATGAAAAATCGTGCCGCCCCCCCCTACTACCCATCCCACCGTCGGAGAGATAAAATAGATTCCGTATAGCGCTTGCTGAGTATCTAGTGATTGCGAGGACCATGAATTTCCGCCATCAGTCGTATACTTCAATAACCCCCCTACCCCGGCCACCCATCCATTTGATGAGTCGACGAAAAATACGGAGGTCAATAAAGAAGAGGTTCCGCTCCGCACCCGCTTCCATTGCTTCCCGCCATCGGTGGTCCGCAGAATTGTCCCTCCAGTTCCCACAGCCCAACCATTCTGGAGCGTCTGAAACTGAATGCTCAGCAATGTGGATTGTGTGTTACTGACTTGCGTAGTGACGGAGAGAGTAGAATCTGCGCTTTCGCTGAATTGCGGAGACCACAGCGTGGCGAAGAAGAGAGTGAACCATGCGATACGACGGAGGGATTGGCTAAAGTGAAACTGCAGCGGCATTATTGATTGGTATTCGCATCCGGTCTGTTGTTATACCAGTACCCATCGCCGTCGGGAAGTCCCTTCGCTTCGATGGTGAACTGTCCGGCTTCGAGCGTCAGCCACTTTTTGGGCGAACAACAGGTCCCATCGGGAAGCAAGTCCCATGACCCTCGGCGCACGACCAGTAGACCGGTCGCAAGGTCATCAAAGAAATCTCCTTTCTTTCCGATCCCATACAGATTGCGGTGCGGCACTTGGACCACGATCTCTTGATCGGTCCACGACTGAACCAGGGCGGCAGCGCCGTTGAAGAGCACTTCCGTCCGTGAAACATTCGAGACGACGGTGTCATTCACATCAGGTTCGTTGATTTCAAGACCACTTCGGCGTTTATAGGCCTGCTGATTCAATCCGAGATCGGCATGTTCAGCCGTCTTGAGAAAGGTCCCGAAACCTTTCCCCTTTATGGTGACAGTGGCATCCAATCCCGCAGACTTTGGGTCATACGACTCAACGACCGGCGTTGCAAGAGTGAAGTCTCCGGCCTCGACGGCCACGATCCCTCGCTCAGCACAACAGAGTCCACCGACATTCGGCTTGTTGGCACTCCGATAAATGATAACCTTGCCGCTTTTGGCGCTGAACGGCACCCAGACGTCGATGCGGTCGTCATTCCATCGATAGATGACGGCCGGCACGCCACCGATCTCGACTCGATTCTCCCCGGTATTGAAATCCAAGAAATTGTACGGAGTGGAGCCACTCTCGGAGTAAAACCCAAAGTGGTCGCCGTTGATGCGAAGCAACGTCCCGATAGGCGCACTGGTCGGACTTATGGAAGTGGCGCGGGGAACATACACCGTAAACTGACCAACCACCCGCTCTCGTCCTTTATGTCGCAGCACAACCGGACCGGACGCCGCGTCGAGTGGGACATGGACCACAATGACATCGTCTTTCCATTGGGAAATCGTGGTCGGTCGCCCGCCGATCAAGACGGCATCATCCATCGATGCTTTGCTATCCCCGAACCCCTGACCGAACAGGACGACTTTCGTTCCCACAGGACCACTGAGCGGATCCACTCGCACAGACGGAATGAGTTTGAGTGGAACCGGATTACTGACAATATACTCAACGGGTGAACAGCATGCCCCATTCGGCAGAGGGTCAGATGAAGCGAGACGAACGACCACATCGCCATTTACCGCATTCGGGGGAATTTCAAGCTCGATCTTGTCATCCTTCCAGCGACGCGCCCGGACCTTGACTCCGCCCACCATCACATCATTCACGCCGAACATCGTATTGGGATCTCTCGCTCCTGCGGACATGCCGAAGTGACGACCGGTGATCTGGAGGGTCGCGCCACGCTCTGCTTCGGTGGGTGAGATAGTTTCGATGAACGGGGCAACGATCCCCACATGTCCGGCGAGCAGTGTCTTCTTTCCGATCAGCACCTCGACAAAGCCACTTGTCGCCCTGAACGGAACCTTGATTTCGATGGCCTCCGGCTCCCACCGCTGCACCAAGGCCGAAACCCCATTGACGACTACTTTATTGAACTGAGTCGACTTAAAATTTCCGAACCCCTCCCCACTCAAGACCAATGTAGAACCAGGAGTTGCCGTAGGGGAGGAGAGCGCAATGGTCGCTTGCTTGGCGCCGGCCGATGAGCTATTCCCTTCACAGAGAAAGAGCAGGAGCCAAACGAGCAATGCAGTGGTCAACGACATTCGGTACATAATCGGTACATAAATGGTCTATTGGAAGGCACCAAGGACGCACGGAGTTCTTACACACTGTAGGTCGACTTTAACAAGTGATTTTTTGCAGAGTCAAGATGGGTTACGAAGTGATTTGGACGATCAAATCGATTTCCACAGGCGCATGACGAGGAAGTTCCGCGGCGCCGACGGCAACACGCGCGTGTCGCCCAGCGTCGCCCAACAGAGAGACGAGCAAATCTGACGCTCCATTGAGGACTTGAGGCTGGTCAGTAAACCCGGGAGCTGATGCGATATAGCCGACCATCTTGACGATCTGTTTCACCTGATCCAGGGATCCGGTTGCACTCCGAATGATACTGAGGCCGTTCAACACCGCCACTCTCGAAGCCTCCGCCCCTTGCTCGATGGTGAGCTCCTGCCCAAGCTTACCGGTCATGACAAGCTGCCCATCACGCGACGGCAGCACCCCAGATAAAAAAAGGAGATCCCCCACCTTTACAACAGGCATGTAGTTCGCCAGTGGTGTTGGCGAGGCAGGTAATTCCAGCTTCAATTCTCTAAGGCGTTGTTCAAAAGACATTGCACTGTTGTTCTCTTTCCTTGCCCTTCTTTACCCTGGCCTGAGGGCATCGAGAAAACTGTCACCGACCAGTAATCGCTCAGCTCGAAGAGCCTCCACAATTGTTTGCCCGACATCAGCAGCGGTTGGTCTGCTCCCTAAGTCGACCCCTTGTGCGAGCTTGGGCCCGGTCACGAAGACCGGCACATACTCTCGAGTGGAGGTCTGTCCATGCAAGGAGAAATCTCTTCCATGATCACCCGTGATGATCACCATATCGCCGAGGCGCAGCTTCTCGAACAAATCCGGCAGCCGACGATCAAAGTCGTGTAGGGCTGTGGCCGCTTGGGCGGCATCTTCAGATAACAGATCCAGGCTAGCACAAACAAGACCGCGGGGCATCTTGCTCAGCATGCCGATCACCTCATCTAAAGCCACTATTCCTGATGCAACGGGAAAAGCTTTCGTGAACCCGCGCCCGGTAAAGAGGTCGTAGATTTTTCCGACCCCCATCGTAATCTGGCCAGATCGGCTCAAGACATCCAACATCGTCAGTCCCGGTGGCTCCATCACAAAGTCTTTCCGTCCAACGTGTGGGCGCAGCATGTCGTGCCCACCGATGACCGGCTGTGCAACGACGCGAATGAAACTCCCCGCATCTTTCGCCGCTTTTCGAATCTCGCGACATCGTTGCTGGAATTCCAACGGCGCCATGGCTGATTCATGCATGGCAAGAAAGCACGTATTAGCGCCATCAGTCCAGAGTATCGGCGCCCCGGTGGCCATATGTTCCATGCTATATCGGCGGAGCATCACGCCCATCGTGGAAACGTTCTTGCCGATCGCTTTCCTGCCCAATACCTGTTCGACCACGTCCACGATTCTAGCAGGCACACCGGAGCTGCAGACCGTTTGGGCATCTTTCTGGATCACCCCGCTAATCTCCCAGTATCCGACGATGGAATCTTTGCCGGGCGATGTGAACCCGAGCCGTCCAAAGGAGCCACTCGGTTGTGCCGTGGTCCGTACGCCCTTGATCTGAGCGACATGTCCCAGCCCAAGCATCTCGAAATTGGGTACACGCAAGCCATCGACCGTCTCAGCCAAGTGCACGAGGGTGTTTGCCTCGGCATCGCCGTAGTCGACTCCATCCGGCAACGCCCCAATGCCAAACCCGTCAATGACGAGGAGAATGATCCGATTAATCATGGGCGCACTCTACCAAATCGCCGTAGAGCGATGTAGATACGTATGGGACCGACACGGGGATCCGAGAGGACCTAGGTAAGAGGGCTATCGCTGTTTTGTCGCATGGTTCATCAGTGGATATCGCTGAAAAGTTTTTGAAGGAGTCGAACCGAGAATTCGCAATTCACATCGGAAGTCGGCACGTATCTTTCACTGAACTGGCATTTATCCGGGCCTGGGTCATCCTACCCGCCATTCATCGAAGATTTTGAGACTGGCACTGGTCCCGATTCTGTCAGCTCCCGCCTCAAGCATCGCCAAGGTTGTCTTCCAATCGCGAATGCCGCCAGAAGCTTTGACTTTTGCCCGCCCTGCGACGGTTTCTTTCAGTAAGCGTACATCTTCGACCGACGCACCCGCTGGACCGAAGCCTGTCGAAGTTTTCACGTAGTCCGCCCCAGCTTCGACCACCAGGTGACAGGCAGTTCGCTTCTCTTCCTGTGTCAGATAACAGGTCTCAAGAATCACTTTGTGCTCAACACCCGGCGTCGCCTGCACCACTTCGGCAACGTCTGCTCGCACAGAGTCATGGGCACCTGATTTCAGACGACTGACGTTCAGGACCATGTCCAACACTTGCGCGCCACGAACCACCGCTTCAACAGCTTCGGCGACCTTGGTCTTTGTGGTGTGTCCGCCCAAGGGAAACCCAATAGGAATGCCGACTCGAATTGCGGTCCCCGCCACTGCTTCGACTGCCTCATCGACGTAGCACGGTGGGACAAAAATGACGGTGAAGCCATTGTCCCTCGCCTCCCGGCAAAGCCGAAGTACCTCGGCTTTGGTGGCATCCGGTCTCAGAACCGTGTGATCGATGAGAGCAGGCAGGTTCCATGTCGACATCCTCTACGAGACTCCTTTCCCATAGGCCTGTTTGTTATCGCCCGGAGCAACGGAGATTTGTGAATGAGGCCCTCTTCGAAACGGCCGCTTCTGATACTTCTCGACGGCTCTATTATGTTCCATCAGAGTAGCAGAAAAGTGATGTGTTCCGTCGTTCCTCGAGACGAAATAGAGGTATTTTGAAGACGCTGGATATAACGCCGCACGGATTGAATCAGCTCCTGGATTCGCAATAGGACCAGGCGGTAATCCTGCCCAGCGATAGGTGTTGTAGCGACTGGGATGGGAAAGATCCTTTTTGCGAAGGTTTCCGTCGAAATTCGTTAACCCGTAGATCACGGTTGGATCGCTTTGGAGCGGAATGCGTTTTTTTAATCGATTATGAAAGACCGAAGAAATGTGTGGCCGTTCGTCTCTCGCACCGGTTTCTTTTTCAATCACCGAAGCCAACGTGAGAACCTGATGGAACGTCAAATTCATTTCCTTCGCTCGCGCCTGCCATTCCCCGGTCACAACACGGCCAAGCTGATCCACCATCGTTCGAATGACCTCCTTTGCGGGCGTGGCTCTGGCAAAGCGATAGGTGTCGGGAAACATATACCCTTCAAGAGTATCTGCAGAAATTCCGAGAGACTTGATGAAGGACTTGTCCGACGCCATCCGGAGAAACTCCCCACGGCTTGCAATGCCCTGTTCGTCGAAGACATCGGCGATTTGATTAATCGTATAGCCTTCTGGGATCGTTACAGCATGAAGCAGGACTCGTCCGGTCAGCAGTCTTGAAAGAATGTCACCCGGAGGCATTGCACCATTAATCTCATACTCCCCGGGCTGAATTTTGCGGTCGGCGTCTTGGGACTTTCCGAGTATCACAAACCTCGAACGGCTTCTGATCAGTTGTTCGCGTTCAAGCAGGGCCGCAGCTTGGAGAAATGTCGCCCCTTCCGGGATCACCACGATTTTATTTACGGGGTGATCAGACTCAGAGAGGACCGGACCTTCAGCCCATCGGATCGTCTGGTAGACGACCGTTGCGGCGAGCGCGACGACGGCGATGATTCCGATGAGGATTATGCGTAGCGTCATAGGATTGATCACTTGGAACTTCTATTGCCCAAGCCTGTTCTCTCTCATCAGTAGCGCTTGTCGCTCCATTCGCCGTTGACGAAGAGGTCTGTGCCTCGAGATAACTCTGTAAGAGTATCGCCGCCGCCACTCGATCGACCGCGCCCTTGCGCTTTTTCCTGCTGACGTCCGCAGCGATCAAAAGAGCCTCTGCGGCCTTGGTCGTCATTCGTTCGTCCCACAGAACGATCGGCACAGAGATCCCTGCTTCCAGTTTCTCCGCAAACACTCGCATCGCGAGAACGGCAGGCCCTTCACGCCCATCCAGCTGAAGCGGAAAGCCTAAGACCACATGCTCCACATCGTGCGCCTTGACCAATGCGACAATATGCGCGACATCCCAATCCAGTGTACGCCGCTCGAAAGTTTCAAGAGGTTGCGCCGTCCATTTCAACTCGTCGCTGAGGGCGACGCCGATTCGCTTAGTACCGTAATCGAGCGCGAGAATACGACTAGGCATGATTTTACCGCTGGAGGGCGCGTTCGACCAGGCCAAAGACTTTTTCCAACGCCGCATCGAGCTTGGCTGGGTCCTTGCCGCCGGCTTGAGCCATTTCGGGTCGGCCACCACCGGTACCTCCCACTTCTCCCGCCATCGTTTTGATCAGCTCACCAGCTTTGAGTCTGCCGATCAAATCTTTGGTCACCACGACCAACAATGAGACCTTCCCGTCCCCGGAGGCTGCACCCAGTGCAATCACTCCGCTCTTCAGCTTATCCCGCAACTGATCCGCCAGCGCCCGCATGCCGTTGACATCGAGTCCGTCCGTTCGCTGCACGTGCACGGACACCCCGGCAACGGTCTTGGCGGTCGACGCGGCTGCGGAACCACCGGCCATTTTGAGTTTCAGCTCTTCCAGCTCCCGTTCCTTGTCCTTGAGTTGGGCCATCAGTTTGCGTGTTTTGGAAGCCAATTCGGACTGCCCCACCTTCAATACGTCCGACAGCTCGCGGACGTCGGCTTCAAGCTTCTTCATCAGCGCATATGCGCCGCTCCCGGTCTGAGCCTCAATCCGACGGACACCAGCGGCCACGCCTGCTTCCGATACGATACGGAATAGACCGATGTCACCTGTCTGCCTGACATGGGTGCCGCCACAGAGTTCCTTACTAAATGACTCGACACTGACCACACGGACCTGCTCGCCATACTTATCACCGAAGAATGCCAGGGCACCCTTCGTTACGGCATCTTGAATGCTCATCACCTGGGCACTCACCACTTCGTTCTTCCGAATTTCTTCGTTCACCGTCGATTCGATGTCGTCGATATCGCGGGACGACAGCGGCCGGAAATGGGCGAAGTCGAATCGAAGTCGGTTGGGTCCGACCAGGGAGCCATATTGTTTGACGTGCGGGCCAAGTTGATCGCGCAAGGCCGCGTGGACCAGATGCGTCGCCGTGTGATTGCGTGCGGCATCCTGGCGAGTCGAACCGTTGACCGCCATCCGCAGTTGTTCGCCTTCGCGGATCTTCCCCTTGCGAACGGTGCCCTTATGTAAGATAAGCGTCGGCGCCGGCCTTGTCGTATCCGTGATCTCGACCAACCCTTCTGGGCCCACCAATGTCCCCCGGTCTCCGACCTGTCCGCCTCCTTCGGCATAGAACGGTGTCGCATCCAATGCGACCTCCACGTCCTCCCCTTCGGACGCCTCCTTCACCAGCTGTTCACCTTTGAGAATCGCGCGTAGAACACTGTCGCTCTCGAGCCGATCATAACCAATAAATTGCGTGGCTCCGACCCGTTTGGCCAGCTCGGCCACCGACGGACGAGCTGTATCTTGCTCGAACCCGCCGGTCTTCCGCGCACGCGTCCGCTGCTCTTCAATCGCCGCATCAAACCCTCGTTCATCGACCGTCATCCCCTGTTCACGACAGGCTTCGGTGATCAGATCCAGCGGAAACCCGTACGTATCGTACAGCTTGAAGACATCCCCACCCGCCAAGACAGTTCCGCCGGTCGTTCGTGTCTTCTCGATCATGTCGTTGAGCATTGGCAAGCCCTGATCGAGTGTCGCAATGAATCGCTCTTCTTCCCCTCTGGTGGCTTCGACAATCGTCCCTGCCGCACGTGTGATTTCAGAATAGACTGCTCCCATCTGCTCGGCTACGGCTGCGGTTAGTTCGTACAGGAAGGGTTCGACAATCCCGAGCAGTCGTCCATGACGCGCGGCGCGGCGCAAGATCCGGCGGAGCACATAGCCTCGCCCTTCATTGGATGGTAATACTCCATCAGTCATCAAGAAGGTGATGGCACGCAGGTGATCGGCAATGACTCGCATGGAGCGGTCCGCCTGCTCTCGGTCCCCGTACTGCACTCCGGCTCGTTTCGCGACGGCCGTCAACAGCGGCATAAATAGATCGCTGTCATAATTGCTCAAGACGCCCTGTGCGACCGCCGTTAGTCGTTCAAGTCCCATCCCCGTATCGATACTTGGTTTCGGCAGAGGGTGAAGCGTGCCGGTGGCATCCCGGTTGTATTGCATAAAAACGAGGTTCCAAATTTCGATCACGCGATCACCGTGTCCGTTTGGTCGATCATCGCCGGGAACCACTGTCCCTTGATCGAAATGAATCTCGGAACAAGGGCCACAGGGGCCCGTCTCCGCCATCTGCCAAAAATTATCTTTTTCGTCACAACGCACAATCCGGGAAGCCGAGACTCCGATCTTCTTCCAGAGGCGGTCGGCCTCTTCATCCTCTCTGAAAATCGTGACCCAGAGGCGGTCCTTCGTCAACCCGACTGTGTCGGTCAAGAACCCCCACCCGAATCGGATCGCCTCTTCCTTGAAGTAATCGCCGAATGAGAAGTTCCCGAGCATCTCGAAAAACGTGTGATGCCGTCTGGTGTAGCCGACATTTTCAAGATCGTTGTGTTTGCCGCCGGCACGCAAACATTTTTGCACGGTCACGGCTCGCGTGTACGCGCGCGTCTCCTCACCGAGAAACACCCGCTTAAACTGATTCATCCCGGCATTGGTGAACAGCAAGGTTGGATCAGCCTGTGGAATGAGAGCAGAGCTGGGAACCGCCTGATGGCCTTGCTTCTCGAAATAACGGATAAACGCCCGCCGTAGCTCAGTCGCACTATTCTTCATGGACAGATTCCTCGTTCGTTCCAAACTTCGTCATTATACGATCGATCGTTTCTTCAGCGAAACCCCGTTGGTGGAGAAGACGCCCTACTTGAGTCGATGTCAGCCGGCGGCCACGCCGTTGTGCGGCTTTCAAGACTCGCTGCGCCAATGTTTCTTCGTTCACTGCTCGGAAGGCATCGGCGACCACTTGGGCGGCCAGGCTATCGGCAATTCCCTTGGCCTGTAATTCTGCCCTCAGCCGTTCCTGCCCAATCGGCCGGTAGGTCAATCGCCTCTCAGCCCATCGCTGGGCATAGGCGACATCATCGAGATATCGAAGGTCCGATAACCGGCAAATCGCTTGCTTGACCTGAGGAGACGAGGCGCCTCGTGAGGTGAGAAACTGTTCGACTTGCGCGATCGTCCGATCTCTGTGTGCGACAAAGCGAACCGCGAGCTGGATGACAGCATCCGGACTCAATGGTGTGGCGTGTGCGCGAGTGTTCACGCTCCGTCGGCTACCGATGCGCCCGTTTTTCCTCGCTTCGTGCAACAGGCTTGTCTTCCTTGGGCTCCGCTTTTTTCTCGGCGCGAGCCGGCACGCCGGCCGCTTCTCGAATTCGTGCTTCGATCTCATGCGCCGTAGCGGCATTGTTCTTCAGGAACTCTCGAACGGCATCGCGTCCCTGCCCAATTCGCTCTCCCTTGTAGGAATACCAGGCTCCTGATTTATCGATGAGCTTCTTGTCGACGCCCAGGTCCACCAACTCGCCGGTCTTGGAAATCCCCTCGGCGAACATGATGTCGAACTCTGCTTGACGGAACGGGGGCGCCATCTTGTTTTTCACCACTTTGACACGAACCCGGCTGCCCATCACATCCTGCCCTTCTTTGATGGACTCGATCCGGCGGATATCCAGCCGAACGGAGGAGTAAAACTTCAGCGCGTTGCCACCGGTGGTTGTTTCAGGGTTTCCAAACATCACCCCGAGTTTCATGCGAATTTGATTGATAAAGATCACCGTGGTCAGGGATTTCGAAATGGCCGCGGTCAGCTTTCTGAGCGCCTGTGACATGAGCCGAGCCTGAAGGCCCATATGGGCGTCGCCCATCTCACCTTCAATTTCGGCGCGCGGAGTCAAGGCTGCCACCGAATCGACGACGATTAAATCGATCGCACCGCTTCGGACTAAGGTCTCGGCAATTTCCAGGGCCTGTTCACCCGTGTCTGGCTGTGAAACAAGGAGATCGTCCGCCTGCACACCTAGTTTTTTGGCATAGGTCAGATCAAGCGCATGTTCGGCGTCGATAAACGCGGCCACACCACCGGTCTTCTGCACTTCGGCAATGCAGTGCAACGTCATCGTCGTCTTGCCGGAGGCCTCAGGGCCAAAAATCTCAATGACCCGTCCGCGCGGCAGTCCACCGACCCCAAGCGCAATGTCGAGAGTCAGTGAGCCGGTAGAAATCGCCGGCACGTCGACCTTGTCCTCGGCTCCCAGCTTCATGATCGCGCCTTTCCCATACTGCTTTTCAATCTGAGACAGGGCGAGGTCGAGCGCGCGCTTTTTGTCTTCTTTTTCGGACATAGAAATCTCCTACAAAATGAACAGGGTAAGCGGATGGATTATACCCAAGTGGGGAAGGGAAACCTAGCCTGATGTCGGGCACGAGAATATCTGCGGTCGAGAGGAGCTAAAAATACAAAATCACCGTGGCGTCATTCAGTGGGAGTGCCATACTTTGGTGGTTTCGCGATGCATAAGACACAATCCGAACCCAACCATCTTCGTCTAGCGCAGTTTGTGCAGTGGGTGTCCGCTGCAACGGGTAGTTGAGCCGTTCACCGAACTTCGCATCGATCAGTCAAACCCCTTCGGCTGACCACGACTCCTCGATCAGTGCCCAGAATCCGAAGTTTTCCTTCATGTATTTCCGGATGGCCTCACTATGCTGCTGGTTCTCTGTCTCGGCGGCTGCAAAGGCCGATGCCGACGGACTCGTTGTTAACGATGCCAAGTCCACACCAATCAGAAAAGAGGGCACATGACCACCCCCATGCCTGCAGATCCGACGAGAGTCAGCCCAACAATGTTTGGTCAGACTGTATAATCCCCTCACGGCAGCTTGTCCACCTCTGCTTAAGCCGGCGAATAGGCACCAATTGCCCGCTCTAACCCATGAAGCAGGAAAATTTTTGCTCCTTTTTGCTCCAATGCTGCTTTCAGATCGTCGTCTTCCTCAGCCTTTCACTTATGGGCTCTCGTACCTCCGATTGACCCAGCACTCAAGAATATCTAGACCAAGCTGCAGGCCTGCAGAGCGGCCTTCACGTCTGCCACTAGACACCAGCTAGCAATAGGGATTAGGCTGAACTACAAGCCTACACGGGGAAGCCAATGCCTGGAATGTTTGGCAAAAATCCGCCGCTCATGCTGATCGCTATTGGGATTATTATGGTAGCGATCGTGGTGTTCGCACTGATGACGGCAGGTTATTAGGCGGATCAGCGGACAATGAGCAACTAATCGGGTCTCACACCTGGAAGATTCACAGTCACGCTGTTTCGCATCAGCACTTCTAATTCAATATCGTGCAGACCGCGCCTCTGCGACTCACTCTGTTGCCTTGACTCCCCAGCTATCCCACTTATAAGTTCTTCCCTTAACGATTCCCCATTTCCTCAAAGGAACATCAATGCCTACGTTGTTTACCCCGCTTCAGGTTGGAGACATATTCTTACCAAACCGCATCGTGATGGCCCCGTTGACCCGTGTGCGGGCCGGATCGACACACATTCCCAACGATATGATGGTGGACTACTACTCCCAACGCGCCTCAAGCGGACTTATCATGACGGAATGCACAATGGTCGATGCCCACGCCTGTGCTTTTATGGGCGAAGGCGGCATTTACAGCCCCGCACATGTCGCCGGTTGGAAACGCGTAACGGACGCGGTGCATGCCAGGGGTGGCCGAATCTTCATGCAGATCTGGCATCCTGGCCGTGCCGCTCATTCTTTGCTGAACGATGGGGAGCAGCCGGTCTCCAGCAGCGCCAAGCCGATCCGTAACGAAACGACCGATACTCCACAGGGCGCCAAACCGTACGAAGTCCCCCGCGCGCTCCGCACCGAGGAAATCGCGCGGTATGTCGAGATGTTTCGGCTCGCAGCCCAGAACGCCAAACAGGCAGACTTTGACGGAGTGCAAATCCACGGCGCTCACGGCTATCTAGTTGACAACTTTCTGCGTGACGGTGTGAATGTAAGGACGGACGCCTATGGAGGCTCTGTGCCCAACCGTGCTCGATTTCTGCTGGAGGTCACGGACGCTGCCATCGGAGTCTGGGGTGCCGGACGTGTCGCCGTGCGAATCTCACCGCTAGTCCCATTTAACGATATGGCCGATAGTCAACCCGAAGCGCTGGTGACCTATGTGGGGCAAGAATTGAGCCGCCGTCCGATCGCGTTTCTGGAAATCCGACACCAGAACCACGCACTGCATGAGGAACAGGAAATCTTGCAGCTCGCCCGCAAACATTTCCAAGGTGTGGTGATGAGTAATGGGAGCTACACGCGTGAGAGTGGCGAATCGACGGTCGCGCGTGAGGCGGCCGATGCGATCGTCTACGGGCGTTCCTACATCGCCAACCCAGACCTAGTTGAACGATTCGCGAAACAGGCGCAACTCAACGAAGTCAACTATGACCGACTCTATAGCGGCGGACCTGACGGCTACAGCGACTATCCGACATTAGCATGCTAACTGCTGGTCTCTCTCATTGAGTTATCATCTAATTATTGCCCTTACGACCAGAATCTAATGCTGGGAGCAGGGTAATGGAACGCTGGAGACGGAACACAGGAACTCACTCGGTTCTTAATCCCAAACAACCATGCTGACGAAATTAGGAGGGTTGGAATGACGCAGACCTGGCCATCTCTTGGACTAGTTATCTGTACGCTCGCTCTCCTTCCCCTGAGCAGTTGTTCGACTATGCCCGAAGAGAAACTCCGAATGGCGGCAGCGGAAGGTAATCTCCTTCGAATGGAAACGTTTCTTGTGCAGGGTGTGAATGTGGAAGCAGCGAACGGACGCGGCCTGACACCGCTCCACATGGCCGCGAAACATGGACATCGCGATGTTGTGCTCTTGCTCTTGAGAAAAGGAGCCGTTAGCAATCCTGTGAGTCAGGACGGCATTACGCCCCTCTTCAGCGCCGTGCAACAAGGGCACAAGGATATCGTGGCCGTCCTCCTAGACAAAGGCGTGGATGTGAATGTCCAACCTTCCATTGGCGGAGTGACGCTGTTGCATGTTGCCGCCTATCGCGGCGATCAAGAAATCATCACCTTGTTGCTGAATTCCAGAGGGGATAAGAACGCGAGGATGTCAACCGGAGAACGGCCAGTGGATCTGGCTAAGAAGCAAGGCCACACGGCGCTGATCTCGCTCCTCGAACCCTGAGTGTGAGACGACCCATGCCTCGCCTACTCCACTTCCCAAAGCTTCGTATACACTGGTCCGGTCGGACGCAGGTTGCTTTTCACGAGCACGAGAGGCCCAATCCGGACCTCCCCTAGAGAGAGCGGCCGGTCACAGACGCCGCTTTGAGCCAACCACTGCCCCACCTGTCGTTCACCTGCTTTGATCCTTGCCAGTGTCAGGTGAGGGCTGAAGGGCTTATCGTCTGGTGCAAACCCAAATGAGTGGCAGCAGGCTTCGATCTCCCGATGTAATGCCGTTAACTGGCGTGCAGCGTCACCCTTCAGCCACTGTTCGGACGGCCCCACCCAGAGCACCCGCGGTTTCTGAAGATTCGGGAATGCATGAAGTCGATCGAGCGGGAGCTGAATGGTCGGGTGGGACCGCCTGACGATCGCCATGGCCTCACGCAGTGGGTCGAGGAGTTGTTTGTCCATATCTCCAAGAAACCTGATCGTGAGATGAAACGAATTCGGTTGCCCCCACGCCATGCGGATATCTTTGGTAAGATGCCCCGCGAGCCGCTCTTTGAGATCCTCCTGGATTTGCGAGATCCCCGTTCCGACGTCATCGCCGACCTCGACGGCAAGGAAGGTTCGGATCATGTTCTTCCTCTGCTGACCAACCATCGACGAAGCATATCGAGGGTTGCCTGAGCCGCACGCTGTCGAATGACGGACCGATCACCGTGGAACCGAAACTCTTTAGTCATGACGTCGTCACCGCCACCGGCAAGTCCAATATAGACTAACCCAATTGGTTTGTTCTCTGTGGCACCGCCTGGCCCGGCGATACCTGTTACACTCAAGGCCACCGACACGCCTGCGCGTTCGCGCATTCCTTCGGCCATCGCTGCAACCACTTCTTGGCTGACCGCACCGTGATCCTCCAACAGCTTTTCCGGAACGCCGAGCATCTCAATTTTTGCCCGGTTGCTGTAGCATACAGCGGCACGATCGACGTATTCAGACGATCCCGGTACCTGCGTCAACCGCTGTCCAATGAGCCCCCCAGTGCACGATTCAGCTATAGCGACTGTCCGTCTCTGTTCACGCAACAGTCGGCCAACCACCTGTTCCATCGTATCTTGCCCTTCGGCATAGATCCACTCGACCAGTCGTCCACGAACCTCTTCGGCGAGTGACGAAAGATCCCCTTCCTTCAGATGCCCATCTCCCTTCGTCGTCAGCGATACAAGCACACCAGTCGGCGAGGCGAGAAGCCCCAAGGCAACGGGCATTCGCGTCGGTACGAGTCCCTTCAATCTGACATCAACATCGGCTTCCGGTAGCCCCCATGTGTGAAAGGTTATTCTTGTCAGGGGCTGCCAGCATTGGTTCCTTGTACGTTCGAGTTGAGAGATCACATACGGGATGACCGACTGCTGGACCATTGCACGCATCTCAGCGGGGACACCGGGTAAGGCGATGATGTGCGTGCCGCGCCATAACAAGGCGAAGCCTGGGGCTGAGCCCACCGGATTGGGCAATACCGTGGCCCCAGACGGAATCAAAGCCTGCCTCAACTGCCCCGTATTCGGCAATCGCCCCCACTGAGCCAACCGCGCCTTCATTCCTTCGAGTGCTTCCTTGCGTCGAGCAAGTCGAAATCCGGTTATGGCCGCAATCGCCTCCCTGGTGCAATCGTCCACTGTAGGACCCAGCCCTCCGGTCAGGATGATGATTCGAGCTCGTCTACAGGCCGTCCTCAAGACATGGGCAATGTCAGACTGATCGTCTCCGACAATCGACTTAAACCGCACCTCGACGCCTATCGTACCAAGTGCATCAGCGATAAACGGTGAATTGCTATCGGACCGCCCCCCCACGAGAAGTTCCGAACCGATCGCAATGGTTTCCGCAATCTGGCTGTGGATGGAGACAGATCTTCGCATGTTCGGCTGTCGCACCTATTCGATGTCTCCAAAGTCGACCGCAAAGCGAACCTCTCCACCGGTCGCAGGGAACACAGTAATGGTTGTGTGAGCATTCGGATCAAAGTCAGCATACCTGAATGCCGCGAGCACTTTGGCCTTGAACTTTGGTGATTCCGGCCAGGCTGTTGTTCGACTGGCTTGGCCATCGACTCGTATGGTCAGAGGCTTGATCGACCTTCCCCCTTGATCCAGCACCATGTAACTATTCATCGCGAACTCAGGACTGTCTCCGAAAATCACGGTGGTGACAAGCATTGTCGGAGCGTCCATCAATTGGGCGATCTCGGCCGCGTTCGGTTCGAGCCCCCGCAACGCCATATGGGTCGCCAGAACAGAGAGGGCTCCGATTTTCGTGACAAGAAATCCGCCGGTCTGCAGATCGTCACGACCTCCGAAGCGCGCATACAACATCTCAGGTGGCTGATGCTGGGCTGCCGCTTGCTTCCCCCGATGAAGTGCGGTCTGGATTTGTGAATGTGACGGGTAGACCTCGATCGCTGCTGAAGGATCTACGATGTTCAATAGGAGCATCAACGTACCTCCCACAGCCCAGTGGCTGACAGATCGCATACGATTGCGACTAACAGAACCCCCATTACCCTGTCAATGAACGCGTCCCTGCCTCTTCTTCCGGTTGACAAGACTGAAGGGGAAATGCTAAACGAAACAAAAACCAAACAAGCGTTTCTTTTCTATCTACTAAAGGAGCTTTGAATGTCGACTCCTGAGACTCCCCCTGCCGCACAGGCGCCTCGGCGGCAATACGTGAACTTTGTGTTCTACAAAGTGGACCCGGCATGGCGGCGCCTGCCGGAGGATGTACGCACCCAGGGCAAACAGGAATTTCTCCGAGCCGTCGAAGACTTCAACGGCAAAGTGTTGGTCGTCCCCTATTCGACCATCGGCATCCGTGGCGACTGCGACTTCATGCTCTGGCGGATCAGCTACGACCTGGACCTCTTCCAAGATATGAGCGCCAGGATCCTGGCCTCCGGCCTTGGGCAGTATCTCACGACCCCCTATTCTTATCTGGCAATCACCAAGCGATCCGTGTACGTCGATCATCACTCGCATGCAGGCCAGGAAGGCAAACGGTTGACCGTAGTCCCAGGGAAAAGCAAGTACATCTTCGTGTATCCATTTTTGAAGACACGGGAGTGGTTTTTGATGACCAAGGCGGCCCGGCAGGGCATGATGGACGAACATATTGAAGTAGGCCATCGGTTCCCCTCGGTGAAGTTGAACACGACCTACTCATTCGGACTAGACGATCAAGAATGGGTGGTGGCGTTTGAAAGCGACAAGCCTGAAGATTTTCTGGACCTGGTGATGGCGCTGCGCGAAACCGAAGGCTCACGCTATACTTTGCGTGATACGCCGATTTTCACCTGCATTCGCAAGAGTCTCAAGGAAACCCTCGATACATTGGGCGGCTAAGCCACGTATTGAGCGAAGGTTGTCCCTAACCTTCTGTTTCCGTGAGAGTCGGTACTATAGAACGGCTTTCGGTTACTTGACCGGAAGCCGTTCTACTTTATGGGCGCGATCGATCGGAACAGGTTCATAGTCCATCCAGAGATCTCCCTTCTTTCCAGATCAGGATGGTCTGGCTAGACCCATCCTTTGATTATCTCGACTATGGCCCGCTTTGACAGCCTCACAAGGCCTGTGTTACCAGTAGAAAGTCTCATATCCATACAATTGAATCGTCATGGCTGATTCGACTCCTCTTTATGCGCTCCGGTTCCCAGACGGCTCAGTAAGCCTTTACATTGATGAACAATACGCGCAGGATCGAGGCATCGACCCTTCGCGGCTCATGCGGGTAGAAATTCCCCGAGAGATGTTCATCAGCGGGACCATTCAGGATATTCAAGAATATGTGGCGCTCCAGCTCGAACTACAGCAACAGTCCGGCACGACCTAGGTTGGCTATGCTCCGACTTTGAGTCACCGGATGATTTAACTGAGGCACCATGACAACGACCCTGATTTCATCGGCATTGACCGCTGATATGATCGAAGAGACCATTGCCGGATTACCGATCCAAGGTCGAATCATGCTTCGACTCCTGTTGCTGCAATACCTCGATATTACGCACGACGAAATTCTTTTCATGGTCGCAGATCGCCCTGATCCCCGTTGCGTGTCCGGGAAGAAACCCGTCACAACCATGACGCAAGAATCCATTACGGCAATGATCGAGCGACGAAATGAGTACCGGCGACGAGTTCGACTTCGCCGAGAGAGAACGTGGCTGCAATGTGTTGCCCTTACCAATCTCGCGAGAACGGCGAACGCATTAGCCACTCGTGCAGCTGCGCTTCTGATCGATCGAGGAGTTTCTTCCAATACCATCCAAGAGTTGAAGGCACAGGCTCGTTCCTCCGTTCCATCAACCACACTGCGGCTGTTGGAAGAAGCCTGGAACAAGAACGAGATCAGTCCCGACGAGTATCAGAACCATCGCCTTGTCGTCGAAATGCAAACGCAGGTTCGTTTTGCGGAACGGTTCAAAAAACGCCTGGCGATTGCAGAGCGTGAACGGCAGACGTCTGATCAGACAACCTTACAGGGCCATGAGATCGGCCACATCTGGGGAATCCCAGCCGGCACACTCGCGGCCCGCAAAGTCAAATTTTTGTCCCAGTATCTCATGGCAGTCCAGAGCAAATGTTCAGGGTCAGAATCTCACGCAAAGGAGAATCTCGCTCCTTCTCCAGATCTTTGGAATGCAACCATGCACGTACTTTCCCTCCGTCCCGTTGAACGATTAATTCCTACCTACGACGGACTCGAGGGAACCGAGTCTGCGTTACTCGAAAAACTAACGGCCTATGCAGTCCTAGGAATACCGGAAGCAACCGAGACGAAGTTTTGGAACTCGCTCGTCTATGGTGCCAGTTCAAATGCGATGCATACTGAAATAACTAGGACGCTGTTCGGACTTCAGCGGTTGGTCGCGATACAAAAGGATGTCGATACCACTCCCGAAGCATTGGACGAAGTATTGCTTGCACGATCGAGACCGACCTTCAAAGAGTCTGAACCAGCCTTACGAGAGCGAGAAGCTGGGCACGGCGAACTAACAGACGTGCAGCGCCACATTCTTCATAACTTCATCGGAGAAGACGCCAGCGGAAGATCATCCGACAAGTGGTAGATATTGACTGTTGCCAATCCGAATCCATTCGGTATAATTACTTTCAATGAAGCTGAACCTCCTCGGTCTCTCTAAGTCTACTTCCAAAGTCCTGGCCCTTGGTCGCATCTTCTCGTGTATCATGGTCTTTCCGTTTGCCATTGGTGTGGTCACACCAGCCTTCGCTGGGGGTCTCATCGAAATCGCTGAGCTTTTGGCGCATCCAGAGCAGTACGATCGCCTGGATGTCATGGTCACCGGAAAAGTGATGAATGTTCAGCTGGCCACGAATCGTCAAGGACAACCGGCCTATGGATTTTTACTCCAAGACCAAGCGGGCACACTGAAGGTCGTAAGTCTCGGACAGGTGGAGGTCCATGAAGGCGATCAGGTGATCGTCGAAGGTGTCTTCAGCCGCCTCCGTCAAGTGGGTCGCAAGATCGTCTACAATGAGATCAAGGCCCTCTTTGTCAGGCCGTTGACCCGCATGAATCCTGATCTTGTCGGCTGACCACGCGAGCGTTCCTTTGACCCAGTTACCCGTCTCTTTGCTACTCCACGGAGCGAGGCAGTTTAAGAATCCAGCTTAAGAGTCTGTCCGACGCGCGATCGGGAAGCAGTTTTGCCATAAGAGCACGGAGTTTAGCATCGGTGCCGACCAAATACCGAGTTCTGGGAATCGATGCCGTCAAGGCGGTTTCCACTACCTTTGCGACAGTGTCAGAGGGGACTGCTCGCTTCGACGCCTCTCCAACAATCTTCCGCACGGCGGCTACGATCGGTTTATATAAAAATCGAAGTTCGTCCTCAATTGCGGCCTCTCGTTCGGCAGCTTCAACAGCTGATTTGTTCCAGATCGGTGTGGCGATTGCTCCCGGCTCGATGATCGACACGTGAATTCCCCATTGCTGGACTTCCAAGCGCAGGGCATCCGTAATCGCTTCAAGCGCAAATTTAGATGCTGAATACGGCCCCATGAGCGGCATCGCCGAGAGACCGGCAATAGATCCCATGTTGATGATGCGGCCTCGTGCCTGTCGTATTAAGGGAAGAAAGATCTGCGTGACGGCGACCTGCCCGATGACATTGACCTCGAGCTGCTGCCTGAGATCTGGAATGGGGACAGCTTCCAGGGGTC
Organism: Nitrospira sp.; assembly: GCA_041743145.1. GTDB lineage: Bacteria > Nitrospirota > Nitrospiria > Nitrospirales > Nitrospiraceae > Nitrospira_D. The sequence continues at coordinate 79,436 of JBGTNJ010000027.1, read as the reverse complement.
CGACCACTGCAATCCCGGCATTATTGATCAAGCCGTATAATCCATCTGTCCCGGTCAACCCAGAAACTAACGCATGAGATTTATGAATTGTCGAGGCATCAGTGACATCGAGCTCAATGGGCACTAGACGATCTGAGCTGTTTTTTTGAAGGGTCAGACCGTCCTCTGGCTTCCGGACTCCTGCAAACACCCTGAAACCCAATCGATCAAGATGAATCGCACAAGCCGCTCCAATTCCTGTAGAGGCCCCGGTGATGACCACCGCCCGATTGTGTTCGCTCGTCACATGACCCTCTCAAAGATTAACGAGAGAACCATAACGGGTTTTGAGTGCCTTCGTCCATACCTCGGGAATCGCGTCGCTGCGCATTCGGTAGACATCGATCTGCGTCTTCGGCTATGATCGATTCCTCCTCAGCCTTACGTGGCGGTGTAGCTCAGTTGGCAGAGCAGCGGACTCATAAGCCGCGGGTCGGCCGTTCGATCCGGCCCACCGCCACCATTTTTCATGCAGTTACGCAGCACTCGCACTCTGGTCGTCGCCCCGCTGCGCTAAAATTGTGCTATTTTCTCGCCGCAGCCGATCCAGCACCTCGGCGCCCGCACGCAAACTCTCCGGCTGATGGTGCGCATAGCACAACACCATCGAGATCGTTTTCCACCTGCCCAATTTTGAGTTGCACAGCACGATGGGGCAGGGTCAAGGATATCTCTACAGGTGGGGCAGCGATAACCGAGGAACGATTCGCGCCATTTGCCCTTTGTAATCGACAAATACTTCCCGGATGGTCAGGCTTTGGCTACGTGGACATTTTCATAGCGCACTTCTGTCGGGGTTTTGCCCAGCCCGGTTAAATCAGTAATATGTTACGGGCTGGCTCATCACTGACCCACCACTGGAAGTGGAGGATGTCGCGGGACATACCCCAGACACGGCACCGCGAGGAGGGGTGCGACGCAGAACTTTTCCCCACATCAGCGTGTCACAGGTCGTCCGCGGTCATCTCGCGGGAAGCATCACGTATAACCCGATCACAATGAGGGGCCCCAGGATATAGGCGGCCCGATTTCCAAAACTGTCATAGACACCATAGATCAGGATCGCTCCGATAAGCGTGAAGTAGATGGACCCAATCCCTCGATAGGATCCATCAACCTCTTCCGCCAAGGCGAGCATGGGCCAGGACGCTATGAGTGCGGTCGCGATATTGAGTAGCCGACTCATGATCTTCACCTCCCTCAATAAGGCTGCCGCTGAAATAAGGCTGCCGCTGATGCGTGCGTCGTGAGAATAAACTTGGGTAGAGGCCTCTTCCTAGGGGAGCATTATGAGCTGACGATCATCGTGTCAACTCCCCTCTGCCGTGCAGCCTTGCACGTTTTAGCCTTAGCCTATGGTCTTAATTTCAATCTTCGCCTCAGGGTTTGTTCTAGAAGTAGCTTTTGTGAGCACGCGTTCGTCTCTGCACATGCGCTTCCTCCTCCACGAGTCCAATCAGGCATCACACCACCAGCGATGGACCGGCTTAATTATCACGCTGCAAAGTCGTCGTATGGCCCTGGTCCGTCACATAGGCTTTGACCATGTCGCCTGGCATCACTTTATCGAGTTTCGTACTCTTGTCGACATGGATCTTATGCACTTTGCCATCGTTATCTTTGATGGCGTAGTACTCTCCCTCGATATTCATCAAGGTCCCCTCTACCGTATCTTTCGTCAAACGTTCCTTGATAGTGGGACTGGCCTCTTTGGCAGCCATGGGATCGGCCGCATAGGTCACGCCGATTCCGGAGCCCAACAATCCAACCGTTAGGATTGATATTAGCGTTGTTTTCATAGAACCTCCGTTTAGTGTTGAAGTGTTGACTCATTATCGCATGAGACCACTGAATCGCGAGCTGGGAAAACCCCTAGGACAAGGGTTGTGAAGGTATGACGCCTCGAGCTGCGTATTGCTCGCTGGTCATTTCGCCTAGGCCTTTTCCTAGTAGGATGCTCGCGTGAGATACGACAATCTTGGCGAGGCTGTCTTGCGGGTGCTGTTCAGAAGCATTGTTGACCAAGATGCAAGCTGTTCGCACTGCCTGCAGGCAGTGCTCGTGGCTGCCGACGTCGCCGGGGATCGTGACACAACGGCGGCCTTCCTGTTGGACCGTCCGCTGAGTTTCCTCGGCGTCTTCATGCTCATCAAGATAGGCAATGGCCACTTCTGCCTCTTCTCGGGCAAATGCAATGGCGACCGCTCGTCCGATCCCGCTGTCCCCGCCGGTGATGATCGCGACCTTGCCGGTCAGCTTTCCGCTCCCAGGGCGCTACGCATTGTCTGCTGTTGGCCGGGGCGTCATCTCAGACTCGATGCCTGGTTGTCGAGTTTGGTGTTGGAGAGGACGTTGTTGCTCCGACATGCATAGGGACGAGGGTTGGGGTCGGGATCTGGAGTCGAATTGAGCAAACCGTCCTTCTATGGTCTCATAGGGCTTCCCGCTGAACTGGCAATACCTCTGCCCTCGTAGGTTTCTTCGACCGGTAAGATCCAACGGCACAAATGCCCGCATGGTGATCTTTGGCGTGCCCGTGCCGCACATGTGATATCTCTTCATCGTTTCGCATCCAAGTCCTGCGGATGGATGCGTTCCAGCATCATCAATACAATCGTCATAATCACTGCGACCCCAATCGCCCAGAGCCACGGTGTCGTACCCGTGAATTGGGGCAGCGTCACTTTTCCATAGTCGGGCATTGATTTCATGAATGGGTCCAATACAGAAAATGCGGCGACATATGTGCCCGCCCCCAGGAGCATTCCGATTACACCCACTATGGCGTCTCGTCTCCCTTCACCGCATGCGGCTACACTCGTGCCCGGACATAACCCAAAGATGGCAAGCCCGATCCCAAACATAATTCCACCGAAGATAACCCTCGCTAAGGCGGCCGCCTGAATATGTAGCGAGGCTTGTTCCCCGAGCACCAGCACGTGGACACCAATTGTGCCCACTGCAATGGCGGTCACCATGATCTTCAGTACCGTCCAGTCCTTGAGCAACAGTTGTCCCATGATTGTTTGAAATTTTGAAACCTGTCCTTTTTGAAGTAAGACGCCGAACACAAAGCCCGTCACAAGGCCAAGAACGAGTTGGTAGGGATCCTCAAACATGAGCACGACCCTCCTTCCCGTATATGAGAAACGCAGTTGCAATGCCGACAATGAAGATAATTGGCGCGAAGATCCAACTTGCCAACGCAAGCTGTAGTGCCCCACTGATCGCGTGTCCGCTTGTGCATCCCTGCGCGATTCGTGCGCCCAGCATCATAATAAAGCCACCGGCAAAGGCTCCACCATATCGAAGAATAGGCTTGTCCCCGAAGCGCCATCGCCAGAGCGGCGGAACCCTTTCCTGCACCATACGATCACCAGACATTTTGGAGCTTACGTAGGCGCCCAGAAAGACTCCCAGCACAAGCATCCATTCCCAATCAATCTTCGGTTCCTTGCCTTTCTTGGTTTGTTCGGCGAGATAAGATTGCACCAGGTATGGTGCCGCGGCGCTTTCCGCCAGTGCGGTCGTGTATTCGAAGGCGGTGGTGATGCCAATTGGCTTGTCGGCTGTGGCGAAGCTGAACCAGCTCAAGACACCGATTCCCGCTCCGACCAGATAGGGCGACCAATGTTTTAGGGATAACGGATTTCCCATTCTCACCCTCCTACGGTATTTTCAATTTGATAATGCTCTTGGGCTTCTAAGAATCCGCCCGTCCCCATAGAAATCAACAAGCAGGGGCTTCTCAGGGCGAAATCGGCCGTCGTGTGGGGAATCGTATTAATGCTGTATGGAATGAATGATGAACAGCACTCCACTCAATAGAACCGCCACCGCCGCAACGGTCGTGGAAGCCTTCATTCCCAATACTGATGGCAAAGTCTTTTTCCCCAGGTCACCCCACGTTTCCACGGTATTCTTTAAGAATAGCGACAACTCAGCATAACCATAAGAACCGACCACAAGACCGAGCATCACAATGATCGCCGGCAGATCGCCTTGACCCAGCGCGGCTGCCCCGGTGCCTGGACAGTACCCAGCAAGAGCAAAACCCACGCCAAAAATCAAACCACCAAGCATATTGGCGCCTAGTCTTGTCGGCTTTAGATGCAACTTTGTGCCGACTCTCTCGTGTAAAAAATACACGCCGATCATTCCAACTACAATTGCCGAAAGCATCACCTTGAGGACCGTGTAGTCACGAAGCAAGAGCTGTCCCTCCAGCACGTGGTATTTGGCTACGCCCCCTTTCTGCAGGAGAAACCCAAACATTAAGCCAAACAGTACTGGTTGGCTCACTTTGCTCACGTTTTTAACACTCAGAGTGCGCATCGGAGTCGTCTAGTAAATTAACCGAATGGTGACGAGCCCACCCAGAAAAAAACAGATCACCGCGACCCACGACGAGATGTTAAGTTGCAACGTTCCGCTGAGACCGTGTCCGCTCGTACAACCGCCGGCGAGTCGTGCTCCAAAGGCCATCAGCACGCCTCCCACAAAACTTAGGCTGGCGTAGCCGAGGCCACTGTCTGGGCCATATTGCTCAATCCACATTAGAGGAAGCCCCTGCAGCGCTAGCTCTCCGCTTGAAGCAGCGGCCAACGCCGATCCCAATATTATCGCGAGTACGAACCAGAACTCCCATTTAAGCCTAGGCGGATTCTCCCTGTAATAAGGGAGCTTGTGTGTATGTCGGGGTGCAACAGCCTTCCCGATAAATCCTGCCACGGTCGCATAGAAAGAGGAGGCGCCGATCGGATGTTCTGAAAAATAAAAGGTCAGCCAAGTCAATATGCCAATCAGCCCCCCAGCTACATACGGCGACCAAGACCCACCAATCGAATAAGTGGAACCATCCTGCAATGGAGTCTGAGCAAAAAGACTTACAGAACTGAATAGCGTCACCACAAAGGCAGTATGCTTTATATATGGTTTCATGCGGGTGTCGGGAAAGATTTTGACGATGATTCTTTTGTACTGCCTTGGCCGAGTTTTTTGAGATCCAGACTATGCATTGCATCTGGACCGCTCACTAACGGCTTCCCCACCTTCTCCCATGCGGTGATCCCACCGAGAAGATTAAATACATTCATAAATCCCATGCGAAGGAGAATGCTGACGGCCAAACTAGCTCTATGCCCAACACTGCAAGTCACAGCTAGTGCCTTTTTCGGGTCGAGCTGACCGTCGAGGTCCTTCAGCTTGCTAAGAAATCCTACGTACGCGTGCTTCGATCCTGCGATGTGGCTCTCTTCATACTCGGTGATCTCCCGCACGTCGAGGATGGACATGGAGGTCTCTTCCATCTGGGTAGATGTCACACTCAGAGTGCCCGACGTCTCGATCTCAAGGCCCGCATCGCGCCACCCTTCGAACCCACTGGCCAGGACTCCACAAATATTATCTACGCCAATGCGCTGAAGGTGCAGGAACGCCTGCGGTAAATCGGTTGGTCGCTCAAGCACGAGATAGATTCGCGTTCTTTCATTGGCGATCCAGCCGCCAAATACTGGTAGCCCATCTAACCAGATGCTGTATGAGCGTGGAATGTGACCGCCCGCAAATGCCTCGGGCAACCGAGTATCAATGACGATGCCAGTTTTCGATTCACGATTAAAATCATCGGGTAATAGATTCGGGATTGTATCCGGATCCCTGCTCGGCGCCATGCCACCCTCTAGGTTTACTTCTTCCATCAGGCGAAAATAGGGAGGCCGAGGAATGCGCTCCTTGACTTTATTTTCAATGAACTCCTCTCTGGTATTGACAAATGCCGGATTATAGACGCACTCAGATCCGAGCGTCGATTCGTCATTGTTCGCAATATTTCCCCCGCAAACCGAACCCGACCCATGAGCAGGGTAAAGCAATGTCTGCTCGCCCAACGGTTTGATCTTATTTTGGATACTGTCGAACAGGATACCCGCATTGTCAGCAGTTTTCGTGACATCGGGCAGGTCAGTTCGGCCTGCTTCTCCAATAAACAATGTGTCGCCGGTGAAAACAGCCCAGGCAGTATCCGGCTGATTCTTAAAATATGCTGCGTAGCATACACTTTCTGGAGTGTGACCCGGAGTGTACAGGCATGTGAATATCAATTCCCCAATTTCAACCCGTTCATTGTCAGCGAGGGAGCGATCACTGTGGGCAAAGTACTCGTGTTTGCCAGATACAATTTGTGCCCCCGTTATTAGTCGCACATAGGAAGAACCGAGGACAAAATCTTCTTGTCGGTGTGTTTCCAATACATACGTTATGGCCAGTTTATTCTTTCGTGCGATGGTCAAATATTCGTCTATGTCTCGCCTTGGGTCCACGAGAATGCCAATGCCTTCGGTGCCGATCAGATATGCGTTGTGGGCAATGCCGGGAGTTTTAATTCGTTGAAAAAACATAATCACTCCGTTTTACTAAGTTGGACATCATTATAAATGCTGGAGCCTTTACAAATTCTTTTTCAGGATGCCTCCACACTCGTTCTTGATGAACTAGGTTAAACCCTAGAACCTACCTCAAAATTTCCTGAGGAGCATGGTGATGCAGACTTTGTCCATGATCGGCTCGTTACCGGCCGACGGTTTAAGTGTTTGACGATGACAGATCCTTGCTCAAACGAAGTACCGGTGATTGAAGTGGAGGTCTCCATTGGTGGGGAACGGGTGTGCCAGATTCTGGATCGGCTATTTCTGACACGTCCTCTGCCAGAGGCCTTGATGCTGGACACCGGGCTCGAATTCGCCGGAACGGCCATGGACGTTTGGGCCGCGCAGCACAGGCTGCACATGCACTTCATTCAGCCGGGAAACCGGTGCAGATGGCGTTGAGTGTTGTTTCGTATCTGACGCGAGCGGATAGACCCTCTTCGACTTTCCTCTACTCTAAACCAGCTTGCTCGTACCGATCTGGCTGTTGTCATTCCCTCGACACACTGGCTTCTGATTCATTCATTGGGTACAGTGGGGGCGACAGCCAATGAAGGACAACCATGCATCCTCAACTCCAATACGCATACCAGGCAGAAATGGCGGCGGCCGTTGATCAGTACAATACCGACAACCTAAAAGCTGCATTCACTCATCTTGAGCGTGCGCACATCCTAGGGCAATCCTTCCCGATCGCTCATGCACAAGCCCATTGGTGGATGCTGAAGGTCGGATGGAAACGTCGAGACTTTATTGAAGTGTTCGGTCAAATGACACGCATTATTGGCGCACTCTTGTTTTCAAAAATTTGGGTGCCAGTTGGTAATACAGGTGGTGCTCGGGTGCCGCCATTTCGATCTATGCCAATTTCCGAAGACCTTCAAAGCCTGCTGGATAAATATGGACCTGGCTCCAAAGCTTGATGTGTTGTCGAATACTGCCGCGGCTCGGAGCATCCTTACTCTTCCCTCAACCCCTCCACAATGGGCTGCCGAGCGGCCCACCTGGCAGGGAAATACCCCGCCACCAACGTCGCAACTGCTGCCAACAATACCGCCTGAAAAAGCGAGCTTATTGGAACAATCATCTGGATCGTCCAACCAAATGATTGTCGATTGATGACCTTGATCAATAATAGCGAGAGCAAGCCTCCTCCAATGAGTCCTAAGGCAATTCCGACCGTACCAAGGTAGGCCGCCTCCCAAAGCACGAGCTGGCGAATTTGTGTTGCGCTGCCACCAATGGCGCGTAGGGTCGCAAACTCCCGGCGTCGTTCGAGGACGGATGTGATCAGGGTATTCACGATCCCGAGCATGGCAATCACAACAGCTATGGCCTCCAAAACATAGGTTAGAAAAAAGGTGCGATCGAAGATGTCGAGAATCTCCTTCCGTAATTCAACATTGCTGATGACGAGTGGCGGGAGACCACCATTGGTAGCGGCGCTCAACAGTTCGGTCATCCGCTCCCTCACGCGATCCAGATTCGTTCCATTCCGCAAGTACACTGGGAACACTGTGACGAGGTCATCGTGCCAGAGCGATTGATAGAGCGCCCGATCCATGAGCAGCTTGCCTCCGTCGGTTGAGTAGTCATAAAACACGGCCACGATTGGAAATTGCCGAGGACCACTGGGCGTCATGACTTCGAGCGTCGAACCTTCATGCACCTCAAGCCGGTTCGCCAACACTTCTGACACAAGAAGGCCACCGATATCTGCGGCTCGATTGAGTTGTTCAGACGAGTCACCGCTCCGTACGAGATAACGACTCCATTCAGCGTGTAATCGCAAATCCCGGGAGACGACCGCGACACGCTGGCCTTTGATCTCGATGCGCACATCACGATAACTATCAACTGCGGCAACATCGGGAACGGATGCAAGGACGGTGAGCCACGATGCAGGCAAGCTCCGTCCAACGGACCCTATTTCCGTTCCGTGCAACCACATGGAGGGAGCTACGACCAGATCAGCCAGTACGGTGTCTGTAACCCAAATCTCCACCGTATGACGAAAACTCCGTACCATAACCAGCACCCCGATCATGATCGCGAGTCCAACCATGAAAGCAGAAACAGTGACCCCGTTGCGGCCGGGATTGCGAGCGGCATGCTCCACCGCGATACCTCTCATCACTCCACGCGCACCAAATTCCCGACCCACATATCCACGCCGACGCCATCCGGTGACACATATCGGAGCCAAACAGGCCAATCCTGCCAATAAGCATAAAGTTGCCGCATATCCCAAGATGGGAACGCCACCAATAGGCCCTGGCCAACTCAGCAGTCCAGCGACCACGAGTAAAGCTAAACCTACGACAGCAACCGCTCCTATACGTACTTGCTGGCTTGCTTCATAGTCACCGGGAGCGAGGGCTCGCACGGTTGTCGTACGACTCGCGTCCAAACTGGGACCTACGGCGCCAATCATGGATACCACACATCCAATCATGATTCCTTCAACCACGATCCTCCAAAACTGATCTGTCCAGAGCAGGCCACTCCCACCAGTTCCAACCGGAACATAGAGATCGGAAATCGTTCGTCCGAGTAGTGCAATCAGTTCTTGAGCCAGTGCCATACCTGCTGCGCTACCGAGGATTCCCCCTAAGAACCCATACAGTCCGGCTTCCATCAAGAACAGGAATGCTATCCTCGATTGAGTCATCCCGATCGCCCGATAGATGCCAATTTCCCGTCTCCGTTGGGCTACGGAAAATGCCATTGTGTTGTAGATGAGGAACATGCCAACCAGCAACCCGACCCAGCTAAGAACCGTTAAATTAAGTCGGAATGCGCGTATCATTTGTTCAACTTGGCTGGTCCGATTGGCGGGCCGCTCGCTGGTCACATGAGGAGGGAGGATTGCTTGTACCCTCGCTCCGACTTCTTCAACGGGTACCTTTTCATCAGTGACGAGATCGATTCGATCGATCTTCCCAACCATACTAAACGCAATCTGTGCGGCTGCTATGTCCATAACAGCCATGCGTTCCCATGATGACCTGCGTTCTGATTGTCCTCGAAGAATCCCGGCAACCCGGCAGCTGAGATGTCCTGTCCCGATGAGAAGATCAATGTGGTCGCCAACTGAAACTTGCCACTCGGTCGCCAATGCATCTCCTAAATATACGGCCTGCGGATCGATCATGTTCAACAGCTGGTTTTCCGTCAATGTTTGGTCTACTTGAAAGCCTCGTGTATGGAATTCCTCCAGGAGGTCCAACCCAATCACTTGGATGGCCTGGCCGGGTTGACTCCCATTCATCCGCACTGCCGTTTGGAAAATGACCGGAGAGGCCGAAGTCACACCGGAAACCGTCCGCACAGAGGGCAAAATCTGCTCATCGAGCCCTGTCTCATCCCCCGACACTTCCAACGTGGTGGGACCTGCGACGGTGAGAACAGCCTGTTCGAATGAAAGCAGAACATCGACATTCGCCGTTCGTACAGCGACAGAGGCCGACACTCCCAAAGACACTCCGATGATGGTCAGGAACGTCCGTAACGGCCACTGTCGGAGATGAGACAGGAGGATAAGGGCAACAACCTTAATAAATGTGGGCATTTGCCTGGATGAAAACAACGCCTAAACGCAATGGACGCATTTGACACGCCCTATGGGGGCGAAGGGGAATCATAGCTCGGTGCATATTGTCGGTTTCGTTTACACAATTTCCATCATTTGCTAGACTGGCAACGAATAGCGATAAAGGAGCACCGATGAAAAAGCCTAAACGTGTTACGACACTTCGACTTAAGCGGGCAGATCGCCGCCTCAAAACCACATCACATATTACACCCCGACAGCGTGAGATCTTACGTTTGGTCGCGCTTGGCCATACCAACCGGGAGATTGCTGGGTTCCTGAACATCAGCGTCCGGACTGTTGAAGTCCATCGTTTCAACTTGATGCACCGGCTCGATGTTCGGAACGTTGCCCAACTTCTCCGCCAAGCGCTTCACCAGAACCTGTTGCCTCGTAACTTCAGCGCCAAGTAACGTCAGAGTTCTTTGAGCCGTCCTCGGCACTCCTGAATCGACTGATAACCCTTCCTACTCAGCACAGCACTCAGTTCCGCTTCAAGTCGACTGAAAACGTCCAGTCCTTCTTCAACGAGCACGGTGCCGACTTGAACGGCTGATGCGCCACACAAGAAGTGTTCAAATGCATCAACTCCCTCAACAATTCCGCCGGTACCGATGATTGGCATCTTACCTTCAAAGAACTTATGGAATGCGCGGACGTTTGCCAACGCTACCGGTTTGATGATTCGCCCGCCGACTCCACCGAATCCACCTTTCGGCTTAATGACAACGGCTTCTCGCTCTGGGTCGACCACCAGTCCATTACCCACCGAATTAATCAAGTTCAGAAAGTCGATACCGCAACGTCTAAGCACCGCACCCATCACGTCATGATGCGCCGGGTCAAAGTATGGCGGCAGCTTGACCCCCATCGGTACCCTAATCTTAGGTCGCACTTTCTTAAGAAGCCGCTCGGAGGCCTCTGGATCGTAGCCAATCTGGGGCTTACCTGGAATGTTTGGGCAAGAAAGATTCACTTCGATGAGGTCCGGATCGGCTGCGTTGATGAGTTCGGCGATCGCGGGAAAATCATCCTCCCCAAGCCCTGCCACACTCGCAATGACGGGTTTTCCAAATCGTTTCAGTTGGGGAATCAATTCGGCATAGGCCTTGTAACCGAGATTGGGAAGCCCCATCGAATTGATTGATCCACCAACAAATCCATGATACCGAGGCTCAGGGTTGCCTCGACGTGCTTCGATGGTCATTGACTTGGTAACAATCGCCCCGGCACCAGACTTGCCCAGGGCCTCGAGTTCTTCACGAGTCACACACAGAGCTCCAGCCGCGTTCATGAAACAGCTCGGAAACGTCACTCCAGCGATCGTCGTGGACAAGTTCACCATGACGCCACCACGCCAGCCTCGCGTGGAGTGCGCGAAATCAACTGCCCATCCCGCATCGTCCACGTGTAATCGGCCGTTTGCGCTGTCTGCAAGCTATGAGTAACCAAGAGTACTGTTTGCCCGCCCGAGGTGACCAGATCTCGAATCAGTGCCATGATGTCCTCTCCTTGGTGGGAGTCGATATTGCCCGTCGGTTCATCGGCAAGGAGGAGTCGTGGTCGATGGGCCAACGCTCTCGCGATGGCGATTCGTTGTTGTTCCCCGCCCGAGAGTTCCGCTGGCCGGTGGTGACGCCTGTTCGTCATACCCACACGGTCCAACATTTCGTCTACTCGTTTACTGATGTCCCGTCCCTGGTCCCCACGCAACATCAAGGGCAGTGCGATGTTTTCCTCAGCCGTCAAGCCATGAACCAGATGGAAGGCCTGGAAGACAATGCCGATGGTGTCACGCCTGATCTTGGTCCATTCGTAACTGGTCAGATTTGTCGTAGATCGTCCATCGAGTACGATTTCCCCTGAGGTCGGTATATCCAAGCCGGCCACGAGGTTCAGGAGGGTACTTTTCCCACATCCGCTGGGTCCCACAAATGAACAAAATTCTCCGTATTTGATCTCCAAATTCACGTCCTGTAAGGCCGTGACCATAGTTTCCCCATGGGCATAGGTTTTACGAAGGTGCCTCAGCGTCACCATAGGATACCCACTCGCAAGCGACTCCCCTTCATTGGTCTAAGTGTTCGCATTCCTATAACATAACGAATCAAAGAGCAACAACCTTGACAGCCGCGGGCACTTCACCATAAAGAAAGAAGGAGAGCGAACTCAGCAAGGTCAGTTCATGGTTAACCGTATCTTGGAATGGATGCCAGGTCTCATGCGTCGCACAATACGATTTGTACTGCCAGTCCATTGCTCGATCTGTGATTCTCTGCTGACTGACGATCCAACACCTCACTTTTGTGCCGGTTGCTGGAGCACGATCGCATTGATGCCCGCAGCTCGATGCTCACGCTGCGACCGCCCCTTTCCGTCTGCCATTGCCACTGCGTATAGCCCCAATCACGTCTGCCACACCTGTGTGAATCGTCCACCTTCGTATACGAGAGCGTGGACTCTCTACCCCTATACGACGCCACTCCGTGACGCAATATGTTTATTCAAGTATCGAGGCAAGGTTTCCTTGGCATCTCCTCTTTCATCCCTCATGGTGGAACGACTTCCGCTGCTCGATCGCGTGAGTGTGATCATGCCGGTTCCATTGCATAGCGAAAGGCTTCGTCAGCGGGAATTTAATCAGTCTTTGCTGCTCGCCGATCAGATCGGGCGCGTCTTGGGTATTCCCGTCTCGTATACTAATCTGATACGAACCACTTCTTCCCAAGCCCAGACTTCACTTTCCCGAAAGAGTCGGCTAAAAAACCTTCGTGGAGCGTTTACTGTGCGATATCCCCACGAGATCAGGAAGCAACGCGTTCTTCTCATCGACGATGTCTTCACAACCGGCACGACGGTCAACGAATGTGCCAAGTCATTGCGCAAGGCCGGTTCGTCCGATGTACTCGTGTTAACCTTGGGACGTACCCTAGATCCGGATTTCATTCCAGATCGTATCCATGTTCAAACCCAATCCCATTTCGAACCATTCGGAGTATGAATCTATGCCGATATATGAGTACTTATGCCGGGAATGTCATCGGCGAAGTTCTATCCTAACATTGAGCTCAAGTCATCTCGATTCGGTGAGTTGCCGACACTGCGGCGGTTCGGAAATGGACCGCCTCCTATCGAGGTTTGCCTCTCCAAAATCAGAAGAGGCTCGCCTTGAATCGCTTATGGATCCAACTAACGTTGGCAACCTCGACGAGAATGATCCGAAGAGCGTCGCCCGCCTGATGAAGAAGATGAGTGAAGAGATGGGAGAAGACACCAGCGATATGGAAGAAGCTATGCTGGCTGAGACCAATGAAGGCATGGAGACAAGCGCCCAAACAGACAGTCTTTGACATGTACTGTCATATACTTTCACTTGACATTTTTACGAGGATACTTAAAATATAGACAAGAGTGGAGGCATTGTGAGTCTTCTTGACCCGAGTACGAGATGGAGTCATGCGCAGTTCTCCCAAAAGCGACCTGATGACGGCTGCAGAAACATGCCGTTACCTCAAGATCACCCAGCGCACACTCTATCGGTATCTGCAAAGTCGACGGATTCCTGCCTTCAAGCTTGGAAAAGAATGGCGATTTGTCCGCTCGGATTTAGAGCAATGGATACGAGACCAAACCAGAATCTCTGTTAGCTCCTAAAGTAGGTTGCATGATGTTTGCTGGTGAGTACCTTTGTAAGCTTGATGAGAAAGGACGCTTCATCGTTCCGTCCCCCATCCGTGAACAAATTGAGGCCGATGGGGAAGCCGTGATGTTTCTCAAAGGCCCAGAACAATCCTTGTTGCTCTATTCAACAAAAGAATGGGAGAAGGTTCTTGAGCGAACCCGAACCTCCTTAGATGAGGATCAGAGCCGCCTCTTCATGCACTGTGTGGTTTCCCAGGCTGGCTCATCTGACATTGATAAAACAGGGCGGATTTTGATTCCAGGCCGTTTGCGGAAGCTTGTACCAGTCGATGAAGATCAGGAAATCATACTCGTCGGACTCTATCATCGAATGGAAATTTGGAATCCAAGCGACTGGCGTCGGTATATTGCTCGTACGGAAGACCGGTACGAGCAAAACATGGCAAAGATCCAGAATCTCCTCTAGTTTGGCACCATGCCATCCAACCGACTTCACCGTAACTACCGATCCGAGAAATTGCCTTGTCGTACTGCTTTGCATGGAAATACTGGTGAGGCTGCACTCGTATCGAACGCGGGATCATCTGTCCATGAAGGAGTCAGGTTTGATCGGTTAATCTCACGAACCACCCCATTGCAGACATCCCAACCGCCTATCGTTACCTCAGACGCTCTCACGGTCAGCCTTCCTGTTCCTCCCAGCATCAACCATCAGTATGCGACAGTAAACGGACGTCGTTTGCTATCCTCTGCTGGGCGCGCGTATAAAATACAGGTCGGTCAACAAGTGTGGCTCGCATTAGCACAATCCCCGGCCAGACTCCTGCTTCAAGATCGGCTTCTATCTGGACCGCTGGTCATCTCCATCAGATTCTTCTTTGCCTCCTCACTACGTCGTGATCTCGATGGAGGCCTTAAAATCACTCAAGATGCCGTATGCGAAGGTCTCGGTATTAACGATAACCGGATCGTCGAAACCCATCTCTACAAACATGTCGATAAAGCAAACCCTCGTATTGAACTTTCACTGTCAATCCTCCCTGCCGTAGCCTCCTCGACATAAGTACGAACTTCGGCAATCGCCCAGCTACAGTTCTCTCTCGTTCTTTCCGATACCTAAAGAACTTATTATTCCGTCTGGTTACACCCACGGCCTAAGCTCCCATGGGAACTACACACATCTCGATCGCTGACCTGCAGATCGGAATGTACGTCTCCGCGCTCGATCTCCCTTGGTATCGTTCTCCATTCCTCCGCCATTCATTTCTCGTGGAGCGTCCTTCTCAAATTGACAAATTAGTACGAGCAGGAGTCCGAATGGTCGTCATCGATCTTGACCGCGGGATTGCCCCGCACTCACAGTATGACGCGGCTACAACAGCATCGGCTACAGCCCAGGCATCACCGGCTCGTGAACCAAAGCCACTCAAACCTTTGGCTCAGTTGAACGAAGAATACGCGCAGGCCACGCTAGCCAAGCAACAACTGACTCAGGCTGTCCAATCTGTTTTCACGACCATATCCCAAACCGGAACAGTCAATACGCAGCGGGCCGCCGAAGCCGTCCAAGAAATCACCATCGTCACGAGAACCCTCACACACGCATCCCTTTTCATCGCACTGAGTCAGAATCAGCCAGGTAATTCGAAGCTGAGCCAACATGCTCTCACGACCTGCACACTATCACTCATCCTTGGGCAAGCACTCCAATTTAATCCGCTGGAACTGCAGGAGCTTGCAACTGCTGCTTTACTACACGACATCGGGCTCTTGGAGATCCGGCCTGCCATTCGGCATCGAGCCCACACCGTGTCCGGCCTTTCACAGGCCGAGAAGTATGAATTTGAGACTCATCCCAATCGAGGGGTTCTTACGTTGCAACGACAGGGTGGGTTCGACCCCGCCGTCCTTCATCTCATTGCCAATCATCACGCCTACCTCGACGACAGTGGGTACCCCAGAGAAGCGCGAGGGGAGTTTACGTCCGACCGCACTCGCATCCTCATGGTTGTTGACCGATATGATGAATTGCTCACTGGATTTGGAGGGAGCACTCCACTGACGCCGCATCAAACCTTCCAACGCCTTTATCATGAATCACAGAAGAGCAAACTCGATCAAGGAATCGTATCGACCTTAATAGGGTTGATAGGAATCTATCCAATTCATAGCCACGTCCGACTCAATACACAGGAGTTGGCGGTCGTCAGTGAACTCAATCCGACACAATTGCATCATCCAATCATCACGATCACTCATCAATCAGGCGGAGAGGAATATTCCGATCCTTTCGTCGTGGATCTTGCACATCAGGCCGATGCGTCGCAATCGCGGGCGATCGAGACCATCATCCCACCGAACACCTGATGGATGAATTCTTCCTGTGCCTGTCTTTATTCGTAGCGCAATGCTTCGATGGGGTTGAGGCGAGCAGCTTTATTGGCTGGATAGAGACCGAAAAACAGGCCTACTGCGACAGAAAAGATAAATGCGATGACAACTGCATCACTCGAAATGATCGTCGGCCATCCGGCAATGATGGTTGTCAAGCGCGCAGCCAGAATTCCGAATGCCACGCCGATTAATCCTCCGACGACACCAAGGGTCATGGCTTCAATGAGAAACTGCATCATAATATGTACTCGTTTGGCCCCAACAGCCATCCTGATCCCGATTTCTCTAGTCCGTTCAGTTACAGAGACGAGCAGAATGTTCATGATTCCGATTCCACCAACCAGGAGGGAGACAGATGCAATCACCATCAACATGACCGTCAACGTTTCACTCGTTCCTTCCTGGACCTGTCCCATATCAACTTGCGTGCGTATCGTAAAATCGTCGGGTTGTTCACGCTGCAACCGATGGCGAACTCTCATAACAGCTCGAATTTCCTCTACCGCATCCTCCAGGTCCTCGGAACGCGCTGCAGATGCCGCAATGGCTCCGACCGATCCCAAGAACAGTGTCCCAAGAACTTTGCGCTCAGCTGTACTATAGGGAATAAACACAACGTCATCCTGATCCCACCCTGAAGCGCTCTGCCCTTTAGGAGAGAACACCCCAATCACACGAAATGGAACGTTATTAATACGAATGGCAGCCCCCACAGGCTCTTCCCCGTGATCAAAAAGATTCTCGACGACCGTTTGCCCAAGAATGGCGACGCGGGCAGCACTGTCCAGATCAGCCTGAGTGAAAGCCCCCCCACTGCTGTAGGACCAGTCTCGAATAGTCAGATAGCTAGGCGAGGTTCCGTAAACCGAGCAGTTCCAATTATGGCTGCCATTCACAATCTGCATCGCACCACGTGTGTACCACCCGGTATCAGTCAAAAAAGGAATCTTTTTCTTTAAATCCAATGCATCACCGACGGTCAACGTCACAGCACCGCCTTGAGCCCCACGCACTCCGCCGACAGTCGTCCCGCTCGGCCAAATGAGGATGACATTTGTACCCATTGAAGCAATTTGTTTCTGCACGGCTTGTTTTGCCCCCTCACCGATACTCACCATCGCGATAACTGCAGCAACCCCGATGACGATTCCAAGTAACGTCAAGCCAGCGCGCAACCGATTTCGTCGGAGAATTCGAAGCGCCGTCACTATCGTCAGCCACGTGAACACCTAGGCCTCCGCCACGTGAGTCCTTGCCTTGGTCACATGATCACTCTGGATCTGACCATCCTTGATCACAACTTCTCGCGCAGCACAGGCAGCGACATCATTCTCATGGGTCACTAAGATCACCGTCATGCCATCCTTATTTAATTCACTCAGGATATCCATAATTTCTCGGCTGGACTGCGTATCAAGATTCCCGGTGGGTTCATCTGCTAATAACAAGGAGGGTGTGGCTACCAACGCGCGAGCGATCGCCACTCGTTGTTGCTGTCCACCAGAAAGTTGCGTCGGGGAATGCTCTTCGCGACCTCGTAAGCCAACACGCTGAAGCGCAGCGGCAGCAAGAGCCCGTTGTTGTTTTAATGGAAGCCCTCGGTAAAACAGCGGCAACTGAGCGTTTTCCAACGCACTGGTACGGGGAATGAGATTAAAACTTTGAAATACAAACCCGATTTGCTGATTCCGAATCTCCGCCAATTGGTCAGAGCGTAAGCTCCCTGTATCAGCTCCGTTGAGCCGGTAATGCCCCCTGCTCGGCTTATCCAGGCAGCCAAGAATGTTCATGAGTGTGGATTTTCCCGACCCACTCGACCCCATGATCGCAACGAACTCACCCCGTTCGATTGTGAGACTCACCCCCCTCAAAGCCTGTACGTCGACATCCCCAATTCGATACACCTTCCACATGTCTTGGCAAACAATCAACGGATTCACGATGACGGCCATCCATACGCACAATCACGCATTACATTAGTTGGCTAGTAATCACACAGCACAAACAAATTCTGGTTTATCAAACTGTCTCATCGATAACGCGGACGCTTCTTGTTTCCAAAGCCTGGCGGCAACTCGCTCGCTTTCTCCTCTCCCAATGACTGGTCGATACCAACTATCACCAACTCGCCTTCCGCCAAGGCTTCAGATAGCATTTCCGTGGCGACACCATCTGAGATCCCGATTTGGACCGGCACAGACGCAAGGCTTCCATCCTCCATTAGCTTCCAGACAGTTTTCTGCCTCAGCTCTTCATTGCTCTTCGCCGTCGAATGTCGCTCGACGACACTTACCGCTTGCCCATCGACCTCATGACGATCCCTCTCGCTCTTCGGTGGCATGAATCGAAGCGCGGCGTTGGGAACCTTCAGAGTCTGATCTTTCTGGGCCACAACGATCGACACATTGGCTGTCATGCCTGGTTTGAGCCGTAGATCCTTATTATCAACCCCAACCACCACATTATACGTGACCACATTTTGGATGTTGATCGGCGCGAGGCGCACTTGCCGAATGGTGCCGGTAAAAGACTCACCTGGATAGGCATCCACCGTGAAGACAGCGTCTTGCCCCTCTGCCATTCCGCCGATGTCCGATTCACTCACGTTGGTATTGACCTGCATCTTGGTGAGATCGAGGGCGATCAGAAACAGGTTTGGTGTCGCAAAGCTGGCTGCGACTGTTTGCCCGACCTCGACGTTCCGAGCCACAACAATCCCTTCGATAGGTGATCGAATGACGGTATATTTCAATTCCTGATCGGCTACATTCAAGGCAGCCCCTGCCTGTCTGACCTGCGCCTCCGCCACCCGCAATTGTGCCTCTGCACTCTGGTGATTTGTCAGGGCGACATCGACGTCGTTTTGCGAGACGAACTGCTGAGGCAGCAGCGATTGCACACGGTCAAGTTCACGCTTTCGCTGAGCCAGATCAGCTTTCGATCGCGCAACATTCGAGCGCGCTACTTCCAGATTACTGACGGCTTGCTCTCGGCGTGCTTTGAATGGTTCGGGATCAATGACAGCGACAGTTTCCCCGGCCTTCACCTGCGAGTTAAAATCTGCGTGGAGACTCTTAATCATCCCTGATACTTGGGTCCCCACTTCCACTAGTACAACTGGATTAATTGTTCCTGTCGCACTGACGATCGAAATAACCGAGCCACGCTCCACGGGTGCCGTTCGGTACTGAACTGGTACTTTGCGTTCACCGTTAAAAAACACGTAGCCGCCAATGGCCAACCCGATGGCTAACATGCTGATAATGAGACCAATCCGTCGCATACGTTCTATGAGCTACATTTAAAAGGCATAGTTATCCTATCAAGAAGACAGGAGAGAATCACCTCTGCGTCGGCGCGGGTGGTTGCCATGCTTGTGACTCGATTTAGCCTAACACGGCTAGGGTTACAGACCAAGGAATGAAAAATCTTACTGCAGAAAAGAATCCTGGTACAGGTAGTTGGAAGGGAGCTCGTATGCTTAACTTGCCAAGAATCGTTCCAAGAATGTGGTTGAAACATGACCCTTCTGAAAGTCCGGATCATCAAGAATCCGACGGTGAAGCGGAATGGTCGTCTTGATGCCCTCAATGACGAACTCACTCAGCGCTCGTTTCATACGCGCCGTAGATTCCTGACGGTTACGGCCATGGGTAATCAGTTTAGCAATCATGGAATCATAATAGGGAACGACCGTCGAGCCTGTCTCCATGGCGGAGTCAACCCGAACACCGAACCCTCCCGGCAAGCTGTATTTGGTGATCACACCGGGAGACGGCGTAAACTTCTCAGGATCTTCTGCGTTAATACGACATTCCAGACTATGGCCCGTGAGTACTACGTCCTGTTGGCGGATAGAGAGTGGATGACCGGCAGCAAGACGGATCTGTTCTTTGATCAGATCAATACCCGTCACCATCTCCGTGATAGGATGCTCGACCTGAATTCTGGTGTTAACTTCCATGAAGTAGAACTTCTGGTCCTTATCGAGGAGAAATTCGACGGTCCCAATATTTCTGTAATGGGCAGCCTTCACGGCCTCCACCGCGACTCTGCCGATTTCACGGCGAAGTTTTTCATCGACGACAGGAGACGGCGTTTCCTCAACCAGTTTCTGATGCCGACGTTGAATCGAACAGTCACGCTCTCCCAGGTGGATCACCCGACCATGCTGGTCGGCCATGATTTGCACCTCGATATGCCGGGGTTCCAAAAAATAGCGCTCAAGGTAGACACCGTCATTGCCAAAGGTCGATTTAGCTTCTGCCTGAGCAGCTTGAAACGCTCGACCTAAGTCTTCCGCTCTATTGACGACGCGCATCCCCCGTCCGCCTCCTCCAGCCGTCGCCTTAATGATCACCGGAAAGCCAATCTTCACGGCAGCCTGCAATGCGTCCTCTTCACTTCGCAATTCGCCTGGGCTCCCAGGTGTAACCGGCAGCCCTCGTTTCGCCACAATCTCGCGCGCCTTCGCTTTATCACCCAGTAAGGCAATATTTTCAGAACTAGGACCAATGAACTTGATGCCGATGGACTCACAGACCTCTGCAAAATGGGCGTTCTCAGAAAGAAACCCATACCCGGGATGGATCGCATCAACTCCCGTGATCTCGGCAGCACTGAGGACGTTGGGGATATTCCGGTAACTTAAAGCCGAATCGGCGGGCCCAACACACACCTTTTCGTCGGCTGCTCGAACATGCAAGCTAAGTGCGTCGGCTTCGGAATGAATGGCGACCGTCGCAATGCCAAGTTCCTTGCAGGCTCGGATGACCCGTAGCGCAATTTCCCCGCGATTGGCGATTAACACTTTCTTAAACACGTTTCAACTCCGATATACGGCGCGAGTACGGTGTGTCGTGAGAAAAACCTACGAAGCAGCTTTGGGATCGATGAGAAAAAGTGGCTGACCATATTCCACAGATTTTGTATTCTCAACCAGAATCTTCACGACACAGCCATCCACTTCGGACTCAATCTCATTCATGAGTTTCATCGCTTCAACAATGCACAGTACTTGGCCCTTCTTGACCGTATCACCTTCTTCAACGTACGCATCGGCGTCAGGAGAGGGGGATCGGTAGAACGTGCCGACAATGGGAGAGGTGACGGTGACAAAGCCTGTCGCCCCTTCTAGCGCTGGCATCGTCGCTGAAGCGGATTGGATCGGCTGTTGGGGCGAGGCAGGAGCGGATTCTTGGAGCGAGGCTGCTGTGGGCTTAACAAGAACTTCGTGGCGAACACGGATCCGAATGCCTTGGCGTTCAACCTCGAGCTCGGTTAAATTATTGCGACGAAGCAGATCGATGAGTTCTTGGATTTGCTTGGTGGAACCCGTCGCAAGCGATGCATCAGGTATTAACTCGCTCCTGATCTTTGGCACCACCATCCGGCGAGTCTTTATCTTCGCTCGACGACGCTTCACCGAACACGCTCCACATAGGATCTGGTACGCGTGTCAATCCGAATCATGGTCCCAACCTCCAGATACAACGGCACTTTGATCGTCGCTCCGGTTTCGACAACTGCAGGCTTAGTCCCGCCAGATGCCGTATCTCCCCGCACCCCAGGCTCCGCATCAACCACCTTGAGTTCGATAAAGTTGGGCAACTCGACGGCAATGGGACGATGCTCGTAGATGAGAATCTTAACGACCATATTTTCCTTCAGCAGGTCTGCGTTCTCCCCCAACTGATTCTTCTCAAAGGTCAGTTGCTCATATGTCTCTGTATCCATAAGCGTATAGGATTCTCCGGAAGCGTAGAGAAACTGCATATCGCGTTCCTCTAGGTCTGGTTCTTCAAACCGCTCCCCCGATCGAAAAGTTCGGTCCAATACGTTTCCAGAAAGATAGCTCTTCAGTTTGGTACGGACAAACGCTCCACCCTTGCCGGGCTTTACATGCTGAAATTCAACAATATAAAAAGGTTCCCCATCAACCATCAGCCGAACACCGCTACGAAAATCAACCGTAGAAATCACTCGTCACTCCCTTCGACAAACAATGCTCACTGCTCGGCAACCACCTCAATGGGCATCATGATCCGTTCTCGGAGAAGCACTACGAATCCCTGGAAGATCCTTAGTTCTGGATCCAGTTAGCTGCTCACACAATCCTCTCAGCGCCAGTAGGTACCCGCATGGACCAAAACCAGAGATCTGTGCTAGGGAGACTCCCGATATATACGAATGGTGTCGGAACTCCTCCCGTCGATAGATATTTGATAGATGAACCTCGACAGTGGGTAGATTAACGGCTGCTAAAGCATCCCGTATAGCGACGCTCGTATGAGTATAGGCTGCTGGATTGATGATGATCCCATGATACCCATCTCGTGCCTCTTGAACCCAGTTCACTAATTCCCCTTCCAGATTTGATTGACGGATGACCAGCTCGACTCCCAATTCAACACCGAGTTTACTAAGTGATACGTCAATCATGGCAAGAGTCGCTGTCCCATAGATCGACTCTTCCCGATTGCCTAGCAAATTAAGGTTGGGACCATGCAAAACTAAAATACGCAGCATGTCGCGTACGACGCCTCACGTACACACCACCACCCCACCAGAGGCGGCATTCTAGCAGTCCCATTTCTAGGGGTCAAACCGTTGAAGTCACGAAGAAGTTTTGAAGTTTGGTTCGGAGGAGATTTGCGAGTCACGACGACGCGACTGAATCGAGCTGAGCCACTGCTCCAACTGCATCACAACCGAGCTTCTGGCCACGGACCGTGGCTCCTGAGTTGCGGTGGAACGTGGAGGAGTGCCGCTTGGTGGTTGGTCTACAAGGTTGAGTGATCTATCATTCGTTTCGGTAGCCTGAGCTAACACTGCGCTCGCTACGGTAGACCCCATTTTTTCCCCATGACCATCATCATGGATTCTCGTGCTTGTCCGTTTCTCCTCAACCCGCGTGCGGTCATCTTCAGATCCTTGATCTCCTGACCCTTCTAGCTCAGTACGCAGCGACAACGCTTCTTGATCATGTGGGTTAAGTGCCAGAATGACATTGCAGGACCGAATCGCCGCATCCTTTGTCCCTTTAGCCGCATAGAGCTTGGCTAAGATCCGATGAGCCCGCAGATTATCAGGGCTCAGCTTTACAGCCTCTTCCAGGATCGCTTTCGCTTTAACCGGCTGGTTCATCTGCTCAAAGGCACGGCCTAATGCCACCATGGCAGTTATGAATCCCGGATATGTCTTCAATCCATCTTCAAGGACCCCAGCAGCCTCTTCCCACATGCCGGCTTTGGCATATTCTTCTGCCAAAGGGATAAACACCTTGGACCCCGGCTCTTTAGCAAAGGTGAGTGCCAAACGGTCAATCTCAGCCGCGTTGTTAAGTTTTCTAGATCCTGAGTCCATTCACTTGCTCATTCCACTAAAAATTTGCGCCGCGGCCCGACCAAGCACAGTTCGTGCACCGCAGTCAAAATCTCGTCGGCCAACCGACGCTTGGACATCAAACCCACGTCTCGTTGTTCGCCAGTGGCTGAGAAAATCACTGCGGCATTGTCATCACTGCCAAATCCACCTCCCTCTTGGGTCACATCATTGGCTACGATGAGATCTAGCCCTTTGGTTTTTAACTTGTCTTGTGCATGGGACAGAAGCTGCTCTGTTTCCGCGGCGAATCCCACTACGATTTGCGATGTTCTCTGTGCGGAGAGCATTGCGAGTATATCCGTGGTCGCTTCAAGTTCGAGGACCATCTCCGCTTTTCCCTGTTTCTTAATTTTGTGTTCGGCCTCGTCTTTAGGGCGAAAGTCTGCAACGGCTGCAGCCATAATGAGGACAGTACAGGCAGGGAAATTCTGACACAAGGCGTCGGTCATTTCAGCAGCGGTGTTTACGCGTATCGTCGTGACTCCCGGCGGGGAATTCAGAGACGATGGGCCTGAGACCAAGATGACCTCTGCCCCTCGAGCTCGTGCGGCTTCGGCAATTGCGTACCCCATTTTTCCGGACGAACGATTTGAAAGAAAACGAACTGGATCTATCGGTTCCTGGGTTGGGCCTGCTGAGACTAGAACCACCTGATCGTGCCAATCACATTGTGCGGCCAAGACGGCATCAACTGCAGCTAAAATCTTGGGTTCCCCGCACAACCTCCCTTGTGCGACCTGTCCTGAAGCCAGCGGTCCGACTTCTGGTTCAAGCACGACGACACCACGAGCTTTAAGCGTTTGCACATGGTGAACGACCGTGGGGTGAATCCACATATCGCCGTCCATTGCCGGTGCGACAACAATCGGGCATCGAGCACTCAACAGCATCGTGGTCAGCACATCATCTGCGAGACCAAGAGCCGCCTTGGCCAGGAAGTTTGCCGTTGCCGGAGCCACAAGAACCACATCGACCTGCTCCGGAATCGTGAGATGGGCCATTTCTTCATGCGCTTCGAACAGATCTGTTGCCACTCGCGTCCCGGAAAGGACTTCAAATGTGAGGGGAGTCACGAACTTCATCGCAGCCTTGGTCATGACCACGGACACGACGGCCCCTTCTCGTCTTAATGCTCGGAGCAAACTGATTGCTTTATAGGCAGCGATGCTGCCGGTTACCCCCAAGGCTACCCGCTTGCCCCATAGACATGTGGACAATCGCGCTCCGTCCAATCCCTACTCCTCAGTTGGCGTCACCACCGGTGGGACCGTGTCATCGACATACACACTGAGCTCTTTCTTGATTTCGCGAGCATCCTCTCCCGTCATCATTGCGATACGCTCAGTTTCGCCTTCCTTCCCACGCTTAGCCTCTTTTGTCGCGTCGCGAGCTTCTTTGCCAGTGAGGTATTTGCACTGTCCTCTCAATACCTCATCAAGGGCAATGGTCGTTTCCTTGGTAAATCGAGAGGACCCGGCCTGTTTGGCCCCTTGAGTCAGGTGTTTTGCCCGCTGAGATGCGACGATCACTAAGCGATGACGAGAGTCAAATTCATTGGTAGTGTATTGCGGCAACAAGCTCAGCATATCAATCATGGTTCTCCTTACCCCCTACTATGAAGTGGTTGATGGTTCTCGTTCGACTGGGTTCACATCTTTTTCGAGGATGAAACTCTGTTCAAACCAGTGCATGTCCAACCGTTTAGTATTGAGCCGTTCGGTCAGAAAAATACTCTGTAGATCGTGAAGAGACCGAGTGAGTTCATCGTTACAAACAATGTACTGGTATTCTCTAAAATACCATACTTCTTCCTTTACCTTCCTCAATCTGCGATCGATTTCTTCCTGAGAATCTGACCCACGGCTCTGCAGCCGGGTACGCAGTATGCCCATAGACGGAGGCAAGATGAAGATAGAAACAGCATCTTCGAATTGTTTCTTTATTTGGAGTGCGCCTTGAACATCAATTTCGAGCAAGACGTCGATCCCCTGCCCCAACTTTTCCATTAACGGCTTCCGAGGGGTTCCGTACCAATGGCTGTAGACATGTGCATGTTCTAAGAACTCATCCCGCGCAACCATCTCCTGAAATACCTTCTCATCGATGAAAAAGTATTCGCGTCCATGTGCTTCTCCGGGGCGTGGCATCCTTGTCGTAAACGACACCGAATGCCACACCCCTGGCACCGATGCGACGATCTGTTTACATAAAGTCGTCTTTCCCGCACCAGAAGGTGCCGAAACAATAAAGAGGATTCCTCGACGGTCAGGAGCTTGAGGACTCCTCGTCTGAGTTGAATGGAGACTATTCGGAGACATCACAATGCTCATTCGACATTTTGCATCTGTTCGCGCAGACGCTCAAGCTCTGCTTTCATTCGGACGACTTGCGCCGTGATTTGAGCGTCATTTGCTTTCGATCCGATCGTGTTGACTTCCCGCCCCATCTCCTGAAGAAGAAAATCCAAAGTCTTGCCGATTGGCTCCATACGCTGTGTGGTACGGTCAAACTGTATCATATGCGCGTCTAATCTGACCAATTCTTCCGTAATGTCACACCGGTCTGCATACAAAGCCAATTCTTGGTTGAGTCGAGCAAGGTCTGGGATTGAGTCACCCAGCAACTTCTCTACACGTAACTTCATACGTTCGAAGGCCTCCTGAGCAACCATGGGTGCACGCGCTGATACCGTCGTTTTGCATTCACTCAACTGATTAAGTCGAAAACGAACATCCTCCCCAAGAATGGCTCCTTCATTCTTTCGCATCGTTACCATATCAAGAATAGCTTTCTGACCCAGTTTCTCCACTAGCTTTGTCAGTTTGCGATCATCAGTGGGTTGCTCGGATAGCACAAGGATATCGCGTAACCCCGCCATCAATCCTATATCAATGGAGCCTTTCAGTTTGAGTGAACGCTGGAGGCTACGAAGAGCGTCATGGTACTGTGTCGCCAAACCGGCGTCAACCTGAAGGGACCGAACGTTCCCTCGATTCCCCTGCAGCATCACCGTCAGCTCAACTCTGCCACGCGCGCAGTGCTGCTGAATACCTTTCTTAAAGACTTCCTCTAGCCCAGTCATGGTTTTCGGCAGTCGAATGGACGTTTCGAGGAAGCGATGATTGACCGATCTCACTTCTATCGTGACGGTCCCGTCGGACCATGCCGCCTGTTGCCGACCAAACCCCGTCATGCTCTTGATCATGTCAACGCTTTTCCTTCCCACTCACAAATATCGTGAATCGGGCAAATAGCACATCGTGGCTTCCGCGCAAGGCACACATAGCGACCATGCAGCAGCAACCGCTGAGAAACATCGGTCCACTGGGCTTCAGAGAAAACCGATTGCAGGTCGCGCTCGACTTGTTCGGGATTACTAGAGTGTGTCATCGATAATCGGTTAGCTACCCGTTTCACATGCGTATCGACCACCAGTCCAGGTTTTCCAAAGGCTACCCCGAGCAGTACATTCGCCGTTTTTCGACCAACGCCAGGAATCGAGGTGAGCTCCTCCATCGCATCGGGCACCTTGCCGCCGAATCGCGTAGCAATGGTCTGAGCACAACCGATCAAGTTCTTGGCCTTACTCTTGTAGAACCCGGTGGGTCTGATGAGCACCTCCAGCTCACTCGACGTCGCTTTCGCCATAGCATGGGGAGTACGGTACCGCTTGAACAGTGCCGGTGTCACTTGATTGACTCGCTCGTCTGTACACTGGGCGGAGAGAATGGTTGCAACTAACAGCTCCCATGGGGACCTGTGCGTGAGTTCCATCTTGGCCACTGGCATAGCGCGAAGCAGACGTCCGGCAATCTTTGCTGGACGATTTGGTCCAAGAGACTCCATTTTCTTCTTAACTCTCTTCACGGCAGGCCGATTGTGCAGCGATCACCGACGGGACGCAAGTGTCAACTCATAATCTTGTACAGTCACGTGGGACGTCCGATCGTCCGCGACTGATAGAGATCTAACATATGCCTCCAATCGAGCAAAGAGAGGACGTAGTGTGGTTGGCTCAAGTGCCGAAATCCCGATGGCTCCAAACCGACGACAGAGCACCGCAACCTGTTGCGACGGCACCTGATCACATTTGTTGAACACGAGCCATCTTGGCACTGATCTGAGATGTAACTCTTCAAGAATAGACTCGACCGCTGTCAGCTGAACCTCGATATCCCTCGCATTCATATCGACGATGTGAAGGAGAAGATCGGCTTCTCGCAACTCATCAAGAGTGGTCTTGAAGGCACCAACCAATTCTTGCGGTAGATCTCGAATAAACCCGACCGTATCTGTGATAATGATCTCACGATCCTCAGGGAACCGCAGTCGTCGGCTCGTCGTATCCAGAGTTTCAAACAGCCTGTTTTGAGCAGACACATGACTTTTTGTCAGTACGTTGAGAAGTGTCGACTTGCCGGCATTGGTGTAGCCAACAAGTGACACGACGGGAAGTCCGTATCGGTTTCGGCGGGCTCGCCGTTGATCCTGGTGCCGCGCAAACTGTGCCAGTTCTCGTTCTAAGTGCGTGATGCGATCCCGCACCCTCCGTCGATCGGTTTCCAATTTTGTTTCGCCAGGGCCTCGTGTCCCGATACCGCCTCCCAGACGTGAGAGTTGAGTACCTCGCCCAGATAATCGCGGAAGCAGATAGCGCAACTGCGCCAGCTCTACTTGTACCTTACCCTCCCGACTATGGGCTCGCCGGGCGAAGATATCCAGAATCAGTTGTGTGCGGTCGATAACCTTGATATCGGTCATTTCCGCGATCGCCCGCAGTTGAGCTGGCGACAAAGTTTGATCAAAGATCACCATGTCTGCACCCCGGTGGAGCGTCTGGATCAACACATCCTTCATTTTTCCGCTCCCTAAGAGATACCGCTGATGCCCATCGGCCGTACGTTGCGCCATGCGACCAATCACCTGTACACCGGCTGATGTCGCGAGCTCCGCCAATTCCACTAACTGTTCTTCTTGCTCAGCTCTACTCTTGGCGGAAGCGCTGACCAGGATAGCCGATTCCTTGCCGTCGCCCACGGCGTGGAGGGCGCGTGCGCGCTGCAGATCGGCCTCGAGTTCCTCGATGAATGTGTCGAAAGATATCGTGAGGTTATGGAATGGAACAGCCTTGAGGACTTTGAATAATTGACCAGTCGAACCAGGCGGCAGTAAATGGGCCAAGTTCAGGTTGCCTATACGACCGTCCTCCCCGACT
Source organism: Nitrospira sp. (assembly GCA_041743145.1). Classification (GTDB taxonomy): domain Bacteria; phylum Nitrospirota; class Nitrospiria; order Nitrospirales; family Nitrospiraceae; genus Nitrospira_D. The sequence continues at coordinate 50,743 of JBGTNJ010000027.1, read as the reverse complement.
GCGAGGATGCCAATGAGGTCAAGTCGTAGAAACGCAAGATCGGTCAGTGCTTCCTGGCTCAAAGGCTGAGCATGCAGTTGTGTGCGAACGAAACGCAATCCGCGAAGAGATCGAGTCCCTGTTCGAAACAGCGTCATCGTTGTGGAAGACAGAGTCAACTCTGTTCCCACAATCACTTCTTGAACCTGGCCTCGTCGTGTCAGCAGCACCCCTAGAGGGCGACGAATCTCAAGTGTGAGCTGCGCCATTGCTTTGGCCAGTTCCGATGAAACAACTTTGTCGCTCGGGACACGACGCCGATAGAGTCGTTCGACTGCCGCCACCTGACTCGCTCGCAGTCCTGTGATCTGGCCACGAATATCAGAAATAATCATCTCCTTTTGTAAGAATAGGAACTCTCTTGTACCCGGCGTTCCTTCCCAATCGAGATCGCCCCCTCCATCGGAGTGATATCCAACTCCAAGGATTGCTGCTGTCCGTTGATGAGCAGTTGGCGTCCTGCCGCAGCAATCATCGCAGCATTGTCGGTACAATACTCCAACGGGGGCAGCGACAAGCGAATGTGCGCCTGCCCAGCGCGTTCTTTCAATATGGTCCTTAACCGCGAGTTTGCAGAGACGCCACCTACCACGGCAAGGGATGCTAACCTCGAATGCTCTAGGGCGACAAAAGCCTTGGCAACCAAGACCTGCACAATCGCTTCCTGATAACTTGCTGCGAGGTCGGCGACCTGACCGGGAGACGGAAGAGCGATCATTTCACGGAGCTTGTATAGCAAGGATGTCTTCAAACCGCTGAAACTGAACTCGAGATTGCTTTTTCCCCCTCGGAATCGAGGAAATGGGATTGTGCGTGGATCACCAGAACGGGCAACACGATCAATGGCAGGCCCACCAGGATAACCTAGGCCGAGCATTTGAGCCCCTTTGTCAAACGCTTCACCCGCGGCATCATCACGAGTATGCCCAAGTAGGATGCACTGGCCATTGACGTCTCGACGATAGAGATGCGTATGACCACCGGATACGACCAGGACAATACACGGCACAGGAAACGCCGGATCTGCGAGCCATGCCGATGCGATGTGGCCCTGCAAGTGATTCACCCCGATAACTGGGAGTCTCAACCCGTAGCCCAGGCCCTTGGCGTAGCTCAACCCTACCAGCAGCGCACCAGCCAGGCCCGGCCCTTGAGTCACAGCCACCCCAGCAAGATGACACTTTGAAATTAAAGCCTGAGACAATGCCTGCCTGACAACCTGATCGATCAAGCTTAGATGGGCTCGAGCCGCCAATTCAGGCACAACACCACCAAATTTTTCATGGACGGCGACCTGCGAAGATACCACGTTGGACAATACTTTCCCCTCACCACTCAGTACGGCTGCAGCAGTTTCGTCGCATGATGACTCGATACCGAGAATCGGCCCGGGGTGCCAGTCTGACGATTGCAATTGAGCAGGGAGGAGATCCATCCGTTTACGCGGGCATCACACACGGCTGCAACAAAACGGCCTCTACGGCACATCGCCGCAGAGGCCGTCGCTAATTACATAATAATTCTGATGCTCACAAAGACACTAGACTCCAGCCATCGCCTCCTGCTCAATAAATGCCGGAGCTCCATCGCGAAGCACCACTTTCACCTTTCGGCTTTCTTTGAAACGTCCTCTAATAAGCTCATCCGACAGCGGATCCCCAATGGCACGTTGGATTGCTCGCCGCATTGGTCTGGCTCCGTACAACGGTTCATACCCTTCTTTAATCAACCATTGCTTGACCTCTTCATCCACCTCGATCTCAATGCCCTTGTCCATTAGACGGAGATTCAATTCACGGAGCAGGATGTCCAAGATGGAATACAGTTGCTCTTTCTCCAATTGATGGAAAATGACGATTTCATCGATCCGGTTCAGGAACTCAGGGCTGAATGATTTCCTGAGCTCACCGAGTACCTCTTCCTTTTTCCGCCGCGCGGCTTCGCCTTCTGTGCTCTGAAAGCCCAGAGAGACACCCTTTTGAATCATCTTTGTTCCGATGTTGGAGGTCATGATAACCACAGTGTTCTTAAAATCTATTTTTCGCCCAAGGCTATCGGTCAATACTCCGTCATCCAAAACTTGAAGCAACACATTAAACACGTCTGGATGCGCCTTTTCGATCTCATCGAACAACACTACAGAATAAGGCCGACGACGGACTTTTTCAGTGAGCTGCCCTCCTTCTTCGTACCCTACATAGCCGGGAGGGGCGCCGAAGAGGCGAGAGCTCGTAAACTTCTCCTGGTATTCGGACATATCAACACGAATCAACGCGTCTTCGCTATTGAATAGAAACTCCGCCAATGTCCTCGCCAATTCCGTTTTCCCGACGCCAGTCGGTCCCAGAAAGATAAAGGAACCGATCGGCTTTTTGGCTTCCTTCAAGCCGGCCCGAGATCGTCGGATAGCGCGGGCAACGGCAGAAATAGCCTCATTTTGTCCAACCACTCGCTTGTGAAGGAACTCTTCCATGCGCAATAGCTTATTGGATTCTTCCTCTTCCAACTTAAAGAGCGGAATCCCGGTCATCTTAGAAACCACGTAAGCGACATCCTCTTTGCCAATCACAGGCTTGTTCTTTTCCTGATTTTTTTTCCACTCTCGCTTAGATTCATCGAGCAGCTTGCGCAGACGCTCTTCTTCCTCACGATGCCGTACCGCCTCCTCAAAGTTCTGCATGGAAATCGACAGCTCCTTCTCTCGTGCAACCTTCTTGAGCTCTTGCTCCATGGCTTTTAACTCGGAAGGAAGCGCATACGTCTGGAGCTTCGCACGTGATCCAGTTTCGTCGATCAAGTCGATCGCCTTATCAGGTAAGAAACGATCGGTAATATACCGATCGGACAATTTCACCGCTTCAACGATCGCATCTTCCGTAATTTCCACTCCGTGATGTTCTTCGTATCGATCCCGAAGCCCTTGAATGATGCGCACCGTTTCATCGAGATTCGGTGGTTGAACGTGAATCGGCTGGAATCGTCGTTTCAACGCTCCATCTTTTTCAATGTGCTTGCGATATTCGTCCAATGTCGTGGCCCCGATGCATTGAATTTCGCCCCGTGATAACGCGGGCTTCAGCATATTGGACGCGTCGATGGATCCTTCCGCAGCGCCAGCCCCAACCAACGTATGGAGCTCATCGATAAAAATAATGATATTACCGGCCTGGACGATTTCTTTCATTACAACTTTGAGGCGTTCTTCGAACTGTCAGCGATATTTGGTTCCTGCGACGAGAGAGCCGAGATCCAACGCGATGACCCGGCGAGAGAGCAGATTATCAGGAACTTCAGATTGAATGATCCGCTGGGCTAGTCCTTCCACAATCGCTGTTTTCCCAACACCCGATTCACCGATCAGCACAGGATTGTTCTTACTTCTTCGGCTGAGAATCTGGAGAACGCGCTCAATTTCATCGGCCCGTCCGATCACTGGATCCAACTGACCTTCTTGGGCCAACTGGGTCAAGTCCCGACCGAACTCGTCGAGGGCCGGCGTATTGCTCTTTCGGTCCCTCTCCCGCGGAGCCGACTTTCGCAAGAAGGTCACGGTTAACTGTCGTGCTGTGAGGAGGTTCGCCCCTAAGCTCCGAAGGATTTTCCCACCGATTCCTTCTTCTTCGCGAAGAAGGCCAAGGAGAAGATGCTCACTGCCGATGTGATTGTGACCCAGCAAGCGGGCTTCCTCGACTCCGTATTCGATCACTTTCTTCACTCGAGGGCTAAAAGGGATTTCTCCGAATGTCATGGTGGTCCCCCCACCAGGCAGATTCCGCTCGATTTCAAGCCGGATCTGCTCGGTGGAAAGCCCCATCTTTTTTAGGATCATCAGTGCAATGCCGTCGGACTCACGGAGTATAGCCAAGACGAGATGTTCGGTGCCGAGATAATCGTTTTGGTGTCGTTCGGCCTCTTCCCGCGCAAGGATGATGATCTTTCGACCTTTGTCAGTAAATCGTTCGAACATCCTGCCTCCTCCTAGTGAGTGCACATCTTGGCTACATTCGAGCAAAACCATTGAAAAATCTTGCCCTAATTCTAACCACAGTATCTTTGAGAGTCAAGGTTGCGTGGAGAACAAGACGGGCGACACAACGACATCATTGCATATTTTCTGTCGTGTCGATGTTTGCCTCCATTCCATCATGAGCTCATAGGCTTTTCATTGACATAAAAAGAAACATCTCGATACAATCGCGCTCCTTCTTCTCCACCCATTTTTTCGCACCCATGAGAAGTAAAAGCATTGGGATTCTAACCAAACCAAAGTTCCCGGAGGTCAAAAGTACGTTACTGGGAGTGGTTGCCTGGCTCCGTGCCCGCAGTATCGAAGTCCTGCTCGACACAACATCTGCGGCACTACTGAACGAACAAGGGGGAATGCCGAAGACTCAATTGGCTGAGAAAGCCGATGTGCTTTTGGTCCTAGGTGGAGATGGAACCATCCTGAGTGCGGCACGGCTGGCAGCAGAACGCAGTATCCCTATTCTCGGCGTCAATATGGGCGGTCTCGGTTTCTTGACAGAAGTCCGGCTGGACAACCTGTACCCTTCGCTTGAACGGGTATTTGCTAACGATTTTGCACTGGATGAGCGACTCATGCTGGCAACACATATCCACCGGCATGGAGAAACTGTAGCCCGTGGGATTGTCCTGAATGATGTCGTGATCAGCAAAGGCACCCTAGCCCGAATGATCGACTTGCAGGTCGCAATCGGCGGTCAATTCGTGACGAGCCTAAGAGGTGACGGGCTCATTATCGGAACCCCGACGGGCTCCACCGCCTACTCGCTCTCTGCCGGAGGCCCCATAATGAATCCGGGTGTGCAAGCCCTCATGTTAACGCCGATCTGTCCCCACACCTTGACCCATCGCCCGTTAATCGTGCCGGGCAATGTTGTCATTGAAGTCACCTTAACAAGTCAGGATGAAGGGTCGATGGCGACACTCGATGGCCAAGTCGGGGTCGCTATCGTCCAGGGCGACAAGGCGGTCATCCATGCGTCAGACCATCGGACCAGACTGATTCGTTTTCCGGAGAGCCACTACTACGAAGTGTTGAGGGGAAAGCTGAAATGGGGACACGGATAAAGTCGGCAGGCTCTGCTACGACACCCTCCGTTGTTCGATGCACGCAAGCATGTCCTGATTTACCGTAAATTTGAATTCCCCAATACAGTCTGCTTTTTCTGTGAACGAACGCTCTGCCACTTCAAGCGCCCGGAGCCCGATTACATCGACTGGACAACTCTGTCGCTTTTTGAGAAGCGAATGTAACTGATCAAGCACAGCCCTGACATTACCACCACTGCTCTTGGTCGCGAGATAGCGCTCCACCACCTCGGCACACCAATCTCCATCACGCTTTGCCACGCCGACAAGGCCTTCACTGGCTTTCCGAGCCCAGCCGGCTAGAAATACGCCGTCCATAATTTTCCCGACCGTCTCGTCATAAGCCTGAAAAAGCGAATCATCCGGATCGTTACCGGTCTTGTTGGGGTTCGTAATAAACATGCCGTTCTTGTAAGGGAGGCCGACCGTCTCATCCACTTTGTCGCCAACGGCAAACACCACTGAATCACAGGGAAATTCATAGTACTGCTTTAACCCGACTGCAACGGTATCCTCACCCTTTGGATCTAGCCGATTATCCTCCATTTCGAGGGCACGAACCCGATTGTGCGCATCAACCAGAATACGCTTTGGGGAAGCGAGGAAGCGGAAGCCCATTTGTGTTTGTGAGACTTGAGGCTCGCACTTGGTGAATTCGTCGGTAAAGCCCTTCAAGACGTCATCGGGATTCTGTCCCACTTTGACCATACGGTCTTTGATGCGCTCGAACTCGTTATGGATCCCTTCGAGGTCCATATTGGCACAGATGCTGCGGATTTCCTTCGGATTGTACTTGCGTTCCACTGGGCCCCGTCGGACGATGGCCGTGACACGCTCTACCTTCTTATAGCGGACCAACCAGTGGGCAATGTCCACCATCACATCTCCAGCTCCGATCACCGAGACGTGTTTGCCCATTTCAAAAGGGCGATCGCCAAAACCAGGGAGACGGTTGTAGTGATACACCACATCTTTCGCGTGAAACACACCCTGCGCTGAATCCCCCTCCACGCCAATGGCTTTGGTCCCTTGCGCACCGATGGTGAAAATAACTGCGCTCGCTCCAAGTCCACGTACATCATCGACCGTGAGGTTTTTCCCATTTCCGATCGAAACATTGCCAAAGTAGTGCACGTTCTTTTGCTGAAGCAGTTCCCAGTACTGCTTCTTGAGACCGCCGCGAAGCTTCAGTTTCGAAGGGAAGATTCCGTACTCTGCCAACCCGCCGAATCTGATGTCTCGATTGAGAATGATGATTTCATGGCCGGCTTTTGAAAGTGAACTTGCGACAGCCATACCCGCAGGTCCCGCTCCCGCAACAATAATCACATGAGACCGTGATTCACTCATAACAATTACCCTTCACCTCTATGTACATGATCGAAATATATGATCGAAAAGCCTGGAATATCAACAACTCGCGGACTGTAACATAGCCATTCCCGTACTGTCAAAAATGTAGGGATCACTTGCGCGTCTACTTGCACGACTGGTTGTGCTCATCTAAAATGCCAGCCATTTCTGCCCCTTGAGGCCGACCTTGGTGAACCAATCTGAGATGGCATACTCATAATTTTATGCCTATTGACCAATCACTCCCTCCGTCGTTCGAGGAAGTGCAGACTCCCCCTCTACGCTATTGCCGCTTTCCTCCGGCCAACGGATCATTTTCCTCACAAGAGCTGAAAGCCGACCAAGCCTATCTCGTCCCGAACTTTGAGCTTGCAGAAGAACTCGTCGCCAGCGGTGTCGACAGTGCGCGCATTGCCATCAGCGATTGTTCCAGCCCTGATGGTCCACCCCCGGGATATTCCCAGGTTGCGCTGGGAAGACCATTGGTTCCTGCCTCACCGTTCGACTTCGACCAATCGATAGTGATTGTACTTCCAACCTACAACGAACGTTCTAATCTTGAAGCACTCGTCGCCACGATCAGTAAGTATCTCGTCGCGGATATTTTAATCGTTGATGACAATTCGCCGGATGGAACCGGCCAACTAGCCGATCGATTACGCGGCGAACACCGACATGTCCATGTCTTGCATCGACCCCAAAAACAAGGGCTTGGGCCGGCCTATTTGGCGGGATTTGACTGGGCGCTCCACCGGAACTATGACCGTATTATCGAGATGGATTGTGATTTCAGTCATGCGCCTTGGGACTTACCCCGCTTGATCCACGGCAGCCGGACCGCAGACCTGGTCATCGGCAGTCGCTATGTGCCTGGTGGTGGCACCGAAAACTGGGACGCTCGGCGACGCTTGGTATCTCGCTGCGGCAACACCTATGTGCGGGTTTTTTTAGGATCAACGATCCATGACTGGACAGGCGGATTCCGGTGTTATCATCGTGAACTCTTACTGAAGATGCATCTTGAAACGGTGCGCGCCAAAGGATATGTCTTTCAGGTAGAACTGGCCTGGCGGGCGGTCCAACTCGGCGCAAACATTCGTGAGCTACCCATTCGCTTCAGCGACCGTGTCCAAGGCCAGAGCAAGCTCGGCTGGCATTCCCTCATCGAAGGACTTGTGGAAGTGCCCAAAATGTGTTTCCAAAGGTACTAAATCGTTAGGGCCGTTCACAGGTCATTTCGTGCTGCCGGCAACGGCTTCGTAAAGAAACGGATGACTCGAACGATTCGAGTTTCGACAGATCAATGACCAACTCATCCTTGGCATTCGCCAAGATCTCGTCGAGCATACTGCTTTTCGTTGGAACGACGGCCTCCGTGGGTTGGAATCGCAAATCAAAGCCCTTCGCCGCGGTTGGCCGCATGGGATAGCGGCGATCATAGATCATCCCATAGGCCGGAATACCGTAAATGATCCGCCAGTTACCCAGGAGAATATGCAGTTCCGTCCCGTGAATATACAGCCCCCCCGTTGTGATAATGCGTCTGGCAGATGTCTGTGGTTCGCTCAGATAGAATGTAACTCGTTCGTTGTATTTCGCCTCCGCGAGCGCCTCTGCGAGGCGCGTCGACAGCAGTGTCAATTCTTCGTCCGTGAAGGTCGGAACTAGTGGAGACTCCCCCCGTAACCACCGTTTCAGTGCGATCCAATGCTCTTGAACCATCAATCCTGACAGGATCTTCCTTAATTTTTCAGGCTCGATGAAAAAGGGGTGAGTATGATGGCTTGGCGGCCATTCCGCTAGTACTTCCGAGTCTTCTTCCAACCGCACGAAATTCACCGGATCCTCATAAATGACTCTTGATGGCACATGTGGGACAGCGCAACCGACCAATACGAGAAGACAGGTAGCCACACCGGCTGAAATCAGTCGTATGCAGTTCACATCCATGATCGCCGAGACCTAGCTTTCGCTGATTGTGACAGTGATCTCGGCACGCTCCAACGGATTATCTCGCCCGTCTCGCTTCATGTCGACGATCTTGTCAGCCACGTCCATGCCGCTCTCGACCTCTCCGAAAACCGTATATTGCCAATCAAGGAAATTGGCGTCCGAGACACAGATAAAGAATTGCGATCCAGCGCTATCAGGGTCGTTTGCTCTGGCCATCGACACAATGCCGCGCCTGTGCGGCGTACTATTGAATTCAGCCTTTACCTTATACCCAGGTCCACCCATCCCATGCGACGAGCGATCGGACGTCTTGCTGTTGGGATCGCCCCCCTGGATCATAAAACCAGGAATGACACGGTGGAATGTCGTTCCATTATAAAACCCTTCTTTAGAAAGCTTGATGAAGTTATTGACGTGACCTGGTGCCACCTCCGGGAAGAACCTAAGAACGATCTCTCCAATTGGTTGTCCCTTTGTCGTGATTGCAATTGTAGCCCGTGTGTTGTTCGCAACTTCGCTCATACGGTTCGTCCTTTCTGCGACTATCGAAAGAGAAATGGAGGCGGCGCCATCTCGGCTTCCAGTCCTTGATTCACAGCGGTCCACGAAAGACCGTCATCGCTGCGAAACACTCCTGAACTCGTTCCTGCATAAAGCCCTCTTTCTCCCCATCCAATCAGCACCTGAATCGAAAGGCTGGTGAGACCTTTGTTGAGGGGGATCCACTGCTTACCCTTATCCAGCGTCTTAAAAATCCCGTGTCCTGTGGCGACAACCAGCCCATGGTCGTTCGACACAATACCTCGGATGGAATCGTTCGGAAGGGCTCGACTGATTGAACGCCACGTCAGCCCTCCATCCATACTGCGAAACACCCCACCATCGAATGTCCCTGCCAAAATACTCTGGTCCTGATCAATGACCAGCACACGAATGAAGTTCTCGATCATGCCTTCATGATCCTTCAAACCATGTCGAACACGAACCCATCCGGATGAACGAGGGATCAGTCGAAAAATCCCTTTGCCCGAGGTCCCAGCGAACAATGTCCCATCTGTTGATCGTGCCAGTGAATGGACGAGAATATCATCAAGCCCGGTCGTCACGGGCACCCAGCGATCATCAGCATCGCGTAGACGATAAACGCCGTCGCCGGTACCGGCGTAGAGGTCATGATCGACAACCAGAAGAGCTTTGACTTCCAGCCGTTTGAGGCCCCCATTCACAGACTGCCAGGTGTTCCCGTCGTCGCGAGATCGGAACACCCCTCCACGAAACGTTCCGGCATACACGAATCCGCTTTTCGTGATCGCGAGACTCAGAATAAAGGGATCGGTGACTCCATCTCCCACTCGGTTCCACGTTGCACCGCGATCCATGGTCTGAAAAAGTCCATGCCCAAACGACCCTGCATAGATGACACCATTTTCACTGATCGTGAGTGCCTGTACACTTGCCGCAGACTGTTCGGGAGGCCCCGATGTCGGTGGAGAATCGGAAATCTCTTGAGGTGGGGGTTCTACCATCGCGGTTGTCGACAGAGACTCCTCTCCATCGGCTAGTCCGAGAAAACCTCCACCCCACAACAACAGCAGCATCAGCCCGGCAGCTCGCATAGGGCTAACCATAATGGTCTGGAGGTTCATCGCATTCTGGTTCCTGCCGTCTTGAACGGCAAGTCTGGGTCAGTCGGCAAATCCATCCCGGCTTGGTCTTGATTTTTTCCAAACAAGCGCGCGCCGATGATCCCGAACTCATATAGTACCATCAAAGGAACTGCCATCAGCAGCATGGTGAAGAGCGTCGCATCAGGCGTCACAACGGCTGACACGATGAGACACAAGAGGATGGCATGTTTTCGGTACCGTGCGAACATCTGAGCTGACACCGCACCAATCATCGCTGCAAGCGTCATCGCCAACGGTAGTTCGAAAGCACAACCGAAGATAAGCAGGAACTTCACGTTGAAATCAATATACAGCCCCACGCCCAACTGCGGGGTGATATCGCGATCGAGCCCGAAGCTCACGAACCAGTCAATCACTAGTGGAAGAATCACCACGTTACAGAACACCATTCCCAACCCAAACAACCCTCCGGCCAATAGGAATAATGGAATTGCCCAGCGCTGTTCTTTCGGTAGCAATGCGGGCTCGATGAACTTCCAGCACTGGTAGAAAATGACCGGCAAACTGAGAATAAAAGCTGCCAACAACGATACCTTGATCGAGGCAAACAACGCTTCCGTCGGTCCATAGAAAGCCAATTGGTTCTCGAACGGACGATTCAGCCAGGCGACCATGTCGGCAGAAAATGAGAAGGTGAGAAGGAGCAAGCCTAAAATGGTCGCCCCGATGACAAGCAATCGGCGCTTGACAGTCTGAATGTGGGCGGCAAGCGGATGGATGATCTGCTCCATAATGGTGACTTCAGCTTTCGATCCGGTTCCGGCCTATCCGGCCTAATGGTATTCTATCGCGCTGGTTCCAGTCGTTGGTCACGACGCATGCGAATGAACTCCGCAAGCCTGTCTTTCGTGGCCAGCTTTTCTTTTTGGATCCGTTTTTTCTCGATCTCTTCGTTCGGCGTCAGAACATGGCGCTTCTGTAACTCGTTCAGCTCAAGATCTAGACGATGGTGAGACTCTTCCAGTTCGCGGAATTCGGTGTTGGTGCGGCGAAGCTGTTCGACAATCGCATCTTCCGTGAACATACGACACCTCCTGGTTAGAGTGAGTCTGTCGAGGTTGATTCACCTCCTGCGCAAGGCGTAGGCACATTTGGCCGACCGCTCGGCATCACAAGCGGATTCAGTTCCATCAACACAGCATCTTCAATTGGATTGGCGTAATAATGAGGGCGCTTGCCGACCTGAACAAACCCCATCTGGGTGTACAGTGAGCGCGCAGGCTCGTTCGAGGCCCTAACTTCGAGCACTGCCCGGGTAGCTGCCTGATCGAGTGCGAAGCGGAATGCATCCCTTGCAAGGGCTCTTCCAATCCCTTGCCTGCGCATCGACTCTCGCACTGCCAGATTCATCAGGCGCAGCTCTTCAAAAACGATCCAGAAACAATGATACCCAACAATCGAGGACTTTGCCCCTACCGCTGACTGCCCTTGCTCCATTGCAACGAGAAAATAAGCAAACTGGTTACCCATCAATTCCGTTTCGAGCATTTTGCGCGTCCAGGGAGAAGAGAAGCAAGCCTCTTCCAAAGAGAGGATATCCGGCAACATTTCCGGCGTGGCCGGAAGTATCTGAAATTCTGAAATTGCTTTCTCGTTGCTCATCTGCTCTGTGGGTTCTAGCGCTGCCGACCCCGAGCCAGTCGCGCAGCAACTTTATTCTCTACCCTCTTCTGACGTCGCGCTACCGGTGAGATGCCTCCGGACCGTTCGTACTGGATTTCCGCTTCCGCACGTTGCACATACAACGGAGCAATAGCGTCTCCGGCAATCTCGCCTCGGCGTATTCGCTCCATTCCAATGCGAGCCACATGAATCGCCGAAGGTCTGAAGGCATGACCCGGCCCCACCGTAACCGCGATTGACTCCGACAATGCCGCTCGAATCTCAACCTCCATCGATGACCATCCAATCCCGAACATCACGGTGTGCTCAGTCAGGCTCTGCGCGAGCGCTCTGGGAGTACCAACCTGTTCACTCAACATTCGCTCCCATCGTGCCTCCCCCATCCACCTGAACAGGGCCCAATACACCTCATCTCGACGACTCTCCAATACGGGACAGAGGGGACGAGACTCCCCTTGAACACTCCTTACCATCGCTTCCAACGTGGGAACCAGGGCGAGAGGAATGCCGCTGGCTGCCCGCAGGCCCAGGCAGGTCGCAAGACCGACACGGATACCCGTGAACGAGCCAGGCCCGGCTGAGCAGCAGAGGCCATCGAGCTCACTGAGTCGTACCTTAGATTTGGTGAGCAGTTGATCAATTGCAGGCAATAACAGAGACCCATGGGCGCCGTCCGCCTTTTGGTTATGCGTGGCCAGCACATGATCATCTTCGAGGATTGCGACACTCTGCCATGCGGTGGCCGTTTCAACTGCGAGGATTTTCATCGTGAATTATGAAGCCTGCCCCAAGTCTTCTGATTTGATCGTTTGGTTATGCTGCAGTTCGTGGAAAGTCACGTGAATCGTGCCCTGCCCACGACCGTCTTCTAGAGAAATCTTGAACGGACGCAACATCCGACGGTCCTGATCGATGATCGTCTGCGCTGGAACAATGCCGCCATCGTCCAGCGACCGAAAATCGTCGTACTGTATCATCGCTTCCACTTCTCCGTTCGCCCCCAATCGATCTTCTTGCACCACCAGTAATCGGTGGTCAAACCAGAGACGGCGGATGAGCCGACGCGGTGAACCAGCCCCACCGCGGACGGGCATATACACCTCAAGGCGATATCGATCTCGCTCTTCCACGACTTTTACTGTCTCTTCTCTACTAATCGAACTCGTCCCAAGAACACCACCGACCGCCCAGGCGCTCAACTGCGAGAATCGAGCGAGTTTCCCTAACTCCTTCATGTCCGATTGGCGACCAGTATAGACTTTCCCTTCCAGCGGCAAGCGGAGCTTATACCAATCATCGGCTTGCACGAATTCAAACAACTCACTTCCGAAAGGTGTAAAACCTCGAAGCCGCAATGCATTGGGTCGACGGTAATAGACGGTCCCTTCCACCCGTGTTGCGATTGGCATAAGCCCGCCTCTCACTTTGGCGGTGAACAATCCTTTCATTGAATGAATCGCGGCATCTCGCTGCCGTAACAGCGTCGTTAACTCCTCAGCCGTCACCCGTTTCAGCGGCGGTTCTTCTTTTGGAACAACACGGGAACAGCCGGCAAATACTATCCCCGCCAACACGAGGATGAGAAATGAGCCAAGCACGCATCGCATGATTGTGGGCGTGCCATGCGTCATTCCACTTGGATGGCTAGGCCAACACAACGTCGAGCGCCTCTCTGACTTCATGAATGCCGATGAGTTCCATTCCATCGATAGGATCCAGTTTTGCCAGATTTCGTTCAGGCATAATGCAGCGCTTAAATCCCATCTTGGCCGCCTCACGAATCCGTGACTCAGCCTGGCTGACGGCGCGCACTTCTCCCCCTAAACCGACCTCTCCTAATACGAGCATCCCCGGTTCAACTGGCACCTCCCGCAAGCTTGACGTGACGGCTGCAACTATACCGAGATCAATCGCTGGTTCGTCGATGTGCATCCCTCCGACGATATTCACATAGACATCCTGTCCAGAAAGATGGAATCCCAACCGTTTTTCCATGACCGCAAGCAACAGTGCCACTCGATTCAGTTCCACTCCGTTCGCCATCCGTTTGGGCATGGCATAGCTGGTCGAAGAGACCAACGCTTGGAGTTCGACGAGAATCGGCCTCGTGCCTTCGAGACTCGACACGACCACCGATCCGGTGCTCCGCTGTGGACGCTCAGCCAAGAACAATTCTGAGGGGTTACTCACCTCTTCGAGACCACCATCTTTCATTTCGAACACCCCAATCTCGTTCGTCGATCCAAACCGATTTTTGACGGCGCGAAGAATCCGATAGCTGTGTCCCTTATCTCCTTCAAAGTACAAGACCGTGTCGACGATATGCTCTAGGAGCCGTGGCCCGGCAATGGCCCCCTCTTTCGTAACATGTCCAATGATGAAGACCGGAACTCCAGCCCGCTTGGCAAACCACATCAGTTGCCCAGCCACCTCCTGTACCTGACTGATACTGCCTGGAGCGGAGGTTATCTGCTCCGTGTACACCGTTTGAATCGAATCGACCACCACTGCGGCCGGCTGAATTTCTTGCACTGCTTTCAGAATCTGTTCTAGAGACGTTTCCGCCAGAATCAGCAAATGCGGATGCTCGATGCCCAGCCGCTGCCCACGCATCTTGATCTGCCTGGGTGACTCTTCGCCTGACACGTACAAAACCGGCTCATCCTTTGAGGCCAATCTCGGCAGAGCTTGCAGGAGAAGTGTCGTCTTGCCGATCCCGGGATCACCGCCGATCAAAATCACCGATCCGGGAATCACGCCGCCACCCAACACGCGGTCAAATTCTCCGATACGGGTCAGTCGACGATCCTCTCCCACGACCTCAATCTCAGCAATGGGCGTCGCCTTGGCCTGAGCCGTTTTCATCGCCGCAGGACGACCCTTACCAGTCGCGGCTTGCCGTTCCTCCTTCATCGTATTCCAACCACCACAGTCGGGACAGCGGCCGAGCCACCGCGGGGATTGGTGCCCACAGGCTTGGCAGGAAAAGACGACTTTGGATTTCAACGAATAATCCTCACAGAGGGGGGATAACCACTGGGCTATCTTAATGGATGTCCAGAGGGAATAAAAGGACCGCGCGTGAATGATGGAACCGTAGTGTCTCCGATGCGGCCTTAAGAATTCTTCAGCGCAACCCGATACTGTTCGGAGAGGATTCAGCTCCTGGGTCTTATGAAAAAACAGATCAGAATCGACGAATTGCAGCTGGGTATGCTGGTCGAACAACTGGATCGGTCATGGTTGAGCACGCCTTTTTTTCGACACAAAATGACGATCACCTCGCCCCAACAAATTGCACAGCTGAAAGCCAGTGGCGTGCAGACACTGACGGTGAGTTTCGATGCGGTGGAGATCAAAGACGTACCGGTGTTGGAACCGACGATCACTGATGATCCAGGGAGCCCAGCATCGGAAGAAGCAGAATCGGCATCGCCGGTTATCTCGTTTGAAGAGGAACTCCCCGAAGCCAGGCGGGTCTATCAGGCTGCTAAGACGATCGTACAGAACGCGATGCAGGATACGAGGCTCGGGCGAGCCATCAATGTCGAGGCCGTCAATACGGTGGTGTCCGACATGACTGAAAGTGTTCTTCGGAATCCGGACGCCTTGTCCAGCCTGTCGAGACTCAAGCGATTCGACGCATACACCTTTCACCACTCAGTGAATACTTCTCTCTTGGCCATGTCGTTAGGGCGGAGCCTCGGGTTCGACCGATCGATGTTGCATCTGGCAGGCGTCGGAACCCTGCTGCACGATATCGGCAAAATGAAGGTCCCTCTCGAAATACTGAACAAGCCCGGCCGCTTCGAGGCCCATGAAATGGAGATTATGAAACAGCATGTGCTCAGGGGGGTCGAGGTCTTAGCCAGTACAACCGGGTTAGGCGATTCCTACGTGCAGCCCGCGCTCGAACACCACGAACGCGTGAACGGAGATGGATATCCACACAAGCGCGCGAAGCAAGATATCAGTCAGTATGGGTTGATCACCGCCATCGTCGATATTTATGACGCGATGACGAGCGATCGGTGCTATCACAAGGGACAACCGGCTCATCAAGCTCTCCAGCTTCTCTATCGTCTCTCGCTTGAAGGCCACCTTGATTCAACCCTCGTCCAGCGATTTATCCAGGTCGTCGGAGTTTACCCCGTCGGATCGGTCGTGGAGTTGAACACCGGAGAGACAGCCATCGTGAAACAAGTCAACCATCATGCGCCCCTGTTGCCGGTGATCCTCCTCGTCAAGGGCGTAGGGAATACCTTGCTCCTACGTCCACAGGAACACGATCTCTCCCTACAAGAAGAAACCCCTCATCGGACCATCACGGCCATCCTGACCCCTCACCAAACAGGCCTCGACACCGCTAATTACCTGGACACGAAAGCGGCATAGGCATCCTCATCGCGGCAGCACATTTGTCAATCTAATCAGGCAGCTATCGGCGCCAGTCCCAGATTTTTCGTTCCAGAACACTACTGCAACAAAGACTCCCCTCCATCCTCTTGCGCTCTCACACTGACAAAATATTGACAGGTTAACCTCTCTTGCACCGTCAATTTTATGAAAACGCCATGCCACGTGTAACTACGTAATACTCAAATCATTGAAATACTGCACTATGACAATTTGGTGCAGCTCTTGCTTAAGTTCGCACCAGCAATACACATAGCTACCCTTGGAGGGATCAATGGACTGTCCGAAGTGTAAGGGGATGATGATGTTAGAGCGGTTTTCAGACTTCTTCCTCGTGTTCTACGCATGGAAATGCATCAATTGCGGCGCCATTATCGACCGCACCATTGCCAATAATCGCCGAAAGAGTCTGGCTACCCGAGAATCCCAGACCGTTGCCGCACGCTAAGAAGATCGAGACCATCTCGGGCTCGGAATCCGATTTGGCGAAAATACCGAGACGAGCCACTGTGTGGCTCGCAGCAATGCTCATGGCTATGCCGCTTTCTCCCACCACTGCCCACAGTTTCCGCTCCGATTCAAAGCGCTTCGGCACCTCGAAGATGGACATTGTCATCACCGAAACGGAGCGGCACGCGAGAACGTCGGTTGTTGATATTCACATTACAGCCATCGGCTCATCGGTTGGGTCGTCCTTCTTTATCTTGTGCAACGTGCGTGACTGGCCCGGGAACGTGGCAACTACAGCTATATTGCCAAGGAAGGAGAGCAGCCTCGCCGTGGCCACATGTTGATCGGGTTTCTCACCAGCGCCACTGAGCTGCCAGAACGACTCGATTCACGCCTCGCCGGTCAGCCAGTGATCGATTTGGAGTACGTCCTCCCGATCTGCGGCAAGATGCATTGAATGATTAACGAGACCAACTCGGAGGCGAGTGCTAGGCTCGCATCTGATGAAAACTCCCTTCCCTACCCCCATCCAGACAACCTGCTCCCTCGTCACGCTTACGTTGGCCCTCTATGCAACCATCAGTGTAGCAGCGACAACGGCCTATATGCGCAGCACGGAGCAGCTAGCTTTACGCCAGGTACAACTCGTCGTTGTGGCACCGGACCAACTCAGGGAATCCCTGCAGAATCGGACGCTAGAAATTTTCACAAAAGCCGGGCTTCCTCTTCCCAGCGCTCACTCGTCGCAGACAGCTCCACCAACAGTCCTGACTCTCACGCTTGATCCACGTCCAATCAACGAGCACTGTCCCAGCAAGGTTCTCTATGCGCCGTCCTTGGCTCTCACTGAATCGGTGACCATCGCCAGAACCGGGTCCACCATCCAGGACACCACGTGGCTGTTTGAAACCGGCAAACAGGTGCGTGGGCCAGTAGACCGCGATCACATCAAGGCGGACTTGGACCTACTCATCAATCAATTCATTACGGACTATAAGACGGCCAATCGTCACCCTCGTGAAGGACACATCTCACCGAACAGAGAGAGTGAACCACAATCCTCCATGACACGCGATATGCTCGATCGACACACGGCCCTCGAGCTCCAGAAGATCCGGGTGTTTAGCCTATCGGTCGTGGCTGAACAATGGTCTTCGACCCTGAAGGCCAACGCCGTACGTCACTTGACTGAGGCGGGGCTTCGTTCCGTCGATGATGTTGTTGGAAACGACGCGGTGTCGCTGAGTCTTGAATTAATCCAGCGAGCGATCGATGACCACTGTCGAGGAAAAGTTATCTATGAGCGTGGATTCTACCTCGATGAGCAGGTTCGAATCACGCGACAGCCACTGGTTATGCTCTGGAGTGACACGTGGTTTGAAGAGTCAGTGCTCGTCGTTCCGCCCCTCTCGCGGAAAGAATTAGAAGCAGACCAGCGGATGTTGATCCAGACATTCCTCCACTCACGTGAGACAAATAAAGCCGTATTCCCGTAGATAAGTTGGTTGCCGGCTACAGTTTCTTCCTCACATCCTTCCAATCCTTGGCCACTTTCGCTTTGCGCGGCACGTCGCCCTTCGTCGGTTCGGGCACCATGATCGCGTCAAGGCGGCGCTGCAGGAATGCTTCAGCAAAAGCATTTGACCGACCGATTCCAATCTTCACGGTTTTCCAACCTGCCTCATGAAACTCGTCAATCTTGTCTCCCAGAGTTTTGGCATCAGGCGAAAGAGGCAAGACGTAGCCCGCCGGGAATTTGTGGGTCTCGAGCCATTCTCTTGCCTCCATACTGGCCTGAAATCCATCCCTTCCCTGTGGTAACGGCGCGACATAGATGACTCGGTAATAGAACCGTGTGAGTTTTTCAAGTTCATCCGCCGCCTCAGACATTGGCTTTCCCTTAGATTCAGCGCTAGGTCCAATGGCCGGCACTCGGCTGGGTGGTGATATGTCCATGAGCGACAAGAGTTCGATCGTGAGGATAGGCTGTCGTTTCTCCCACACCCCGAGATTGGCCTTACCTTCTGCAGGATCGACCCGCGGACTCTTCCCGACTCGCACGTAAGCCGGCTTGACGCCCTGCGCCTTCGGCGTATAGGTGAGGAATGCTCTTCCATCGCCACCGGTCATGGTAGTGGCAACGACATTCCCGTCAACGACCAGTTCGAGCGGTTCTCCGCCCAGTGCAGTGCTCGCCAAAAGGCCCTTTCCGATCAGCTTGGCTTCAATAGTGGCTGGTTGATTCGGCAGCGTCAGCGCGTCCTTCACAAAGATCGTTGCAGTGGTCCTGTCGGCCGCATCGAGGAGAACACCGTTGAGGATAAGGATGGGGAGAACAACGAGTGCGGAAGCAATTCTAATGATGGGGACCCTGGCCGGTGACCACACAGCCAATCAGTCCTTCCGCTAGGCTTTCAGTGCCATGAGCACTTCGTCGGCATGACCGTCGACTTGGACCTTCCGAAAAATCGCTTTCACCTTCCCCTCAGGATCGATGACGAACGTGCTGCGTTCGATGCCCCAAGACTTCTTGCCGTACATATTCTTTTCTTTGTATACCCCGTACGCTTTGGAGATCGCCGCAGTCTCATCGCTGAGCAGCGGAAACGGAAGACCGAATTTCTTGATGAACTTCTGGTGAGACTCTTTGCCGTCCAAACTCACGCCGACGATCGTGCCGCCTGCCCGTAAGATCTGTGACTCTACATCACGAAAATCACAGGACTCTTTCGTGCATCCCGGCGTATCGTCTTTCGGATAGAAGTACAACACCACCTGTTTCCCCTTGAAGCTATCCAAGGTCACCTTCTTCCCC
Source organism: Nitrospira sp. (assembly GCA_041743145.1). GTDB lineage: Bacteria > Nitrospirota > Nitrospiria > Nitrospirales > Nitrospiraceae > Nitrospira_D. Next base: position 31,294 of record JBGTNJ010000027.1, on the reverse strand, counting down.
TGTTGATCCGGGATCGCAAGTTCCGGTGCCTGGTCCCCGACTGCAAGTACTTTACTCATAGATCCATCCTTCGTGAGGGATTAATAGCCACCGGGCGTGCCGGTACCGAACGACGATCGACGCGGTGAAAAGGGTCTGAGCGAGGGCTTGTTCTTATTTTCTGGATTTCCGTAGGGCGACAGCGCGGGCGAGTCCCAGATGATCTTATCGCCGGGAGCCAGATCGGCCGCTTCCAAGAAATGCCGGCGAGCGACTTCCACGTTTCCGAGCGCATTCAACGCCAGCGCATAGTTATAGTGGGCCTGACCGGATTGCGGCGCTGCGGCAACCGCTTCCTCAAAATAGTGCTTCGCTTCCTCGAATTGTTGAGTCTGATACGCCTGCGTCCCCTGTTCCGTCAACACCGTCGCTTGAGGCCTGACCTCACCCTCCAAGACGAGCGGTACGAGAGGCTTGCGCTTGTGCGAACATGCCGTGGTCACGACCAGCACCAGCACGGCACCCAGGATCACGAACTGTTGAAGAGTCTGTTTCATGCGAAACTACCTCTGCTGTTAGGATTTCGTATGCTTGCGCGTTTCTTCCTCAAACGTTTTCCGATACAGCACGTCCCATTCAGCACTCCCCTCGACAATGCCACGTGAATACGACGCCAACTTGGCCCTTACTTTCCGGTCGATGTCCTGCTCCTGCGCCAACTCGACGCCCAGCACTCGCTTGATCTCCTTTAGTAGGCGCTCATCGGAGCTCTTGACTGTTGTTCCGGCGTGTTTCTTCACAGCCGTCAGAATCACATGCGAGAGATGACTGACTTTATCTTCACTCAGCATGACAGACCGCCAACCACTCCGCAACCGACCATCCGGTGTCGAGCTACCGGATCACTGATTCCTTCCATACATCAGAGAATGATACCCCGTTCGCGTACCAACTTCTGTTTCACCATCTGGAACATCTTCTGATAATCGACTTGCCCCTGTTCGATTTGCTGTTCGTAGGCTTTCAACAACTGCCGCACTTCCGCATTGACTCGATCTTCCACCGATAACTCGTGTGTGATCGCCTGCTCGAGGGCCTCAACGAATGTTTTGCGCTCGCCCGAAGGCTCAATGTGCCCTTCCGCGTGAAGATGACCGACGAGACTTTCGGCCAAATGGCGTACACGCTCTTTCGAGAGTCGCATCGCGCTCAGCTCGGCTCAAGAAGGATCGTCGGTGTGTCCATGACCTGCCGAAGTTGAGTCGCATCGCCAACGATCTTTCCGATGATGTTCACCCGATCCGCAGGAACCGGATCAGCACCCACACTCATTGGGGTTCGTCCGAAAAAGATTGCCAGGACTTGCCCCGCTCCCCAAAATGCAATATCCCCGACCTTGACCTGAGTCGTTGCAGTTTCTCGATGATCGTGCACTCCGGTGATCGGAAAATAGAATTCCTCTCCCCACGTATTGATCGCTGCCTTGACTGGAAGCGCCGCGTATACTTGGTCCGCAGTCCTAGTCTTTCGAAGTTCAGCCTCCAACTGTACGCTCCCCACGGTAATACGGATTCGCTTTGCCGATGCCGTCATATCGAGATAGAACTCAAAAACCTCGTCATTCACTCAATTCGGTGTTGGCCTGCGAACTCTAGCTTGTCTCCTACATGAAATCAAGGCTACAATCCGCGGTCATGCTCACCTCCAGCTTCATCTTCCTTCCAGGAGTGGGACGTCCCACCGAGCGACGATGGTGGGACGATGGCCTACTTGACTGGAATATGTTCCTGAGCCAATCGGCCGTCCCAGGTCTCTCTGCCAGCCGCAAAGACTGGTACGACGGTGAACTCCGTACGGCACGACAACTAGCCAACGGCAGACACTTTCAGTCGTTTGCGACGCGACTCCTTCGGTGTGAACATTGGCGGCTCTACGAAGTGTGCCGATCCCGCACGGTCTATCTCGACATTGAAACAACCGGCTCACCGCCGGAGCAGGGCGATGTGACGGTCGTCGGGCTTCATCGCAATGGAACGACCGTGAGCCTGGTCAGAGAGGAAAACCTGACCACCGAACGATTGCAGACCGAACTCGATGCATGCGACATGCTCGTGACATTTTTCGGATCGGTCTTCGATGTTCCCTATCTCCATGCTATATTCCCGAGACTCCGTTTCCCTTCTTTGCACTTTGATCTCTGCTTCGGCGCACGACGACTTGCCTTGCGCGGAGGGCTCAAATGCATCGAACGCGAACTGGGGATTGACCGACACGCGAGCATTAGTAACCTTGACGGCTTTGATGCCGTCCGTCTCTGGTTTGGGTGGCGACACGGTGACGCCATGGCGCGCGAAACCCTGTTGAATTACAACCGAGCAGACACCGAAAACCTCGTCACCCTCGCCGACCGATTGTATGAGGATATGGCATTGCGCTTCGGCCCTTCGGCCCTCTCGCCTCCCCTTCAACCGGCGTATTTACGATGAGCAGGTGGACCGGCATCGGCCGAAGCGAGATCGGCCTTGTCCGTACCGTCAACCAAGATGCGTTCGCAGCGATCGATGATCATGCAGTTTGGGCCGTTGCGGACGGCATGGGCGGCCATATTGGAGGGGATATCGCCGCTCAAACGGCCATCAGAACGGTCGAAGCCCGAACAGCATTATTGAGTGAGGGGCTCCGCAACGGCCACGTGCCGCCAACCGATGTGCTGACGGACCTGATCAACCGAGCCCACGAGGCTATCGTTGATCGAACCAGATCACAACCGAAACTGAAGGGGATGGGAACCACGATCGTGCTGCTCGCCATTGTGCCCACGCCCGCTCCGGTGGCCTACCTTGTTCATGTCGGGGACAGTCGTGCTTATCGGGTTCGATCCGGCACGCTGACACCGTTGACCAGAGATCATAGTTTGATTGAGAAATACCTGGAGCGTGGGATCCTCACACCCCAAAAGGCCAAAACCCACCCTGAACGGCATGTCCTGACGCGCGCGTTGGGTGTCCCGGGAATGGCGACCCCTACCATTGGCGCCTTCCCGATTCGGGAAGACGATGTTGTGTTGCTCTGCTCGGATGGCTTGACGAAGATGCTAGAGGATGACGACATCCAACGAGATCTTACCCAAGGCGAGCTGGACCCCACACTCCTCTGCAATCGGCTTGTGACCACAGCTCTCGATCGTGGAGGAGAAGACAACGTAACGGTCGTAGTGGTCGCTCATCGATAGTTTCCACAAAACCACTTGGCTGTTGACATGTTTCATCTGGCCGTGTACGTTTCCGGGTCATCTTCCTTCTTTTGTCACACCCATGGAGACCCGTATGCGCCATCGGGAGTCGTTTGTCTGCGTAAGCCTACTTCTACTTTCTAGTCTCGCAACTTCGGTTATCGCCTCAGAACCTTCCGACCCAGAGACTGCCGTTCGCCAGATGGTGCGCGCTAACGCCGAAAAAGATCTCCCAACGCTGTCTCGCCTCATGGCACACGATGCCGACATCACCAGCTATTCGGTTGGCGGCCGAAAGTACGTCGGCTGGCCTGAGTTCGAGCGCGAAATGCGCGAAGAATTCGTCAACACCAAGAAGATTGAGATTCCGATCACCGAACTCAAGGTCTGGACCAAAGGTGACTTGGCCTGGTTTACAATGGAGCTCGACTATATCCGCTACGTCGGCGAAGGATCGGAGGTCAAGCGAACCGTACTACCACTGAGAGAAACCGGTGTGCTCGAACGTCGCGCGGGCCGGTGGCAGTTGTTGTCTTGGCATGAATCGTTTCGATCGGCTCAGCTGGGTGGTCCTCTTGCATCCCCCTCAGCAGACGCCGGATCGCATCGTCTCGTCAGCGATGCTGCCGCTGCAACGATGCCTGATGTGAGTGGAGAATGGGAAATTCTGGAAGTCGAGGACGAGAAACGATACAAGGCAACATTGGATAAGAGCGGGAACGGTCCCTACACCCAGCACGGTGGACGCTTCATGACCACCAAATTCGCCGACCGATTGTGGCAGGGCACGTGGCAACAACCGGGAAATGACCGCGAAGGCGGATTTGAAGTTCTCCTATCAGAAGACGGCATTGAGGCGAAAGGAATATGGTGGTACACGCGTGTGGGCAACCATAAAAATATTCCCCCTCGGGAGCATGGTGGTACATATGAATGGAAGAGACTGACGCCGAAGCCAGCGAATGCCCAATGAGCCAACTGCAATCTGTTCGAACCACACCAACTAATTTGGAGCCCGGTCCAAAATCATCGTTTTCACTTCCGGTGGGAGGCCTTATGCGCGGATTTCTCATTTCTCTGATTACTGCTGTGTTCATGGTTACGTCAGCTTACGCGGATGGAGGCCACAACCACCATGCCGTCCCAACACTGAAAAAACAGGTAGGTTCAAAGATTACCTATGGAGAAAACACTGCGACCCTGACCTTCGGCCCGATTGATCTTCCGGCCGGCCATACTGAAGGCGACATGGGCGACTCCATGCCTCGTTTCAATTTTCAGCTTCCTGAAGACAGGTATTTAATCGGCTTCAAGTCGGCCCTTTCTACGGTCGATGGGAAGGAATTACCCCGAAACTACCTGCACCACATCCTGATGATCAACAACACTAGGCCCAGCGTGTCCTGCCCCGGTGAGCCGCTCTTCTTCGGTGGAGCCGGACTCGAAATGGCCGAGACGCAATTCCCCGATGGATACGGCGTGAAGCTTTCGGCAACCGACAAGTTAATGACGGTCGTCGCGTTCTATCACGGAGCCCCTCCCACCAAGGACGTCATCGCAACCTTTACGATGTATTTTGCCCCGAAAGTCAAACTGGTCAAAGAGATGGAGATCTATCAGGTCGGCGTTAACATCGTCTGCTTCACCAAATTCGGCGATCGGCCTGCGGATCAGACAGATGAAGGGATTGAAATCGGGCCGGGTGTCCAAGTCCGTACGGCACCATTGAAGTTTGGGATGGACGGCTGCGTCAAATACGCGTATCCACACGGCCACGACGAACTGCTTCTGATTGCATTGGAGAATAAGACGAAGAAGCAGACCCTACTCCGGACTGTGCCGGATGTTGAGCGAGACGGAACGCTTCGAGAATTCTTACCGCATCAAGTCTATAAAGACGGCCAGGGATTTCCTATCTCCAAGAACGATGACTATGAGATGGTGATGGTTTACCACCATTCTCTGCAGAATACTGAACCACAGCACGGAATGGGCAATTACCTGCTCTATATGACCCCTGGCTCGTGCTCACCGCAGAGCGCTTCCGCTATCCCGTAGATAGTGTGTCACTCGCCCACCGGTTCGAACTCGGCCGGTGGGCATGCTCTCCTCCTCACTGCTGAGTCCAGTCAAGGCCTCTCTCGAGATCTTAAAGCCGGTCTTGGATGAAGCACCAGCCCACGCGGGTACCCAACTGCACAAAATCCCAAATCCGTTGGGTGAAACGATGCTGGCATGTATACTCATCACACTAGTGATCATACGTAATCCTACTTTTTACGCCATGTGATCTGCATGACGACATGATGTCCTGCTGGGCACACCCATGACAGCTTCCAGAACCTCTCAGTCGGCCACACATCGATCCGACCTGTGGGCGCTTCAGAAACTGACGCACTTCATGCAGAGGATGGGGCACCCCACTAATCTGCCCATTGTCGCGGAGCATATTCTTGCGGGACTCTTGGATGTATCCGGGAGCACTCACGGGGCTATGTACCTACTTGAGCACGACCATGAAAGATATCGTCATGTGCGTTCCCATGGACAACTCGACACGATTTCTGCACCCTCCGTTGTTGCCCTCTCCGATCCACTTGTCCAGAAACTCGTCCGATGCCACCAGATCCTGACCGCTGCCAATCCCGCTTCAAATTCTCCTATGGTCTCCGTGGAAGCTGCCATGTCCACTCTGCTCGGCACTTTTCCCGTAAACCTAGCTATTCCGCTAGTGACCCGTGGACGTATGATTGCATTCGTTGTAGTCCAATCTCAAATGGAAGCTGGTCTCAATTCACTGCATAAGGAACTCCTGCTTGCCATGGCCCAGAGTGCCGCCAATGCGATTGATTCTCTTATGATTTATGAGGCCCTTCGTCAACCTCACACCCTGATGCGTCGCACTGACCGATTGCGTTCGTTAGAAATCATCGCCGGCGGCTTCGCCCACGAGATCCGAAACCCACTCACTTCGATCAAGACCTTCATCCAACTGGCTCCCGAACGGAAAGACGATAGCCAGTTCATTGCAGAGTTCAGCCAAATCGTACTCGATGACGTCTATCGAATCGAGCGTTTAATCCAAGAAATTCTCGACTATGCTCGTCATATGGAGCCTCACTTGACCGATGAGGACCTGAATGAAATCGTCTCGTCATGCGTCTACTTCGTCCAAGTACAGGCAGACAGGCGCGGGATCAAGATTGAAAAAGAGTTGGCGCCTGAGCTTCCCCGTGGCATGTTAGATCGGCAACAGATCAAACAGGTCATTCTAAATCTGCTTTTAAATGCCATGGATGCCATAGGAGAGAATTTCGGAACGATCCGTGTGCGAACCCATCGGCTCCAGAAACTGAATGGGCAGGAGTGGGCACATATTGAAATCGAAGATACCGGACGTGGAATCCCATCAGAGCACCTTGCCCACATTTTCGACCCATTCTTTACGACCAAGCACTCGAGCGCCTTCAACGAAGGAACCGGTCTTGGCCTGACCATTGTGCACCAGATCGTTCAGGAACACAGGGGAGACATTCAGGTTCAGAGTACAGAGGGGGTTGGCACGACATTTCGCATCGAGCTTCCTTCTGATCACTCATAGCATGTCAGGAGTTATTGTGGAGAGTGTGATAGCAAAGAAGCGAGTCCTGTTGATCGACGATGAGGCACGAGTTCGAACCTCGCTCAAGATGGTCCTGGAACCGCTCTACGATATTCTCCAAGCTGGTGATGGGCATGAGGGGCTCGACGTCTTTCGAAAGGAAGCGCCGGATCTGGTTCTTCTCGATGTGATTCTTCCAGGAACCGACGGCCTAGCGGTGCTTCAAACGCTTCGCATGGAACGGAAAGTCACCCCGGTTATCATGCTGACTGGCACCAAATCGGTGAAGACGGCCGTCGATGCCATGAAGCTGGGGGCATCTGACTATCTTTCCAAACCGTTTGATGTCGACGAGCTTCGGATCGTCATTGATCGTACGCTGAATTCTTCAGAACTTGAGCGAGAGGTGAAGCACCTCCGGGCGCAGGTCGTCCAGCGATACGGCTTCCATAACCTGATCGGAAGAAGCGAGAGCATGCAGGACATTTACTCAAAAATCGAGCAGGTAGCGGACAGTCGAACCACCGTTCTTATAACCGGAGAAAGCGGCACAGGTAAAGAACTGGTTGCCAAGGCCCTGCACTATAACAGCGCACGCCGAGATCGTCCTTTTGTTGCACTAAACTGTGCGGCTCTCCCCGAAACTCTTATCGAAAGCGAATTATTTGGCCATGAAAAGGGCTCCTTCACAGACGCCACTGCGCGACGTGTCGGACAGTTCGAACTGGCGCATACCGGAACATTGTTCCTCGACGAGATCGGCGATTTGAGCGCAGTCACGCAGGCAAAACTTCTCCGTGTCATCCAAGAACGAGAATTTTCAAGAATCGGTGGTGTTCAGCCGATCAAGGTCGATGTTCGCATCGTCGCGGCAACCAATAAGAATCTTGACGAATTGGTTCGCAAGGGCCAATTCCGAGAAGATCTTTACTATCGTATCAACGTGATCTCGCTCTATCTTCCTCCTCTTCGAGAACGGAATGAAGATGTTCCCCTACTTGCCAAACACTTTCTCGAAAAGCGGCTGGCAGATGAACGACGCTCCCACATCGAATTCGGGAAGGAGGCAATGGAACTCTTAACTCGATACGCGTGGCCGGGAAATGTTCGCGAGCTGGAAAACTTCGTGGAGCAAGCGTTTATCTGGTCTCAACATGCCACAGAGATCACTCCTGAGCACTTACCTACGTCGATCAAGAGCGACTCTCGATCAACATCTCTTCGAGATGATACTCTCGCAGGACGTATGTCTCTTGAAAAAGCCGTAATGGAGTTCGAACGCGAAATTATTCTTGATGCCCTAAAACGAACCAATTACGTACAAACTCATGCCGCAAATCTTCTTGGTATCAGCAGGCGGATGTTGAAATATCGCATGGACACGCTGGGCATTGGTCGCCCGGATAACTCTCTCCCGTCCGAACCAGAGCCCTTAGTGCAAGAATGACACACCTGCGCACAAGATTGTCACATTTATACACACATTGTCCTCAAGGTCATGTTGATAAAGTAGGTATACTAACATTGTTGAACGTATATATAGTGTCTATATGCTGTCGTAGTGCTATATATAGATATGTATCGTAAGTATTTGAAAAGGAACAATAATTGCTTATATTTTGAGTGTTATTTGAGACATTTACCATGTACCTATGACCTCTGTGCAGACAGTCACACAACCTACGGTACTAGTAATTGATGATGAAGCGGGCCCCCGTGATGCGCTGAAGGTTATTCTTCGTCCCTTTTTCAACATTCGTTCTGCAGAAAACGCTCAGTCTGCGCTGAACGTTCTTAGTAACGAACCCATCGACATCATTACACTCGACCAGAAGCTTCCAGATCGCCACGGATTGGACCTTCTCCACGATATCAAACATAATCATCCGGATGTCGAGGTTGTAATCGTCACAGGGTATGGCAGTTTGAAATCCGCCATGGAAAGTATTCGACAGGGGGCCACAGGGTATTTGTTGAAACCATTCAACGTGAACGAGCTTATCACCCTGACTCAGCAGACGATGGATAAAAAGCGCCGGCTTGATTTTCTTCGCCGGAGCCTTCGATCTTCACCTGAACTATGGGGATTGGGCCAGGAAAACGCACGCTCGTGGGACACACTCAAATCAGAATATTTCACTCTCTACCTCAATGCGCGAACCAATGCCGTTTTGCCGGAAGAAGAGATGTCCCTTGTCCCTCTCTTATCGGATATCTTGGAAGCCACAGACCGTCAGTTGCTGAATCACTCGAGCCGGGTGAGTTTCTACGCTACGTTGATGGCTGCTCGATTGGATCTTGCCCTTGCTCAGCAAAAATCATTGGCTATGGGAGCCTTCCTTCACGATATAGGAAAAACGAGTTTTCCGGCTTATAGGTTTTCAGTGGACCAGGTCTTCCCGTCAGGCGAACCAGTCGTCTGTCGGGAACATTGCGAGAGAGGCGCTCGGGTGGCGATAACCTTAGGGCTACCGAAGGAGGTACATGACATCATCGCCTACCATCATGAGCGATGGAACGGGCAAGGCTATCCTCATGGAGTTTCGGGTCCTGATATTCCGGTTTTAGCTCGCATTGTCGGTATCGCCCAAGCGTTTGATCATCTGACTGCGGATGCCCCTGGGCGGTCTTGTCTTTCCACCGAAACCGCAATCCAGCAGATCTCTCTCAACTCTGGTACACATTTCGACCCGCAACTACTCGAGGTTTTCCTCGATGTCGTGAAAGATTCAGCCGCTTCTCTACCCACGACGGCCATCGCTCCCGCCGCGTGATCTACTCGTGTGCTCCAGCAATTAACTCCGCCGCTGTCGCCCGGGTCTTTGGAGTCACTCGCTCTCCACCAAGCATTCGGGCAATCTCCCCCTCACGATTGATCCCGCTTAGCGAGCGCACCGTCGTCATCGTGCGTCCCTTCGCTTCTGACTTTTCGACGCAGAAGTGGTGGTGCGCTTGAGAAGCTACTTGCGGGAGATGAGTAATACAGAGCACTTGATGATACTGCCCCAACGCCCGTAAGCGTTTCCCAATCGTACCTGCAACGGCGCCTCCAACACCCGTATCGATCTCGTCAAAAATGACAACCGGAACATGATCAACATTGGCGACAACGGACTTGAGTGCGAGCATTAAGCGAGAAATCTCTCCACCGGATGCCACCCGCGACATCGGTTTCAATGGTTCGCCGGCATTGGCAGCCAAAAGAAACTCGACACGATCAATCCCGTCTGGGCCATAGGCCTCGTTCTGCTCATTTGGCACGACCTGGACCATAAACCGCACCGATCCCATTTTCAGCGCATCCAATTCCTTGCTAACCATCTTCGTTAAACGCTTGGCGGCCTCTTTCCGCTGTTGAGAAAGTCGTCGTCCTAACTCAGACACTTTTTGCTGCTGTTCCTGAATGAGACGATCATAGTCAGCGAGTTTAGCTTCGACATGAGAAAGCCGTTCCTCCTCCCCCTTCACCCGAGCGTAGGTCGTCAAGACGGCGTCGATAGTCCCTCCGTATTTCTTCTTCATTTTCTGAATGACGGCCAAACGATCCTCCACAGCGATTAACCGTCCAGGATCAGCATCCACACGCTCAGCATAGCTGCGAAGCGAGTCGGCAACTTCCCTCAAGAGAACCTTCGCCTCGGATGCGAGGCGGTTTGTTGCTTCCATTTCTGAGTCGATCTGAGCCAGCTCGCCCAATAGGCGCTCTACGACCACGAGGTTTGTCAACACACCTTGGCCGTCACCGTGAATTCGCTCCTGCGCTTCGGACGCCAGTTCAGCAAGGCGGCCCGAGGATCCCAAGCGTTGTCGCTCGGCCTGCAACGCCTCTTCTTCTCCGATGCGACAACCAGCTTCCTCCAACTCCTGTCGCTGAAATTTTAAGAGATCTTCTTGCTGCGCGCGGTGCTGCATGGTTGTCTCGACTTCTGCACGCGCTTGACGTGAGCCGACCCACTCTTGATGAATGACTTGGTACTGGTCGCGCAGCACACGTACTTGCCCAAACGCATCCAGCACCTCAAGCTGAGCCACGCTGGACAAGAGAGATTGTTGGTCGTGCTGACCGTGAATATCGATCAGTGTCCCAGCAAACTCTTCTAACACATGGACCGGTGTCAGTATCCCATTCAAATAGACCCTATTTCTTCCCGATCGAGCGATGATCCGTCGGATGACGAGATGAGAGTCCTCGGGGCCAAGAATTTCCTGGGCTTTCAATTTATCAAGAATAGGATGTGAAAGCGGTATTTCAAACGACGCTTCGAGGTGTGCTTCGTCTTCGCCGAATCGGATTTGCTCACTCGAGGCTCGGCCACCAACCAGGAGAGCAACGGCATCGATCAGCAGGGACTTACCGGCCCCGGTCTCTCCGGTCAACACGGTAAATCCTGAGTCGAGAGTCAAACTCAGGCCCTCGATAACGGCAAAATTGGTGATTCGCAGCTCAGTGAGCATGGCTGCGACAAGTCGTGCTAGGCAGTCCCCGCATGTTGAGCCAGCAGTGAGTCGATCATTTCTTTGAATTGACGTTTCGGCCTGGCGCCCACCAGCTTCTCAACCGGTTGGCCATTCTTAAAAAACAGAATAGTTGGGATACTCATCACCTGATAACGACCCGCGACTTCGGGATTCTCGTCAGTGTTGAGCTTACGAACTTTAAGCTTTCCGGCATACTCCGTCGCCAATTCATCAACGATCGGAGCAACCATTTGACACGGACCACACCACACGGCCCAAAAATCGACCATGACGAGTTCAGAGGCTTTCATGACTTCAGCATCCCAGGTCGAGTCTTCAACTTTCAAGGCATCACCACCCACGTGTTCCCCTCCTTCAATGTTGAGATCAAACTCACTCTATAGCCTCGTCATCGTACCCTACCGCTGATTTTAGTGTCAATTACGGATCATCGCCGGTCAGGATTTCCGACCGAGCCCTCCTCTGCTTCCGAAGCTTGAGGAGGAAGACCATAAGGTCCTCCTGGCGCGGCCCAGGGGAGACCACGCTCGCCCCACAGCAAGGGGCTCAACAATGTTCGCATGAGGGCAGTGCCCGCGCTATCAGTCCAACCGATCCCAGTGAGACTGAGCATGGCGCTGTACTGCTCTCGATCGGGGAACTTCAAGTAGTAGAATCCGACAGACCAACACTTGCATGGATTCTGATAGAGCGCAACCGCATCCAATTCAGGACTTCGGCCGTTCTTCACGTCGTAATAGGCTTTGGCTCCGAAGGTCCACCCCCATGGAGTTCGGAGCGCGCCGCCCATCGTGACAAACTGAATCTCTTTCGTCGGAGCAAAGACCTCATTGAAGGAGATCGGATTCCAAATATCTCCTCTCCGCACTCGATTGCCTTCTCTCGTGTAGCGTTGACCGACTTCAAAGTACCAATTGGTTCCCTCCTGAAACCGAAGATCGGTGTTGATCTGACTCACTCCAGGCTGATAAGGATCGAAGAAGGCATCAATGGTTAAATACCGATTGATGGGCGGTCGCAACGCCCACGCTTGTGCGGCCCTCCCGAATATCGGGGCATCCAACTGCGACATTCCAAGTCGTGGCGGAAGGTTATTCCCAATCACGGCTCGCATCCAGATATCAGAAAACTTTCTCCCTTGGATCGGCATTGTGGCGGGCTGGATCGGCTGGGTCAATGATCCCAAAAAAGGAAGCGCCCCAGTAAAATCTCGAGCCCTTCGTTGCACCTCGCCCACGTGATAGCTTTGAGCCACCGTCAGGTCAAGCCAATTAAAAGCCGTGTGTTTGCCTTGCTCCAATACGCGGCTGCGTAGCATATAGGTCATTAGGTTTTTCTTCGGCAGATCATCAACCTGGTCGATTTGGGCCAACTTGGATTGGTTCGTGGAAGGCACATACTCATACATGACCGAGGGTTCCACGGTGTGCAGAAAATTTCCGCCATCCGCGAGCGCAAATCGCCGCGTCAATTTCGACATGGCCTCCACACCCACCCAAAAGGTCTCTCGATGCTGCCCCTCGTCCGACTGCGCGCCTCTTGTGTAGTAGACTTCTCGAAACTTTGCTTGTGGCCGGATCCCGATCATGTGTCCCAGCTGAATGAGGTCCGTTTCAATGCCCGGGACCACATTAATCCGATTAAAGGTAAACCCCTCATCTCGGTAAAAATTGACGTGGTTCCCCGTTATCCCAAATAAGACGGGCGACTTAAACAACGGCGTATACGGAAGCTCGTAGCCGGCTTCCGGCAGACGTTGGAATGTATCCTTACCCCCGGCTTGTAACGGTTGCAGATAGAGGCCTAAGAGATACAGATTGCCATAGGGTAATCGTTGAGTTGCGATCAGGTTTGATTCGGCACTTGGTAGCGCTCGCAGAACACCAGAATTGCTCAACTGCTGGAAAAAGTTGGGGTCCGTGACCAAATTCGCATTGGCCCTGAGCAAGAGAGTATCCGTGATGAATTGCGTGTGACTCCCCGTGAGTGTGGCCCGAGCCTTTTCTACATCCGCACCGGTCTCGGTCAGCCCGGAAACATTGGGAAGCTGTGTCTGTTGTAATAAACTCAGAAACCACTTTCCACGAGATCGCCGGTTCAAGATATACCGATATTCGAAGTCAGACCCATACCCCAATTCACTGTAGTACTTCGGTGAAATCGTCAAGTCTTGGCTCGGATTGATCGCCCAAAAAAAGCTTCCTTGCATGTGAAACCCAAAACGATTGTCATAGGTGACCGTCGGGATCAGAAATCCGGTCTGTCGTTTGGTGAGTGGGTAGGAAAACGTGGGTAACGGAACCGTCGGCACATCAAACAGACAGAACCAACCCCCTTTAAATGCCAAGATGTCTCCGACTCCCATATCAAGGTCTTTAAAACGGAATCGCCACGCAGGCAATTCCCCCCCTTGCGCATCGCAGTTCGTAAAACTACCTTCCTTCACGCGATAATGGTATTCAGAGAATCTTTGCATCAGCCGCCCGGAGACCAACGTGTTCGTGGACGGAAGGTAAAGTTCCCCATGTGTCGCAATACCAGATTCGGTATTCACGTTGATTTGCATCCGTTCCGCAGTCACATCGGCCTGTGGGTCCGTGAGATGCACGTGACCGACAGCCGTCAAAATCCCGGGAAGCACCTGGATGGTGACATGGTCGGCAGTCAACTTTAGCGTTCCTTGCTGGATCACGACGGATCCGGTGGCGTCATAGACTTCTTGATCCTGGCGATAGTCGATACGCTCTGCCGTGACATCGAGGGGATGGGACCCGGAAGAGGAAGCGTTCACTCCAGGACGAATGTCTGCGGCTGGCGCAGGGAACGGTGAGAGCGCGAGGAGAACAACGAGAAGAGAACACCGGAAGATCCACGCGAGAGGATCCGCCATGTTAACCACGAATCGGTGACAGGCCACAGCCACGTACGGCCGCTTTGACCTCCCCTACCAGCATGAGCGATCCAGCAATGCAGATGAGATCGTGCGCGGTGCACCTGCCTTTGGCCAGCGTCAACGCATCCATAGGAAAGACGGCTTCCAACACCGGACCTGGCCATGCATCCAGTGCGATACGAAGTTCATCGACCGTCGCAGACCGTGCAAGTGCAATCTGAGTCAATACGATCTCCGAGACGAGTGGTAGCAGCGGTGCAATGAACCCTCGGTGATCTTTATCCCGCATCATGCCCCATACTAGAAGAATTCGAGAGGTGGGGTGAGACGAGGCATATTCCATAAGGTACTGTGAAAGCACCTTCGCGGCGGGGGGATTGTGTGCACCATCAAGGAGGACTTTCGGATCTGCCTCGATTGATTCGAGGCGACCTTCCCATGACACAGTCCCCAAACCAGCACGCGCAGCCGGCTGCCCCGTCTGAATTCCTGCACGATCGGCAGCCTCAAGAAGCGCCAGTGCACAGGCAGCGTTGTCCCACTGGTGGCGTCCTGCGAGACCGCACAGCAGATCATCAACCACTTGGCTCGTTCCTCGATACAGAAATCGGTCTGAGCCCTTCGCTTCGATATGGAAATCTTGACCGAGCTGCCAAAGCGGTGCCGACAACTCCGTCGCGATTCGCCGCAGAACTCCACCCGCGTTGGATCCCATTCGTCCAATCACGATCGGTACATGGGGTTTGATGATCCCCCCTTTTTCAAAGGCGATCGCCTCCTCCGTCTGCCCCAAATGCTCCTGGTGATCCAACCCAATCGTCGTAATCGCACATGCGAGTGGTTGAGGCACAACGTTGGTCGCGTCAAACCGTCCGCCCAACCCCACCTCTATTACGGCGACATCGACGTTCGATTCCACAAAATGGAGGAATGCAATGGCCGTCGTCATTTCAAAAAATGTGGGCTTGAGATCATGGCCGAGGATGGCTCGAACGCGCGCGACCAGCTTCGCGACTTGATCCTCCGTGATCATGCACCCATTAACGCGAATGCGCTCTCGAAACTCGACGAGATGAGGCGATGTGTACAGTCCTACACGTTTGCCCGAGTGCTGGAGCATAGCCGCAGCCATAGCCGCAGTCGATCCCTTGCCATTGGTGCCACCAATATGCAGCACGCGGAGTGCGCGTTGAGGATTGCCGACCTGTTCCAACAGTAGGCGGATCGTCTCCAAACCCAGCTTGATGCCGTGCTTTTGAAGTCCGTAGAGATATTCAATGGCGAGGGAATAGCTCATGAACAAGTCGGTAGGACACAGAGGGCTAAAAGTGATTCACGAGGGTACCGACCGTCTCCTTGAGACGCTTACGCTCAACGATCATGTCGATCATGCCATGTTCGAGAAGAAATTCGGCTCGTTGGAACTGGTCCGGCAATTGTTGCTTGATCGTTTGTTCAATCACGCGAGGTCCGGCAAATCCTATCAGTGCCTTCGGTTCGGCGATGATGACATCACCCAACATTGCCACGCTAGCCGTCACGCCGCCGAATGTCGGATCGGAGAGGATGGAAATAAACGGCAGTTTGGCTTCACCAAGTTTCGCAACCGCCGAAGAAGTCTTGGCCATCTGCATGAGCGAGAGGATGCCTTCCTGCATACGGGCACCCCCGGAAGCGGTGACCAAAATGACCGGTAATTTCAGTTCTAATGCCCGATCAATCGCACGACAGAGTTTTTCACCGACCACCGACCCCATACTCCCGCCCATAAAGCTGAAGTCGAACACACAGAGCACCACACGACGCCCATTGAGCATGCCTTCGCCGATCACGAGCGCATCTTTACGACCTGTTTTTTCTTGATGGGCTTTCAGTCGCTCTCGGTAGGATTTGGTGTCGTGAAAGGTCAAGGGATCCTGCGCTTCCAACTCAGGATCCCACTCTTTGAACGTACCGAGATCGATGAGTAATCCTATCCGCTCTGTGACCGAGATAGGAAAGTGATAGTCGCATTTCGGACACACTTTGTTGTTTCGGTCGACTTCCTTCCGATAGACGATTTCTCGACAGTGGTTACACTTAAGCCACATCCCTTCGCTGCCTTTAGAACGCGGCGGGGGACCGGATTCAGTCAGTTTGTCTTTTTTAAACCACGCCATCGTACTCGCTCTTAGTCGGGCTTATGCGCTTGAGAAGCTGATGATCGATACCAACCTGAAAAGACGCGTACCCCCTCTGCGTCGTCCCCTACTCCAAAACCCATAGGATGGAGGACGCTCGTCTCACTACACCCCCGCGGATAGCGTCAACTTGACCAACATCCACACGCCCACCAAGACACTGGCAAAACTAGCCACGCCTTGTACGGCGATAAAGAGCCGCTGACTGATTGAGCGCGAATACATGACTGGGACACTGATTGTGAGTCCGATCAGCATCATCCCGACGATTGAGCCGACGCCGAAAGTGAGGATCGATAACAGCCCGGCCCCGACCTCCTTCGTCGAAGCAAGAATCATCAGCATCAACGCCGCCGAGCCCGCGAGTCCGTGCACCATGCCGATGCACAGCGGGCGGATCGACTGGACCATCCAATGCCGATGTCGATGATCTTCCTGTCTCTGGTGGCTGTGCAAGTGAACGTGCGGGGCATCATCATGATAGTGGCTATGCACATGCCATCGTTCACGGTACAACTTTGCAGCTAATGTCCCGCCAAGGACGAGCAACAGAACTGCCACCCCGGATTCAGCGATAAACTCAAATTCATCAGGAATGCGAATCCCCCAGGCCAGCACAATCGACCCGACTAGCAACAGCGTCAGGGTATGACCAATTCCCCACCAGAGACCGACTGCACCCGATGCAAGTAATGATGGCCGTTCGGCAAGCACGGTCGAAACGGCTGCGAGGTGATCAGTGTCCAGGGCATGCCGAAGTCCGAGAAGAAAACCGACTCCGAGGAGAGTCAACAATTCAGTCTCCGGCGCCATGCTCTAGGAAACCCAACCCATTGATGATCCGGTCTCAAATGATCGATCGCAACGGAACCACTGAGGATGGAGGCGCATTGTAGCAGATATGCTGAACAGAATCTCATCCCCCACGGGCATGCATTTCCAAGTGAGGGTCTTCCCGAAGCCGATCAATGTCGATGAGTCCTCCTGATCGAAGCCCGACCCGCTCAAGGGCCTTACGTTCCTCAGCCCCACGATTGCGACGAGCGGTCCACACCGACCGAATCAGCTCCCGTATCTCTATTGCGCTTGCACCCAGACGGAGCGGGTTACACAAGTCGACTCCCGACATTGCATACAGGCACAAATACCATACACCATCGGCTGTCACACGACTACGATCACAATGCGCACAGAACGGCGCTGTCGTCGAGGGAATAATCCCAAAGATCGTCCCATCCGGCAAGCAAAATCGTTGCGCTGGAGCAGTTCCTCGTTCCGGAACAGGAATGATCTGTCCATACCGTTGGCCCAAGAGATCGAGGATCATATCTTGCGACAGCACCTTCTCCAGACTCCACTCGTTCGCGCCTCCAACGTCCATATATTCGATAAAGCGAACCTCGGCCTGATAGTGTTTCGCGAACTCGACGAGTGGACCAAGTTCATCCTCATTGAACCCACGAATGGCGACGGTGTCGAGTTTCAGATTGCCAAAGCCGGTCTTCCCCACAGACTCAATTCCCTCAAGAACGCGTGAAAATTCGTCGCGCCCGGTTAGTTGACGAAACCGCTCAGGTCTGAGCGTATCGAGACTGACGGTCACACGGTCAAGTCCAGCCTCGTAGAGTTCCTGTGCGTGATCGGCCAGGAGAACCCCGTTCGTGGTCAACGCCACTTCGGTAATACGCCGATCCTGCCGCAGTAGCCGTACGAGCCGCGCAAGATCTTGCCGCAACAGCGGCTCACCTCCGGTCAGCCTAACCTTATCCACGCCCAGGTCGGCGAAATATCCGGCGAGCGTCGCCATTTCTTCAAAACTCAGGATGTCCTCTCGTGGAAGCCAGACGTACTCGGGTTCCGGCATGCAGTAGCTGCAGCGAAGATTACAGCGATCCGTGACCGACAGGCGCAGACTGCCGAGCGGCCGACCAAAGATGTCGACGATGTTTTCGACAGGATCGTTATGGGGAGAGGTTTCCTTCATGTTTATTCCACGTCGTTTGGTGCGCTGAGGTCTCTGAGCAACATGAGAACGGGGCTGGGCGCCATGTTCATTCTCCTCATTAGGGGTGTTCTTCCACCCACACTTCCCCTTCCGGCGTATGTTCCAATTTCCAGATCGGCGTAATCTGCTTGAGCTCATCGATCGCCCATTTACAGGCACGGAACGCATCGGCACGATGCTCAGCCCCAGCGATGATCAGCACAATGTTTTCCCCGATCGTAATTTCTCCATATCGGTGAATAATGAGCAGCTCCAAGATATCGAAGTCTTTCAACCCCCGTTCTCGAATCTCGAACAGTTTCTTCTGCGCCATCCCTTCGTAATGCTCGAAGGTGATACTGTCCACATCGCGGCCTCGCGATCGATCACGTGCAATACCCAAGAATGTGGCGATTCCCCCGATCCGTTTGGATCGGCTGCGCACCCGGTCGAGCTCCTGATCGATGGAAAAATTCTCTCGCTGGACACGGACGAACTGACTCTCCTCCGGCGTGTCCTTCATTGAACTTCCACCAGCAAAGGGCGGCAACAAGGCGATTTCGTCACGATCATTGATGACGGTCTCTTCGTGCGCGATTTCCTGATTCACCGACACCAGCACCTTCTTCTTGTGAATCAACTCCCCAATCGCAGGATAGCCGGTATCGAGTAACGCGAGCAGATCCTTGACCTGCCGACCATTGGCCAAATCCAACGACAGAGAACCCTGATTTCCCGCCATCACCTTCGTCATGCCAAACAACTTAACCGTCAGCATCGTCTCAGATCCTTAACGCTTCCTGAGAAAGGTGCCCGACTTCCCGCCGGACTTGGTAAGGAGGCATACCTCACTGAAGCTCATCTCTCGATCGACCGCCTTGCACATGTCATAAATCGTCAGCGCCGCCACAGACGCAGCCGTCATCGCTTCCATTTCGACTCCCGTCGGCCCAGTCGTCTTTGCCGTAGCCGTAATGGTGATCGAACAGCGACCATGAGAGTCCGGCTGAGGTTCCTCCTTGAATGCGATATCGACACTGGCGAGTAGAATCGGATGACACATCGGGATGAGGTCCGGTGTCTTCTTGGCCCCCATCACACCGGCCACTTGGGCTACCGACAACACATCACCCTTCGCAATCTTGCCCCGTTGAATCATTTCAAGCGTTTCAGGAAGCAAAAAGACCTTAGCTTGAGCCGTGGCGAGCCTTTCAGTCGAATCCTTGGCACTGATGTCGACCATCCGAGCTCGTCCCGACTCATTGAAGTGGGTGAATTCAGCCATTTTGTCCGTTGAATCAGTATGTTGTGGCCAACTGGTAGCGGGATTATAGGTGCCGCCGGAGACGAAGGTCAAGGAAAGGACGTGGCACTAATGTTCCTGTGGATTCATTTTCTGTTCGCGACTGAGAGCATCAACAAGAAACTTGGTACCCCAGTTCAGGATGCGGTAGGGACCATAGTCACCCCAAACCGGCCATGACCCAGGCAGACCGCCTCGCAGTCTCGAATCTGTATTCCGAATGTCGTGGCGCGCCATGAGGTAACGATTCACGCGGTGAACTGCCGCACGATACTTCTCCTCCCCAGTCAGGAGATAGAAATCGCTCCAGACGATAGACGTCTGCGCTGACCCTGTCAGGCAACACCAGTCTACTGCGGCCGAGAAATCCTCGCATTGACGCCCAGGGAGGAAGCCGTCGCCTTGCAGAATCCCAATTTCTGCGTCTGCAAGGAGTCGCGCGCCCGCGACGAGGTCTCTCCGGTCGGTCCTAGTTCCGATACCTAGTAGACCTTGCATGGCGTACGCGAGCGTATGAAGGAGGGGTGCGCGCGGGTCCGTCAAACAACAATCAGGCAACCAACCATTTGGGCGCTGTCGCGAGAGACAGTGTTCGGCATTACGCAATGCACACGAAATGTATCGCTCCTCACCAAGAGCGTAACCTGCCTCGCACAGGCCCCAAGCTGCCTTTACATTGTACAAAGTCGCTCCGGGAAGGGCGAACTGAGAGTGACCTCGTATCCATGAGCCATCAGATTCCTGAATAGACACGAGCCAGTCTGAGGCGCGTCGCGCGGCAGACTTGAAGCGTTCCTCGCCCGTGCGTCGGATCAACGCACTCCAACCTAGAAGAACCATACCAGTATTAAAGACGGCTGGAGTTGGCTTCAAGTTGAACTTACTTCCCATCACGGCGCCGTTTGAAAGCTGGATGGCGATCTCCCAGTCGGCCATCGCCACCGCGCGGGCAAGTAGATCTGTGTCACCTGTCAGTTCCTCCTGCTCAACAAAAGTCTGGCAGATGTAGCCTGTAGTTTCTGGATAGCTTGCATCAAAGTCCCTACCGAACTGCACGCCATACGAAACGCCTCGGTCGGTGCCAGCATCCTGCGCTCGCCTCAGCCATGCAACGGCCTCCTGGAGGTGATGCTCAAGATTGAGATCGTCTTCGTCCGGGGAGTAGAGTGGCGCTAATTGAACCCTCTTCCGATGGCCCTCTCTCTGTGCGGACAACTTTCGCATCACTTTCTTAACAAGACTTAACATAGTTCGAATCCTCTCCTACCCAATGAAGCTCCCCAGAAGAGATCCCCGTAGGATGCTACGAGAATCACCAGTTTTGAATTCGTCCACCAGGTCCGACAGGCAGTAAGCTACGTGATCCTCCAACAACCACTCCCACGGTGACGGCGGCAACAGCTACCACACCCCAGGGTTATGGGTCCGACACTGCGGGTTGCCCCGCATAGAGCCTCCTCACTCGTCACTCCTGAACAGTCCTGGCACACGAAGCCGGACAGACTCCTAGCCCAGATCGGCTATTCTCATAAACTTGGCTCCAGCGGAAGGAGCTGAGGATAGGACCCAACGACGTCGAATTGTCATCAATTCTTACTACGGTCGTCAAGTCACCTTCGGTATGCCAATGAGCTCGCAATACGACTCGTCCAAAAATGGACGCCCTAGTTTGTCTTTCAATACCTCGTGACGACATCTAGAAGGTCATAAAAAAGCTGGCATATCTGAAGCAATGTGACAGGGGTAGCGTAGTAAGTGATCCAGGGCATCTCTAATTCATTTTCCATGGGATTCTGCTATGGATAGGCCAGCCGAGATGTGGGAGAGAACATCCAGAAATGTCTGGAGACAACAACCGATTCCCTTAAGCGGTTGTTCAAGTAGTGACCCGGCCTCCCTACCAACACTCCCTGGAACGGGTGGAAAATCCCACCTGAGTTTCAGTACACTCTGCGTTGATTCAAACCGGCTTGCTAGCACGAAGAGCGGTCCCTCAACGTCTTAACTACCTGTTATAGGGAATGTCATGGGAATCTTGAGCAGACTTTTCAACATGCCATCATTTAACGGCGCCACCAACGCCCTCTTGGTTGAGTTGGCTTTGCCTGAACTCACGGAAGCACAACGTGCACAACTAAAGGGCCGGGCCATCGACCTATTTAAAGCCCATCGATCTTCGGATGGACCGCCGGAGGCCGTCTTGGTGGAACTGAACCAAATGCCTCGCATCTTCCAGTTAAACGTGTTGGCTCTCGCGATGAAAGACCTTGGCCACCAGCTTCCGTTGAAGAAAGAAAGGTTTCAGAAGATCACGGATCCCTTCGATCCCAGCCATGCGGACGAGTACGCCTTGCGAGCAGTCGCACGACGGCTGAAGTGGCACTATGGCATCGAGGTCTGGATCGCGGAAGAGCCGATCAGTTTCGATTCGTGGTAGCCCAAGGATCGCTTGACAGACCTACGAGGCACGGTTATTCTTCCTCCGGTTTTTAATTTGGTCAGGAGGCATGAGAGACACGATGCGTAATCCAGCTTTGCGAATACTGTTCTTTCTGATGCTAGTCGTTCCCGTTTTGCTGCTGATGCCTCACGCTCAGGCGGCCGACTTCAAGATGGGAGTGGTAGACCCGCAGTCCGTGCTGGAAAAATCCAAAGCAGGTAAGCGCGCGCTCGACGGATTAAAAGAATACGTCTCGCTCAGGCAGAAGTTGCTTGCCAAGGATGAAGAAGATCTTCGGAATCAAGAAAAGCAATTAAAGGACCAAGCGCCCAAGTGGAGCGACGCGGAGAAGAAAGAGAAAGAGACTCAGTTCAGGACGAAGGTTCAGGACTTCCAAAAGCGCGCGCAGGACTTCAACCAAGAACTCCAGAAGAAACAGAAGGATTTGGTCGACGAATACATGAAAAAAATCTCCGTGGCGACACAAGCTGTCGCTGAAAAAGGAAACGTAGCACTCGTCGTCGATAAGGGTAGTGAGCAGACGGTGAAGATCGTCATCTACAACAAGGATACGATCGATTTAACCGACCAAGTCATTAAGGAGTTTGATCGCACGAACAAATAAGACACACGACGACATTCACCCTATTCCACTGGGTACCCAGCCTCTCGCCACGCACGTATGCCTCCCCCCATTGATCTCACATTCTCATACCCCATCTGCTGCAAGGCATCAGCCGCGAGCGCTGAACGAAAGCCACCTCCGCAATACAGCACGATCTCATCCTGCTTGTCAGGGACCACCGTCTCGATATCTCGCTCGATGACTCCTTTCCCAAGGTGTTGCGCGCCTCGAGCATGATCCTTGGCGAATTCATGGTGCTCTCGAATATCGATAAAATGGAACGACTCTCCTCGGTCAAGACGAACCTTGACCTCCACCACACTGCACTCTGTGACGCGTTGCTTCGCCTGGTCGACGAGTTGCAAAAATCCTGGATTATGGGTCATCCAGCCTCCTTAGAATAATGGCATTTGCTCGCCGCGCGGACGGCGAAACGTCTGGGGAATCTCCACGACATGGTCCTCAGAAAATCCAGCCCTCCGTCTGGACAGGGTAAACAACTGCTCGATCATTTCCCAATGGCTTCCTTGGCCAACCTGACGTCGGAAAAATCGGCCTTCTGTGAGGGCTCCGCCTCTCACCTCACGCAATCGGTTCGTAATCTTACCAATCCTGTCCGGAAAGGCCTCCCGCATCCGCTCCAAAAACACAGATTCCACGCTCCCCGACAGTCTCAACAAACTATATGTCGCAGCACAGGCCCCAGCGTGATGCGCTCGTTCCAACAATTCAGCAATGGCATTGTCGTTCAGACCAGGAATGATCGGCGCGATTGAAATACCGGTGGGAATCCCAGCATCGGAGAGCGTCTTCATGGCAGAGAACCGTTTACTAATCGACGGAGCCTGAGGCTCTATTTTCCTGGCCATCTCGTCTGACGCAAAGGGAATACTGAAGTAGACCAGGACCCAAGCCCCACGGTGCAACTGCGAGAGCACATCAAGGTCACGGAGAACCAACGCGCCTTTCGTAATAATTCCCACAGGATTGCAATATTCTGCACAGACTTGCAAGCAGGCACGGGTCAACCCGTACTCTGCCTCAATCGGCTGGTAACAGTCGGTGTTCCCTGAAAAGACGATCAGCTCTCCAGACCACGAAGTTTTCTCAAACTGCTGCCGAAGTAATCGTGGAGCATCTTCCTTCACCACGATTTTGCTCTCGAAATCAGTGCCGGCTCCGAATCCCCAATACTCATGCGTCGGGCGCGCATAACAGTAGGCACAGGCATGAAAGCAGCCACGATAGGGATTGACACTCCATCGAAACGGTAAATCCGGGCTGTCGTTACGGCTCAGGATCTCTCGCGTCTCGTCTGTATACACCATCAGCTTAGGCGACGCAGGCGGTTCCAGAAGTTCTCGATGTCTGGATTCGAATGGATTAGGAGGATTCGCAATCTGACGCATCCCACATATCCTCTCCCTCACACCAGTTCGATGTCAATTCTCATACCGGAGTGGTCGGTTCACGTCGCCTGGACTGGCCACTTCATTGACTCTCCAGAAATCCGATGCTAGATTCCAACCGCTTTTTGAGGAACGATCTGTGTACGATCTCAAAGCTCTCCGCGAAAATCTCGATCAGATCCGCAATGCTCTTGGACGACGCGGGAACGATGTTCCGTGGGATGCTCTTCGCACATTGAGCGAAGAGCGACGTACCCTCACTATGCAGGTTGAACAGCTCAGACAAGACCTCAATAAGGGCTCAGAGGAAGTGGCTCGGCTACGCCGGGCCAAAGAGCCGGCCGATGAAGCGATGGCAGCCATGAAAGGCTTGGGAGATCGCATTAAAGACTTCGAAGCATCCTTGCGAAAGGTCGAGGAGACGCTCGGTGACGTCGCCCTCCGTATTCCCAATCTCCCTCATGCTTCGGTGCCTGCGGGAAACGATGCAGCTGAAAACATTGAAGTCCGACGATGGGGCTCCCTGCCTTCTTTTTCGACCTCACCCAAACCGCATTGGGAAATCGGAGAGGGTCTTGGCATCTTGGACTTTGATCGAGCTGCGAAGATTACCGGGGCACGGTTCTCCGTCATGACGGGAGCCGGTGCAAGGCTGGAACGAGCATTGATCAATTTCATGCTCGATACACACACGACCCAACACGGGTATCGAGAGGTGGTTCCTCCTCTCATGGTCAATCGTGCATCGATGACCGGGACGGGCCAGCTCCCTAAATTTGAAGAAGATCTCTTTCGGCTAAAAGACGAAGATTACTTCTTGATTCCAACCGCGGAAGTGCCGGTGACCAATCTGCATCGTGAAGAGATTCTGACCGTAGACAGCCTGCCCCTTCGTTATACCGCCTATACACCGTGCTTTAGGCGAGAGGCAGGATCTTATGGAAAGGACACGCGAGGCCTCATCCGACTTCACCAGTTTAACAAAGTTGAGCTGGTTTCGTTTACGACGCCTGATACTTCTTACGAAGAACTAGAGCGGCTGACGAGCCACGCGGAGTCCATTTTACAGAGCCTGAAACTTCCCTATCGCGTGATCACACTTTGCACGGGCGATATGGGATTTTCCGCCGCCAAAACCTATGACCTTGAGGTGTGGCTGCCGTCTCAGCAACAATACCGGGAGATCTCGTCTTGCAGTAACTTTGAGGCATTCCAGGCCAGACGAGCGGGCATCAAGTACCGATCATCGTCCGGAGGGAAAAAAGACGCCAAGAGCGACTTTGTCCACACACTGAACGGCTCCGGGCTGGCCGTCGGGCGAACAGTGGTGGCGATCTTGGAAAATTTCCAGCAACCGGACGGTTCGGTAGAGATTCCCTCGGTCTTACGGCCTTATATGGGAGGACTGGAAAGAATTACTCGGGAGTAGGAACCGATGTTTTTGAGTTAAGGACTGGCAATAGGATCAGGACGGAATTAAGATCGAAGTGATAGCTGAAGCTGTTCACCTGCTTGCTGTGAAGCAGGCCACCCCAGCCCGCACCCCCTTCCCGTAGAGAGACTGAGTCCATTTTTGGTTTGTGCAGCACCGGTAGCAACGAAGATTCGCTTAGCGCGGTTCAGGCACCTTCGCAAGCAACTCAGTCGCGCAGAACCGCACAACACCGGCTTCATCCCTGGAGAGGAGTTCGCCCTGTGCGACAACGCTCTGTATCCGCTCGCTCACTGAAATCAACTCTTTAACCTCCCTTCGGATGCCGTTATGGTAAGTATTCATGCGAGCAACCTCCATTGAGGGAACAGTTGTTCAATGGATGCGCAGATAATCTCTCAACCAACCTAGTCAAGACCCTTCCAATCTGCCCTTGTTTTATCCTCATGGAAGCAATACCTGAACATGGAGAGTTGTCGTTGATGGAAGTCTACTCCCGCGAGCAGAACCGGCGCCCGTGTCTCTCGCACCACGATAATCCCAATATGTGTATGGTGGTCCGAATCCTTGACTTCCCAAACGGTCGCTTTATCTCACAGCCATAGCTGGATCGGCGCCGCGCCGCGTCAGATGGGTTGCTAGCTCGCTAAAGATCACTAGGAGGTCGCTATGATACTCGTACGATGGGATCCGTTTCGGGAGTTGGAAGAAGTATCAGATCGGTTGAATAGGATGTTTACACGTCCTACCATGCGAACGTCGAATAACAAGCCATCGAAGTGAAGGTGGCGTAAGCCGCTCAGACATTGTTTTTTTGAAACAAAGGCCCGCCTGACCAGCGGGCTCAATACTCTGGAGTCTTGAGCGAACAGTCTCGACAACTTCCAGTACCCCAGCTCCGATTCTTCACACCTTGATATTGGGAGTCCAACTCGTGTACAACCCCCTTCCGCTTAGACACCCTCACGGAAAAAGAAAATTTCAACAAAGGAGTCGAAATGGGAGCACAGTGGTCCCTGAGTCAAGAAGAAGAAGACCTGCATCGTCAGCTTCTGTTTCGAAAGGCGAGAAAGGGCGACGAGAAAGCCAAGCAGGAATTACAAGAAGTCTATGGCGTGCGACTATGGTCAGAGCATGAACGTGCAGAGTTGGTATATGAAAATCCACGAGCTGCCAAACGCGGTAAACAGAAGGCTTGAAAGTAACCAGGCATGGATCGGGTAAGAGCCGCAAGGAGATGTTTGCAGACTTTCGGGAACTAGGCGACATCGTCGCTGAGGCATTCCAAAAAACACCTGCTTTCCGTCAAATTAACGGGATAGCCGAGGGAGTTGTCGGTCCTACAGACCGCTTTAGTCACAGAACACTACAACACTAATTCATTAAATTTTGGTGTTGGAGGTCTCTGTGGCGAAGGGTCTCCTCCCCCGTCATACTGCGATTCATCGCCAGTCCATTCACCCCTCGACGCGCTTTAAGCAACTGCCGGTGTGGGTCAGTAAGGCCCTCATTGTCGCCTACGTCAGATTCAACCCCACCGATGCCCATATCCTCTTCGACAGCCCGCCGTCACTACCTCGTCGACGGCATCGAAAACATTTCCAAGTACCAGTTACACACTCCACCCTACCCCGACCTCATCAAGGTCATGCGGCGTCATCCGTCGCGCCCCTCGATCCAGCAAGTGTTCCATGCGGCGTGCAAGCCTTTCCTCCCTCCTGAAGGATTTTGCATTAGTGGATCTAAAGGACTTTTGTTGTTTCTAGTAGTTGCACCAGTGTCCAGATAGGTTCCCGAAAGGTACATTGAAATATGAGTTGAAGTACTCCGTTTAACTGCCAGAAGCCTCATATAACCGGGAGGCGATTTATGTTGTTTTCAAAAGTTGGTCGACTGTCGTCAGACTGAATCTTCTTGTTTCTTGGACTATTTACCCTGCTTCAGGTAAATGATGTCGCGTTTGCGGCAAAGGAGATGAGAAGCAGCACATGTGAAATAGTGTCTGGGCAAAATGCGATACGGGCCGAACAATATGTAGAGACGGACACGCATATCATCTCCGGTGAGCTAATAAGTACGGACAACGATTATTATTTCATCAGGGACGAAAGTGGGAAGGAAGTGAGCCTGCTTTCCGACAAGAGGACAGTGAAGGGGATCATTGAGAAAGGAGATCGCATTACGGCGTATGTTGACGATGACAAGTACGCCCTATGGATCCGATCCAACGAGAATACAGATAGCCGAAGCGAACATGCTTCGCTTGACTGCAATCCAAATTAAGCCCGGAAAAAGTTTCTTTCCCTGTGCACGTTAGGGTGAGATCCGCGCGAAGGCTATGAAGCTGTACACCTGCTACGCCCAGCATGACGCACAGCCCCTGCCTCTGTCATTGGTTTAGGTCCCATTTCATTTTGCAGCACCACATAAAAAGTGACCTTTACCCCCTGCCTCCAACAAGCTAGCTGTACCCAGCACGAGCTGCATCTATGTGCTAGGTAACTGGTGGTATTGCGTTAGACGAAGATGGTGAATATGCTGAAGGCACGGTCTTGATATACACAACGCTCACAACCAACAGTGAGAATGGAGCGAACTCGTGGACTCACTTGTCACTTGGACTAAGGTCGTGTACGGCCTACATGCGTTCAGCCTGCTGACCGGCATCATTGGCACGGCCACGGTGGTCGGCGCATTTCTCACCGGCTGGCCTTCGATCATCGCGGTCGTTCTGAACTACATCAAGCGGAGCGAAGCTCGCGGCACCTGGCTCGAATCGCACTTTCGCTGGCAGATCCGAACCTTCTGGTTTGGACTGCTCTGGATCTCCCTCTGCGGGGCCTTCATCATCGCAACCTTGGGGATCGGCCTTCTCTTCGTGTGGCTACCGATCACTCTAGTGGGACTCTGGTTTGTGTATCGTATCGTTCGTGGCTGGATAACGCTTGGCGACAGTCGGGCAATGTACGTGTGAGCTCGACGGCCTTCATGAGCACAACCCTCCCCGGTCCGCTGGAGGACCTTGTCTTAGGTGTGGCCTGAATTGAAGGGGGAGCAGGATACGGCTTCCAACCTGGTTGCACATCTCACTCGATGAAGCCAACGTGCTGATTGCGGCGGCACCGCATCGTCAGCGGCGTGGGCGCACGAAGGACCGTTTTCGAACGGATGAGTCGCTGGCGGAGAACTGCCGTGCACTGTCCTGCATCTCTTGCGTAACCTCACAACCGCTTCGGAAGAAAAGCGAATGGGTGTTTACCAATCCCAATGGAAAACCGTATACTGCGCAATCTCGTAACTGCTTGAAGGAACAGTATGCTCCGGGTCGAGCGAGCTTGGTAATCATATAAAGAACTAAAGGGTTTTATCCGGCGACCCAATAACGAAAATGCGATGAGTAGTCGCCGGGTCAACCGAAGGTTGGTATGGAGGGGTGACGGAGTGGCCGAACGTGCCGGTCTTGAAAATCCCGATCTGGAAAAGTGAGAACCACGCGAAAAACTTCGAAATCACGCTTAAACACTGACGATAATGTCACTCCTGGTATTACCGCCTTCTACCGCCGTTTCCCGTCTTTTACCGTGGTTTCCCCTTTCTAATCCCCCCGAATTCCCTACCACATCGAACACGATAGTTCTGCCTTAGTTTAGCCACATGAGGGGCGCTGATTGAAAGTCCCGCCGAGAACCTAACTCAGGATAGCGAGGAGATCCAAGGCCAACAATTTCCATCGGTCAGCGAGGATGAGGCATGAAAATACCTCATCCTGGTTTACCTGATTCAGTGGTTTGGCACCAGCTTGGCGCCAACATGGGAATATTTACTTTGCCGCTCTCTTGCGCAACTTGGCAGCTTGGCTAAACCGGCTTGCCCCTTGTTTGACGTTTTTTTTGTACTTTCCTTCTGCTTCCTTATCTCCCTTGAACTTTTTCTCCACGCCTCGTTCAAAATTTCCCATTGGCAGCTCCTTTTATTATCGGTTAATCATGCATTCCTTATATCGCTTTAGGCCGAATTTCGGAAGAAAACTCGAAAATCTCTGCCCTAGTGAACCAGCGTGATGCCGCTGCGAAGTTTGCCTTTCTTCCAGTCGTACTGAATCCCTTTTCCTCCATAGCTAGTCGTACTGCCATGCCGACAAATTGTCGAAAGGGAAGTGTTTCGCGGGAAGGTGTCGAGCGAAAGAACTTTTCTATTTCTTCGATCTTTTCCAGTTCCTCGACAATCATTGCAAGGGCTGGCATTGGGCGATTTTTCATGTACGTGCTTGCATATACCATTGCATCGAGAGTTTTGGGTTTGTTGAGAACGTCTAAGACTTGTTTCGAGGGAAACTTGGCGTTGTCCAAGACCGGAAGGAATCTCCTGCCATATGGTTTGTTTTGAAACGATATTCTGGAAATCATGTGCGTCGCCTTTCTGTTCGAACCAGTTAACGACAAGCATCACTTATCACGTAATAATATATCACGTACTGCTACAGGATGTCAAAAACGTTCTGGGGAGTGATGGCAAGTTGAAGTGCAAGCAGGAGTTGCAGGATGTCTACGGCGTGCGGCTCTGGTCAGAGAAGGACCGGGCGAAGTTGGTTTTATGACAATCCCCGACACGCTGTCAAAAGTAGTAAACAGAAGGCTTGCCAATCTTGATCCGCGAGATGCGAACCTCGAATAACCTCTTGACGTCAAACGTCGCCCGTCCTCTACCGCTTTACCGTGGGTTCCCGCATTCTATTCCCCCCGAATATCCCCTCGCTTTGATGCGCTTTCCTAACCGTGTTTCCCGGATTAATTCACTCCGCTTTTTCGGTGTGATCGGCTTACCCTGAGGGGAGACATTATTTACCGCAGGCGCCCTTCCGAAACAGACTTTGGCCACGCTGGGTGCAAGACTTTCCTCCTTCCTGGATAATTTTCCATTGTTGGATTCAGCTCTAGTAGTTGCACTAGTGTCCTGATAGGTTCCGAAAAGATACATTGAGAAATAGAAGTTGGAAATGCAGAAGCCTCATATAAACCGGGAGGCGCTTTATGATGTCTTCAAAAGTTGGTCGACTGTCGGGAATCTTCTTGTTTCTTGGAGTATTTTTTCTGCTTCAGGTTAATGATGTCGCGTTTGCCGCAAAGAAAATGAGAAGCAACACATGTGAAATACCGCCTGGGCAAAATGCTATGCGGGCCGAACAACAGGTAGAGAGGGACAGCCATATCCTCTCCGGTGAGCTGCTTAGTACGGACAACGATTATTATTTCATCAGGGACGAAAGTGGGAAAGAAATAAGCCTCCTTTCCGATCAGAGGACAGTGAAGGGTGTCATTGAGAAAGGAGACCGCATTACGGCGTATGTTGACGATGACAAGTACGCCTTATGGATTCGATCCG
The DNA here is from genome assembly GCA_041743145.1 of Nitrospira sp. Lineage (GTDB taxonomy): Bacteria > Nitrospirota > Nitrospiria > Nitrospirales > Nitrospiraceae > Nitrospira_D. The sequence continues at coordinate 355 of JBGTNJ010000027.1, read as the reverse complement.
AAGAGAATACAGATCGCCGAAGCGAGCATGCTTCGCTTGACTGCAATCCCAAGTAAGCCCGATCCCCCATCTTTCGCGCTTAATTCCTCGCCGTTTACCGGATTAAATTCATGACTGCTCAACCAAGGAGGTGATTTTTAACACCTTGAATTGGGAATCTAACTCGTGTACAACCCCGCCTCCGTTAAACAAAGGAGTTAAGATGGGAGAGAAGTGAGAGGGGGCTCCGGAAATTCGGACAGTGTGGTAAGTGGTAGCCTGGCTTCACCCACGCCACCGCGAGGTGGCCTACGAGAGGAGCGAGGCAATGAAACGAACGAGACGGAATCACGGAGCGACCTTCAAGGCGCAGGTG
>JBGTNJ010000026.1:0-64318 GCA_041743145.1 Nitrospira sp. | reverse complement strand
CACTTTGGCTTTAAATACTGCTGAGTGCGTCCGTCTCGTTCGTTTGGCCATCGTCTGCTCCATTTCTTCGCCCTGTCAGGGTAGCAACGGTAGCAGATTCTCCACCTAACGGCTTGTTCAAATTTCCGGGGCCACTTCTCACGTTGCCCACTATACGCCGAGTCACCCCACACCCGCGTTTCTTGCCCATGCAGCAACTCCGCTAACACTTGGCTGTCATGCACATTCGCGGCGGTCGCGGTGACCGAATGAATCAGCTTGGTCTGACTATCCACCCCGATATGCGCCTTCATGCCGAAGTACCACTGGTTGCCCTTCTTCGTCTGATGCATCTCCGGATCCCGCGCCTTGGTCCGGTTCTTCGTCGAACTGGGCGCACTGATGATGGTCGCATCCACGATGGTCCCCCGGTTCACCTGCAAGCCATGCTTCGCCAGATGCGCCCCGATCCGTGCAAAGAGCTGTTTGCCTATCTGGTGGGCTTCTAACAGATGCCGAAACTTGCAGATCGTCGTCTCATCGGGCACGGGCTCGCGGCCCAGATCAATGCCGACGAACTGCCGCATGGCGCGTGAGTCGTACAACGCTTCCTCCACCGCCGGATCTGACAGGTTGAACCACTGTTGCAAGCAATGGAGGCGCAGCATCCGTTCGATCCCGACCGGTGGACGCCCCGGCCCGTCGGCTTGGGGATACACCGGCTCGATGACCGTCACCAATTCCACCCACGGGACAACACGATTCATCTCATCAAGGAACCGCTCCCGGCGGGTGGATTTGCGATACTGCTCGAAGGTAACCTCGGCCAATGTTTGTTGCTGCATCGGATGCGCCTCCCGTTCAGTGCTGCGCTATCCGTAGCACATCGCGCAAGGAGAATAAATCAGACCTTCCTTAGAACATTTCGGGGTTAATGCTTCCGCAACTCCAGTCTTGCGCAAGACTCCGAGGCTGATGCTTGGCACAACGACAAAGATCCTGAGTATAGGGAACCCGCATCGTTAGATGTACCATCCAACATGATGGATCCAATCACATTGCCATTTCTCAGAATGTCGTACGTCTTCTCATCATGAAACGCTTTATTGGTTTGTTTGAGAGCGGCATTTACTTTTGATTCCCTTGTGACCTCGGCGACTGCCGCCACCTGTTTCACCTCTAGTTGAGGCTGTCCCTCTCTGCCCTCCGCACCACCATCAGTGCGGGTTATGATTTCACTGTCATCTTGCTCTGGACGATGCCCCGCCTCTGATACCGATTCCGTTCGCTTCTTGTCTTTATGCTCAATAACTTGCCCTACCCCTGCTCCTAGAACCAAACCAGTACCCCCGCCTATCGCAGCTCCCTTCGGACCACCCACGGCATAGCCCACTCCAGCGCCCACGATACCCAAAAGAGTGGCACCGATTGCTGTTTCTTTATGCTCAGAAACGACTTCTCCGACCTTGGATTGTTGGGTGTCCCCTGCATTGTTCCCCGTTGTCGCACAACCTCCCAAGGCTGTGACACCAATGAGAATGGGCAGCATAAGAAACAACCCGATTTTCTTGTATGGTCGTTGGTACTTCATCGCAGCCTCCTTATTTGGGTTTTTCCAATCCGCGTGGGCAATTTCGGCTTGATTTCATATCGGCTCAAGGATGTCGGCTCGCCCAACAAGGCCTTTCTCATCGGCCTTCTCGATGGAATACACGTGCGCTGCTAGAGAGTAAAGCGAGTCACGTACCTAACCTGAACCGCTAATGTCCTTTGTCCTTGTCTGTGATTTTTCCTAGAAAGTCTCCTGAGCGAAAGCTCATAGGTAACGTGGAACGAAGTCCATGTGAATCAAAAACGATTCGGTCTTTGGGTCAATATGGATACGCATGTCCTACCTAGGGAACCGTGGCGATCGGAAAGTCGTTGCCCATCGAGTAGGCCACAGGAAATTGCGATTTAGTCTTGTACTTCAGGCTAATATCTGGCAATTGGCTTTCTACGTAGCTCAACAATTCCCGCACTGTTACTAGTTTATCCTTGGGACTACCATCTGCCTCTCCGCGCATGCCTTGCAGCAATGTGTATGTGAAGACGCCATGTCCCAAGTCTCTCACTTCTGAGGCTTCCTGATCCTTTGTCGAAGCTGCCACTACGTGGGCTCCCGATGCTCTCACCAGTTGGACTAAGGCCTTACGATAATCCAGCCCCCGGGTGCTAAACGCACTAAGGGCAGCACCCGACTTACAGGAATCCAGTAATACAAGAATTTTAGTTGCCCCAATCTTAACGATTTCTTCTTGAAGCTCACGAGAAGAGATACCTTTCTCACGCAATTGCTCCACTTTTTCAGGAAAAGTTAATTCGTAAGGAACGAAGTACCATGATGTGCCGTCAGTTTCGCCATGGCCGCCTAGAAAAAGAATCACTGCGTCCGCTGATTTGGGTTGGATGGAGCGCAATTTTCGCAGAATGCCTTCCTTCGTAGCCTCCTGATCAAATACTTTATGATAGTGAATTGCTTTGAAAAGAGTCGATGGTTGACGGGAAAAATGGGAAACAATCCCTTCGGCATCCAACTTGGCAAAATCAAGATTCAAGTCAGGATTGAGATATTCATTTATGCCAATTGCTACAAGATGGAGAACACTTTCATCTTTTACTCCGGTGTACTGGATCATCACTTCGGCCGCAGGTCCCTCTACGCGATTACGACTGTACGCCACAGCACGAACGTGGTTATCCCCTTCAAACAAGTCGATACTAATTCGCTCCTTAAGATATGTTTTACGTTGTGGAATACCAAACGCTTGAATGCCTCGGGTCTTATCATCTAAGACCTTCCCATTCACAAACAATCGGATTTCATCGATTCCTCCACCTTCATCAACGGCTTCCACATCAATCTGGACGTTTGCTTCATCACTTGTCGATGGATAGTTACGGATATGAATAGAGGGAGGTAGACGCTTGGACGCTAGAATGGCTGCTGGATCTTCGGAAGTTCCAAGTACAGTCAACTCCTCTTGTGAAAATGAATTGTCGAACGTTTTGCTAATTATATCCGGGCGGTAAAATGTGTCGAAAAACCGAGAGATGGGATAGTAAAGAGCCTCACGATTCTTCCCCTGGTTGAGGTGCCAGCCAACTAAGTTCTCCGCGCTCTGTTCCGCATCAAAATAACCTTTCGGAGTCCAAATGATCCATGAGGTACGATTTCGATGAAGAAGAAGTGCGGCCATTTCGCCACCATCTTTCATCCGATACCAACGAACGGTCCCGTCTCCAAGAGCTGCAACAGCCAGATTCCCATTCCTCGTGATATTTACGTTCCAAGCGGGTGCCGGCAGGAGAACTCGCCATAAAATCCCCCCCGTTCGATCGTAACATTGGAGGGCAGATTCCGTGCCTATGATAAAACCATTCTCTGAAGGTGCAATAGCAAGACTCCGAGAAATATCATTGCGAGACAAATCAAGTACTTTACCATTCAGTTTGGGCGACGGATTATTCTTCCAGTCCGTTACCAAAAACTTATCGGCTTTTTGAAACATACCAAGAATGCCTGTCCTCTTGACGGTCCTGGATGGTGGCAAGAGGCTATCGGCACCAAAGTCAAAGACACTCGTGGGCATCAACTGCCGCTCCAACACAGCAAAGCGAGCAGGCTCATGTCCTCGCTCAAGTGCGACCTCTATGACTGAACCGGTATCATTGACAAGAAAATTGTCTTCCATTCCTCGATAATCTGGAATGGAGGAGTTACTAAGAAGGCTTAAGGAGCCATTTGACTCTAGGACACCAATTATAGGGTCATTACTCGCAAAAACGACCCTTCCATTCTTTAATGACATCATATGCTCAATACTATCTTGTGATACACGATAGTCTTCATAGATGCCCTTTGCCTCCTGACTCCACGCCCTTATAAAGGTCCTACCTCTGCTTCTCTGACACTCTCCCCCACCGTACAGCGTGTGATCATCAGATGCCCAAGCGAACGCCACCATACTCGACTGAATGTCGTTCTTCGAACATCCTTCAATGTCCGGTTCAGAAAGTGTAACAAGATTCGATACCGATATAACCTCGACGTGTGAAGTCTTAGCAAATCCTACCGCAATCTTTTGACCATCATTGCTAAAGACGGCCGTACGAGGATGGGCGAGCTCAAATTGACGAGCGACTATTAGCTGCAACGAGTTGTCAGCAGACTCTGCCAGCTTGTACAGTCGAATGAATCCATCGTCGGATGCCGTGGCAATATGATGATGGTTGTCCCAATTTGCATAATACGTGCTGCCGCTAGCATCCTTTCCTCCAGCGACGACGGAATACGCCAACGTTTCATATACGACGAATCCTTGCTTTCCCGCCAGCGCCACCACCAAGAAGCGGCCGTTCGGAGAGTATTCAAGATGTAAAACCGCCGACGGCTGGTCTAAGACTTTGACCAGACGTCCGCTTTCTCGCTCAAAAAGATATGCTCGGCGGTCTACTCCTCCGGTAGCTATTGTAGAAGCGTCGGGAGAAATAGCAGCAGCGTATAGGAAACCCTCGAGTCCAGGGCCGATAGGAGGCCTAAGCGTTCGAAGCAATTGTTTTAATTCAAGGTCCCATAGGCGAGCGGTCTTGTCCTTTGAAGAGCTGACCAGATATTTATCGGTTCTATCTGTGCTCAGCCGCGTAATACTTGAAGTATGGCCTCCTGGCTCGATGCGAAGATAAGGGGTTTCAGCAAAGGATACACCAATAGTTCTCGGCATCAACACCGAGAGTAGCCCTGCAACAAGCACCACCGCGGAGCGAATAGAACGTACTCTAGTCATATCCGTACCTCAGACTCAGCAACATTTCTGACACAGCAACGACTTCTAGCAATTCATAAATTATGCAGCCATGTCACCACTACAGTACTGATGGAGAGAAGCGGCGCTGGCTGCGCAGGTTTCTGTGGTGGCTGCAGCTTTAACTTTTGCAGTTCAGCAAAGATATCCTCCCGGTATTTAACATCCCTCTCTTTAGCATCATCGAGAATAACCGTAGCCTTTTCCAATAGGAGGCTCTTCGACCGAACTTCTCTGCTGGCATCGGGCAATACTCTTCCTGCGCTCTCCAGATCCTGTGTGAATTCGGCGGGTTCTTTCAGCGTTACGTCTTGCAAACCTTTCCGAATTTTATCCAGGGTGTAAAAAGCTGCCAACTTATGTTCCGGTTGTTAGAGGTGGCTCCGCTTGTTTGGACAGCATCTGGCACTTCTTAAGTGGTGCCTGGCCGTGTGCGCCTACGCAGCCGTGGGGCGTGCAGGCCGGTTGTCCCAGTACACGTGATCGGGCGTGCCTCCGTCAAGCGCGCGATGCGGCCTGATCTCATTATAGAACGTCATGTAGCGTGCCACCCCTTCCTGGGCGTTGCGGACCGTTTCGTAGGCATGGAGATAAACCTCCTCATACTTGAGGCTCCTCCATAGCCGCTCGACAAAGACATTGTCCCGCCACCGCCCGACCCCATCCATACTGATCTGAATCTCATAGTCTTTCAGGAGTCCGGTAAATTCCTGGCTCGTGAACTGGCACCCTTGATCGGTGTTGAAGATCTCCGGTGTACCGTAGCGGGTGATCGCTTCCTGCACGGCGTCCACACAGAAGTCTGTGGTCAAGGTGTTGGAGAGCCGCCACGCCAGGACCCGGCGACTCGCCCAGTCGAGGATCGCACACAGATACACGAAGCCCCGCCGCATGGGAATGTAGGTGATATCGGCGGCCCACACGTGATTCGGTCGTGTGATGGTCAGCTGGCGCAGTAAGTACGGATAAATCCGGTGGGCGGGATGTCGCTGGCTTGTCCGTGGCCTCCGATAGATCGCCGTGATGCCCATCCGTCGCATCAGGGTGGCCACCTGCCGCCGCCCAATGGCGTACCCTTCCTGCCGGAGGAGATCACGCAACATCCTGGCGCCAGCAAACGGATACTGCAGATGCAGCTCGTCTATCCGACGCATGAGTGTCAGCACCATATCGGAGACCGGTCTAGGGTGATAGTACGCGGTCGCCCGGGCTAGCTTGAGTATCTGGCATTGTCGCCTGATGGGCAGGGGATGCGTTCGGTCAATCATCGCTTTGCGCTCAGCAAGCCCGCCTTAGTGAGCGCGCCTTCTAAAAAATCATTCTCCAGCGTCAGTTGGCCAATCTTCGCGTGGAGGGTCTTGAGATCCGGTGCCTCAGCCAGCGGTTTCGCCCCGCCAAACATGTCCGCCGCTCGGGCCAGCAGCTGTTGCTTCCATTCGGTGATCTGGGTGGGGTGGACACTGAATTGCTCGGCCAATTCCGCCATCGTCTTGTCCCCTTTGACCGCCGCCAAGGCCACCTGCGCCTTAAAGGGCGCTCCGTGATTCCGTCTCGTCCGCTTCATTGCCTCGCTCCTTTGTATGGCCACCACTCGGTGGCTTTGGTGAAGCCAGGCTACCACTTATCACACTGTCCGAATTTCTGGAGCCCCCTCTGTTCACGCTCCACTACGGCTTTCAGGTCTCCTATACTCTTGAGATTGGCATCAACCACTTTCTACGTTACTTTTAGCTCCTCGTGCTTTTTTTGAGCTTGTTCGGCGACAGTTTTGCCCTCTCAAACTCTCCCTTCAAGGAAGCCTGTTTAGGCTCGAGCTCTTTGATTTTCTTGCTGGGATGATCAGCGGCTTGGTCCGGACGGCTCTGGACCTCCTCCATCTGAGGGAGGAAGTCTTTTACCTCGTCATCAAGTGTTTGTCGGCTTTGCCGTTAGCGTGTCACTTCAAGAGCAATCGTGACCGTATTCCAATCCTCCTGCATCGGCGTGGTCTCGCCAACATCCCGTCCTAGCTCTTCCTTTCTCACAACAGCCGTTGTATCTGTCGGATCTTTACGCGATACTGTGGACACATGCTCTGCCACAGCTTTGATTCCCCTTGTCTTCATTTCCTTGCGGAGCAGAACGAGCGACGTATTCGCTCGTTGCCTGGGTTTAATCATTTCCGGATCTTGGCTATCCCTCACTGGTAGAGAATTGCCTTTGAGCGACTCACGGAAGGTCCGTGCTGTGTCTCGCGATGGGGTCGCCAACACCTGCACCGTATCTGTGCCAGGTGGCTCAGTGAAATCGAGATAGCATTTCGATTTATTGGGTGTCTGAATAGAATCCGGAATGCGAACCCATTGTCCAGCCTTAATGAAACCATCCTTATAGAAGTTGTCGGCTTGACAGGCGGCGGGAAACAAAAGGTTGACGTTCCCTTCTGCATCGACGTCAATAATTGTTATGTAACTGTCTGCGCTGACTTTCACTTCAAGTTGGAGGCTATTTTCCGCCGACCGTTGGTCGTTGTCACCTTTGATTCGAAAACGAGGTCGCGCTAAGTTCACACGCTTGGCTGATACTGATTTGATCCCTCGCGTCGCGGTTTGCCTGTTGTCTCGAACCACTCTCATGCTTCGGTCGCTTAATCTAATTTCGGTGTGCTCGCCTGGATTCTTCGAGAAAGAAGACAGAGGAATCATGTCTCTCCACGAATCCTTATCGGGATTGGAATTGAGGACGGGATTTCTAAAGAATGCGGTTACCCCAAGTGCTATTGCAGCAGGCTCAGGGGCGATTGTTAGCAATTTCGTATCCTTGGGCAAAACTTTCGCTATTACAGGCGTACCTGAAAGACCCTTGCCTAACCCCTTTTGGCGCTTCTCGAACAATTGTTCGTAGCTGGCGGCTCGAAACGCCTCTACGCCTTCTTTCGTAAGCGGAAATACAGCAATCATTAAGTCGAGCGCTCTCTTTGCTTTTTCATCTTGATTGAGGCGTTCCGAACTTATCAGTGTCAGTTCCACCGGATGGGGTCGCTTTATAATACTCGTGGAAGGGGGCGGAGGAAGCCGCACCTCGACATGCAGAGGAGAAGAAGGGTTATGCAAGGCAACGAGATCAGTTGCGTTTTTTGTGTGATTCAATACCTGGGCCAGAGTCGGCGAGCTGTCAAAATTCATAGATTGAGGTGACGAATCGAATGACGCGAGCGTCTGAACTCCGTCGGCTGCCTTTAAGTACAATTTTCCGTTATGCTCTTCAGCCAAGAATCGAGCGGACCCGGCGTCCGTGACGATCTTCGCATCGGGGAAATCCTTCCTCATGAACGCTTTAACTGTTTCCTGCTGATCGGGCTCCATGTTGGCGATGCGCACAGTGACGTCGTTGTTTATCGGGGGAAGGGTGAGCGGAACAGCACGAGATCCTGGGGCAATTTTCGCCTGCGGTGGAATGACCGTGGCAATTGCATTGGGATCATCTACTCCTGTCACGAGTGCAACAGCTTGCGCCGCGCCCGGAGAAAACTCACGTTCATTTGGCGGATATATGGCCCAGGAGGAATTTGGCAACGCGCCAAGTGCGGGCCCCTTTTCTAATACTATGTCGCCGTTATCCCTAACCGCGCCCACTTCGACCCATGCTAGCCGGCTCCTTCGAGCGGAGGCCGCACCACCTTGCTCTCTTTCCAACAGTAGGAGCGGCTGGGTTAGTCGGCCTTCTGGTCCTTCCACTCGTGGCTCCGGCATCATTGGAATGCCAAGCTTAGACTGTATACGAACCATTTCCCCTCTAAGAGGTTCTAGAAGGTCCTCGGCGGAGCTATTCATGTCCGCTTTCGCCAACACCTGCCCGAGGGCATAGGAAAAAACACCGTGACGCTGGCCGTCGATCATTCCATCGAGGGCCGGCTGGCTTTGACTTGTGGCTGTGAGCAAGACGTATGGATGAGAAGAGGTACCGTCGATTTCTTTTTCGGTCACCCGCCGTTTTTTGTAGAGATGAGTGTTTTCATCCGGTGCCACCGCACGAATATGCAGGCCCCCCTTAGGAGCGCCTCTGTCATCCCACGAAGCATCCAGAATCACCGTTACATGGGGTGTCTTGAGCTGAGACACGATGTCGTGGAGTTCGCCCAGGGATATGTCTGGCACTCTAGGGCTGCGAGCATCGCTCGACAGGATGGTTCTCGCAAAGCTATCCTCGTCATCCCGCATAGAGATTCGGGATCCAATTCCTGAAAATAGAAAGAAAAGTTGATCGGCTGAGCCGGACTGCTCCACGAGCAAATTGAGTTCCGTCATGATGGCTTGTCTTGTTGCTTGCCGGTCTAGCAAGGTAATAATGGCAGCTTCTTGAAAACCATATCGGGTAACTAAAATTTGATGCATCATTCTGATGTCTGCGACTGCGCCAGGTACGAGCGGATTCTCCAGATTCGCATACTCCGAGACCCCGATAAGCAACGCACGACTTTTCCCACCATCGGGCGACTCTTTAGCCACGGCAACTGCGCCGGTTGTGAAAAGAAGCAGGGTGAGGCAGGTGGCAATGACGGGTGAGTGATGTTTCGTTGTTTTCATGGCGGACTCCTCCTCTTGGCACTGCTTGATAGTCGACTGTTGTTCTCCGACAACCCTAAAGACTTGTCGGACATTCAAAGTTTTCGCCAAGGCCACTCAGTAACGGTGCAAGTCCCTGCGGAAGCCCGAACGCTTCGACGTCGAATGTAACTTGAAGAGCCGGGGCACCACTATTTTGGAGTGTCCAGTGGACAACTCCTTCTTCCATCTGTCCTGCTTGAAGAAGACGGATGAGACCCCATGCTCCCGGATATTCTATAGTTCGATGATTGCCATCCTCCAATTTCACCTCTAAACTTGCTTTCGGATTTGTGGCAGGCGAAGGCCACGTGACCTCAAGGGTTGCAGTTGAAGGGCTCTGGTTCATATACGCTTTCCCCGTTCCATCGACTTGGAGAGTAACTGACTTTACAGATTCTTGGTTCCCTCGAGGTATGAATTTGAGGCTAATCCGTGGCTCTTCTCCATGTGGTAACGGGAATAGGCCTTCTGAGATCTGCACCACTCGTGCATGCTTCTTTCGAAATTGCTCTTCGTTCAAGTCATTCTTGTTTATGTTGAAGAATTTCCAGAACTTCCCGTTTTCCGGGTGGAAAAAACTGGTAACGTCGGCCAAGGACAACTCCTCCCCTCCCGGCTTTAGCGGTGAGTGATTCGCGATATGAGTCTGGCAGAAGTCGACGACCTGCGCTTGAAATTCGGATTCAAGTCTATCAGGAATATGCATGTAAATGTAGAATACAACCGCCAATCCCAGCACTAGAAAAGGAAGCGCTCCGAGCACGACTCGCGAGGTCCACCATTGCGGCTTAAGGTCGGCTTCAATTGAGCGCTTTTCGGGGATCAACCCGGTCGCACTGACATATCCGAATCGCCTGGCAGTCCATACGAGTCTGTGGCCTTCATAATCACCTTCGATATCTCGAGTGAATTTTCCCTCATGGTCAGTCTGAATACGGGTACGTTCGACATTATCGATTTGAACAATGACTGTGGCGCCCTCCACTGGGCGCGCATTGGACGTAATTTGGCCGTAAACTCGAAGGGCCTTCCAGGCCAAATCGATGTCACCCAGATTGATTTCTTTTTCATCATTATTATTATCAAGTGATCGACTAACTTGAACCGTCTGATAAAGCGTCCTCTCCACGGAGCATTTTACTTGTTTGAAATACTGTGAATTATAGGGCACGCCATCGATTAAGCTTTGAGTGATTTCAAAGTTACCAGAATCATCCGTCTTAATCCCGTTAGCTACATCGATCTCTGTGCCATCAGATCTCTTAACGAGCCACAATTGTATTGTTGCATCGGCGAGGGGCGTCTCCTTGCTTACAACCCGTCCTCGAATTTTCATAATGGCCCCTTATCTTCATGGTCAAAGATGCGTGAACGACTGCTGCCCCAATGGCGCTTCGAAGTGACGACGCTGGCCATTTACTTGTGTCCGAATCCTTATCTAAAGCGATACACTTTGTACATAACGAGCACGTCAACAGGCGAACTATTGAACAGCTGGAGCTGATAATTAATCTTATTCTCTTTTGTCCATTGGGCCAGTATACGCCAAGAGAGGCCATGGGGCTGTTTGACCTGATCAAGCAGGGATCTATCACTCTTTAGCTCAACCAGGGATACACTCGCGACATAGCAGCGTTGCTCCCTGGATGGCGTGACGGATTCTATGGAGATCGTGACAGGCATCCCCAGATCCACGCCGCCTGTCGTCGGCCGTCCGGATACACCGACATCCCCTTCCTTAACAACCTCAGCCATATCTTCAAGACAAACTCGAGTCCCTCCAGCTTTCTTGACATACAGTGTGTTGATCTCATTCTCAGCAGGCTTCGAAGAAATCTTGGGATTCCTTATGCTCGTGGCGTCCGATGACAGCTTGACTCGTGCGAGCTCGAGCTTCGTATTGTTGTCCGGCAGATCTGTGGTAATCGTGACTGTCGGCAACTCCTCGGTAAAGGCATAGCCCGCATAAGCGGGGCTGAGCGCGTTGGCTCGAAAGTCGATCGGTTCATCCTTATAGGCAATCACGACGTAGATGGTTTTTGATCTAAAATCCTGCACGTTCAGGGTAAGGTCAACCCGTTGAGGCACGTAAAGCTCTTGACCTTCTCCATCTACAGCCATTCCTGGTTCGACGTGTAGCACGCTTCCTCCCTGTGTTGCGGTAACAGCTAGCCCATTCAGACATTCGACGATCACGCCGGAGGGATGAAAATACTTGTTGTGCAGCCGCCTCTTCTCAGAGTGGTATCGTTCCGCGGCCTGCCAGTCTTCGGCAGTGGCCGAAAACCCCTTGAAGAAATTGATCCGTTTAAATGCACCGTCCATTGTTCATCCTTTTTCTAGGCGTGGGGACTCCCCTGCTGCCAGCGCTCACGACCCAGACGGACCCGTGGAGCGCTCAATATTGACGGCTTGAGTCCCTGACAACAGTTTCAGTTCATAAGTCGTGTGAGCCGGTTTTTCGAGATCAATGACGGCGCGTGCTAATTGCTCAATCTGTCGTATGCGATTGACAGGCTCTTCACCACCCCTGTCCGCAACCGTGGAGATAGTCACTGTGACTCGAAAGGCGTGCGGTGGACCACCCTGTATAGAGGCCTCAAGACCGATGGAATGGACGCCTACTTGAAAGAGAAGAAAGTCCGGCTCATCGATGTGGACTACCTGACCGATAAACAGCTCCAGGAGCCTTTGTAAATTGTGGGAGGTTCCACGATACCGATAGTAGTCAGACGCGTTTGCGACAAAGTCATGCTGTTTCGCCTCAGGCAACTGATGATACAGTGTCGTGCCCATCCACGAAGCCAACCAGGGAAGAAACTCAACCGAAGCGTGATGGGCATCAAGGTTTCGGGCATCCAGGTAGTCGGCGAGCGAGCCGATGGTTGAATGGAGACCTCTGTCTCCGAATAAAATCTCCTCGAAAGGACCGAGAAACTTTCTTAATAATTGGCTTTCCTTCGATGGGCCTTGGAAGACCGCAGGCAAGTGGGATAGAAGCACTCCCTGAAGTGGCGTCGCTGTGGGAGAAGAGGCCATAGCTACATCTCCGGCGTGACATGGATCGTATGTGAACTGACTTCTGGTGCGAAATATTCACCCGGTCCCAGTTCGACCGAGAGTACATCGCCACCGGGGCTTCGCCGTATTCGAGAAGGATCTGTTTGTAGACTCAGTGCTTTGGGGTCGACATATTCCACATGAGAAAGAGTATGTATCTCCCGTAGAAGCTCGGAGACATACAGTGCGTGACCCGCCGGCCATCCGGTGTCTGTTGGTCCACCTGTTACGGGATCCAGAAACCGCCGCACGGCCTTCGCAAGCTCCTGACGGAACTGTTTCGATGATGGAACTCCTTTCGTCACCACACTGAGCCCGACGGTGATGGGAACGTAGCGTGGCGCAACAACATGCACATGAGTGGCTAACAGCCTGCGGGTATCCAACGCGTCGCGAACCCGTTGTAGCAAGTCATCGCTTGGAATCGGTGACTGGTCTGAACTCTGTGGAATCACCAGGACGCTGATGTGGTTCGATCGCTTAACTGGAATGGTTGAGGTCAGGTCAAGCCCAGGCACGCACTGCGCTCGCGCAACAGTGGAATCCGCTGCCTTCGCCAATCGCTCGTAATCCTCAGAAGTGACCGCTCGCTCTCCATGATCGAGCCGGCGGATCGCGTCCTCGATGTTTTGACCGAGGGTAGTTCCTACCATCTGTGCCCCCGTAGATCCTGTAAGCATGCTCAAGAATGCTTGCCGATGGTGATCGGTAATTCGGTTCGTCTGATACAGCAACATCTCTGTGACATACGCAAAGAGCTCAAGAACGGTGATGCCGGGATCCGTCGGGTTGTGATTGGTCCATTCAGGCGCATGCTCAGGAATCAACCTGAGGCCTTCCTGCACAAGATCATCAAACCTTCGATCATCTAAGTTCGGAACTGGCACCGACATGGCAACCTTCCTATCCAGTGACAACGCTCCGCGTTGTGGCGTGCACATGGTGCTTCTCGCCCGAGCACACCTGAAAGTGCCCCGTGGGGACATCGAAACGAAGCTGCCGAATATGATGGACACCATGAATCTTCATGATCCGGCTATGAAGCGATGAACTGGCAGGATATTCCCCGAGTTGCCAACCCTGTCCACCAGGACCGCCAGTGACAGGATGAAGAAACCGTCGAAGGTCGTCCAAGATTGCTTGCTCGACGATGGCAGGCACGACCTCAGGCTGAACCACGACATCAACGTCGACAGCAATGGGGCCATACCGAGGCGGCACGACACAAATATCGATTCCTGCTGGGGCAAGCTTTTGGAGATAACCTTGCACCAATGTTATGAGTGCTACGTCTGGCTTCGGCTTGTCGGAAGGATCGCGAGGAAGAATAATAAGGCTCACGATCCCCGACCGCTTGTGTTGCCTCTCTGGGTCGTCAGCCAGATCATACGAGGGAATGCAGCGGGCTCGAGCCACTAGCGAAGATGCAGCCAAGGCAAGGTCCTCATAGTCTTCATAGGCAACTGCACGGTTGTGGTGTCGCAGGGTGCGCAGAGCCCGTGCGACGAACACCTCAATCGCTTCGCTGTCGGCCCCGCCACAAGCAGGAACAAGGTTAAGGGCCTTTGTCACGTAGGGGATCGTCGTGCGCAATTGCACCAACGATTCCGCCAGAACATTTCCATGGCTCCCCCCACCGATACAATATTCCCTCATTCTGACATCAAGGCCAGGAGGGGGAACGGCCCCGCGTTTCCCATCTCCGAATGCGATGTTCCCAGTTTGACGATCGATCGTATAGTGAAGATCATGTTCCGTACTAGAGCGAAAGTGGTCTACCGCTTTCCATTCAACCCACTTCTTATCGTCGCCCGTCTTCCGATCGGCCACACCAGAAACAACGGGTTTGCAGACCTCCAGTACTTGCCCTGGCAGTACGGGTGTTCGAAGCGTTCGAAACGATTGCGTTGGAATCCCTGTCGTAATCCCAAGCAACTCATCCTTTAGAGTGGTCGTTTGAGATGCCATCACCGTATGAGTGAGAACTCCCCGACAACACACCTGAGGAGACAGGCTGGTATCCTGTGGTTGTACGCGAATCCAGTAGAGAGGGGAGTCTAGGTCCGAGTCGGCTGCCGCCTGCCAATCCGATGGAATAGTGAATTGAACCACTTCCCGCTGGTTGAATGACTTCGTGCGGTCAACAACTGAGAGCCTGCTCCAGTTCTGCCCATTCCAATATTCCCACACGAAAGTCGAATGTGGTCGGGAGAGAGCGAGATACTGATCATGGGATAAGCCGTTATCACAATGAAAATATACATTGAGCGGATAGCCAGACCGCAAGATGCCCTTATTATGGGCCACGTACCCAAGATAGAGAGCCGGAGCATCGTCTTTCATAGGCGTGAACGGCGTGAACCCATTGCTCCCTTCTTGCAATGAAGAGGTCACATTCTCGTAGCGAGAATCATTACTGGTGATGACAAATTCAGGTTGAACCTTGTCACTAGTAGATTCCATCGAGATACTCAGGCTTGTGGCGATCGGCGGCCCGAAGGTGGACGGCTTTAACTCATATCCCTTGTCGCGAAGGGTATACAGCGCCTCCTTGCCATAATCACCCGCAAGAATTCGCGCACGCACCCAGACAGCCTTCATACCGTTGACAGATTGCTGATCGACATCACGCGGGATCAGGAACGACACCGTACCTGACTTTGTGAGTGCCTGCGTCTCGTCCTTAAACCCAGTGGCGGTGTTCTCACTCAGACGCCTAGCCTGCGAAACCCCGAGACCTGTCCATCCCATGCCTGCGCTGATGTCCCATTGAATCTTGAGATCATCCGACGGAGCAATCTCACGGATTGTGCCCCGTGCGCCTCCGCCTAGAGGATTAAACAGTTCAATATGGACCGTGACTCTTCCGCCAGCCTGACCAAGCACGTGAGGTTGCGCAAGATAGAGCACGTCTCCAAACTTAGGTTTCTCGCCGAAGAGATAGCATTCTTTGCTCAGGTCGAGTGGAAGCTGGTTCACAAAGGCATGACTCACTCCGACTGTGTCAAGACGATGACGAATCTGTAACGTGATTCGATCAATATGCGTCGTGAGCATATTCCCCATAACGAGAGGGGTGAGAAGTCGCCCCCGCAACCAAGCTGTTGTCTTGTGAAAAACTGATTGAGGCAACGATTTTGGCAAAGACCTAAAGACAAGATGGCCGCTGCACATCAAACCATTCGTTTCATCGCCTTCGGGAACAACCGGTATCCATTCCTTTCCGTTCCACACCTCCCATTGGAGACTCTGAGCAGACATCAGTCTCGTCGGGCCCTCTGATATTTCCACAATCAAGTGCAGCTCTTGGCAAGGCGCTGACAGAAATTGCGAATGTCCAAGATAGAGACAATGTACGGTCTGCGTCGTGGCTTCAAACAAGGATCGCTCTTGCGTGGTCACCGATCCTGCCAAAGAAGTCAGATCCCCATACCGATCCTGTCGAGGGCACCGGACCATGATCGCAGCGAGCAACAGCGGACTTGCATATAGTTCTGCCTCCGTTTCGAACACAACCGGAGGTCCGCCTTCGTGTGCCGAAGGCCCGGCAACCTGAGTGCCTTTCGGAATACGCACCACTTCAGTACATTTCGGGTTCACCGAAAAGGTCAACGGAACCTGCGCCGACTGAGGCGGATGCGGCGATAGACCTAACAGATTCACAAATGTCAAACGCGCCTTGTGCGGAGCGCGATTGATGCGCTCAATTAGAATCTCGCAATAGCGTGCAAAGACCGCGATCAATGCGCCAGAAATCTGGTTCGGTCGCAGTTCAGAAACGCGTCGCGTGAGCGCATACCGTATCTGTTCGGCAAACTGTTCTGCGTCGCGCCGATCAACAAGGGGGCTGGTATTACGTATGTCCCTCATAGCCTTCCAGATAAAATGGGTACACGAGGTTAAACACGTTATTCGTCGCTCGCACTTGATACTTGATATGAATGAACAAGGTCGTGCCTTCCTCGGACGGCCATACTCGAACTCCGTCGACGTCGATCCGTGGCTCCCATCGAGTCATGGCATCACGAACTTCAGAAGCCATCCGATCACAGGTCGACTGATTCGTCATGGCGAACACGAAGTCATGAATCCCACAACCAAACTCAGGCCGCATGACCCGTTCACCCTTGGCGGTGGAGAGGATGAGGCGAATCGACTGAGAGACACTCAGTTCATATTCCGCAAGCTGGAAATCACTGTCCTCTCCAGCGAGCTGGAACGGAAAGCCACATCCGACCCCTAAAAATGATTTCCTCATGCATCACACACTCAGAGCGCCTTAACTTGAAGTATGGTTAAGAAACGTTTTCCTCTGGCCGAACACTCTAGTTGATGTTGACTATCGCGCCCTTGATGTTCATCGTCGCATTCGCCTTCACATCCATGGTCGACCCAGCTTGCAGCGTGGCCTGGGTCGAAGACTTAATCTCGATCGTTTGGGCGTCCAACGTGATCGTTCCCTGCGGCGCAGAGAGCGTGATGTCTTTTTTTGTTGCGATTGTTAACGAATTGCGAACGGCGTCAAATGTAATGCTGTTGCCGTTCTTATCAAGAATTTCTATGGTTTCTTTCCCGTCTGCATCGTTTAAGCGGATCACATGTCCGCTTCGTGACTGGATGAGACGCACATCGTTCTTCCCATCACTGTTCGTCGTGGGAGGTGCATCTTTTCCATTCCAGAGAGCGCCGAGGACATAGGGACACCGTCTGTCTCCGTGTTCAAAGGCGAGAAGCACCTCATCATTAATTTCTGGAAGGAAATACGCCCCCCGTCCCTTGCCCGCCATCAGACTACAGATTCGAGCCCAGTGGCTTTCGTCCTGGTCGTTCAGCCAGGGGAATTTCACCTTGATTCGGCCCATCCCATCCGGATCCTGATTATTCGTCACAACACCCACGACGACGCCCAAGAGTCGCCTGGACGTCTGGTCTTCTTTCGGGCCTAACACATCGTACAGCTGGCTCATCATGATGCATTCCTCTGAAACTCAAAATGGGTATGGTAGCCGCGCTGAGATGAATAGCGATGGACGACCGACGTAAGGTAATACTGCCCGCCGAAGCGTTTCCCAACACCTTCAACGGTAATGACTGTTCCCGGGAGCAAATCAGTCCGCCCCCAACAGACCCCATCACCACGAATGAGAGAGAGTCCGATTTGTTTGTAGTGACTTTTGGCCATTTGATCGGCTTCTTCCTGACTCAACACCGGCCTATCGGCCACCATCATGAGTGGTTGACCAAAGACGGTCGGGGTTGTGCTGGTATCACTCTGTTCCCCTCCCATCCTGGATTCATCATCCCCGCTCCCAGCACGGCCCACGATCTCTTTCTTCTCTTTGGGATTCCACCCACGGACGGTGACGGAACTCACTTGCTGGGAGGACGTCAATCGTGGATAGAATTCCAGCAGATCGTCTCCCATTTTCATGGTCAAGGCTTTGTGCTCTTTGTTGGCGACAGGTCGAAATCGCAACGTTCGATCATCAACAATGAGTTCGTAGTGAAGGGACCGGGCTCGCTCCTGCAGAAAATCCATATTGGTCTGGTTGGCTTGGAAGAGATACTCATGGACAACTTTGGAATCGACCACATCCGGATTCAGATTCACTTCGCTGGCAATTTGTTGAGCAATATCGCTGTCTTTGATTTTCACAAAGGTGCGGGTCTGCACTCCCCGCATGAGACGGTGGCGACGGTCATACCCTCTCATTCGCAATGCCGGACCGCGCATAGCCGAAAATTCAGGCGCGAGTCCCGTGATTTCGGCTTTGATCACAGAGGTCAAGTCCTTCTCGTATCCCAATTTCACCTCGACAGATCGACCGATCGCGAACATATCCTCATCCAGCCACGGGAGGGCTTCTTGTTGAGTATCTGCAGTTCCCATCACAAATGAGAACATGCTGGGAAGCGCGACACTCACATCAACCTCAAGTTCAATCAGATACACCTTCTCCGTCTGTGTCAGTCGTTGGCCGTTTACCAGTATGTCGAACGCCGGCACAAGAAGCTGCGTATCGCTCGTAGCTGCCATACTCACCCCCTACTCACCGACATCTGGAATCCCCAGACGCCGGCCTATCTCTAACTGAAAAGGGTCATCAATTTCGTTGCGTTCGGCGATGGACCGCCACCGAGCAGGATTCCCATACATTTTCGCCGCCACGTTACTCAGCGTATCGCCCCGTTTGATGACATGGACCGTGTAATCCGGATCGGTCTGAAGCTTGTCGTCTTCGGGGTCGAGATACTCGGTGAATGTCACATTCAGCGTGGCTCTGATCGGCGTCCCACTACTAGAGAACAGCGTAAACTTTTGCGTCAGGCTGCTCACAACTCCCGTAAACGGAAAATCCCCCTTCGTGGCCCCCCAAGAAACTTTACATGGGGGCGGTTTTTTGAGTGCGCGATCGATCAGCGTGAGCTTGGCAATCTTGTCTGTTTCGTCCCGTACATCCTTCCCTGCTTGTTCCGTAACGTCAAAAAAAAGCTCCATGCTGAGCGAGCGACTGCCTCCACCGCCAAACTTGAGTGGTGGGGCGTTAAGTTCGATTTTTGTGTTGTTCTTCCCCCCAGACTCCTGTGGAGCGCTCCATGTGACAGACTTCGAGATGGCATACGAGTTCGGATTGAACAAGACGAGAATGTCCTGTCCGCCATCAGGCTTAATAGTCAGCTTGGCAAGGTCTTTTTCGGCACTCATAAGCAGACTCCTCTACGTTCACGCTCCACCTCGAGCTGCCTGGTCAAGAGTCTACTCACCTGTTCAGCCACTTCGGCGTGGTTCACTGAGGTGGAGGCCTCCTGGCTTCCCACCAGAGCAGGCCGTTCATGTAGGGATGGTATGCCAGATTGAGGAATATTTGAGTTGGTGGAATGCGCCGCTTGCCTTGCGATGAAAGGCAGAAGATTTCGGCTGACGGATCCTGAACCAGGTTGATCGTCGCCAAATCCGTCGAATGAAGGAGCACCTGTGGTTGTGACAGGGATTGGACTTCTCCAAATGAGCGTGGCCGGATCAGAGCTCGTCAACGGACGTTCTGCTGGTTGGACGAGAGGAAGCAGAGGGAATGGACTAGACACCGCTCCCTTCGCAGCAACATGCGAATCTTTCTGTCGCTGAATACTATTCAGCACAGATTCATGTATCGACTCAACACCAAATGTGCGGTGAGTGGCGGGGCGAACATTCCGAAGGATAATCGGCACAATAGCCGGTGAGTCGCGACGAACGGAAGAGGCGCTCATGGGCTGCGTATCGAAAGGTTCCGCTTGGCGCATCCTCAGAATTGAGGCCTGGGGCGAGCCATGAGGACTGTCCGAATCACCATTGGCAACGACACCATCTGGATACTTCTGGACGTGCGACAAGGATTGCACGAACGTGAGGTCTGGGTTGGAATTCCGGTACCCTGAAGTCTCTTCGGGTACACGATTGTCAGCCCGAACATCGGTGCCCGACTCATCCGAAACAGTGGGAGTGTCTCTTCTTAAAGCTCGTCGAACGATCGGTGCTTCCAGAACGAGTGATGAGGTCGCACCAGCTTCTTTTGCCAATGAGTGCCTCAAAAGTGTGAGGTCTTGGCCGGTGATGGAAGAGAGGCCTTGGATCACGCCCTCCGTGACAAACACCTCAGGACTCTTATCCGAGCCGGATCTGCGAGTTGCCGTTGAAACTGTGGTATCCCCTGTACTCACAGGACCAGCACTCGCCCGATTGACTCGTCTCACAATAGGGGAAGACGGAACAGCGTCCATCGATATGCTCGATATAGGCGAGAAGACCTGCGGAGTTGCCTGGCTAATTGGAGATTCGGATAACAAGCCACTAGCATCGGATACGCCATCTTGATAGCTCTCATGCATTCCTGCAGCGGAGCGCTGCGCAAGCGGGAAGTGTTCCGACGTAACCGGGGGCGTTGCGCGCCGAAGAATCATCGGAGAAGCCATCGATGGCTCGGAGCTCTGACTCAGGCCAGAATTGCTGGTCACCTCTGTCTCCCCGTCTTGATGAGGATTGTGAGCTTCTGCAGCGGAGTGTTGGACAAACGGGAGCTGGTCTGATGGTACCGGCTGCGCCTGGCGCTGGATATTCACCGGAGAAGCCATCGATGGTTCGGAGCTCTCACTCAGGCCAGAATTGCTGATCGCCTCTGTCTCCCCGCCTTGATGAGGATTGTGAACTTCTGCAAAGGAGTGTTGGACAAACGGGAGCTGGTCTGATGGTACCGGCTGCGCCTGGCGCTGGATACCTATCGGAAAAGCGGTTGCATGACCGTCCAGCCCTTTTGAATCGAGGGCTATAGCACGAGAGCCATCCGGCTTACTTCTGGGCGTACCAGCTAGACCCTGCCCCTCTGATTGATTCTTGTGATCTGCCGTGGAGCCTACTGATGGAACCGTTCGTGCTTGGACTATGGGCATTCGTCCCACCATGACAAAGGGTAGGCTGTCCCACGTTCTAGAGACAGAGATGTTGCCCGTTCCTAGCCGTTCAGTGATGTGCCTCATCAGCGGAACCTGTCCAACCTGACTTGCCTGGCGCCAAATCCTGGATGACTGTGTATGAGGGATCAGGCCAGGACTGATATGGCGTCGCCACACAGTGAAGCCGAGGTCAGGCTCAGCGCGAGGTTTCTGCCCATCGCCGGCGTTGAAACCATGGTGTGTGTGATCAGCTCCAACGGTTTCCACTATTCCTCTTTCTCAGGCACGAGTGAATCCATTATGAACAAGTTCAAGAGTTTCTAGCGCAATCTCGGCTGCCTGCGCCCGAAAGTCCGGCCCACTCCACTTAACAGGATAGGCTTTCTTGATGTTCCATCTCGCCTTCTCATCTCCCTGGTCGTTATGTAGAACGATGGATACGTTCTTGCGTTGCATGTTTCCTTCAATGATGCCGTTCTGCCACTTCCACATCTCGCGGCTATCGAAAAACCCATGTTTAAGAACGAGGCGAGCAGGATATCGTGCCTTCCCCGCAAAACGGTGAATGTAGCCATTGAGCCCGCCTTCTCGATACTCTTCCACGTCAATCTCAACTTGGAGGCCGGTGACCTCGCTGAACCCGGCGACGATTTTTCCGTCAAACTCTACAGCAAAACGCGCCGATATATACGGATCTTGACTTCTGGGCCGCACCGCTTTCATTTTCTCCATGGCTCGTTCCTATGATTCCTGCTCATTCAGTCGCTGATTGATCTTGCTAATCTGTCCCACCCATCGTTTCCGCTCATGGTGATCGAGTGACATCACCTGATCAGCCGGCCAGTGGAAGTGATACGCGATATAGGCTACCTCCTCTGCTAGGCGCTCGGAGGGGTAGCCAAGGCTTCCCCCAAAAACGACACCTCTAGTCGAAACTTGCCGGCACAATGGGGGCACTCGACATCCATGAGATTGTGCCCATCCTCATTAATCCGGCGATACAAATCTTGTAGGTAGGCCAAATCGACGGCATAGAGTCCCTCGATGACTTTTGGGGTGATATGCGTCACATCTCCCAGCTTGGTGACCACTCGTGAAAGAAGGATCATCACGAGATAGGCCGGATTGGTCTGCACCCGCGCTTCCTTGAGTGGCACGATTTCATCGTACGCAGTCGCCAACCGCATCAGGCCCTCACGATGCAGTGTCCCATCGCCATCCCTGTACCCGCGCGGTAATGAAAAGGGGAACTCTGTAGCGAATGTCATGCTCGCTCCACTCCTTCATGAGCAATATCCATCGTCTCAATGGCCACCTCATTGGCCGTGGCATTGAACGTGGGGCCCGTCCACTTGGTCGGCCACCCATCGACAAAATTCCACCGTGTCTTCTCTTCGCCGGCATCATCCATCAAAATAATCGAGCCATTCTTCCGATCGACCTTGCCGTCGATGGCCTTCTTCCGCCAGGTCCAGAGATCTTTGTCGTCCGTCACACCCCGTTTCAACGAGATGTTCGACGACTTATTCAGTCCGGGCAGCTTTCGTGCCCTCAGTGGTTCGTTTCCTTCACGATATTCGACCGGATCCTGACTCGAATCGAGCCCGGAACATTCCCGGAATCCACCTCGCGTGATTCCATCGATCTGAACGATAAATCTAAAACCATGATATGGATCTTTACGGTCACCGGTAGCCATATACTTTCCTCCTTATGTTGGTAGATGCTCGAGGTTAGGAACCCCGACGATATGAAGCCGATCAGGTTTTTGAAATACCTGCACCACGAGAAATTCGCCCGGCACTCTCGGACACAGCCCAATTTCTGTGACGAGATATCCTTGCTCACGCCCAAACGTGGAATTAGTCTCCGCGTCACATTTGACATAGAACGCCTGGCTCGGCGTATCGCCTTTCAGCGCTCCGCGCTGGAACAACTCACCCAGGTACACGTTCATATCTCGTTCGATACGTGCCCACAACTTCTCCGTATGAGACTCAAAACTCACGTGAGCTTGGTATTGCTGAATCCATCGCCCCAACATAATGAACAGCCGCTGAACATTGACATACATCCAGTCCGGGAGGCCGCTGAGCGTCCGAGCGCCCCACACGCGAAGTCCCCGCCCTCCGAAATAGCGCAGGCAGTTGACGCCCATATCATTCAATGGTCCTTGTTCCTCGTCACTGAGGTGCACTGTCAGATCGACCACTCCCTCAACGAGTTCGTTGGCCGGAGCCTTGAACGGCCCCACGCGCTCGTCCGTGCGAGCGTAGATTCCCGCAACGTGGCCGCAGGGAGGCACGCAACCAGGGACTGTGCCATCGCCGTCCTCAACTCGTAGCCAGGGATAGTACAGCGCGCCATTTTTGCTAATCAGTCCGCGGCGTGCGTCTTTGATCTGATCTTTCATGACATCAGGGGGGGAGTCCAAAATCGCAAACCGATCCCCCAACCGATCGCATTGCTCTAGGACGAGATTCTGCATCTCGCGGATTAAGGAATGATCGCTCTGCTCTCCAGGAATACGCCTCATGATGTCGGGAGCACAGACCAGATCGACGACCTCTAATCGGGCCACGCGCTCAAGTCCATCCGCGAGGGCCTGTTTTGGAGCCAGCTTCTGACAGAGCGGCATCACGTAACAACGATGGCCGCCGTTCTCAAAGAACCCCTTCACCGCAGGATCCAAATAGCCTCCCTCATCACTTCGGCCAAAATGCGATCCGAAATCTTCCCACCTCGAAAGCACCACCCAAGGATCTCTCGATTTGGTCGAGACCCGAACCGGCTTCGTATACCCCAGAAATACGGGCACACCAGTTTCAAGCCCTGGTACAGGCAAGGGAGATACATCTGTGCCCCAATACAGCCCTGGTACACTATAACTAGCCATGGTCTCTATCCTCGTTCCTGTCCGGATTACGCGCGCTCGTGGTGTCTCTCGCTACTGCTTTTGCGGACCTCCCCACTGACTGATGTGGAAGATCACAAATTCGGCAGGCCGAGTCAGAGCCACTCCGATTTCAGTCACGACCTGCCCCTGCTCCCGAATCGAGGGTGGATTGGTTTCGTCGTCACACTTCACATAGAACGCCTCCTGGGGTGTGCTTCCGAACAATGCGCCGTCTCGCCACACGTTGGACAAGAATGCCGATACATTGCGGACAATTTTCCCCCACAACATCCGATCGTTCGGCTCAAACACAATCCATTGCGTGCCCTCATCAATAGACTCTCTGAGATACAAGAACGTTCGGCGAATGTTGACGTACTTCCACTCGTTTTGCCGATCACCACCAATCGTTCGCGCACCCCAGACTCGAATCGCTCCATTGATATCTCGGATGCAATTGACACCAATCGGATTGAGGCTTTCTTGGTGCGCTTTGCTGATGTAATACCGAAGATCGAGGGCGCCTCGGACTGTTTCGTTGGCCGGGGCTTTATGCACGCCACGCTCTTGATCAACCCGAGCAAAGATGCCTGCAACATGTCCGCTTGGAGGAATAGAAATCCACCCAGACTCCTCAGGCTTCTGGAGCTTCGTCGCCGGATCCGAGACTTCGATCCACGGGAAATAGACCGCACCATAATTTGAGTCGCGCGGCACAAAACTTCTGTCACCGGACGTGAGCTTTTGCACTTCAGGTGTCTCAGCTGCCCCTACTTCTTTCGGTGTTTCTAAAATGGCAAACCGCTCTCCGAGTTTTTCACAATGGCCCAGAAGGGCTTCCTGCGAAGCCTGGTCAGAGGCTCCCGGAGCCACAAGCAGCGCAATTTCGTCAATGCCCTCAAACTTTCCTAACACCCGGTCGATTTGAGATTTATCCTTCTCACGGGCCACCCAGGCACGAGTGCCGCCATTCTGGTAAAATCCATACACGGCATGCGCAAGATTAGACTGCCCTGGGTCGGTAGAAAAATCCCCGAAGGCTTGCCTGAACTCTGTAAAGTTCGTACACAAGACCACCTCACCAGCCGGGCGAGGTGTGAAGGATTCAAGGACAAACGGCTCATTCCCACCGGCGGATCTCGTCGTGGAACCAGAAGCAGGTTGCCATTTTTTGATCGTCGCCAAGGCCGTTCCCCCTGCGTTCAGCCTGTATTCGACTCTGTCCCTTCTCCTCAAACCTGCCTCTACCTCCGTGGTAGTATCGGAGCTGAACTCTGTCTGGGAAACAGAGTCCCTCACTGTGTGCACCGGACCATCAATCTTCGTAATCTCTCCTCTCAGAGGTTCAGGCGTGGCAGGAGAAGTCGGCGCGACGACCTCCTTTTTCGTGGGGTCATACGCTGGATTGGGTTTGGGAATCTCTATACCGTCACCAAAGAATCCAATGAATCCTGCGGTGCTGGTCCCGACACCGGCGATCGGTTTTATTTCTGAAGGCTTCTCTTCAACATACACTCCCGGGGAAAGATAGGTGGCCATTGCGTGCACTCCTTGTTAGAAGTTTACTGGTACAGTCTGCCGATCGTTGTCTGCGCCCAACTCCATGTTAGTTCTTGAGGACCAAGTCCACAGTCGCCATGACGACAGTGCCACCCCGGTCGAGTGACACTTTCGCTTTTCCTGTTCCGACTGTAGGGGTTCGCCCTAACCCGGTGGCCTTGAGGTCGTACTGTCCCTCGGGTAAGTCGAGAAAATAGTAGTAGCCGGCCGCAGACGTTCTCGTCTGATCTAAGCGAGTGGCGACTCTGGAGCCAGACTGACTCACCGCGGCGACGCTCGCTGCACAGCGCGCTTTGAATGTCTCCGGCACCGTCGTCAGAGCGACCAGGGCCCCGGAAACCGGTCGTTTGGTTTTCCCATCCACCACGCGCCCTCCTATGACCACTCGATGACGGACTTGTCCCCACCAACGTTCCGTCATGTGTCCTGCTCCTGCGTCGCATCGCCAAACTGCAGCATCTTGTCCGTCACCAAACGCCCCACGCTCACAGAGTCGAACAGTTCGAGGGCCATCGTCACCCGATAATTCAGCGCCGCCTTCGGCTTCCCACCAAGCGCCTGCCAAAACTCGGCAAGACTTTGCAGATGGCCAGGTTGAATGGAGACCGTCGACAGATCCGGCTCTTGCCCACGCAGTTTTCCCTGTAGGAGTTCCGACGGGATCACTGGATGCCGAACAATCACACGCATGGTTTCCCCCAGAAGCCGATGCTCTTCTTGCGCCGATGTCAACGATCCAGCATTGACCCAGGCTGTAATGAGATACGAACAGTCCACTCGGACCGGTGCCGGCCTCTTGATGCCCATCCCATCGTCTCCCCGGTCGAGGGTCCATTCGGAGCTGCGCAATTCTCGGTTCTCCCTCACGTCATATAGAAACAAATCGATGGCAGGGAGACTGACCGACGCCGGAGGAAACTGTTCACCCGGCGCAGCAAACGTGATCGTGACCTGCTCAACCAGCCCTGGCGGCAATTCTCGCTTCAGCAATTTCTCCAGTGTTTTATCCAGATCATCGAGCATGGTGTTTACCGTTCTCCGTTGACCTCCGGTAGATTAAAGTCCCCCTCCATGACCACCTTGCCGATCTTTTGATACTCCCGTCTGGTGGCGGCGAGGAGATGTGTCATGCACACCGCCGTTCCGTCCTCGGCCGCCAGGAAGGTGGCTGCCAGCGCAATATTCCGAATATGGCCCCCCGATAAGTCGAATTCGTTCGCGATGAAGCCAAGATTAAGCTCAGGGCTACGAGGCGTTTCCGAAGGCCAGACGCCTTGCCAAATCCGGAGGCGGTCCTCTGCAGAGGGGAACGGAAAATCGACGGTGCATTGCATGCGGCGGACGAAGGCATCGTCCATGTTCTTGCGGAGATTGGTGGCGAGAATCACGATCCCCTCGTACTCTTCCACCTTCTGAAGCAAGAATCCTACTTCGATATTGGCGTACCGATCGTGCGCATCACTGACCTCGCTGCGCTTGCCGAACAGCGCATCGGCTTCATCGAAAAATAAAATGGCATTGCTGCTGGCTGCTTCGTTAAAAATGCTCGCCAGGTTCTTTTCCGTCTCCCCAATGTATTTGCTCACGACCATCGACAAATCGATCTTGTAAAGATCCAGCGCCAACTCGTGCGCAAGAATATCTGCTGACATCGTCTTGCCGGTTCCGGAGGGACCGGCAAACAACATGGTGAGCCCTTTGCCCATCGACAATTTCTTGTCGAAACCCCACTGCTCGTAAACCAACGCGCGGTGTTTGGCCTGGTTGCAAATCTCGCGCAACTGCTGGAGTCGATCCGCCGGCAACACAATGTCGTTCCAACTATAGTGAGGCTGGATCTTGCGGGCCAGCGTCGACAATTTGCGCTGCGATTGCAGACGGCAGGCCGCAATGAGATCCGCCATCGCGCCCAGTGGTTGTGCGGGATCCCGAAACAGCGCGAGGTTCTGGGCCGTCATTGTCGAGTCTTCAATCTGGCCGCCACTGAGGTGAAACTTGTTGGCCAGCGATTCGAGGTCCATCCCGGCGCTGGGAAGGCCGTAATGGGACAGCGTTTTCTCCCACAGGTGAATCCGCTCTTGAAATCCGGGCTTCACAAAGGGCACGCGGATGAATGGAACACCTCTCCATGCGTCGTTGGGTTCCCAGGTGGCCGTTCCCGCGAGGAACGTCACTCCTCCGCACCCTTCTACTGTCTTCATAAAGAATTCCAGCCACAGGCGTTTCTCATCGGCCAGCAACAGATCGAAATTCCGCCAATAGAGCGATGCGGAGCGTAGCACCGCTTCACGGTGCGCACGTTCGAGCAGCGTCTCAAACGTTGCCTGGTCCGCCTGGACGAGGCGCCTGACATCAAGTAGAAGCAGACCGCGACCCAAGACCTGACAGAGCCCTTCGGCGACAGACTGTTTCCCAACCCCATACCCTCCCTGGAAATACAGAATGAGAGGGGTGCGGCGGTCAGCCGACCGGCTCACTAGGGTGCGCAATCGCTGCGTGAGATCAGAAGGGAGAGAGAGATCATTAAGACATGCCTGTGGCGTCACATGTTGGAGATGTCCCAGCAACAGCGGATCCGGCTCCTCGAGTTCAAGAAGATAATTCACAATCCGTTCATCGACTTTCACATATTTACTCAAAAGCGGAGCATTGGGAGAGGTGGAATCTTCCACAATACTGAGCAGATGGTATCGGACGAGCGGCGCAGATCGGCCAAAACGCTCTCTCAAGCTCAATTTCTCTTCCACGCTGCAACAGAGCAGATTCAGGAGAAGATCTATGGAGGGTTTCTTTCGCGTCATGTCATCCTGCACATACGCGTAGAGGCGCTCGTACCGAAGATCGAGCTCGGGTGCGATGGCCAGCAGCAAGGCATCACGGTCGAACGGCGTTAACTGGAACGACTCGCACAGCTGGTCCAGCCGCCACAACCTTAGGCCGCTTGTGCCGAGAGCGGATCGCGCGTCGATCTCCTGGTTCAATCGATCCACAGCCATATGGAGTTCGGCAGTCTGAGGAGAGCGGAAGCCATGCCACCAGGCCGGCACCCCGATCGTTTGTTGAAGCAAGTCATCGATTTCTGATTCGGAGATATAGAGCCCTTTGAATTCACCCTCAGCCTGCCGCACTGACCGTGCGTACGCGATAGACGCTCGGATGTGCACATCGAGACGCGTCAAGTGCGCCAAGACATGCTCGCGTGAACTCCCATACGGTAGGCTTGTCATGGTGGTGCCACCCTGCCTATCGACTGGGCTGAGCGCGGCCTCATCCACGATCTCATTCTTCCTGTATCTCGCCATACATCTGCTCGTGACGATCAACCGACTCTTGGAGGAGGCGCAGAAGGGCTTTGGCATACGACGGGCTTGTGGCGATCCGCGTGTGGACCTGGCTCTCTTCGGCCTCTGAATAGACTTGCCCACAGTCGAGGATGAATTCTGCTGCGTTGTGTCCGACTTGAAAATAGTTGGCATAGCGTGCCACCACCGGAACGTGCGAATCATCACCTTGGTGATAGAAAGTCATGTCCTCATAGACACTCGCCGGGAAACAGTGATCACCGTCTCCCCAATGCGATGGCAAGCAGAGCAAGAGCTGCGCCAATCGAGTCGAACGAGCCCGATACCGCGGCAAATGATTGACCCTCGCGGTGTTCGCATGCTGCCGACTCAGAGGCATGTGAACGGGTACACGTCTGAGATGTGATAGACGAATGTGACAGTGCCTGGAGCGTTCAGCGCACCACACGGACCGCAAGTGCGCTGGAACGAAAGGAAAGATGGATGAAATCTGATGAGATATGAGGTGTCGCATCACGTGTAACAGCGGTGTCACATCGCGAAGTGACTGTGACAGTCCTCCAAGCGGAGAACATTCGGTATTGACGCAAGCTGGTCAGTGCGCCATCCTTCACGATGCGGAGTAAATCCTCATTTTCCCATATGGCCAGCGAACTTGAGCGGCTCGATCGGCTTGTCATCTGAGACATTCGCTTTGTAACACCGCGGCCTGGGACAGGGAAGATCACGATCATCTAAGTACGAACCTTGCTTTACGGTATCTGGTATCTCAACGGGCTGATAGATAAAAACACGGACGTGCATGGCTCAACAACTGCTGACAGAATCGCCGGAAAAGACGAAGGAGAAGATCGCTCGCCGAGAAGTTACCGCTGAGGCGGCCCGATCCGCCCACGGTGGATCCCTGTCCCCGCTCCTCCAATTGCAGCGCACGTTGGGCAATCAGCGTGTGGGACAGTTGATTCAGGCCAAGCGCCTGACCCCACAAGGCAAGATTCTTGGTCTTCAGCCCAAGCTGACCGTCGGTGCCGCGGACGATCAGTATGAGCAGGAAGCTGATCGCGTGGCCCGCCACGTGGTGAGCATGCCCGATTCCGTGGTCCTGGCCGCGCTTCAACCCGCACCTCCAACAAAAGAACCTGCAGGCCATCCGCACAGCTTGCAGAGCAAATCCCTGCCGCTCGCGGCCTCCATTACCCCCTTCGTACAGCGAACACCACACAACGCGAACGACCGAGAAGAGGACAAGGAGCAAGACAACGCAGACGAAGTCGTGCAGGCAAGACGCCTCAGTGATCCGGTATACTCGCCCCTTCAGCGGCAAGAGGCCGAGGAGAAGAACAACGACGAACTGGTTCAGGCGAAGCGTGTGGCTGGAACCAGTTCGGAAGCCTTGCAGCGACAGGCCGCCGCGCAGGAAGAAGAGCGCGACTCCATCCAGGCCAAATCTGCAACATCGCTCGCCGGTAGCTTTGACGCGGGAGCGGAAGTTGAATCCCGCCTCAGCCAGAGTAAGGGCGGCGGCAGCCCCCTCCCCGACCCGGTACGAGTCTTCATGGAACCGCGCTTTGGGGTGGACTTCGGCCATGTGCGCGTCCATACCGGCAGCCACGCCGTGCAGATGAACCGGGCCGTCGCCGCCCAAGCCTTTACCCACGGCGCCGACATCTACTATGGAGCCGGCAGTAGTCCCACGAATCTGGACCTCACCGCACACGAACTCACTCACGTGGTCCAACAAACCGGCGGGAAACCGTTACAGCCAAAGAAGCAGGCGCAGCCTATCGCGCTTGGCCCAGCGCCACCAGTGCAGCGGACCTGTGCCGCCTGCGCTGCAGGCGCTACACCCTGCGCTACCTGCGCCGATGACAAGACCGCGGTCGTTCAGCGCCGGGTGAGCGCGACTGCAGGCCCCCTGCCCTTGACACTTGCGTCAGGAGCTCCAGTGGCTATCAGGCGCCTGAGGGGGGGGCTCCCCCCCCAGGATGAGATGATCAGCCTCCAGCGACAGGTATCCCTCAAGGCCGAGAACGATCGCCAGGCGCAGGAAGACGATCACGTCGCACCGCACGTGTTACGCACGCCGGATGCGGTGGCGACGATCTCGACGCAACGAATCATTGCACCAGAAGAAGACAAGGACCAGGCGCTGCAGACCAAACCCCTCGCCGCCTCCATCACACTGGTGATGCAGCGGCAATCAGAAGAGGGAGAGGAGAACACAGAGACTCCAATTCAACGGAAAGAAACCCACAAACCATCTCCACGTGATCAGGCTGTGGCGGTAATGGTTGCTGGAGCACGTCGGGTTTCCAACGTCCAGTCATCCGTGCAACGGGTCAGCCTGAGCGATCTGAACCCGCTGGAGGCGGCCAAAAAGCTGGCGGACAAGATGATCGGGGTGATTCGAGACCTCGGCAGTTCTGCCTGGGAGACGGCCAAGAACCTCGGCAGCACAGGATGGAATACAGCCAAAGATGTGGGTGGCACAGCCTGGACTCTCATCAAAAACAAGGGCGCATCTATCTGGAACACAGTGACCACGGTTGGGGCAGGCGCGTGGAACACCGTCAAGGGCATGGGCAACAGCGCCTGGGGCACCGTTAAAAGCATCGGCTCCGGGGCCTGGAAGGCGGCCCAAGGGCTCGGCACCACAGCCTGGAATACCGCCAAACAATGGGGTGGCAAGGCCTGGGACGTAGCCAAAACACAGGGCCAGAAAGCCTGGAATGGCGCCAAGCAGGTTGGCACGTCGCTATGGGACACAGCGAAGACCTTGGGCAGCGGCGTCTGGAGCAGCGTCAAGAATACCGCGGGTCAGGCCTGGAGCACAGTCAAAGGCATCGGCAGCAAAGCCTTAACCAGCGTCAAAGGGCTGGCTCATACAGCCTGGACGACAGCCAAGAACTGGGGCAGCAAGGCAGTCGATCTTGCCAAGAATATCGCCAGCAAGGCCACGGTCGAGAACCTCTGCAAAGTGATCGGCGAGTTGGCCGGCAAGGCCTACGACCTCGTCGCGCCGCTGGTGAAAAAAGCCTGGGACACGACCAAGGAATGGGGCGGCAAGGCGTGGAACGCCGCCAAGGACTTGGGGGGCATGTTATGGAACGGTGCCAAAGGCTGGGCAGATAAGATTGCCAACTTCGCCAAAGGCGAAGCCTCCAAAGCGTACAACACCATAAAGACCGGTGCGACCAAAGCGTGGGGCGTTGCCAAGGACCTCGGCAGCAACGCCATCAACGGCGCTAAACACGCGGCGGGGCAAGCCTGGGACTTCGCGAAGAAACTAGGGAGCAACGCGTGGAACGTTGCCAAGACCAAGGCCAACGACCTCTACAGCAACGCCAAACAGGTTGGGAGCAAAGTTTGGGATAAAGCGTCTAGCCTGGGGACGGCGGTGTGGGCCAAAGCGCAAGTGCTCGGGACCCAGATCGCCGACACCGCCAAGGATTTGGGTGGCAAGGCGCTGAATCTCGCAGACAACCTAACAGGGGGCGCCGCCAGTAAGGTGGCGGCCCTTGGAGAGAAAATCCTGGGCAAAGCGGCGGGGCTGTTAAGTTGGGTGACGAGCACGGCCAGCGACTTGGCCGGCAAGGCCCTCAACACGGCCAAGGAATGGGCTGGCAAGACGTGGGACACCGCCAAGAATGCGGCCAGTAAGGCGCTCAACACCGCCAAGGAAGCCGCGTCCAAGGCGTACACCACTGCCAAAGACTGGGGTGCCAAAACCCTTAGCACAGCCAAAGAGTGGGGCAGCAAAACCTGGGACACCGCCAAAGAGTGGGGGACGAAGGCCATCAGCACCGCCAAAGAGTGGGGTGGAAAAGCCTGGAACACCGCCAAAGAACTCGGCGCTAAGGCCTGGGCCACGGCCAAGGACTGGGGCGGAAAAGCCTGGGCCACGGCCAAGGGCTGGGGCGGCAAGGCATGGAACACGGTAAAGGACTGGGGCGGCAAGGCATGGGATTTTGCCAAGGACTGGGGCGGGAAAGCCTGGGGCTTGGCCAAGAGCGTCGGCGGCAAGCTGCTGAATGTCGCCAAGTACTTGGGACTGGACAAGGCGTGGAACCTTGCTAAGGACCTGGGCGGCAAGGCGTTCACGTGGGTGAAGAAAACGGGGGCGGCGATTGCCAAGCGGTTCAAGGGCGAGATCGACGTGGCGAAGACCGCCGGGGAATACCTCGGCAAGGCGCTCTTGATCGCAAACCCACAAACCAGGGGGCTCGTTGCAGCGAGATTGGCGTGTAAGGCCCTGAGTTGTGCGGTTCCGGAGCTGATGAAAAAGGGGGGTAGCAAGACCGCAGAGCATGTCGCCGACGAGGCGACGGACTTGATCCCGCTCGTCAGCACAGTCAAAGACGGCTGCGGCTGTTTGACAGGCGATAATGTGGTCACAGGTAAACCAGACCCTCTAGCCATGCGCGGAGTGCGTTGCGTCGTCGCCATTATAGATATCGCTGCCATCGTGGCAGGTATCGTCAGCGGTGGAGCAGCCACTGCGGGAGAGCAGGCGGCCAAGACCGGGATCGTCGCGTTCCTCAAGAGGCTGTTCAAGATTGGCGGTAAGCAGGGTGCAGAAACGCTAGCCAAGACAGTCGCCAAGGAAATCGTCGAGAAGCTAATTAAGGAGGCCGTGGAAAAGGCCGTCAAGGAGGCCGTGGGAAAAGCCGTCAAGGAGGCTGTCGAGAAGGCGGTCAAGGAAGCCGTTGAGAAGGCAGTAACAGAAGCCACCGAGAAAGTGGTCAAGGAAGCGGTGGAGAAGGCGGCAAAGGAAGCAGCCGAGAAGGCCGCGCGAAGCGCCGCGGAAAAGGGTGCCAGGGATGCCGCCGAGCGAGCTGCGAGGGAGGCAGCAGAGAAAGCCGCAGCAGAAGGGGCGAGCGAGGAGGCAATCAAGCAGGCGGCAGCTGAAGCGGCCGAAAAGGCGGGTAAGGAGGCTGCAGAGAAGGCGGCCAAGGAGGCCGCTGATGAAGCTGCTGAGAAAGCTGCGAAGGAGGTCGCCGACAAGGCCACTAAGGAAGCGGTCGAGAAACTCGCCAAAGAGGCAGCAGAGAAGGCGGCCAAAGAAGCATCGGACAAGGCCGCCAAGGAAGCGGCCGAGAAGGCTACGAAGGCGCATGGCATCACAGATACGCTCGACAAGGCCGTAATCGAACAATCCGCGAAAGCGGTCGCAGAGCCTGCCGCCAAGGATGCAGCCGAGAAGGCGGCGCTCGAAGCGGCGGAAAAGGCAGCGAAGGGCGAGGCCGAGAAGGACGCTAAGGAGGCGGCGGAAAAGGCAGCGAAGAAAGCAGCAGACGAGGCTGCCGAAAAGGCTGCAGAAGACCATGCCAAGAAACTGGCGGCTTGCAAAATTACGTACGCTGCTTATAAGTTGAACTGCAAATCCTGCAAGACATCTCCGAACAAGGCCGACGCAAAGGCGAAAATATTGTGTTTCACGGCTGAGGTTGCAGGGCGCACGACGTATTTAGCTGACCGCTGCGACTACATACTCGGAGGTAGCATCAACGCAGGAAGCGCGGCCAAGGAAGCTACTCACAAGATTGAGTTGGCCAACAAGATCAATGCATTGAATAAATGCATTGCCAAAGAGAAAACGCTACCCGTATAGGAGCAGGTGAGTGGACCATAGTGAGGCAGAAGATCTTCCTTTTTATCGGTCGCTATGGGAGCGGCTCGTGAAAAACGAGTTCGTGCCTCAGAAACTGATCGATGTCGTGCGTCACGATGGGGGGTTGGATATCTCCGAATTGTCGGATGGCGATTTGCTCGCCTTGATGGAGGGCCGGTTCGCCGGCAACTGGTTCGAGGTGGCGTTTGCTTCAGGGGAACTGCTTGCGCACTACTCCGTGCCCGGTTTGATTGCTTGCCCAGCACACATCGTGGCTTGGGTGTTCACAGCCTTCATGGCGGCAGACGCGATTAAGCACGATGCCACCGACTTGGACTTGCAGTTCGACAAATTCATAAATGCCTTCTGTATCGTTCGAGACAAACTCGAAACAGACGAAGCTATCGAAATCTTCCAACGCTTCTTTCAGCCTTCAGCACTCCCATCTTCACCCTAGGTGAAACAAACGGGGACAGACCCTGATGGGCAAATCAAAGGAGTCGGAAGTCTTTGTTTCTCTCACAATGTAGGAGGCACTCGATATGCCACAACATGTCTGTCATGGCGCACTGTTAGCCTGTAGCTTCGGCGTGGCGCCAAGCTCACTGACGGTCTTACCTACCAGTCGCGTGATGACGAGCAGCCAGCCCGCTGCGACCATCATGGACCACAAGCCTATGGTCAATATCGCGCCGTTTGGGGTGTGCATGAGCCTCGCCAATCCGATGGTGGCGGCAGCCACATCGGCAGCGCTCGGCGTGCTCACGCCGCAACCGTGCCTTCCCATGACCGTAACGCCGTGGGTCCCCGGTGCGACGACCGTTCTGCTGGGCCACCAACCTGCGCTGGATAACACGTGCACGCTGAACTGCCTGTGGGCCGGGGTGATCCAGGTGACGGCTCCCGGACAGTTCAAGGAAATGATTCCCTAACGCGTGGGGATCGGTCGCATCAGGACCCCTTCGCTGAGCATTTAATGGTGCTAATAGTTGAAGCTGGGGCCTTTGGGTGCGGCACTGGGATACAAAGTGCGTGGATTCTCGCGCACGACAGGTTCGATTCAATGATGATTGCTCGAATCGGAGGGAAGCTCGAATGTATCGTTGACGTGGTTCCTCTGTGCAAGGTTACCGTCCCATTGCCCAGAGCTGAACCCAGATGCATTGCTGACTCAAGACGTCAAGACCAACGGGCTCGGCAAGAGCCGATCGACCAATCGAATCGAGCGCATGGCCATCGTGCGCAGTTATGTGCACCGGCGCAGGAAGCATGATCACCACCCGGTTTCCTGAACAACAGGTTCGCTATGCCACGTGATGCACGACGCACTATGTGATGGTCGGCCCAGTATCTCGTTGGGAGAACGGTTTAACGCACTTGGCACTGGAATCTGGCTCCTATGGCCGCTACCCATTCAGTCTTCTGAACAGTTGAATCAATCGCTTAAAGCAGGAGGACCGACATGGCGTATCAAATTTGGTTGGGAAACCCCTATGAACTTCACTTTGCTTGGAACGGGCTCTGTACCGAGGTTGCAAGGATTTTTCAACCCGTTATTGCAGAATTTGATTCAAACCAGAGAGTGGCAAGAAATCGATTTGGCGAGGTCCTTTGCTCTTCGCGGATTGAACGACCAGTGGTTGGGCCCAGAGACCTGTTAGTGTATGTCGTCCCAGAACCTAATTTCGGGTTCATCGGTGTTGATTTCGGGACGGGTGACAGGTTGATCGCCGCGGGGCTTACTCTGCGGTACCCAATCAACATTGGCGGAAGGAACGTGCGTCAGGTCGCTTCTGAAGTCTCTGTGAGTGGCGAACGGATAGCGACTGGTCCGGGCGCCACCCTCCGTGTGGATTGGTTGACGACCACTCCCCCGACGATTCGCGTGGACGAGAAGCGGAGCGTCGGACTCATTGCTCGCGTTATTTTCCATGAAGCCCTCCACAATCGAACGGGAATGGGCAATCACGCTCTTCACACTCACCCTGGAGTACGATTGGGTGGGGAACCGATTCGCGAAACTGATATGCCCTCAAGGGAGGATATTCGATTGATGGCCAAGCGTCTCACGAATCCGACACGTCAATGGACTGGTGGCTGGGCGGCCCTTGATGCCCGCCGGTAGGGGCAGCGGCCTGCAAACAAGAAGAAGCATATTTCCAGAACCCGTAAGTCTGATGCCTTGTCGTCATGAGCTCGCCCCTACGCCATTCTTCCTTTGGATGAGAAGGACTGTCGATAGGAAAATAATTTCGGTATTTCTTTTGGCTGATTAAAATTTTCAAGCCACATCCCTATCCGATGTATCTTAGACATAATCAGATGCCGGTATGTGATCAGCTAGAATTTAGTTGGAAGGTCCAGAGGTTTCTCAATTATTACTCCAAAAAGAGGAGGTAGAAATGCCCATTATGACAAGAGTTCAACGAAAGCTGGTCGTTGATACTGCCTTACGATTAGTAAGCGAAGGCTGTCATTTTGTGAACGGAGGAAGAGGGGATACCCCAGGCAATGCCGACACCCCCTTGTTTAAACCTAAAGATAGTGTGTCGCTTGCCACACTGAATTTTACGGCGGCTTCACCCATGGTACAAGCGGCCAAGTCTTGGAAAGAGAATGCCGTGTGTGAGGGCAGATGGGGAAAAGTCGGCGGAACAACACTCTCCAAAAGTTCATCAGCATTGAGTAAATATTTGAAGGACGTGAAGGGAATGGCCAAGGCTGGTCCCCAGGCCGCTTTACCGCCTATGTCTGGAAGCTCTACTGGCCATCTTTTGACGCCACGCACGGTGGATGGGAAAATTGTTCTTGGGGAATCTTGTATTGGAAGAAGACATTTTGATTGCGTGGATCTGGTCAACTATTGTTATTCGATTGCCTTGGGAAAAGGGGGGGACAACCCATGGCAATTTTCCCTTGGTCAGTATAAGGACAAGCGCGCAGGAAAAACTTCCGAGGCCAAGCGGATCAATTTAAATGCAGGGGACATTGTCCTAAAAGGGGCGCGTCACTCGGGTATCGTGTATAAACGCAGTGATGGCAAGTGGCGAGTCGTGGAAGCTCCAAGTGGTTATGATGGCCTCGTTGATTCGCCATTTTTTGATGGGGAATGGGATCAACGTGTTCGGGTGAGCTTTTATCCAAAGTAACGGGAAACTCCTTGTCGTGGGGGAAACTTAGAAACTACAAACTTTGCGGACTAGTCGGTGAAGGGGGAGGCGTTGTTTTTGTGGCGCATGCAGGAACGAACAAAGGGGCCGAGGGTCTTTGCGCGCGACGATGATTGATTGTCCGCTGCCCTCAGTCTGGCGCTGTCGGCACCCCCTGGTGCCTTTGTGATCAAGCCAATCCACCACTCCTTCGCACTCTAACGTACCGTGAATCTTGTTCGCTGGTTTAATCGATGGGCAACAACCGGCGCCTTTGTGAGCTGATTGACAATTACTTTCCCCCTGTTTGCTGCACCACGTGGGTCAGTTCGTGCGCGGTCAGATCGGACACCTCGGGGCGTTTTCCCGCGCCGAAGTAGATGTCTTGCCCATGCGTGAAGGCCTGTGCCCCCACCGCCTGGTTCAAGGCCGCCGCCTCATGACTGGTATGCACCCGGACGCCGCTGAAGTCCACCCCGAACCGCGGCTCCATGTACGCGCGCACGGGATCCGGTAAGGGACTCCCCCCGCCTTTGCTGCGCATCAACCGAGTTTCCACTCCTATGCCCGCTTCGAACCTGTTGCCAGCAGCTACCTGATGGACCGAGGCTTTGGCCTGGATCGGCTCGCTCTTTTTCTCTTTGTCTTCCTCGGCACCCAGTTGCCGCTGTAGGTCTGCTGTCCCTGCTTCGCTGAGATGTTTAGCTTGCAGGGGTTTCTGCTCTTTGTCTTCCTCCGGGATTGTTTCTCTTTGCACAAACGGTGTAATGGCAGCGGCCAACGGCTTGGTCTGAATCGGCTGCTCTTCTTTTTTGTCCTCCGGCACCACCTCGCGTTGGATGAGCGGCATGATCGACTCAGCCAGCGGTTTCGTTTGGAGCGTCTTTTCTTTGTCCTTTTCGTCCGGCATCGTTTGGCGTTGAACCGATTGCAAAGTAGCAGGAGCCGGCATGGTCATGACTCGACTGGCCATGTGATCGGCTTCTCGCTCGTAGTGGTCCCCTGCGACGCCGACGACCAATTTTGGCTGGATGAGGAACCCGGTCTCGGCTGCGACACGTTTGCTTTGGATTAGCCCTGCCACCGCACGGTTCCCCAACACGTGCTGTAACTGCTCGAGAGGGTGAGTGCCGGTTCTGCGTGCCATATTCAATGAGGAGGAAAGGAGTGGCTTCTTTGGCTGCCTTTCAGATGCAGACCTATATGTTCGTGTCAGTAGGTCACGTGACATGGTGGGCCTCCTTCTCAATCTCAGGAGAGGATGTGAATCTACTATTTATATTCTCGGCTTTTTTCTGTCCTCAATCAAGCTCGTGTGCGATCCCGAGTGTAGAATAGTCACTTATGTCTTCTCTGCGGTCGACGTATTTTCACCGGCCAGTTTCCCCAACCACTCTCCAATAATCGGGATTCCGACGAGCAGGGCCGTACCAAACTCCATGAGATGGCCGACCTTCTCCTGCTGTGTCGCGTAGAGAAACA
This sequence comes from Nitrospira sp., assembly GCA_041743145.1. Lineage (GTDB taxonomy): Bacteria > Nitrospirota > Nitrospiria > Nitrospirales > Nitrospiraceae > Nitrospira_D. The sequence continues at coordinate 25,419 of JBGTNJ010000026.1, read as the reverse complement.
ATCCCAATGCGGCCAGTAATGCAATGGTAATATGCCTGGCCGTTATCCAGGTGTGCTCAGACTCGGATTTTTCCCAGGCTTGGGCATAGATGGGATCACGGCCTACTTGCAGTATCCACTCTCGAAACGTGGCATTGAATGGGCCGAGCACTGGCTCCCGCTCGATCAGGCCTCGCTGTAAGAGCTGCTGTACCTCCGGCTGGGTACAGCAGACAAATCCGTCTCTCGACAAGGCAAACAACACATACCGCTCTCCCCATGAACAGGTGGCCCAGAGTTGCCGGTAATACCGGTCAGTTACACGCCGTAGCGTTTCGAGGACTTCTGTGGAGGACGTCATTCGCGACAGATCGAGACGGCCGGCAATGTCGCTTCCGATTTTCTGGAGGGCGAGGGTCGGATGACATTCCTCCCAAATAACTTGGCTAGCCTCTTTTATCGCGGTTTGTGCCTGCATTGTCTTTTCCTGAGAGTACACAATCAGATTTTGGAGGACCCACTCCTGTCGATCACCGAGAGTCTGCTCAAATTTCTCGACATCTCCCCCGTCCTCTTCCGGATACCATCTTGAAAACGACCGGAGCGCATGATCCCAGATCTGTTCACTATCGGCATCGATGTCCCCATCGAGATCAAAATGAGTCGGATCGATTTTCGATTGGATCAGCACCGTTCGCCCTTCGGTCAACAGTTCCAGAAGCAGCTCCAGCCTTTGTTGATTTCTAGAAGGGCTCTCGATCTGGCAATCCCAATTGAGCAGTGCGATTGCTATTCCTCGACCCTGAGCCAGATCCGCTCTTACGGTGTCCACCCACGCGTAATCTGCCATCACATTGTCGAAGTCGATGCAATGGTAGGACCCCAGCCTCATCTGATTTGGAACTGTCGGTCCAAGCACAAGGGCATTTCCGATAGGATCTCCAAGCGTTCCTTGGGCCGCCTGATATTCTGAAGCGGGGCTCAGACCACTGCCAAAGATGGTCTCTCCGATACGCCCAATGACGAAACACACACTCCACCCCAACAATGCGATTGCGATGACTGCGAGAAACACGATCGGCGTTTCGAGCAGCGTATGCGTTTGTGAACTAATCTTAATCACGGGCTTGGCTGGGGATAACTCTTTCGGCGGTGTGTAATATAAAACCAAATCTGTGTCCGACGCCTCAACCCAGATCCGTGTGCCATCACTGGATACATTGTGCAGCATTCCCGTCGACTTGGCCGCCCTATCATTGAATGGGATGCGAATGGCTTCGATGAGGTGCAGGAATTGCTGCTCGTTCCAGAAGGATTCAGCTCTGGACTTGCGAACTTCATCGACAAACTCAGTATCGACAGACTCCGTTTGGGTCTCTGCAAAGAATTGGCTGTAGACATCAAGCGTGTCCTTGCGCGAATCTGTGTTCAACCGTCGTTGAACGAACTTCTCCTTGTGCGTTTCCTTGTCCTTGTCCTTTGAGGAAGAGAAGGTGACATCCTTGTAATATTCCCGTATCCGCCGTTCTCGCTCGGCCAGACCTGTTGCAAGACTGAGTTGGCCCTCCATCAGAAAAATCTTATCCTCTACTTCATACGCTGTCTTGAAAAAGGCTGCCGCAGGGAGAACGCTGAGCACCAGAACGAAGGATGCGGCAGTCAACTGGTAGAGGTTTCTCCTTGCGTTCAGCATTGGCGAGGTACTCTGTCGCCGTCGTGTCCATTGGATGAAGGCAAATCCCACCGCCAAGAACGGAATGCCCGCGCCAGCCGCGACTGTTTTCCACTCGTGCTCCCACAAGATGAACCAGGCCAGCACGAAGGCCATTCCCAGGTTAAACACGATGATGGAGCGATAGGCGAGCTGCTTGTCCCGGTTGGGCCACAACCATGTGGCTCGGGAGCGATGTGAGGATGAGGGCTTGCCGAGCTTGCACAGGAGCCAGCCCGCGGTCCAGAGCACGCCGAGGAGTAGCGCCGCATACAGGAGCAGCAAGATTGTGGCTGTGCCTAACCCTTGGACGGCTGCTGTATGGAGGAGCTGTTTATCTCGAAACACCACCAGAGTCCAGGGAAGCCCTTCCAACGGTTTCACAACAAAATGCTGATCCTCCCCCCAATAGACTCCATCCCCTTCTTTATTCATGCGCCCGGCCAGGGCTGCTTGAATAATGGGCCCGTGATCCGTTTCTTCAATGAAGGACTCTCGGAGGTTGCGCTTCTGGTTGGAGTGGAACAACACCAGACCGTGTTCATCGATCACCGCGAAGCTGAACCCTTGCGGCATCACCGGATCGATCAGAGACAAGAACTTCGTCTCCAATGCTGCGACCCAGTGTTCGAATTCATTTTTGGCAGCTTCCGGTACGGCATCTGAGAGCGGCATGGCCAGAACTGCCGTATTCTTGCCGGTGTCCCACGAATAGATAGGTTGCACCCATAACCTGGCATCTTGCGGCCCGTCCTTTGAGCCGAGAGGGATGGTCCAGAGTCGGTTGTCTCTCGCATGCTGAAAATATTCTCGCTCTTGGAGATTCATGAACTTGGTAGCGTCTTTCTCCCCTATCGACCAGTTCACACTGAGGTTACCTTCGGGATTAATCCAAAACACCTCGCCCAGAAATGGATACGGATCGGCGGCGCTTACCCTGGTCTTCAGTATGTCTCCTTCTTGGATGATCCGTGGAGTCCTGTGACCTGATTGTTGAGAACGTCGTTGCCATTCCTTTATCGCCTCTATCGCCTCTGGGGTCATTGAATGTAATTGTTTGTAGGCATGCTGTATTTCCTCCCTGACATTCTGCGCGATCTCGTCGGCGAGGTGGTTCGTCTGCCGATTCAAGCGCGATTCAGCGCTGGAGTAGACGAAAGTGTCAGCCAGCATAAGCACGACCAGGGCCGTACCCATGAGGAGTGAGAAAGCGAGCGTGACAATGTTCAGCGGCTGTACCCGCTCACGCTTGCTTAATGTGAGCATGCGCATGAGCGGAAGGCTCACGAGCATGACGATCATCAGAGAGAGGACGACACTTCTGAGCATGTAAGAAATCGATCGGGATTCCGACTTGAACCGGCTTGTTTTGACCAACCCAGCAATAGCCCATCGCTCCTTTTCCTTTATGCCGTTCGGAGATTTTCCCACTAGTCTGACCGGAACCTCTACCGGCAGCAGGAACAACTTGTAGGGTTGACCCTTCACGACCACATCCCGAATCTCGGTGACTGTGGGTATTGTGTTTTCCTTTTGAATGGATACGACCTTCACATTCTTCTCATCAATGTCTTTATCGTTTTCAGACTCTATGCCTGCAGCTCGCGCCAGGTGATCAAGACTGCTGATTTGAATACCAGTCGGTGCCTGATGGAAGAGTATGTGCCCCGATTCATTGACAACCAGCACGATATCGAATTCGCGCGGTGTGAGGCCGACTGGAAATCGATGGGACTCTGGCTTCGAAGCGTTACTTAAATTCTCAGGGACGTAGGTGAGAACCAAGTGGGCTCCCGACTCTTCACGTTCAAACGTGTGTCCGATTGTGTACTTCTGGGTGGCCTCCGTGTGCTCTTTTCCTTCGCCCCGGGTAGAACTGCTAGGCTGCCACTTCAGTCGTAGCACCTGATTATAGTTCTCGGTTGCCGAAGTGATTTCATTTCCTATCATTGCCAGGACTCGCAAGTTGCGTCCAGAAAGGTACTCGACTCGATTGGGAAGGTAGACAACCATGTAGTAGCACCACATCAGACCGATGATTGCGACGGTGATGAGCGGAGCGATGAGCCATTTGGCGTTCTTCAGCGAAAAGCTTTTCATCCGCTAGACCTTTGTTCCGACCATGGGCTGCGCGATGCTGTATTTCTCCATCTTTCGATAGAGCGTCATCCTCGACCAATGAAGCTGCTTCGCCGCGTTGGTCTTATTCCAATTTGTTGTGAGAAGAGCTGTAAGCAATTGCTCCCTTTCTATGCGAGATCTATCCAGCTTGTGCTTCAATGTCACCTGATAGTCTGCCGGCAAGTCATTGAATCTGATTCGTGAAGATTGAACGGTGAGGAACGTGGCCTCCAAGACATTTTTGAGTTCCCTGACATTACCCGGCCAGTCGTATTCCATGAGGCAATCGAGTACATCCGGTTCTAATCCGACAACCTGTCTGCCTATTTGTTCATTGAAGATGTGGATGAAATATTCAATCAGGGCAGGGATGTCCTCTTTCCTCTTGCGAAGCGAAGGCATATGAACCTTGGCGACATTCAGCCGATAATAGAGATCCTGCCGGAATAGACCTTGAGCGACGCGCTCCTCGAGATTCTGATTCGTCGCCGCCACAATGCGCACATCTACAGGATAGGAACGTGGCGACCCAAGCCGTTGAATCTGTCTAGTTTCAAGGAAGCGCAAGATTTTTGCCTGACCGCTCAGGGGCATTTCTCCGATTTCATCAAGAAAGACCGTTCCACCCTGTGCGCTTGCAAATATTCCTTCCCTCTTGGTTTCGGCTCCGGTAAAAGCACCTTTTTCATGACCGAATAGTTCGTTTTCAACCAAGGAGTCTGGAATGGCTGCACAGTTGAACGTGCTAAAGGGGTATTTGGACCGTAGACTTGTCGCGTGGAGCATTACCGCAGCCAAATCCTTTCCCGTCCCTGTCTCTCCAGTAATCAACACGTGGGCGTTAAATCTTGCGATCTGCGCAATGTAATCGCGGATCGTTGTGATTTGAAGGCTCGTGCCGATCATTGCAACACCCCCCCCGCTAACAGGCGGTTGAGGCGCGAGGTGAATGGGTGAAAGGGCTGCCAGCCCTCCTCCTCGTCGTGTTCGTAGAGGCCAGGCATGGAGCCGTCCAACATCACCACGTCTGGCTGGCCATCACCGGCGAGATCTATGAACTGCGCCCATCCGGCTAGCGCGAGGTTGGGCTTGACGGCGCCCCGCTCGAGCGGGGCGAACTCGACCGGGCGGTGGCTGATCGAGCTGACATTGCGTTGATAGAACCAAGCCCCCCGCTTGTTCGGTGAGGATACCGGGGATGCCCTCGCCGTGCAGATCGGTCCACTGATAGGTGGTACCGTCCACTCCGATCGGCAGATTCTCCAGACTGGCGGTATCCACATCCTGCACCGTGTCCTGCACAATCGGCTGAGTGTATTCGAACTCGACCGGCGGCAAGCCACGCGTGAGATAGCTGCCGTTGTTGCGCTCATAGCTGGTCTACATGACGGCACGCAGGAAGGTGTAGACAAGGTTTCGAGTGTTGGCGGGATCTTGCTCGTGCGAGTAGGTAAAATCGGTGAACGGACAAGACAATCCTGACCCACGCCTTCCTCACCCTCGAAGTGATGAAACATCATCATGCGCTGACAGAGCCGGTAGGTCCGCACCTCCAAACCTACGCGATAGATGGAAAATGGATCGTTCCGTACCGGCCGCGGCTTGCCCGGCTCCTGTGGCAACGGCGTGTCGGTGTCGTGCTCGCCGTAGTCGAAGACGGCTTCGACCATCCAGCCGGCGTTGACGATCTGGGCCTGGGTGAGGGCACGAGGTCGCTGGCCTGCGTTATCGAGCAGCGGTACGCGGTTGCCATAGCGGATGCGTTTGAGATAGCGGTTGGCGGCGCGGCGCGGATCGTTCCGGTCGCCCCGGTTGCGTTCGTGTGCGCTGGTCAGATCGACACCGACGCCGTCTTCGGATGTGGAGTCGTAGAGCACGGCGTTGCCCTTGTCGTCCCGAGTTTCGCACATCAGCCACGTGAAGACGCGCAGAGGATCGCCCGGGTTGGCGATGCGAGAGGTTGATTCTTTCCCGTAGAGAGTGAGGATGTTGTCTTTGGAGATGGAGCGCCAGTGGACATCGCCATCGGTCTCCCGCGTCCAACGCTCGATGCGGGCAAACAGCCCTTCAATCCGCGGGCGGTAGCGGTGAATGCGAACGACGTGTCCGTCGATCGTGCGCGGAGGCAGGACTTCGCGTGTCCAGTGGCCCGCCACTTCAACGAGCATCGGGACAAGGTCTTCGGCGCCTGAGAGCACGAAGACATCGGACTCGGTGGCGTCGTCGTACTTCGGTAAGCTTTCGTCAGTCTTGCGTGTGATCGACGGGACGGCAAGACTCCAGCCGAAACCGAACGGGTCATTGCCCGCGCCCGAGTCATACGACAATGACAGTTGAGAACCGAAGCCTGAACGACCGGGGCTCGTGGCGATGGGCATGGACATTGAACCCGTGCCGGTGACCGGATTCGCGCCAAACTTCTCACCTATCCTGCGAATGGCCCCGCCGCCTTTAGGTAATGTAATCGAGGGAGCTGTAACTTGAAATGAGTCTTGGGAAGGAGCTGTGGACGACTGCGACACAGTAGTCGATGCGCCTGTCGAACGCGGCTGGGCGGTCAGCTGACCGTTGCTACGACTCTCCAACTCCCCATCCTCCACGAAGGCTACAACTCATGAGATGCGACAACACGCATACTCCATTTGTCTCGAAGAGTACATCGAAGAATTCGTAGGCCCGAGCAGAGCGTGACTTGTTCGTATTCCAAGCAATACTCATGCTCAGGATCTCACCAAAATGCGTACACAGCACAAACCAACATTATTGCGCAGTTATACGTATAGGTATTCGTGGTGTACTACTTCGATACAGGAGAAATCCGGCAGATGCATCTGTGAAGAATCTAAAGAGATACAGTACTGGATCTAAATGGATACGGTCAGATAGAAGCGGAAAGAGCTGGAACGTTCGACGGATGTTGGCTTACCGATAATAGCAGCAGTGGAGTAATACCTTTCACGACCCATTTTTTGTCATGAGCCTGTGTCTTCGAGCGTAGTGATGGCCGCACGTTCGACAGCCAGATGGCTCTCACCGTGCGGCAACCTTATTATGATGACGCCTAGATCTGCGTAATCTTCCCCTCCGCCCCTTCGAGCATTTGTTGAGTCTCCCACACATAGTGCTCCGTCGTGCTGTAATGCTTGTGCCGCATCATCCGTTGCACCTGACTGGGGGGCGCGCCATTCAAGGTGGCATACGTCGACGCCGAATGCCGCAAACTATGGACCACAATCCCCGGATGCTTCGCCTCGGCGAGCAGGAGACCTTCCGTAATGATCCGTTGAATGCTCCGGGCGCCCAACGGCCGTCCCGCACTCTTCCGCACCGTCCCATCACTTTTCACCGGTGCCGTCGTCGCAAAGAGCGGCGCACTCGGTGGCAGCGCTCCACCGCGAGAATTCAGATACGCCCTGATCTTCGTATGCACTTCCGGGCAACACCTTGACCCACTCATCCGCCATCAGATGGCCCTTCCCATGCACGTACAACCGCCAATACTGCCCCGGCTCCGCTGGCTGCAGATCCCCGACCGTCGCCCGACTGATCTCAATCTCTCGCAACCCAGTTTTCAACATCAGGTAGGCCAGCGCCTCATTCCGCAGCCGTTGCAGCGGCATGTGCCGGGCATCGGTCGCGAGCTGGATTAAGAGCCGTTTGGCACTCGGCAGCGGGCGCCGTTGAGGGGCTCTGTTTGTTTTCCACCCTTTCACAAATTCCGCCGGATCTATCGACCGCTGATACGCCTCTTGAGCACCTCCAACCACCCCCTATAAGTAACGGTAGAGTCTGGCCGCAGAAACTCCTTCGATGTAGCCAGCCAGCTTCCCGCCGCGAACACCAACTTGCCACGCCCTCACAAAGAAATCCAGCAGCACAAGAGCGAGGCCATCACGCTCAGCCGGTCGTCCCCACGTTCTGGGGATAACCTTGTGAGCTAGTCGAGTGATGCCCAAGCGTCACCGCGAATCATGGCCCCCTTCAGCATGTTGCCTATTTTTTAGGCGTCCGCTGTGTCAGACGCAGACCACCACTTGTGGTAGGGAACTGGAATTTTTCGATTGTGTCGACAGGCATCGTCTGCTCAAAAGGATAATCGATGGAAGTTGCGCACAAGACTTTCGCTGTCGCCTCACAGCGGCCAGCCCTGATCTGCAAAACTAAAGAGACGGTCGTCACCGAGAATGAGATGGTCGAGCAGCCTGATGCCCAACACATCTCCAGCTTCCCGCAGTCGTGTGGTGAGCGTCCGATCCTCCGGGCTCGGCGTGGGATCTCCGGACGGATGATTGTGGACGGCAATGATCGCACAGGCATTGAGGAGGATGGCCGGTTTGAAGACTTCACGTGGATGCACAATGCTGAAGGTGAGCGACCCGATCGAGACGATGTTCACGCCGAGGCTGGCGTTCTTGGCATCGAGACAACAGATGAGGAACTGCTCGCGATCGAGCCCCGCAAAGCATGGGCGAAGCGCCGCGGCCGCCGCAGCGGAATCGTGAAGGCGACCGCATGGCGCGGTGTGACCACCCTCAGGAACGAGCGTGATACGGTACCGCGGAATGAACTGTGGAACGGGAAGTCGGTTGACGGATTGTTTAGCCATGGTGACACCTCCTGCATGTTGAACGAACTGGCGCTTTCGCAGAAACCGAAGCGCCAGGGCAGGACAACGGAGGTGACCGGGCGGGGGCTGCCGAAGAAGCACGGACGGATGAGCCCTCAGCGGCGGCCGTGACAGATCTGTGCTGGCGCGGATGCTGCGTCAGGCGATCAGTGCGCGGCAGGCCACCGGCCTTCCATGGCAGAACAATTCCGATCGACCGACGACAACAGATGAACGCGCCTGTTTCTGGGCGATGGGACATGGACGGAGTGCCGTAATCGGCAGAGCCAAGCGGATCAGAAAGAGAAGAGACGTTGTTGTGGAACCGCGCATGAATCGAGTGATAGGGAATAGTGCGGGGATTGCTTTCTGAGCACGAGAGGCGCTGAGCGGCTCACGGCACCGTTACGTGCCAATGCGCGTCGCATCGTTTGCTTCAGACAGCCAGCGGGCCTGCCCCTGGCCAGAAGACCAGAGGCAGCCGTGGGGCGGCTACCGCGCGTGCTCGCGAAGCCACTGCTCCGCTTGCGCGACCACGGTCGCGACAGCGAACAGGTCGTTCTTGCCGAACGAGCCGGAGCTCTTCGGATGCCCCTCGGCATCCATGAAGGTGCGGGACAGCGTGATCGCGTGAAAGGCGCCGCGCTTGCCCTCATTCCTCCAGATCGACGCACGCACGGTGGCGCACTGAAACGAGTGGACGGGACGTGATACGTGAGTGGCCATGTTGAAACCTCCTGTGTGAGTGTGAATGTGGCTCTCTCACAGGTGAGGGAGAGCCCAGACACACGGCAGGAGGGATGGAGTGGGGCCGTCGAGCGACGGGCAACGAGCATGCCCGCGGGTGGAGACGGGCGAGACCGATGCAGCCGAGCCAGGACAAGCGGAGACCGGCCCAGCGGACTAGGCCACGAGACAACACGCCAAGTCGAGGACAGCGCCACCGGGCTAGCGAGTGGAGGAAGCACGGGCACACACACCGGCGAGCAGATCGGGCACAAGACTCGTTGGAAAGACCACGCGAGTAGTTCAAGGCTGCTCCTGACGTGAGCCGGCAATCATCTGTCGCTGTTGACAAATGTCAATTGACGTTTTACAGTCACAGCGGTGATTCGAAGTTTTCGGCATAAGGGTTTGCAGCTTCTGTTTGAGCATGATGATGGGAGAAAGCTCAAGGCTGATCACCTCGGCCGGCTGCGGTTGATTCTCTCGGCACTCAACGCCGCGGTAAGGGTTGAGGATATGAACCAGCCGACCTTTCGCCTGCATCCGTTGAAAGGAGATCGTAAAGGTGCTTGGGCTGTCACCGTTCGCGCAAACTGGCGGGTCATCTTTCGGTTCACGCAAGGGCATGCGCATGATGTGGATTTAGAGGACTATCATTGAGAGGTCATCCATGATGATGAAGAATCCTGTCCACCCAGGGAAATTAGTCGAAGCCAATCTCGAGGAATTGAACTTGAGCGTGGCGGACGCCGCCAAAGCACTGAAGGTGACGCGGCAACAGCTGTACAACGTGATCCGGGGGAAGAGTGCCGTCTCACCGGACATGGCCTTGCGGTTTGAAAAGGCGTTCGGCGGTGGCGCAGCGATGTGGTTGGGGATGCAGTCGGCCTATGACCTCGCACAGGCACGGAAAGATCAAAGGAACGTCAGGATCCGACGGCTCGCGGAACATCGGCTAGGAGTTGCCTCGTAATCACAGGCCAGTGACCGAAGCAATGAGGTGCCTGATCGTTCAATGCTGCCGTACGCGAAAGCTTCCTGTCTTATAACTCAGCACATTCTCCATGGACTCCATCGAGCCAACAGGCTGAGGCCTTCCCAATATGCACAGAGGCTTGATGAAGTCGTTGTCTGATCATTCAGACGTGTGCTCTCCCCTGGTGAGTCAGCGTGAGCAACATATAGTGGTCATCGTGCAGTGCACGGCGTTTCTGAATCCATTCCTACTCCGGTGACATTCCAATTCTTTCACCTATTCCCGGACCCGCAATCTTCGATCGTCCTCTCCGCACATACGTAGTCCCCACAGGCTTGCATCAAAAACTGAACCTCACTACATGTCACCCCCGTTTGGCGAAGAGTGCGCGCAGAAGGCGCTGCTAACTGTCCACAGAGGCCACTTCACAGAAAGGAAAGAAAGATGGAAGAGATGATGATGGGAGCGGAAATGCCTAGGGTACAAACATCAGGGATAGGGGCCTTGAGGGAGATCAGCCGAGGGAATGGGCGTCTGATCGCTACCGCTTCCTGGCTCCTTGGGGTGGTCATTCTGTTGGAATCGAACCCGGCCTGGGCCCAGATCACCAAGGTGAACACGGTAATGCAGAACGTGCAAACCGTGCTCACGAGTGTGGCGGTGACACTCTTTACCGTCGCGATCATGTGGGCGGGGTTCAAGATGGCCTTCAGCCACGCGCAATGGTCCGACGTGAGTAACGTGGTGATCGGCGGCATCTTGGTGGGCGGCGCGGCGGGCATCGCGGCCTGGTTGATCAACTAACATGGACGGCTTCCGCGATCCCATCTTTACCGGTTGCACGAGGCCCGCGATGTTGGGCGGCGTGCCGATCCTGCCGTTGATCCTGATCGGCGGCCTGACGCTGTTGGTATCGGTCTGGCTGTACTACCTCGTGAGCGGCTACGTCTCGCTGGGGATTGTTCTGATCACGATCCCCATCGTGCTCTGGATGCGCCAGACCACGAAGACGGACGATCAGCGCTTGCGCCAAGTGCTGATGCGGGCGCGGATGCGACTCCGACACGGACCGAGTCGCGCCACGTGGGGCGCCATTTCTTATAGCCCCCTGTCCTGGAAGACCAGACGTTCATAGCGAAAGAGCTGAGGTGCTGAGTGTTCGCAATGCAGCAGGCTGAACAGAGACAAAGAATGAGAACCAGAGCCGCCCTCACAAAAGCCGCGTCCGCGCAGATTCCCGCGAGTGACTATATCCCCCTGGGCACGGCGATCACGCACACCGTCATCACCTTGACCGGCGGCGAATACCTGGCCTGTTGGAAACTGGAGGGGATCACGTTCGAAACAGCGGACCGTTCAGAAGTCCTGCTGCGCAAAGAAGCGCTGCACCAGTTTCTCCGATCCTTGGGCGGAGGGTCCTTCGCCCTCTGGTCCCATAAGATTCGACGCGTCGTCACTGAGCGGTTGCATGGCATCTCGCCCAATCCGTTCTGCCAAACCCTGAGCGACCGCTACTATCAGTCCTTCACGCAGCATCGACAAATGGCGACGGAGTTGTACCTGTCCCTGCTCTACCGACCGTGTCCTTCCAAGGTCGCAAGCTTCTTCACTCGCATGTCCACGCGCACCCTGGCCCAACGACGAGAGCACGAGACCGGACAGCTGACCATCCTGGAAGACATGGGTAAGCAGCTCGAAGCGAGTCTGAGTCGCTATGGGCCCACCCGCCTGGGCACCTATACGAAACAGGACATCCTGTACTCCGACCAGCTGGCCTTTTTGAGCTACTTGATCAATGGCGTCTGGGAAGAAATCCCCCTGCGCCGGGCGCCGCTGGCCTCGTACCTCCCCTCTTCACGTCTGCACTTCGGCGACCGGACGGGCATGGTGGAAATCTGGCACCCGCGCGAGAAAAAATTCGCTGGGTTTCTCGACATGCAGGAGTACCCGCCGTTCTCCGAGCCGGGCATGAACAACGGCCTGCTCTATAGCGATGCCGAATACATTGAGACCCAGAGCTTCTCGTGTCTCAACAAACGTTCGGCCCTCAAATCGCTGGCCACGCAGAAAGGGCATTTGATCGCCTCTGAAGACGCGGCGACGCGTGAGATCGAACAGATGGACCAGGCCGCGGACGATCTGCAGAGCGGACTCATCGATCTGGGCCAATACCACTACAGTCTGGCCATCTTCGGCCACACGATGGAATCGGTCAGCCGCGCGCTCGCCGACGCCCGGGCCGTCTTTCAGGATGGGCCGGGGTTCAAGATGGCGCGCGTGGATGTGATCCCCGAATGTGCTTGGTTCGCGCAAATCCCAGGCAACTGGAGTCTGCGGCCGCGCGAAGCTGTCATCACGAGCCGGAACTTTGTCTGCCTCAGTCCCTTTCACAACTTCGCCCGTGGCAAACGAGCGGGCAATCCCTGGGGCGAAGCCCTGGCCCTGTTCAAGACGCCCAGTGGCCAACCTTACTATTTCAATTTCCACGTTTCCCCGGAGGACCGAGATTCGCGCGATGAAAAGTATCCCGGCAATACGTTTATTTGCGGCAGCACGGGCGTGGGCAAGACTGCGCTCGAATTATCTCTCCTGGCCTTCGCCACCAAGTACCAGGGCCTCCGCTGCGTGGTCTTCGATAAAGATCGCGGCACCGAGATCGGCATCCGGGCCATGGGCGGGACGTATCAGTCGCTCAAACGTGGCATGCCGACCGGCTTCAATCCTTTGCAGCTCGAACCGAATCCCACCAACTGGCAATTCTGCGAACAGCTCGTCGCCCAACTCGTGAAGCAACCTGGTGACGAGATTCCACGGCTCACCGCGAAGGAGCAGAACGAAATCAGCCATGCCGTGCGGACCGTGATGAGTGAGGCAGTCTCCCAAGACCTGCGTTGTCTGTCCCTCCTTCGCCAGAACCTACCGGCGACCGGTGATCAGAGCGTGCGGGCACGACTGAAACGCTGGACCCGCGGGCATTCCTTGGGATGGGCCTTCGACAACCCCACAGATACCCATGAGATCAGCGAGGCACGATTATTCGGGTACGACTATACGGACTTTCTGGATGATCCCGAGGTCCGCACCCCGATCATGGCCTATCTGCTTCATCTGACCGAACGGCTGATCACGGGCGAGCCCTTCATCTATGTCATGGAGGAATTCTGGAAGCCGCTGCAAGACCCACTGTTCGCGGACTTCGCCTTCAACAAACAGAAGACCATTCGCAAACAATCCGGCCTCGGCGTCTTTGTGACGCAATCGCCCTCGGACGTGCTGCGACACCCGATCGGGAAAACGATGGTCGAGCAGAGTGTGACTCAAATCTTCCTGCCCAATCCTCGCGCCGACCGTGAGGACTATGTGGAGGGGTTCAAAGTCACGGAGGCGGAATTTCACATCATCAAGAATCTCGGAGAGGCGAGCCGTTTGTTTCTCGTGAAGCAGGGCCACAGTTCCGCGATCGTGCAATTCGACCTGGGCGGCATGACGGATCTCTTGAACGTGCTCTCCGGCACGACGGACAACGTCACGCTGCTGGACCAGATCCGAGCCGACGTGGGCGACGATCCCACAGACTGGCTGCCGCTGTTCCATGCACGCATCGCGGCGCGGAAACGTCTCCGGCACGAGAACGGACGAGGAGGAGCGTAGAGACACTCCATGGGCATGGCGACCTACATCGAGCAGTCCGTGAACAACGCATTGGACCACTATGTCGTGACCTCTAGTGATGCCGTCATCGGCGTGCTCACACCAGTCGCCGTGACGGCGGTCACGCTCTATGTCATGTGGACCGGTTTTCAAGTCATGCGCGGCGACGTACAGGAACCGGTCTCGGCACTCGTCTGGCGCTGGTTGCGCGTGGCGCTCATCACCGGGCTGACGTTGAACGGGCCTCAATATCGGAGCCTCGTGAAGGAAGGATTGGACGGGATTCAAGAGGCCTTTGCGTCCGCCTTCGGCGGTGTCCTCTCGATGGGCGGCACCATCGACCAGATGGCGGACCCCTTCACCACACTCATGGAAACTCTGTTCACCGAAGCGAGTTCTGGACTGGTGCCACAATTCTCACTCTTCATCGCGGGCGGGATCTGCGCTACGGCGTCGATCGTGATGGCCTTCGTCGCGATGGGGCTCTTTCTCGTCGCGAAAGTGAGCCTCGCCCTGCTGCTCGCGGTCGGGCCCGCCTTTATCTACTGCGCGATGTTTCCCGTGACCCAGCGCTATGCGGAGAATTGGCTGTCCAGTTCGCTGGTCGCCGTCTTCACCAATGTGCTCATCATGGCAGTGATTACGTTTCTCGCGAGTCTCCTCCGGAATGCCTGTCTGCATGTGCTGAGTGCCTATTCCACCGCGTCGATCCTGGCAGATGTCGTCGGCCTGCTGTTTCTCTCCATCACCGCCGCCTATGTCTTGCTCCATGTCGCCTCGCTGGGAGCAAGTTTGGCCGGAGGCCTCTCGTTGGGGAACACAGGCGGAGATGCCACGAGGAGTGGAATGCTGCTCCTGCACAGCGTCACATCCGGTCTGAGTCGATTGGTCCCATTGGCCGTAGCCTCAACCGGTGGATCTCTGAGTGGGCCCCGAACCGGGGCGGCCCGCCTACTGAGCGCGCCGCCTGCCGGGAAGACCCAGCCAGGAAGTGACCTCTATCAACGGGCCTCGATGGAACGGTTACGCAACAGCGTCTCGCGAAAGGAGTAAAGCATGTCACACATAAAGCGCGCGTTGATAACGATGACAATCGTCGTGATGACCGTCGTGAGTCCAACGTCGAAAGGTCAAGCCGGAGGAATTCCCGTTATCGACACGGCCAATCTCGTGCAATCCATCGTGCAGGCGCTGGCCTGGATCCAACAATTTCAGCAGATGCAGCAACAGATCCTCCAGGCCGATCAACAGATTCACGCGATCATGGGCTCGCGAAACATGGGCAGTCTCATGAACAACCTCACCCTCGCCGGCGTCGTCCCCTCCGACGTCAACGCCGTGTACCACGCCATTCGGTCCGGCGGGGTCCAGGGCTTGACGGCGGCGGCCCAGATCATCCGTCACAACCGCATGATCTACAACTGCGAGGGCAAGACCGGCGATGCCTTGCGCATCTGCCAGAACATGCTGAACCAGACGCCGCAAAGTCAGGCCTACTACGCGAACACCTATCAAATGTTGCTCGGCCGGATGCAACAGATCCGGGCCTTGACGACTCGCATTAACGACACCCAGGACGAAAAAGGAATTCTGGAACTCAATGGCCGAATCGCCGCGGAGCAAGCGCAGGTGAGCAACGACACGAACCGGATTCTGACGATGAAATCCATGATCGAGGCGGAAGAAAAAGCCGCGCAACAGGAACAGCAGGAACGTGTGCTCAAGATGTTGGCGCCAGGCACGGCGCGGACTTTCAATCACATGGCCCCCTGGACGCCGTAGTCGTGCGCATCAGACTGAGGACAGGAACATGGAAAAGATGACGGAGAAGCAGACGGATCCCTCAATCGTGAGCGCGGCGGACAAACCACAATTCTACGATCAGGGCCAGGACTGGGATACCGATTGGCGGCTGCGACTGGAGGTCTCGGAACGAAAGGCCTGGTGGGTCGCGGGCATCGCCTGTGCTCTGGCGGTGATTTTAGGGATCGGCATCGCCTGTCTCGCTCCCTTCAAGACCACCGTGCCCTATGTCTTCGCGATCGATCGCGCCACCGGAAACGTCGAGCTGGTGAGCGCGGCGGATGATCGGACCGTGCTGGGCTACCAAGAATTGCTCGATAAACATTGGACGCAAAAATACGTGATCGCGCGAGAGTCTTACTCGTACCGGCTGCTCCAAGCCGACTACGACCAGGTCTTAGCCATGAGTACGGATGAGATCGGTCGCGACTACGCAAGCCTCTTTGACGGCGTCCACGCCCGCGATAAGCAGTTGGGGACCGGCATCGAATGGCGCGTGAACGTCTTGAGCGTCACCGTCCACAACGATGCGGTCGGACCGAAGGCGACAGTGCGGTTCGAGAAGCAGGTGAAGCGGACCGACGCGCACAGCGGTGAGCCGCCGCAGTATTTCATCGCGACGGTCTCCTACGAGTACCGCCACACGATGAAGGGGCTGGAAAAGGATCTGATCCAGAACCCGCTCGGCTACAAGGTCACCGGCTATCGGGTGGACGCGGAGATTGGCACGATCACGCCGCCGACCTCGGTCCTGTCGATGGCCGAGAAGAAGTAGAAAGGTGCATGTCATGAAAGTCATGAAGAAGCACGGACTATCGATCATGCCATGGGTCATCCTGGCCCTTCTCTGTTCGACAGCCTCATCGGACGCGGCGGAGATCCCGGAGCCGGGCGAGGGAGATCAACGAGTCCGGTACGTGACCTATCAGAAGGATGAAGTGACCAAAGTCACAGTCCGCCGTGGGGTCGTCACGCGCATTGTGCTGGGCGACGACGAACGCATCGTCATCGCCGGCAGCGGCTTTCTCGGGGACTGTGCGAAACCGGAAGCGGAATGGTGCATCAGGGCCGATGTTGGGACCAATCAGGTCTGGGTGAAACCCAAGGACCATGCGACGCATAACAATCTAGAGATCCGCACGGACAAGCGGGACTACAGTCTGGAGTTCACCGTCGTGGGAGGCGATCGCATCGGACGAAAGCAGCACACCGGGTCAGGGCAACACGGAAAAACTGAACCGATGTACCGCGTCATCTTCCGACATCCCCTGGTCCCATCCAATCCTGCCGCGATGACGGCGATCCATGCCTCGGCCCACCGTGCAAGACAAGCTCGCGAGAAGGCCGACCTCCTCAACGAGCGGCTGGACTCCTTTACGCCCGAACCGCGCAATTGGTCCTATTCAATGGAGGTGCTTCCGGGAGGAGACGATATCGCGCCCGCCCTCGTGTTCGATGACGGCCGCTTCACCTATTTCCTCTTCCCTCCCAATCGCGAGATCCCCGCCATCTTCTACTTCTCGCCGCTGGGTGAAGAAACCCGCATCAATTTCCACATGGAGAAGGACCTCGCCGTGGTGCAGCGGATGGGGCGGCGCTTTGTGTTGCGCTTAGGCGATGCCGTGGTCGGCATCTGGAATGAGGTCTACGACAAGACCGGGGTGCCCGCCATCGAGGGAACCACCGTCTCGGGCATCACCAGGACGCTGCGCTGAGAGCACGAAGATGGAACAACCACACGAATCAAGCAAGCGAACTGAGCAAAAGCCTCCCATCGTCGATGGGATTGTGTCGGTGAACCATCAGGCCGGTGGGACGAACCAGACGGCGGCGCGCGTGGCGTTTCTGGTCGTGATGGCCATCGTGCTCGTGGTGGGACTCGTCTTCGCAGCGAACACCTATAGTGCGAAACGAAAGGCGGAGGCCACACAAGAAGAACGGGCAGCAAAGGTGGAGAACAAACCGGCTCAGGTCGGACTGAAGCGGGTCTTCGAGACCGATCCCTTGCCACCTCAGAACACAGCAGCAGCAACAGCACGGTCGACCGGCACGTCGCCTGTCGCGTCTACTGACCAGGTGATGCGGTCGCCCCGCGACCGAGGAATCGACGACGGAAGCCGACCCATGGCACTGGCTCCCGACCAGACACAAGGCAACCCATCACTCGATAGACGATCTTCCAGTCGGTTCGGCGGGGACGTCCTTGTGACGAACTCCCCTGCGTCGGACAGTCCCAGGACTCAACAAGCGGGAACCGGACCAGACGCAGCCATCTCCTTGGTGCGCGAGCTCCTCAACGGCACGAGACAGCCGGACATGATGGGGTCCGGGAGCATGCTGGGAGGATCAGCGATGCCGGTCGGCACGGCGGCGGACACCGGAAGCTCGACGCCATCATCAATTGGGTACATGGGCGGACCCAGCGGTCCTTCAATTGGAGTGACGAGCGTCGGTCTCGCGGCGCCACCTGGTCCTGCGGCCAGTGGAGCCGGTCCCATCGGTGGGCTCCTGACGCCGTCGGACACACCAAAAGTCCAAGCTGGCTTGTTAGGCGATCGCAACCTAATCCTTCCCAAGGGACGCACAATCGACTGTGCCTTGACGGTGCGGGTGATCAATGAAGTCGCCGGTATGGCGACCTGTGTCTTGAACAGCGATGTGTACAGCGACAACGGTCGCGTTGTGTTGTTGGAACGAGGATCGGAAGCCGTCGGCGAATATGCGGCGACGATGGCGCAGGGCCAGCGCCGCCTCTTTCTCCTCTGGACGAGGGTCAAGACTCCAACGGGAGTCGTCATCAATCTCAATTCCCCGGCTGCCGATGCACTCGGCACCTCCGGATTAGTCGGTGTCGTGGATAACCATTGGTGGGACCGGCTGGGCGCGGCCTTTCTCCTCTCCCTCGTACAGGACGGGATCGGTTTGGCCACCGCCACGCAGGCGGGCGGCGGGGGCGCGCAGAGTCTGGGGATCTATCAACATTCCGCCACGACGGGAAACCGCATGGCGGAACTCATCCTCCAATCCACCATCAACATCAAACCCACGCTCTACAAAAATCAGGGCGACCGCGGGACCATCTTCGTCGCGCGGGATTTGGATTTCAGCACCGTCTATGAACTGCATCCCCACTGACCTGCTCGCGCACGATACGATGGTGCGCGAGTTGTTGCGGCCCTTGCTTCGGTACCTCGCACTGCCCGGCGCGACCGAGATCGTCGTCAATCGGCCACAGGAAGTCTACATCGAGGTCGGCGCAGCCTGGCAGCACCACCGCTCACCGGACCTCACCCTGGATCGACTCACCGCCCTCGCCACGGCCATCGCGACTGCGACGGAACAGGACATCGGGCCGCACCACCCGATTCTCTCGGCCATGTTGCCGGATGGGGAACGGGTGCAAATCGTGCTGCCGCCCGCGGTGGAACTGGGAACCATCTCCGTCTCAATCCGCCGACCCAGTGTCTGGATCAAGACGCTCGACGAGTACGACACGGAAGGAGCCTTCACACGGCGTGTGTATCGGGGGGCTCCGGCCTGGGCACGTTACCGCCGGCAGATTCCGCCAGTGCGAGCAACTTTTTCAGGAATTCTGCGGCGGCTTCAGATTCCTTGCCGTTCTGGGTGGTGATACCTGCTTTCTGGAACAGCGCCTTGAGGTCGAGCCGCTGCTGTACATTGAGCGGCGGTACATCCACGTAGAAGCGGGCCACGCCCACCTGATTCTGTGGGAGCGTCTGGGCCTGTGCTGGCTGGCCATTGTCAGTGGTCGCGCGAAGGTTGCCAGCCACAAGCATGACAAAGAGCGCCCCATCGATAGCATCTTGCGGCCAGCCGAACGGCGCAGATCGGAAGTGTTCACGGATGTCTTTGCCCTTCTTGCCGGCCCCAATGAGATCGAGCACACGACGGCAGACGGGATGCTTGGTGACATCGCCGGGGTAGGCTACCTGGGAAAGGGCGCCCACATCGCCGGCGCGGGCGCGGTTGACGACCTGACCCCAGTTGGCGTGATCTGCTTCGGTGAACTGAGGAAATAGCCGTTCCAGTGCACTGTTTGCGGAATCCTGAACCTTGTCGGCCAGCTCGATGCCATAGACCTCCTGCCCGCCGCCAAGAAAGACCTTCGCGCTGCCGATGATCTGGCCGAGCAGTTCTTGAATCTTGTGTCTCGCGACTTCCAAATGGGTCTCGATTGCCTTGCGGGCCTGGATGGCTTCCGTGGGCGTCCAGCGTTTCCTGAGCAGCAACGTGCGAAGCAATGGCCTGCTTCAATTCCTCGTGGTGGAGCCGCGGCAGGTAGCCGAAGAGTAATGGGCTCTCGACACCGGCCGCACGGGCGTCGTTCAGGACGGATTTTTCGTCGTCACTCCAACCGTCTCGCACCCAGAGGGTGACTTCATCGCTGCTGGTAGCGGGGCGGCTGGAGGAAAGCTCGACGGCAAGCTTGCGCGGCTGGCGAGAGGTGCCTTGCTGCAACGATACGGGTTTGAGCGCCTGTTTGGCTCCGTCGCGGAGCAGTTCTGCACGTTTGGAAAGGATCCGCTGGTCGTCATTGAGGGCGGCGGTGCGACGGCGGTTGAAGTCGTGCGTCCAGAGCACACCCTCCCGAGTCTGAAGGCGATATTCGGATTCCACCGCCATAAGATGTGCGGCATCCACCAGCTGCTTGAGCGCATTGGGAACTTGCTGCTCCAGCTTTGGACGGTCGTTTTTTAGATCACTGACGAGCAGGTCCACTAGCGTTTCGGCATTTGCCCGGACGCAGTCGTCAACAGGCAGCTTTGCAATGAGGAAGATGAGAGCGCACAGTCTGGAACGGAGATCGCCGTCCTTGGTGCCATCTCGTTGTTTGCGGATGATCTCGTCATACTCGCGCTCCAGCTCGCCGGAATTAATGAGGTCGGTGGAAATCTGGTCGTAGATGAAGTCCGCCGGCACCACCGTGCCCAGGGAAGCCGCTGCGGTTTGTCGCGTCGCCTCGAAGACGATCTGTAATTGGGAACGTAACTGAGCCTTGGTGCCTGAATGGTCGGTGTTGCGCAGGACTTTCTCCCAGAAACGTCGGCGGGTTGGCAGAAGTGGGTAATCGGCCACGAAGAACTTATCGTCGTCAATGGTTGCAGCAAAGCGGGTGTTATGCAGATGGCGGGCCAGTTCGCCCTGATTGGCGTCCATACACTTCGAGATTGCTGACTGTTGCTCCGGCTTTTTGCGGAGGACGGTTTTGCGAATGACACTCTCAACATCGGTATCTGAAAGCTGCACCCGTACGGCAAAGCGAGCCTGAAGCCGTTGCAGGCTGGGTGTCGTACTCAGTGCAGACTGGCCGGTGCCGACGAGAAGAAGGCGCTGGTTCAGCTTTGTGCAGCAATGCTCGGCGATTTCTTGTAGATCCATCGCTCGCTGGATTCTCTCGCCGATGAACTGTTGGATTTCGTCCACAACAAGCAACGTGCAGGGAAGGTGACCTTTTTCACCGAAAACTTGTTGGAGAAAGTCTAGCGCCTGCCCCATCGTAGGCGAGTTAATATCGGGAAAGCCGGCACGTATTGCTTCCTGGACGTTGGCCACACTTCCGTATTTGGGATCAGCAGACAAGAGAGCCTCGGCAAGGGGCACTGAGTAATTTAGATTCACTACTTCTTCGAGCAAATCGTAGTTGTTCTTCTTGAGTACCTTCGCGACGGGCGTTTCTAGGCCAGAGGAACGGAGCCATAGGATGAATTTCGCATGAGCGAGATCTTCTGGGAGTCCAGCAGAACGCAGGAGCAGTTGCACGAAGGCCAGCCGGACATTGTCCATGGAACCTGCACCTAGGGTGCCAGCCGCCGCGCGCAAACCTCCAAGTGGCTTGCTCCGGTTGCTCAATTCCTTGAGTAAATCAGCAATTTCAGTTGGCAACTTGACGATCGACCGGGCGGTGGCACCGTCGGTAAAGTGATAATCCTCCCAAAGATAGCGCAGGACTTTGACGAGATGAGACTTACCACTCCCAAAGAAGCCACTAACCCAGACCGCCTTCTGCTCCTCTCGCCCCAAACCATCCAGGTAGGCCTTGAGAATGCGCTCTAACCCACGGGCGTATTCGCCATCACACACAAAGGTCTCTAGCTCGAAGCGAAGCGTCTTAATCTGGCGCTCGTCATTGCCGATTTCCGAGACCTTCGAGACGCCGTTGTTGAGCAATTCAAGGGTTGTTGGGTCGCGGAAGTACAAGTCGCGGTTCGTCATGGGCGTACTCATGGGTTGATGAAGCTTTCGGTTGAGGTAATGGGAACAGCCATATAGTTAAAGCCGTCGCGCGCGTCCATGAATCGATAGACGTTGCCTGCATATTCTCCAGGGAAAAAGATCAGTAAACGTCCAGGCACGCTATCTTCGACTCGTTCAATCAGGCTGGACACCCGCATGAAGTCGAACATCGAAGCAAGGCCCGTGACGGCTACGACGCTGTCAGCATCGGCTTCTTCGCAGGAACAAGCATCCTTCACCAGAGCAGCCGCACGAGCTTCAAGCTCACTTCCCGCCTTTAAATGTTGGGGCTGCTGAAAGATCGACTCGCGGTACTTGTGTGCTGCCAGAAATTCCGGGAGCAACCGTGTGAAGTCCACGGTGGTCCATCCGTGTTTAGCCTCAAGCGTAAGAGCTTCAAACTGTGGGAGGCGTGCCCGCACACGCCGTTCTTCATCTGGCGGATACACCGCGAACCAGATACGCTGCTTGCCCGACATGTTGGCCGACCAAGGCAAACGCACTTGGCGGAAGTAGTTAGAAAGAAGACGGTCAATCGCTCTCATGAAGGCTGCCCCTGGAATTCAGTGAACAGCGGGAAACTCAATTCGACCACCTCACCCACCGCACGCAGGTTGAGCAATCCGGCCCGATGGGCTTCGAAGCCCAAGGCTTTGGCGCGGTCGCAGCCCAGATCAAGGAGGCGGCACCAGGGATTGGAAAAGACCGCTGCGCCATGATAGCCGGCGATGTCCCCAAGGAAAAAAGCCATGGTGACGGCCACAGCTGTGGGCTTGATCCGCTGGCGGGTCTTTCTCGCACGACCGGTGAGATGCCCGGACTGGGTCCAGGATGACGCGGCATTCCGTGCAATCTTGTTCCGGTTCAGTTGCGAATACTGATTCGGAAACGCGGCCTCTAGCGCCTGTGCCAAACTGGCCGTTTCAACTCGCTCGCCCTCTGATGCATCCATGATGGGCGTGGACGTGGCTCGCAAAAGTGGATCGCGCGCCCAAGCGACCTGCACTGCCAGCAAGGGCAGACTTGCGGAGCCCAAAGTATGAAGCTTGCGCAGGAGTCCGAAAATGGGTGTGGCTTCATCGAGCGAATACAATTCTCGCAAATGGCGCAGCGATTTCTGCCTTGTGCTCTCGGTGCCCTTACCAAGGACATTTAAGGTCAGAATTGACGAACGATATGCATCTGGCGGCGAGCCTGACGGGACTACGTCAAGCACCTGCTTCAATTCAGCCAACATGATGGTTCGGCTGATATGCGACCCACCGGGGGTGAATTTACACCCCGCCTGCTCCAACACCTCCAACTGTTCTTGGGGCTGGCATAGCTAAGGGCTAGTGCCTGGTTGATTTGTACCAGTACTTGAGCTGTTTGAGCAGCTGTTGGTGACTGCCGTTATTGAAGCGCCACTCGCACTCCTTTAGAAACCAGTAAAAGTTGTCTGGCGTGATGCCATTGAACCGACGCAAATGTCGTTTTGCTTGGTTCCAGAAGTTCTCAATCCCATTGATGTGATGCCCTCGTTTCGTCACAAAGACTTTGCTGTGGTTAACACGTCGGTGGTGAAATTCTGAGACATCCAGTACATCGTACGCCGTGAAACTATCCGTATAGACAATGCTATCCGGGGGCACTTGCTCGCGAATGATCGGGAGCAACGTCTTCGATCGGGCATTTGGAATAATCGCGGTAAACACCGTCCCACCCCGTTTTAACAAGCCAAAGACGGGCACTTTGCCCGCTGCGGCCCGGCCGCGTGTGCCCTTACGGACCCCACCAAAGTAACTTTCATCCGCCTCGACCTCACCTGACAAGTCATAGCTGGGCAGCTTGCTGGCAATCAGCTGGCGCAGGCGATGGTAAAACACGCGTGCGGTGTTCCGGTTCACTCCAACAATCTCTGCTGCGGCCCGCGCGGTCGCTCCCGCGACAAACAGAACCATCAGTCGTCCCTGCTGCTTCCCGCTTAACCGGCTCCGCCGCGTATAAATCATTCGCTAAAGCTACCCTTCTTAGGTCGCCTTAGCTATGCCAGCCCCAAAATCTTTTCTTAGCTCTCGCTAGGGATATTCGTCGGGATCTCCTTCAGAATTGTAGGAGATGATGAGAGCACGGTGAGCGATTTGGATCCACGGGTCATGGCGACATAAAGCTCTTTGGCATTCAACGTATCTGCATTTAGAACCACTGCATGATCGAACTCCAAACCTTTGACCAGTAATGTTCTAGATACCACTCGCCTTTCCACTAGCCGTCCCATTACGCTGGCACGACTTCTCTGCCGCCATGCAACCTCACTTAGCCCACTATCTCCCGCTTCATAATTGGCAATGACCCTCTTCATTTCGTTCCACAACTCTCTTCTGTAGAGAATGCTGCCCTCAATACGGCGTATGCCATCTAGCGCTTTTTCCACCAAATCGATATCACGAGAGGACGTCATCTGCTGAAGGCACAAGGCCACATTCTTGTGTTTTTGAAGACGGGCAAACGAAAAATCGCCTGAGACAAGTTTTTCCTTAACCTTCGCAAGTTCGGTGGAGACCTTGGTCAGACAAGTTGCTGCAAAATCAATAACCGCTATTGCCCTCTCGCCTCCGGTCGCATTCTCAATTTTCTCGCACCAACTGAGTAGGTCCTTACACTCCATTTCCTCCATCGACGTAAAAGAACCTTTCAATCCGCTGGCCAGCTTGTGAGCACTATGCGGCCACTTTTCAATGGCCACCACGGAACCTGCGGCAGGTACCAGAGAAAAACAGGCCGCTCGCTGCTCCTGCGGACTCAGCGGCCTCAATTGTAATGGTGCACTCTGAAGGTCAACGGAATTTCCAGATACTAGGTCCTGTCTAAAACGCACGAGCCATTGACCTAGCGCAGGGTTGACATTCGACCATCGCCAAGGCTTTGTGAGGGGAGGAATTGCAGGGAAATTAGCAATTACATCAGTATTCCAATTAACTATGGAACCTTCGAAATCAAAAATTCCTTGTAATGGATCGCCCACTACTCGACACGGGATTATGCTGGCAAGCTTCAGAACAATTTGATGCTGGGGCAATGCACAATCCTGGTACTCATCGACGTACATTCCGCCATAGGAATAGCCGACTATCTTCTTAATAGTCGAAACTTGCAGAAGCCTAAATGCTCCCTCATAGACTTTGCCCCATGCTTCTGGCTGCGGATGAAATGATTCCAAGCCTGACAAGCCCGGAAACGCTAACGCGTATCTCAATGACCATCCTGCTATTGTATCGACATGATAGTAGACTGCAGGAACTCCGAGCTTTCTGAGTCGATCTCGTAGGGCTTTGACACCTGCGTGCGTATGGGTAAGGACAAGTTGACGCCCCTTTAAACGATGACCGACAGCACGTGCTATTAGTTCAGTTTTCCCGCAACCGGCAGGCGCAGTAAGACAGGCCCTCTCACTCGTTGCGAATAATGCACTGAGAGGGGGCTCCGGAAATTCGGACAGTGTGGTAAGTGGTAGCCTGGCTTCACCCACGCCACCGCGAGGTGGCCTACGAGAGGAGCGAGGCAATGAAACGAACGAGACGGAATCACGGAGCGACCTTCAAGGCGCAGGTG